>CATYVH010000004.1 GCA_958413765.1 uncultured Collinsella sp.
TTGAATCTATGCCCAATTAACAACCGTCAGGGAATTGTAATTGATGGTGAAGGTTTAAAGGTAATTTGCAAAGACTAATTTGAAAATTCCAGTTTGCTGTACTCGTTCCTAGCAGGGTTTGGGGCAGGCACGCTCCAACAAGAAGCTGTCCCAAAGGGGCAAGAATGGGGACTGCGGACGATTTCTTGGACCGTTACGCGGCCCTTCCCAGCGCGGAGCGGAACTCGGCCGGCGTGCGGCCACCGAGCGCATCTCTGCGCCTCTCCGTATTGTATCGACCGATCCAGCCCCCCCCGAGCTCCTCGATGAAGCTGGCGGGGGTCCAGCCCGACCAGTCCCTGCCGTGCCAGAACTCCCTCTTGAGCAGGCCGAAGAACCCCTCCATCGCGGCGTTGTCCGGGCTGCAGCCCTTGGCGGACTGGATTGGCTACACTGATGTGGACAGTTCCGGGAGGGGCGCAAGAGACGGGAAGGCCGTGTGCGCGTTCCTGCGCGAGGGCCGCGGGGAGGGGCTGCCTGGGTACGGCGCCTGTCAACTCGGTCTACGTCTTTGATGACCGGGTCGTACTCAAAATCAACTTCACGGATGATGCCAAAACGGTCACCCGTGAGGAAGTGTTGGGTTCGAGTGCTATGGACAATGTTCCAGCATGCTGGGATCGAACTCGCTAGCCGGAATCACACGGTACCCGTGACGCAGCAGCAGATCGACAAAAACACCGTTGCCCGCGGTGAGCGTACCGCTAAAGGTGCCATCGTAGACGCGACCCGCACCGCACGAGGGGCTACGGTCCTGCAAGATGCACGCAGCTATCTCGGACGGGCCGCCCGCCTGCTCGCACATATCGAGCGCGCGCTCTGCACCAAGGCGAAATTCGCGATCAACCGACACGCCCTCGCAGGTACAAACCTCGCCATTCACAATCTCGGACGGCTTGCGCGGTGTGGGCAAGCCGCCAAAAACCTCGGGGCACACCAACAGGACCTCGGTCCCTGTGCGTTCGCAGGCCTCGACCAACGCGCGATGGTAATTGTCGAGCCCGTTATATTTGCAGCTCTCTCCCATCAAGCAGGCACTCACCACGATCTTCATACATATCCCTCCCAAACAAAACGCCCCATTTGAGATAGAAACTCAAATGGGGCGTTCGACGTTGTGCAACCAGCCTTACTGCTGCTTTGGCATCAGCGGATTCTCGCGCGTGAGGAGATTCATGAACTCCTCGCCCGTGATCGTCTCCTTCTTGTACAGATAACGAGCCAGCTCATGGAGCTTAAACTTGTTCTCCTTGAGGATCTGCAGGGCGCGGTCATGTGCGTCCTCGATCAGCTTGGCGACGATCGCGTCGACGCGCTCGGCCGTACCGGGGGCACAAGTGAGCGACGTGTCCTGGTTGAGGTAGGCATTCTGAACGGTACCGAGCGCCATCATGCCAAACTCTTCCGACATACCAAAGCGCGTCACCATGTTGCGGGCGAGCTTGGTGGCCTGCTCGATATCATTGGCCGCGCCAGTCGTCATCTCACCAAAGATGAGCTCCTCGGCAGCACGTCCGCCGCAGTAGACAGCGAGCTTGTCGAGCACCTCCTGGCGCGTGGTCAAGAAGCGCTCGTCCTCCTCGACCTGCATGGTGTAGCCCAGAGCACCGCTCGTACGCGGCACGATGGTGATCTTCGTAACCGGCGCAGAACCCTTCTGGCGGGCGGCAACGATGGCATGGCCGATCTCGTGATAGGACACGACCTGTTTCTCGTGATCGGACAGCACCGTGGACTTACGCTGCTGGCCGGCGATGACGACCTCCACCGACTCCTCGAAGTCGTCCTGGGTTGCACGCTTGCGACCCTCGCGAACGGCGCGCAGGGCGCCCTCGTTGATGATATTGGCCAGGTCGGCGCCCGAGGCTCCGGGCGTGGCGCGGGCAATCGCGGTCAGATCGATCGGCGGCTCGGTCTTCACACTCTTGGCGTGAAGCTCGAGGATGTTCTTGCGGCCGGTCAGGTCGGGCAGCTCAACGGGGATGCGGCGGTCAAAACGACCGGGGCGCAGCAGAGCGGGATCGAGGCTGTCAGGACGGTTGGTGGCAGCGAGGACGACGATACCCTTGTGGTTGTCGAAGCCATCCATCTCGGTCAGCAGCTGGTTGAGCGTTTGCTCACGCTCGTCGTTGCCGCTAAAGCCGCCACCGTCACGCTTTTTGCCGATGGTATCAATCTCATCGATAAATACGATACAGGGGGCCTTTTCCTTAGCCTGCTTAAACAGGTCGCGCACCTTGGCGGCGCCACGGCCGACGAACATCTCGACGAACTCAGAGCCCGAAATGCTAAAGAACGGTACGCCCGCCTCGCCGGCAACAGCCTTGGCAAGCAGGGTCTTACCAGTGCCAGGAGGGCCCACGAGAAGAGCACCGCGCGGCAGCTTGGCGCCGATTTCCTCATAGCGCTGCGGCTTCTCCAGAAAGTCGACGACCTCCTTCAGGGATTCCTTGGCCTCTTCCTGACCAGCAACATCCTTAAAGGTCACGCCAACATCCTTGGAGGCGATAACGCGCGCACCGGACTTACCCAGACCGCCGCCGCCAAAGCCGCCGCCACCAAAATTCATGGACGGGCCGTCATCGCCCATGGCCTTCTTCATACGGCGGTTGAGCCACCAGCCGATGAGGAAGAAAATCGCCATGGGAAGGACGAGCGTGAGCAAGTAGTAAGTCATCAGGCCCGAGTTCTTATCGGGAACCACCGACTCCAGCGAGGCGCCGGCCTCGAGCACGCGATCGGTAAAGCCCGTGTCACTCGGCACGCCGGTCGTCTTGTAGGCGATGTTCTCGTCCTCGCCCTTCTTGGTGTAATAAATCGAGTAATCGTCCGTGTTGTACTCGACCTTGTCGACACTCTTCTTATCGAGCGCTTTGACAAACGTCGAATAATCGGTCTTCGTAATCTGCTGCGTGTGACCGATGTTGGGGAACAGAACGGTCGAGAGCACGAGGTAGACGACGAAGGCGATGAGCACGTAGAGGATCATATTCCGTCTACGTTTGTTGTCATCCATCTCCATCTGCTTGAACTCCATCTACTGGGGTTGATAATGCTAACTAGAATACCCAACCCGGCCGGCGATAAACCGACGCCGGGCACGAAAGAATAGAGATGGCATCACTCGAAGTCGGCAAGGTTCAGATCTATACGGGCGACGGCAAGGGCAAGACGACGGCTGCGCTGGGGCTCGCGCTGCGCGCCACGGGCTATGGACTTAACGTGCTCATGCTTCAGTTTGCCAAGAAGCTGCACTGCGCCGAGCATGATGCGGCACCACGCCTAGGGCTACGAATTGTACAGGCCGACCGCGACACGCCCGAGGCTTGCGCCGCACAGATCATGGAGCTCGCACGCGAGCAGATCTCACAGGTCGACGTTCTGATTTTGGACGAACTCGGCGAGGCCATGCGCCGCGGCTTCGTGACGCGCGAGGATGTCGAGGAACTGATCGCGATGAAACCCGACACCACAGAGCTCATACTGACCGGCCGCGGCCTGCTGCCCATCGCGGACCTCGCCGACCTGGTCACCGAAATGCGCCTCGTCAAACACTACTTCGACGAAGGCCTCCTGGCCCGCCAAGGCATCGAATACTAATTGATCCGAAGGGGACGAAGGGAAACGGATCATCGACATCACGACGGAGAGCAATGAGCCGTTTTCCTCCGTCCCCCCAGGGATCATTAGGCAGTGGCGCGGCCTAGCCAGTTGCCGCTGTGGTGGTAGATGGTGAACATCGTGGCGGTTATTACCCAGGTTACGGGGTAGACCAGCAGCAGATGCTCGAGCGAGGGGTCGAGCGGCATAATCGCGAACACCCACGCCACGCGGAGCACGACCGTGCCGTATATCGTGAGCATCATAGGCTGGAAGCTCACGCCAGCGCCACGGATGGAGCCGGACGCGTTTTCGATAATCGAGAAGATCGCGTAGAACGGCGCGATGAAATGAAGAATCGTCGTGGTGTAGGCCGAAATTGCGACATCGTCGATAAACAGACGCGAAAGCGGGCCCGAGAATACCAGCAGCACGGCAGACAGGCCACCGATAAGCACAAACGACAGCACGAGCGACGTGTGGTATCCCTTTCGCATGCGATCGTAATTGCGCGCACCAAAGTTCTGCGCCGAGAACGTAGTAATCGACACACCAAGCGCCTCGGTCACCATCCAGATAATGCCGTCCAGGCGACCGGAAAGACCCCAAGCGGTCGTAACATCGGCTCCAAACGAGTTGACCGACACCTGAATCAAAACGTTGGAGATCGAATACGCCGCAGACTGAACGCCCAGCGGCAAACCGCACGAAAGCATGCTCTTGCAAATGCCGCGATCGATACCGAGTTTGGATAGCGACAACCGCCACGCCCCCGGAGCGCGCATCATGCGGATCACAATCATCGTGGCATTGGTGCAGATAGTCAGCGCCACCGCGATGCCGCAGCCCAGCGCTTCCATGTGCAGCACGGCGACAAAGAGAATGTCGAGCGCCACGTTGACGAAGCAGCCGGAGGCAATAATGACCGCCGGACCGCGCGTGTCGCCCACGGCGCGCAACAACGCCGTCCCCATATTGAGCAGCAGCGCCGCAAACATGGCGGCAAAGTAGCAACGGGCATACGCCACACCCTCGGCCAGCAGCTCATGCGGTGTATTCATCAGCACAAGCATCGGCTCGACAAACACCATGCCCAGAATGGAAATGACAATGCCGCCCACCAGCGCGAGCGTCATGGCCGTATGGACCGATCGGCTCAAGCGCTCGTCATCGTGCTGACCAAAAAACTGGCCGGTAATAACGGCACATCCAGCACCGACACCGACGCAAAAACCAATGCAGAGCTCCGTAAGCACCATCGTGGCCTGAATGCCACCCAGCGCGAGCTTGCCGCCAAACTGACCGACGATATAGGTACCGATAAGCGTGTATGCCTGCTGAAAGAACGAACTAAAGAAGATGGGGACGCACAGCGACAGCAGCTGCTGCCAAATAACGCCCTGCGTTACATCGATAGCCGTAGATTTCTTAGCCACACGCCCTCCCCACCAGCGTACGTCAAACAACAAAACGGCACTTTAAAACGAAAGCCAAAACCAGCTTAGCACCGACCGACGTCGGCCGAAACGTCCCGAACCAGAGCCCGGTGCGAAATATCTGCCTAGTGATACAGCCCCGGCTGGTAGTGGTACTCGTTGCTCACATGCGGGCACAGTTGCCAAAAGGCGACGGCACTCGCAGCGGCAACGTTGAGTGAATCGACCCCGTGCGCCATCGGAATGCGCGCGGCTCGGTCGCAGCCGGCAATGGTCTTGGTGCCCAAGCCGGCACCCTCGGTACCCATAAAGATCGCTAGGCGGTCAATCTCCTGCAGCACGGGATCGTCCAGCGAAACGGAATCGTCCGTCAACGCCATGGCGGCACACGAAAAGCCGGCATCGTGCAGCGCCGCCAGCCCATCATGCGGCCATACGCGCGCCTCGCTGCCAATGCGCGTCCAGGGCACCTGGAACACCGTGCCCATGCTCACGCGGGCCGAGCGACGGTACAGCGGGTCACAGCAAGTGGGGCTCACCAAAATGCCATCGACGTTCAGCGCAGCCGCCGAGCGGAAAATCGCGCCGACATTGGTGTGGTCGACAATGCCCTCGAGCACGCACACGCGCACCGGGCGCTCACCCGCCGCCTCGACGACGCCACTCAAGAACTCGGCTACCGGAATCTGGCGTGGACGACGGAATGCCGCGAGCGCACCGCGCGTCACGTTAAAACCCGTCAGCTGCTCCATGAGCTCCATGGAGGCAACGAACACAGGAACCGGACCCGCGCCCTCGCGCACAACCAGGCGCTCAAACAGCGGCATCATCTGATCGAGCCAACGCTCACCCAAAAGAAAGCTCACCGGCTCGTATCCGGCGCGTACTGCACGCTCGATGACCTTGGCGCTCTCCGCGATAAAGATGCCCTTTTGCGGCTCCAGCACGCAGCGCAGCTCACGCTCCGTCAGTCGCACGTAGGCGTCGAGCCGTTCGTCCTCGAGCGAATCGATTCGCAGCACCTCAACGGCATCAGTCATAGCAGCCCGTACCCTTCTTATAGCAGCATCTATATCAAACGAGGCGACGCCAGGCGCCGCCCCTCAATCATTCCAGACCGATCGTACCGTGGGCAAACAGGAGCTTTAAGCATCGACGCGACGATACGTCACGAACTCATAATCGATACCTTCGTCGCCCTCGCCCGAGGCAATCGTGGCCACCCCAGCGGCCTGGGCAACTTCCCACGCCGGATCGGCGTCCAAATTGGGAAAATACGTATCCACCGCATGGACGCAATGGTCGTGCGTGACCTCGGCCTCCGCGCAATACGGCAAAAACTGCCGATAGACATCGCCGCCACCAATCACCCACGCAACGGGCTCATCGGCAACCGCGGCGAGCGCTTCGTCAATACTATGCACCACATCGACGCCCTCGGGGGCAAAGTTCTCGTCGCGCGTGAGCACGATATTGCGGCGGTTCTTGAGCGGACGTCCACCGGGAAAACTCAGAAGCGTCTTGCGTCCCATGATGACCGGACAGCCCTTGGTGCACGCCACAAAATGGCGCATGTCGGCGCGATTGGACACCACCATGTCGCCCTCGCAGCCAATGCCCCAGTCGTCACACACGGCAACGATGGCAGAAAGCTTACACGTCATAAGCGCCACCTACACCGCGATGGGAATGTTCTTGACCTGCGGGCCGTGCTCGTAGCCCTCGACGATCAGGTCGTCGGTCGTAAACGCATAGAAGTCATGCACGTCGGGGTTCAGCGAAACCTTAGGCGCCGCAAACTGCGGACGCTCGATAAGCTCGCGGACGATATCGACATGGCGGTCGTAAATATGAGCATCGGCGATCACGTGCAACAGCTCGCCGGGAATCATATCGACCGACTGCGCGACCATCATGAGCAAAATGGCGTACTGGCACACGTTCCAGTTGTTCGCAGCCAAAATGTCCTGGCTGCGCTGGTTGAGAATCATGTTGAGCGTGGGCTTGTCATCCTGCGGGCGCTGCGTGACATTATAGGTCACGCTGTACGCGCACGGATACAGGTGCATCTCGGATAGGTCGCTAAACACGTACGTGTTGGTCATGATGCGGCGGCTGTACGGCGTATGCTTAAGGTCGTACAGCACGCGGTCCATCTGGTCAAAGTCGCCCTCGGCATAATGGCTCTTCTGGCCAATCTGGTACCCGTAGGCCTTTCCGATGGAGCCGGTCTCGTCGGCCCACTCATCCCAAATATGGCTGTTGAGGTCATGGACGTTATTGGACTTCTTTTGATAGATCCACAGGATCTCGTCCATGGCGGACTTAAGCGCCGTACGACGCAGGGTAAGCGCCGGAAACTCCTCACGCAGGTCGTAGCGGGCCGTAACGCCAAAGTTTTTAATGGTATAGGCAGGGGTGCCGTCCTCCCACACCGGACGGACCTTTTGCCCCTCGGTGGTGGTGCCATGATCCAAGATATCGCGGCACATGGTTACAAACTGTTGATCAGCTTTGCTCATTGACCCTCCTGTCAGTCGCCTACAAGCGATTTTTATTGTAGCCCAGGCGCACGCGGCCCCACAGCCCAAACATAAGCCCTCATTTTCTGACATATGCCGAAAATGCTTTGCGTAGCCCTGCGCATTCGCTATCCTATTATTGACATATGTCAGATTTGGAGAGTGTATGGCAGGAAGACGCGAAAAACTGCGCCGCGTCGGGATCATCCCCGAATACCGCGGCTTTACCCCCGATGGCCTTGCCAGCGGAGACGCCATCGATATGACGGTCGACGAGCTCGAAGTCCTGCGCCTATGCGACCTGGAAGGCCTTAATCAGGAGACCGTCGCCCAGCACATGGGTATCGCTCGTGCCACCGTGGCGGCCATCTGCAGCCGCGCACATCGCAAGGTGGCAAACGCACTGGTCAACGGGCGCGCGTTGAGTATCGAAGGTGGCAACATCGCGTACTCCCCTATCACCACGACGATGGCCGCATGGCCAGCAAAGGAGATCGACACCATGAGGGTGGCAACCACGTACGACAACGGCAACATCTTTATGCACTTTGGCCGCAGCGAGCAGTTCAAGATCTACGACATTCAGGACGGAAAGGTACTCAACGAGCAGGTCGTGGGCACCGGCGGCACCGGCCACGGTGCCCTTGCGGGCCTGCTCGCCAACGGCGGCGTGGACACGCTCATCTGCGGCGGCATCGGCGGTGGCGCTATCAACGCGCTTGCCCAAGCCGGCATCACAGTATACGCAGGTGCCCAGGGCAGCTGCGACGCTTGCGTCGAGGCCCTCATTGCCGGCACGCTCGCGCAGACCGGCGAGGCCACCTGCGACTGCCATGGCCACGGCCACGACAACGCCCACGAACATGGCGAGTCCTGCAGCTGCCACGGCCATCGCGAGCACGAGGGCCACGAGGGCTGCGGCTGCCACTAACGGCACGGCACCGCGAGCTCGGGGCGCGACGCTGAACGCAGCCCAACTATCAAAGCCAACAACAAAGGCCACCCGGTAGCTTCCGAGTGGCCTTTGCCATATCAAGCTGGAATTACAGCCCTATTTCTTATTGCGCATCTGCGCTTCCATCTGGCGCAGCAGCTCCATATCGGACTTGGGACCGCCCGTACCCAGGCCGCCCATGCCGCCCAGACCCATAGCGTCCAGCCCAGGGATATTGGGCATGCGCATCTTCTTGCCCTTCTTTCCCTTTTTGCCCTTCTTGCCGCCGGCCTGTGCCTGATTGGCCATCGTGCGCATGCGGCCCATCATCTTGTTCATCTCGCCCCACTGCTTCATAAGGCTATTGACCTCGGTGGGGGTCACACCGGCGCCCTTGGCGATACGCGCGCGACGCTGGCCGTTGATGATGGAGGGACGCAGACGCTCCTTCTTGGTCATCGACATGATGATGGCCTCGTTCTTGTCGAAAATGCCCTCGTCCAGGTTACCGCCCATCTGGTTGAGCGCGCGCTGGCCACCGGGGAGCATGCCCAGGATACCCTTCATGCCGCCCATCTTTTTGACGGCTTTCATCTGGTCGAGCATGTCGTTCATGGTAAAGCCCTCGCGCAGCATGCGCTCAGCAGCCTCGAGCTGTTCGGCATCGGCGGCCTCCTGGGCCTTCTCGATAATACCGACGACGTCGCCCATACCCAGAATACGCTTGGCCATGCGGTCGGGGTAGAACGGCTCCAGCGAATCGGGCTTCTCGCCCATGCTCACGAACTTGATGGGCTTACCGGTCACCTGACGCACGGAAAGCGCGCCGCCGCCACGGGCATCGCCGTCGAGCTTGGAGATAATAACGCCGTCGAAGTCGGTGCGCTCGGCAAAGGTCGAGACGACGTTGACGATATCCTGGCCGGTCATGGCATCGACGACCATCAGCACCTGATCGGGCTTGACGGCCTTCTTGATATCCACGGCCTCCTGCATCATCTGCTCGTCGATCTGCAGACGGCCGGCCGTATCGACGATGACCACGTCGCGCAGGTGGTCGACGGCCTCCTGAATGGCGCCCTTGGCGATATCGACCGGGTGCTCGCCGTCGCCGCGGTAGACCGGGACACCGATCTCTCCACCGAGCGTGGCAAGCTGGTCGGCAGCGGCGGGACGGTAGACGTCGCACGCGGCGAGCAGCGGCGAGCGGCCCTGCTTCTTGAGCAGGTAGGCCAGCTTTACGGCCGCCGTGGTCTTACCGGAGCCCTGCAGGCCCACGAGCATGATGACGTTGGGGATACGGTTGCTAAAGACGAGCTTGCTCTCGGTGGAGCCGAGCATCTCGGTGAGCTCGTCGAGCACGATCTTGACGACGTTTTGCGCCGGCGACAGCGACTCCATGACCTCTGCGGTCATGCAGCGCTCCTTGGTCTTGGCGACGAACTCCTTGACAACCTTAAAGTTGACGTCGGCTTCGAGCAGCGCCATGCGAATATCGCGCATGGCCGAGGTGATGTCGGCCTCGGTCAGCTTACCCTTGCCGCGCAGGCGGTCAAATGTGTCATTGAGGCGATCGCTCAGAGAATCAAACACTAGTCACTCCTTAATTGGACTCGCCCACCAGGGCGCGGCAGAAATCTTTGGCATTGAACTCCTGTAGGTCATCGACCTGCTCGCCCACGCCCACGCGCAGAATCGGGAGCTTGAGCTTCTCGGCCACGGCCATGGCGATGCCGCCCTTTGCCGTACCGTCGAGCTTCGTCATGATGATACCGTCCAGACCCAGCGCCTCGTTAAACTCGAGCGCCTGGTTCAGACCGTTCTGGCCGGTGGCGGCATCGATCACGAGCACGACCGAGACGGGCATGGGGCCGGCGGCCATATTGGCGGCGCGCTTACGCGTCACGTTAACCACCTTGGCAAGCTCGCGCATGAGCTCGGGGCTCGTGTGCAGGCGGCCGGCGGTGTCGATCAGCACCAGGTCGCTGCCGCGCTTATCGGCCTCATCGAGCACGTCGTAGCAAACACTTGCCGGGTCGGAGCCGCGATCGCGCTTAATGACGGGGACGCCGGCGCGCTGACCCCACACATCGAGCTGCTCGATGGCGGCGGCGCGGAAGGTATCGGCAGAACCGATCACGACATTCTTGCCGCGGGCGGCCATGGCGCTCGCGATCTTGCCGACCGTCGTGGTCTTGCCGGCGCCGTTAATGCCTACAAACAGCACGCAGCTCGGCGTGTCGGAGAACGGATCGCGCTCGGCGGGCACAAAATGCTGCTCGAGCTGCTCAGCCAGGGCGCGACGGAGCTGCGGGGCGGTCTTGAGGTTCTTCTTGGCGGCCGTCTCGCGCAGATCATCGGAGACCTGAATGGCGACCTCGGCACCCATGTCACCCATAACGAGGGTGTCCTCAAGGTCCTCCCAAAAGTCCTCGTCGACCTCGCCGCCAAAGTAGAAGACCTCGTTGAGGGCCTCGCGGCTGCGCTCAAGTCCGCGCGAGAGAGCGTCAAAGAATCCCATTATGCATTCACGACCTTTCCGGTTTCGCGATCGAGTTTTTGCGAGACGACGCGACTGACGCCGTCGGCTTGCATCGAGACGCCGTAGAGAACGTCAGCGTCCTCCATAGTACGGCGCTGATGCGAGATAACCAAGAGCTGCGTATCGGAACGTAACACGTCGAGCGCACCGATGAGCTTGGACAGGTTAGCGTCATCGAGAGCCGCCTCGACCTCGTCCAGCACATAGAACGGCACCGTGCGCGTGCGATACACGGCAAAGAGCAGGGCGAGCGCCGTCAGACTCTTCTCGCCACCCGACATGAGCATCATCTTAGTAATGCGCTTGCCGCGCGGCTGCGCCACAACCTCAATGCCCGTCTCAGCAGGATGCTCGGGATCGGTCATCTCAAGATGAGCCTGGCCACCCGGGAACAGCATGGCGAAGATCTCGCGGAAGTTCGCGTCGACCTTCTCAAACGTCACCAGGAACGCCTTGCGCATCTTGCGATCAATGGCCACCGTGATCTTGGTGAGCGCCTTGCGCGCGCTCTCCAGATCGGCCAGCTGGTCCTCGATGTAGTCGGCGCGGCGCTTGAGCTGCTCGTACTCCTCCATGGCAACCTGGTTCACGGGGCCCAGGTTGTTGATCTGGCGCACGAGTTGGTTGAGCTCGCGCTCGGCGGCGTCGCGGTCGGTGGGAGCAGGAAGCATGAGCGCTTCCTCGAGCACCGTGGTGCCATCGGCGGTAATGGCCTTAATGGCGGCCTCTACCTGCACCTCAAGCTTGCCGCGTGCGACCTTGAACTCGTTTTGCGTGGCGGTGGCGGTATCGACCCGCTCCTTAGCGCGGGCAACCTCGGCCTTGGCATCCTCGATAGTCTTCTTGAGCGAAGCGGAGTCCGCCTCTTCCAGAGAGGCCTGGTCACGCAGGCGCGCTGCCCAATCCGATGCGCGTTCCAACAGGGCAGAATAGCGTTCGTGCATGGGGTCGACGCGCAGGCGCAGCAGCTCGAGCGAGCGCGAAGCCTGGCGTGTTCCGCGGATACGACGGTCGATGCCCTCAAGACGATGCTCAAGGTCGGGCACGCGGCCCTTCAGCGAACGCAGGCGCTCGCTCGTCTGGGCCAGGCGCACCTTGGCATCGGCGAGCTTACCGGCGGCCTCGGAATCGTCACGGCGAACGCGATCGAGCTCATCGTTGGCCTCGGCAATCTGGAGACCCAGGTCGCTTGCCTGCGCTCGCGCCTCGTCACGCGAACGGGTGAGCTCGTCAACGCGCGGGCGCGCAGCGCGAACGGCCTCGGAGGCCTGCTCGCGGCGCTTGGAGATGCGCACGCGCTCGACCTCGGCATTGTTGGCGCTTTGCTCCAAGCGGCCGATCTCGGAGAGCAGCGAGCGGCGCTCGCCCTCAAGACGGGCGATCTCACCGGCGGCATCGCCCTCGGCGGCACGTGCCTCCTCGACGGCGGCGTTGGCCTCAACGACTTGGTCCGAAGCATGCTCAAAGATGGCAGCCAGATCGGGTTCCAGGCCCTCGAGCTCACGGATGCGGCGCTTGCGCTCCAAGGCACCCGAAGCCTCGCCGGCATCGAGCCCCACGCGCACCAAGCCGCCACAGGCAACGCGGGCACCATCGGGGGTCACATAGGTCACGCCATCCACAACCGGCGCAGCCAGCGCGGTGGCCAAATCATCGACCACGTAATAGCCACCGAGCAGTGCCTCGACAACCGGACCATAACCGGCGCGCACGGACAGGCGGTCGACCAGACGCGAACCGGCAGCACCCTCGGCAGCAGCAGAGCCGCTCACGCCGCGCGCCATCAGCAGTGCCTCACCCGAGGCCTTCTTCTGGTCCAGGGCAGCGCGACCGGCGCGCTCGAGTGCGGCAGCGTTATCGAACAGCAGGGCATCGATATCACCTGCGAGCAGCTGCTCAACCAGGCCCTCAAGCTCACGCGGGGCCTCGAGCACGTCGCCCAGACGACCCGAGACATCGTCGCCCAGCGCACCCATCAGACGGCTCACCAGCGGCGAGCTGTCAGCCATGCGGGCATCGAGCTTCTTTTGGCTGGCAAGCTCCGAGCGCACCTCGGACAGTTTGTTGCGCGCCTCGCTCTCGCGGGCACGCAGGTCCTTAAGGGCTGCACGGGCGACCTCGGTAGCCTCGCGAGCATCAATCTGGGCTTGACGGGCCTGATCAAGTGCACTGTCGAGCTCCTCGGCGCGGTCGCGACGGCTCTCGAGTGAGGCCGTGACTTCCTCGAGCTGCTCGTCGATCTGCTCCAGGCGTGAGGCGTACATGTTGTCCTCGACCTCGGCGTTGCTCAGCGAGTCCTTCACCTTGGCGAGTTCGAGCGCCGCGTTATCGGCCACACGCTGCACATCGCGTTGCTCACGCGTAAGCTGCGAAATCTGATTGTCGAGCGCAACGCGACGCTCGTGGAGCTCGGCGGCGGCAGGTCCGGCGGCGTCAACGTCCTCCTGGGCCTGCATGTGCGCGCCGGTCACTTCCTCAAGCTGCGCACGCGCGTCCTCGAGCTCCTCGACCACGCGACGACGCTGATGCTCGGAGCTCGAAATCTGGCCGCGCATGTCGGACAGGCGCGACACCATGTTGTGGCCCTTTTCCTCGAGCAGGCGCATATCGGAGTTAATGCGACCGACCACGTCTTGCATATGGCGGCGCTGCTCACCCAGATCGCCCACAAACAGGCCCTTTTCCTCGAGCATAACCTGGAGCTTCTCGAGCTCGCGCTCCTTTTCGCCCATGCGGTACTGTGCAAGCTCCAGCTCGGCGGCACCTTCCTTGGAGCGGCTCTCCAAGTCGTTCCACTGCGACTGCAGCGAACGCAGCTCGTCGACGGCTAGCATCTGCGTAAGCTCGTTCGCGCGCGAGGACAGCTCTTTGTACTTGCGCGCGCGATCGACCTGACGCTCCAGCGGCCGCAGCTGACGGGCGATCTCCTTATTGATGTCGCGGGCACGGGTCAAGTGCTCGTCCATCGATTTAATCTTTTTGAGCGCACGCTCCTTGCGGCGCTTGTGCTTGGAGATGCCGGCGGCCTCCTCGATGAGGGCGCGGCGCTCCTCGGGGCGGCTCTGCAAAATGGCGTCGAGCTTGCCCTGGCTGATGATGGAATGCGTATCCTTGCCCAAGCCCGAATCGTGCAGGATGTCCTGAATGTCCATCAGGCGGCACGGACTCGAGTTGATGAGGTACTCGCTTTCGCCCGAGCGATACATACGACGGGTGATGGCGACCTCGTCAAAGTCGACGGGCAGCATATGGTCCGAGTTATCGAGCACCAGCGTGACCTCGGCGACACCCACCGGCTTGCGCGCTGACGAGCCCGAGAAGATGACATCCTCCATGGCCTGGCCGCGCAGCTGCTTGGCGCTCTGCTCGCCCAGGACCCACAGAATCGAGTCAGAGATGTTCGATTTTCCCGAGCCGTTGGGACCGACGATGACGGTCAGGCCCGGCTCAAACGTCATATGGGCGCGGTCGGCAAACGACTTGAACCCTTTGAGCGTGAGGGACTTGAGATACACGGTTCCTCGCTTAAACAGGCTTCTTGTTGAGAATCACGCCGTTGGTGGTGTAGCCCATGCGGTCAAGCGCCTCGAGAGCAGCGGCTCCCTCGGCTTCCTTCTTTGAGGAGCCGGAGCCGCGACCCTGGCGAATACCATCGATCAACACCACGGCGGTAAAGGTGGGCGCATGCGCAGGGCCCTCGGAGCCGACCAGCTTGTACGCGGGAGGCTCGTGGCCGTCGGCCTGCACGCACTCCTGCAAATACGACTTGGGGTTCGCAGGGTGCTCGGCACGCTCGGATGCCAAATGTGGCTTAAGCGTACGGTGGATAAACTCCGCCGCGGCATCCCAGCCGGCGTCCAGATACAGCGCGCCCACGAGCGACTCGTAGACGTTCTCGAGCGCCGAGTGCAGGCCGCGCGCGCCGGTACCGGTCTCGGAGGCACCAAAGATGATGATGTCATCGATACCCAGCTCGTGCGACACCTCGGACAGCGTGGCGCCCGAGACAAGGGACACCTTCAGGCGCGTGAGCTTGCCCTCGTCAAACTCCGGATAGGACTCAAACAGGGAGCGTGCGACCACAGCGCCCAAAATGGAATCGCCCAAGAATTCAAGACGCTCATAGCTGGCAGAAACCGGCTGGCCTTCGACGGCCGAAGGATGCGTAAGGGCCGCGCGCAGCAGCACCTTGTCATTGAACTCGTGGCCCAGAATCTCCTGGGCGCGCGTAAGTCGTTCGGATAAAGCCAAGACCTAAGCCTCCCTGGCGTTTTCGATCGCGTCGACGGCGTCGGCGACAGAGTTGAGCGAGAGCAGGGTCTCGTCATCGATCTCGAGATTGAACTCGTCCTCGATGGCCGTCACCAGCTGCAGACGCTCGAGAGAATCGGCATCGAGATCGTCAAAAGTGGTCTCGTCGCTAATGTCAGCAACATCGACGCCCAGAACGTCAGCGGCGACTTCGGCGATCTTATCGAAGATTTCGGAGCGGTCCATAGCGCTTCCTCTCGTATGTCATGGAATACAACACAACACGGCAATCAAAGCCGCGTTGCAATACGGCTCCGATTCTACCCCACACGGTACAGGTTGAGCCACGTAACGGGGCTCTTATAAAACGATACCGTCCATAGAATTGGCAACATCCTGGACAAGCCCGGCACGTACGGCCTGGGCCGCGGCAAGCGTACCGTTCTTGACGGCCTCGACCGACGTGGCACCGTGGCCGATCAACACGACACCGCGCAGGCCCAGCAGGATCGCGCCGCCCTTGGCATCACCAGAGAGCTTAGCCTTAATCCCGCGCATCTGCTTTTTGATGAGCAGCGCGGCGATCTTGGTGCCGAGCGAGGCCATAAAGGCGCCCTTGAGCTCCTGCAGCAAAAACTTGGCAGCGCCCTCGGTGGCCTTGAGCGCAATATTGCCCGACATGCCGTCGGCGACCACGACGTCAAAATTGCCCGACGTAAGATCGGTGCCTTCGCAGTTACCCACAAAGCCGGGAACGGCGGCTTTCATGGCCGGGAAGCAGGCCTTGGTAAAGTTGGAGCCCTTCTCGTCCTCGGTGCCATTGGCGAGCAGACCTACGCGAGGATGCTCAACGCCCAAGACGACGCGGGCATAGGCGCTGCCCATCTGCGCAAAGCGCACCATATCGTCCACCTCAACATCGGGGTTGGCGCCCATATCGCACAGCACCGTCAGACCGCCGGCGCGATTGGGTAGCGCATTGGTCAGACAGGGACGTACCGGCTGCTTCTTGCCTTCGGCCATATATCTAAACGGCGTCACATAGGCGGTGGCGGCAGCAGTCATGGCACCGGTCGAGCCGGCAGAGAAGAACGCGTCCGCATTTCCCTTCTTGATGGCGCGGCACGACAACACGATCGACGATTTACGCTTGGTCATCACGGCGCGAATGGGATCGTCATCCATGGCGATAACGTCGGGTGCCTCAAGGGCCTCAACACGTGCATGGGAAGCAGCAAAGGGATTAACGATTTCAGCGGGGCCAGCTGCCAAGACCTCGATATCGGAATCGGCGGCAAGTGCTGCCTCGATACCATCGAGAACAACCTGAGGTTTCTCGTCTCCGCCCACAACGTCTACACAAACGCGAACGTTACTCATATACATACTCCTTATACAAAAATGGCCGACTCATTGAGCCGGCCATTGTGGTTCCATTTGGAACGGCATCGCATCCAGAGTATACCGTTACTCGGTAACGATAACCTCGCGGTCCTTGTAGAAACCGCAGCTGGGGCACACGTGGTGCGGAAGCTTGACAGCGCCGCAACGGGGGCACGTGGACTGAGCCGCAGCCGAGATCTTCATGTTGGCGGAACGACGGGTGTGAGTGCGGATACGACCCTGCTTTTGTTTAGGTACGGGCATAGTGACCTTCCTTATGAACTATCCAGTGTGGCGATTACGCGCAAGTAGCGATACTACCACAGTTTTACTCATCGAGCTTGAGATTCTTCAATGCTGCAAATGGATTTTCCGTGGCAGCGGCCCATTCTGCCTCTGCCTGGGCGGCGCAATCGCATTGCTCGACGTTGAGATTGCAACCGCAAGTGGGGCACAGGCCGCGGCAATCGGGCTTGCACAGAACGACAAACGGCGTGTCCATGACGACCGCGTCGTTGATGGGCTCACCCAGATCGACGATGCGGTCCTCACCCAGGAGCTCGTAGCCGACCTCGTAGGTCTCGGGATCCTCGGGCTCCTCGAAGAGGTAGAACTCCTCGATCTCGCCGGCGATATCAAACGAGGCAGGCTCCAGGCAACGGTCGCACTCGCCGGTGGCGTGCGCGCGGACCATGCCCGTGAGCAAGACACCGGTGCCGGCATTGGTAAAGACAACGTCGTAGTCGATGCCGTCCTGTAGCTGGTACTCCTTCTCGCCCACCGTGTAGGTGGCAACATCAACCTTGCCGGTCAGCGGATACGAATCACCAGGAAACTCGAGCTGCTCAGAAAGATCGACGGTAACGCTCGGGAACTCAGCCATTACCACTGACCATTCTGTTGGGCGGCACCCTCGTTGAGCTGCTGACGGCAACGGGTAACGGTGCCGGTCAGGCTCTTGAGGTTCTCCTCCAGGTGCGTAAAGACCTGCTCTGCGTAGTCCTCGGCAGCATAACGCGTCTCGCGCTCGTACTGCTGGGCACGATCGCGGATGTCGTCGGCCTGCTGCTGTGCCAGACGGACGATCTCCTGCTCACCGGCAATGGTGAGGGCCTGCTGCTGAGCGTCGGCGATGATGGAATCGGCCTGAGCGGCGGCGGATGCCATAAGCTCCTCGCGCTCCTTAAGGATACGGCGGGACTTCTGCCACTCCTCGGGATAGCTCATGCGGATCTCGTCGAGGATGTTGAAGAACACGTCGGCGTCGATGACCTTGAACTGAGCGTTCTTGCCGAAAGGCGGCTTGGCTTCCTCGATCAGCCCTTCGAGCTCATCGACCAAGCTGACGATCCTATCGCCAGGAAAATTCTCGCCCGGCATCCGGTCTCCTTTCATAGGTAACATATCATCGTGCTAGTTTACCACATGCCACCAGGCAATAAAAAACGTCACGAAAAGCGGTGTCTGAGCGCTTCGACCACGTTGGGCGGGACAAACGTCGATACATCGCTGCCGAGCGAGGCGATCTGGCGAACGACCGAACTCGAGATATAGCCGTACTGCGGCGCACTCATGACAAAGATGGACTCAAGCTCGTTATCCAAGCGATAGTTGAGGTCTGCCTGCTGCAGCTCGTACTCAAAGTCGGTCATGGCGCGCAGGCCCTTGACCACGGCCCCCGCCCCCTGCTCGCGAGCGAAGTCGACCAAGAGGCCGGTAAAGGGCAGGACCTCGACGCCGTCGATATCACCGAGCGCCTCGCGAGCCAGCGCCACGCGCTCATCCAGCATAAACGTGGTGCCCACACCGTTTTTACCCTGCGACTCGGCGACAGCGACGATCACGCTGGGAAAGATGCGGCGGGCACGGCGGATGACGTCGATATGGCCAAATGTGATGGGATCGAAGGTGCCCGGGACAATCACGCGGTTGATAGTGTCATTCATGGGCGTCCTCCGTGGGTGCGTCGCTATCGATACCATCATCCTCGCCGTTGCCGACCCAACGAAGCAGGTCGACCGAGGTAATGCCGTAGCGCTTCTCGCGCACGATCTCAAAGCCTGCCGGATGCGCGCCCGCATCGGCGGCGGCATGCTCAAACAGGGCATAAGCGCCAGGTGCAAGCAGACCCTGCTGAGCCAGGTTCTGCAGCAGTTCCTCGACCGGCTCGGCACCAAAAGCATAGGGCGGGTCGAGCAGGACCAGATCAAAGGGGCCGCCCGGCACACGACCGCGCGAGGCGCTCGCCAGCATGTCGCCCGTTACCACGCGCCAACGCGCACGGTCACGGCAGAGCGACTCGATATTCTTGGTAATGAGCCGCGCGGCATTCCGATCGATCTCGAACGTCGTGAGCGAACGGGCTCCCCGCGAGAGCATCTCAATGCCTAGGGCACCGGAGCCGCCAAAGGCATCCAGTACGCGGACCTCGTCCAAATCAAAGTCAAAGGCCGATAGGACCATGGATGCGCACGCTTCGCGCACGCGGTCGGTCGTCGGACGCGTAACATCGCGACCGCGCGGCTCTTCGATTTTGCGACCGCGCCATTCACCGCCGATGATTCTCATCCTCCGCTGACCTCCTTAAAAATGTGTCGATATCGCATGGCGACCGCATCGCGCAGGGGGCGCGTCGCCACGGAGTCAAGGGTGCAAGCATACCGCAAGAGCTCGACCGCGTCCAAATGGGCCCATTCGATAAGGTCCTCATCGGCGTCCAGGTCCACAAAGCGCAAGGTCACGCCGCCGTGCTGACGGTAACCCAGGATTTCGCCCTCGTGACGCAGACGCAGGTCCATCTGGGCAAGCGTAAAACCATCCGAAGTTTTTTCGAGCGATTGCAGGCGATCTTGTGCTGCCGACGCGCCGCCGTTGCCCTTGGAGTGCGTCATGACCAGGCACGTGCCCGACACACTGCCGCGGCCCACGCGACCGCGCAGCTGGTGCAGGGCAGCCAAACCAAAGCGCTCGCCGTTCTCGATGACCATGACGGTGGCGTTAGGCACGTCGACGCCCACCTCGACCACCGTAGTCGAGACGAGCACGTCAATCTCGCCACGCTTAAAGGCATCAATAACCTGGTCCTTCTCCCCCGCTGGCATACGGCCGTGAAGGCGCTCGATGGCAAGGCCCGGCAACGCCAGACGCAGGCGATCGAGCTCGGTCGCCGTATCGTGCAGCGGTACGGGAACCGTCACGCGGCCCTCATCGTCGCGGGCAATACCGGGCACGTCTTCCAGCTCATCGGCCGAGTCACTCGGCTCCACGAGCGGGCAAATCACGTAGGCCTGCTGACCCTTTTCATGCGCCTCACGGATGGCGCCATAGGCCAGGTCGCGACTCGACTCGGTGAGGACGCGCGTCGTCACGCCGGCACCCGGAATGGGACGATGGCGGATGATGCTCGTATCCAGGTCGCCATAGACCGAGAGCGCCAACGTGCGCGGGATAGGCGTGGCCGTCATAACGAGCAGGTCCGCACCGGGGCCCTTCGCGCGTAGGGCGTTGCGTTGGCCGACGCCAAACCGGTGCTGCTCGTCGATGACGACAAGCGACAGATGCTTGAACGCAACGTTATCCGAAAGCACCGCATGGGTGCCAAAGAGCACGTCAAGCTCGCCCGATTCCAGCTGCGCATGGATGCGCTCGCGCTCTGCGGCCGGCGTGGCACCCGTCAGAAGTGCCCAGGACATGCCGGCCTGCGAGAGCAGAGGGCCGGTCTTATCGGCATATTGGCGCGCCAGCACGCCCGTGGGCGCCATAACGCAGGCCTGCGTACCGCCATCGGCAGCCACAGCCAGCGCGCAGGCGGCAACGGCGGTCTTACCGGTACCGACATCGCCCAGCAGCAGGCGGTTCATCACGCGCCCGCCATCGCACATATCGCGCAGGATATCCTGGAACGCGGCCTCCTGCTCGTCGCTCAGCGAAAACGGCAGGGCCTGCTTGAGCGCGACCAGGTGCTCGCCCGCGGTGTGGGCATAGGGCACCACATCGACCAGGCCGCCGTCGTTGCGCAGACGCAGCGCCAGCTGCAGGTAGAGACACTCCTCGTAGGCAAGACGCCGGCGTGCGATGTCGCGCTCAGCCATGCTCGAGGGAAAGTGGATCGATCGAAGCGCACGAGCATTGCTCATCAGGCGACGCTTAACGCGTAAGCGTGCCGGAATGGGATCAAAGGGATTGCCGACGACCTCGAGCGCGCCGCTTACGATGCGGCGCATCCACGCCTGGCTCACGCCATCACTGACGTAATGGACCGGCAGGATAGTGCCTGCGGCACGCCCTTCCTCGAGCTTTTCAAAGTGCGGCGAGGCCATCTGCTTAAAACCGTAGGCAAACTCAACCTTGCCCATCACGGCCAGGCGGTCGCCCTGCTTAAGCTGCTGGGCAATCCAGGGCTGGCGGAAAAAGGCGACCTGCAGCACGCCCGTCTCGTCAACGAGTGAGACCTCGGTCACCTGCATGCGCGGACGCGGCTGCTTTTGGACGATGCGGTCGACCGTGGCGATGATAGTGCACACGGTACCGATGGGCGCCATCTCGATGGACCACGAACGAGTAAAGTCGAGGTAACGATGAGGGATATGGAGAAGGAGGTCCCCCACCGTCCGAATTCCCAGACGGCGAAGGGCCTCCTCACGTTTACCTGAAACATATTTGAGTCGCGCGATATCTTCGTCGAGCGCATTGCTCTGGGCAAAGCGCTCCGAGACGCGCGGCACGGAGCACAGCTCGGACATGGGCAGAGCCTACTCGATCGAGAAGATCACGGGATAGAGCGGCTGCTCGCCACGATGGGCGTCGATCTCCAAATCGGGCTGAGCCTCCTCAATGGCGTCTACGATCTCCTGGAAGGCCTCATCGGACAGTTCCTCGCCGGCCAGAATCGTCAGCGCGTCGCCCTCCTCTTCCTCCTGCATACGGTTGATGCAATCGAGCGTGACCTGCTTCACGTCGGAGCCGACCACGTCGATGGAGCCGGCGATGATACCCATGACGTCACCGGAGTGAATCGGCGAGCCGTCGGAGGCGCTGGAATCGCGCACGGCACGGGTGACCTCGCCATCGCGAACCTCGCTGATGGCGTCGACCATAGCGGCGACGGCATCCTCGAGCTCGGAATCGGGCAGGACCGCGAACAGCGCGGAGAAGGCCTGCGGAACGGTCTTGGTGGGAACGACGGCGACCTTCTTGTCGGTGCAGGCAGAGGCAGCGGCCTCGGCGGCCATGCGGATGTTGCCGTTGTTGGGCAGAATGATGACCGAGGTCGCGTTGACCTGGTCGACGGCGCCCAGCAGGTCTGCAGTCGAGGGATTCATGGTCTGGCCACCGGACACGATCACGTCAACGCCGAGGGACTTGAGGATGTCTGCCTCGCCGGAACCGGCGGCAACGGCGACAAAGCCCAGGGCCTTCGCGGGCTCGGCGGCCTTCTCCTGGTCCTCGTGGATCTTGGCGGTACGGTCGTGGGCCTCCATCTCCATGTTGTGGATAAAGACCTCGTAGATCTGGCCAAGCTGCAGCATGTGCTCGAGCACCAGGTTCGGGGTGTTGGAGTGCACGTGGATCTTGTAGTCGGGATATGCGCCCACGAGCAGCTCACAGTCGCCCATGGAACCCAGGAACTTAAGGCACTCGTCCTCGTCAAACGGGGCGTCGGCCTTAAAGAGGAACTCGTTGCAGTAGCGGAACTCCGAGCCCTCCCAATCGTCGTTGGCCTCGATCTCAACGCGGCCAAGAGCGGCATCGCGTGCAGAGCCAGCGGAATCGAACGTAGCGGAGAAATCCTCGACAACGGTGCTGCGACCAAGTGCTGCAGCCACAAAGTTCTCCAAGAAGATGGCAAAGCCGAAGGCGCCGGAGTCGACCACGCCGTTCTCTTTGAGGACGGGCAGCAGGTCGGGCGTGCGTGCGACGGACTGGTAGGCCTCGACGACGATGGCATCGAGCGCGTCCTCGGCCGAGAACTTCTTCTTTTCGCACTCGTCGGCCTTGGTCGAGACATCGCGCAGCACCGTAAGAATCGTGCCCTCGATGGGCTTACGGACGGCCTGGAAGGCGACCTTGACGGCGCGGCGGAAGGCGAAGGCGATGTTGGCGGACGTAATGGGCTCGTCGGCGGAGACAAGGCCCTCGGCCACACCGCGCAGGATCTGCGAGGTAATGACGCCGGAGTTACCGCGGGCGCCCATCAGGGAGCCGTGGGTGATGGCGCCGGCAATGGCCTCCATGTCGGCATCGGCGGGAAGGGCGGAGAGCTCCTTGGTCACCGAGGCGAGCGTGAGCGACATGTTGGTGCCGGTGTCGCCGTCGGGTACGGGGAAGACGTTGAGCTTATTGATCTCCTCGGCCTTGTCAGAAACGGCAGCCGCAGCGATCGGAAAACAGGTGCGAATGGTCTTTGCAATCATGGGTATTTGAATCTCCGTTTTCGGATGCTAGTTCAGACGGCTCTTGAGCGCGTCGATATGGATGCCGATCTTAAGGCTGGCGGGATCGATTTGGGCAATCTCCTGCAGGGTAAAGGCAACGGAGCTCGAAAGGTTGTGGCAGACGGACTTCATGTTGACGCCGTTCTCGAGCACGACGTGAAGATCGACCGTAAGGCCGTTCTCGTCGGCGGAGACAAGCACGCCCTTGCGGAGGCGCTGACCGGCAAGCAGGCGCACGCTCTCGGCGCCCTGGAGCTGCTCAGCCATACCGACGACGCCATAGCACGTCATCGCGGCATAACCGGCAATATCGGCAATAACGTCGTTCGAGACGCTCAGGCTGCCGTTAATGGTCTCAGACACAAGAATCTCCTTATCTGGTGCTCGCGGCACCATGTCGTGGGAGCAATCATTGCAATATTCTACAACGACCGCGCCATGTTGAGGTGGTGGGTCGCGGGATTACATCCTCGACACGAAATGTTGATATGGCAACGTTCGAGTCAAGTGGTCGCGGCATGAAAAAACCCGCCGCATAAGCGACGGGTTTTACAACCTGGCTCCCCGGGTAGGACTCGAACCTACAACAGCGCGGTTAACAGCCGCGTGCTCTACCATTGAGCTACCGAGGAATTTAAAAGCCCAGCGGAATGGGCTGAGAAATTCTGGCTCCCCGGGTAGGACTCGAACCTACAACAGCGCGGTTAACAGCCGCGTGCTCTACCATTGAGCTACCGAGGAATAGGTGCGTGCTCTCAAGCAACGAAGTTTATTATACGGACGAATCAGCTCAGGGCAAGAACTTTTTTAAGAATTTTTCCGACCTAGTCATTGGGGACGTCCCCAATGACCACATGAAAGCGCCCCCAAGCGGATGTGCTTGAGGGCGCTTCTTGCTTGCGAGGTTATGACTCGATGTAGTCCTTCAGCTTGCTGCTGCGGCTCGGGTGGCGGAGCTTGGCCAAGGTCTTGGACTCGATCTGGCGGATACGCTCGCGCGTGACGCCAAACTCGCGGCCGACTTCCTCGAGCGTGCGGGGATGCCCGTCGACAAGGCCAAAGCGCAGCTCGATAACCTTGCGCTCACGATCGGCAAGCGAGTCGAGCACCTGAGTGAGCTGCTCCTGCAGCATGGAGAAGCTGGCGGCATCGGGCGGAACGATAGCCTGGGAGTCCTCGATAAAGTCGCCCAGCTGGGAATCCTCTTCCTCGCCGATGGGGGTCTCGAGCGACACGGGCTCCTGCGAGATCTTCTGGATCTCGCGGACGCGGTCGGCGCTCATGTCCATCTCGGCACCGATCTCCTCGGGGGTCGGGTCGCGACCCAGGTCCTGAAGGAGCTGGCGCTGCACGCGGACGAGCTTGTTGATAGTCTCAACCATATGCACGGGAATACGGATGGTACGGGCCTGATCGGCAATGGCGCGCGTAATGGCCTGACGGATCCACCACGTGGCGTACGTGGAGAACTTAAAGCCCTTCTGGTAGTCGAACTTCTCGACGGCGCGGATCAGACCGAGGTTGCCCTCCTGGATCAGGTCAAGGAACAGCATGCCGCGGCCGACATAGCGTTTGGCGATGGAGACGACCAGACGCAGGTTTGCGCTGATGAGTGCCTGCTTGGCTTCGAGGCCCACGTTCTCAATGCGCGTAAGACGACGCATCTCGGCACGCGTGAGCTCGAGCTCGCCGGCATCGGCAGCCTCGAGCTTCTCGGTGGCCTCGAGACCGGCCTCGATCTTCATGGCCAAATCGACCTCTTCGGAGGCGGTCAGCAGGTCGACCTTGCCGATCTCCTTGAGGTACATACGAACCGGATCGCCGGTCAGCATCACCGTGGAGGCATCGATGCCACGCACGCGGGAGCGTGAACGGGACGTGCGCACGGTGCGCTTCTTCTTGCTCTTGGAAGAACCCATCTCGGCATCGGCCTGACGGGCCATCTTGAGCTCGTGATCGTCGAGCGAGCCGGAATCGTGCTCGTCGTCGTCATCGAAATCGTCGGTATCGGTATCGTTATCGTCATCGTCGACGTCCATGGGGGCGTCGTCGTTACCGCTCGCGGAGATAATCTGGATGCCGCTGTTGCGCAGCGCGGAATACACCGCGGTGAGCTGCTCGTCGGAAACATCGATATCCTTCAGGGCGACCTGAATCTCGTCCTCGGTTACCGAAGTCCTGTTTGAGCCGTTGCCCATGAGCTTTGCAACGTAGGATTCCAGCCCAGTACCCGTGCTCTCAGTCTTTTTTGGCACAGATTCTCCCTTCATAGTCCACAGGACTCAATACTTTAGCACACACATAGGCGTCTATACCCAAAAAGAGGACTGGATATAGGCGAGAATACGCTGGTTGACCACAACATCTAGGCCTGTTCGGTGCCTGCGGCCTCCAGACCGATCAAACGGAACGGGTCCGCCACGCCGCCGATAGACTTTTGCAGCTCGCGTTGACGCTGCGAATCCTGCGCGGCCTGCACGGTCAACGCGCGACGGGCCTCATCATCGAGCGAACGGTCCTGGCGCAGCTTGGCCTGTGCGGCACGCATGCGGCGCTTGATGGTGTAGAGCTCGAGCGTATCGAGCATGAACACGATGTTCGTCTCGGTGGGGTGCTTGCTCGTCGCGGAGATGCGCCCGGCACTCACAAGCGTTGCCGCCTCGGGACAGACCGAGCGCGCCGCATCCATGCAGGCTGCAGGATCGGTTCCCGGCGGCGTTGCCAGAACGGCCCATGCGATGGACTCGTGACGTGGGTCAACCCACTCGATAGAGCAGATGCGGTCGGCATACGTGCGGAACAGGTCGGGGTAGCTCGTGAGCATCGTCAACAGCTCGCGCTCCCCTGCCAAGGACTTGCGCTCAAGATCAGTAAGAACCATCGGCGCCGCCGCAGCCGGAGCGCCCGAACCATCAGTCACAGGCACAGCACCCATACCATCAGGCACATCGATCGGCGGCAGGTCGTCGACGACCTCCACGGGCGCGGCACCGTAGGCATCGAGCGGGACGTAGTCATACGGCTCTTCTTCGACCGGCGCGGACACCGGCGGCGTCGCGCCCGATGCCCAAGCACCGCGAGATGCCCCCTGCGAACCAGACGTCCGACCGCCCGCGCTACCAGAGCGCTCGGCTTGCGCCCGCTGGCGTTCATAGTTCTGCTCACGACGTCGTTCCGCATCTTCGCGCTTGGCGACATCGCGAAACACGCGACCCGAACTCGCGCGAACCGTCTCCAGATCCAAACCCAGCAGATCGGCAATCTGGATAAAGTATGTGTCGATCATATAGCTATCGCGCAGCGGATAGATAAGCGTCAGCGCATCTTCCAGCGCCTTGGCACGACCGCCCGGCGTGGTGATGTCACTCGACTCCTGCAGCGAACGGTAGACAAAGTCCATGAGCGGCTCGGCAGCGTCGATGCGCGCCTGAAGCTCCTGTCCACCATGCGCCGTGATGAACTCCATGGGGTCGTTGCCGTCGGGCAGCACCACGCAGCGCAGGTCCATCGAATCCTGCTCGATAAATTGAATCGCGCGACGGGCGGCCTTCTGGCCCGCGGCATCGCCATCGAACATATACACGATACGCTTGGCAAAGCGGGTGAGCGTCTTGACGTGATGCTCCGTGAGCGCGGTGCCCAGCGTGGCGACAACGTTTTTGATCCCCGCCTCCCAGCAGGCGATACAATCGGTATAGCCCTCCACCACGATGGCCGTATCCTGCGCGACGATAAACTCCTTGGCCCAGTTAAAGCCATAGAGGTTTCGCTTTTTATGGAACACGCTCGTCTCGGCGGTGTTGAGGTACTTGGGTTGGCCGTCACCCATGATGCGCCCGCCAAAGGCAATGTTGTGACCCTGCTCGTCAAAGATGGGAAACATCACGCGGTCGTAGAAGCGGTCGGCAAGCCGCCCGCGCCCGCGGCTCACGGCAACGTTGGCGTCGATCATCTCCTGCGGGGTAAAACCCGCCTGGGACAGGTGCGACACCAGCGCGTTGCGGCCCGGTGCAAAGCCCAGGCAGTAGCGGCGGCAGACGTCGCCACCCATACCACGGCTGGCAAAGTACTCGCGTGGACGGCCGTCCTTACCGCGCATAAGCATGGTGTGGTAGAACTGGGCGGTCTCGGCACACAGATCGTAGATGCGGGCACGCTTGGTACCGCGCTCGCGACGATCTCCGGTGTCATGCAGCTCAATACCCGCACGATCGGCCAAATAGCGGATTGACTCGGGAAAGCTCAGGTTTTCGCGCTTCATGATATAGGTGAAGACGTCGCCGCCTTCGCCGCAGCCAAAGCAGTGCCAGACCTGCGTAGCGGGGATAATGTGGAAAGAAGGCGTCTTTTCGCCATGGAAGGGGCAGCAACCCCAAAACTCATGGCCGCGGGGCTTGAGCTCAACCGTTTCCTGCACGATGGCAACTAAGTCGGACGCAGCGCGTACCTGGTCTTTTTCCTCATCGCTAATCACGGACACTCACCCCCTGCTCGCCCAAGTTGTGACGAATATCTTCGATATTACCCTCGACGGTCGCGATCAACTCATCCAGCGAATCGAACACGCGCGACGGACGCAGCCAGCGCGTAAACGCCAGCGAAACGGAAGCACCGTACAGGTCGCCCGTATAACCAATTAAATTAGCCTCAAGATGCGCAGATGCCGCATCGTCGGCATACGTCGGCGGCAGTCCGACGTTAACGGCAGCGGGCCACACGATGTCGTTTACCAGCACCAGGCCCTCATACACGCCATCGGCAGGCACCTGAATGCCGTCGGGAACCTGTAGGTTTGCCGTGGGAAAGCCCATGCCAGAGCCCTCGTGACGGCCGCGAATAACACCGCCGCGCACCATATACGGGCGTCCGAGTAACCCAGCAGCAAGCCCCACATGGCCCTGTCCCAGCTCGTGACGAATGCGGGTGGCGCAAATGGCCTCACCGCCCTCGCAAAGCAAGTCGTGCCCGTATACGTCAACGCCGCGCTCGGCACCCCAGGCGCGCATCTCGGCAACACCAGAAGCACCGCCGCGACCCAGCCTAAAGTCGCTGCCAACGCGAATCGAGCGAATGTCGACCACGCGTGACAACAGTGCGAGAAAACCGACATGGTCGAGCGCCGCGACCTCAGGCGTAAAGGGAACGGCCACCACTGCATCGACCCCGGTTTGAGCCAGGGCATGCAGACGGTCGGCCGTCGTCATCAATTTTTGAGCGGGCGAAGGGCTCACCACGACGTCCGGGTCGGGATCGAAAGTGACCACGACCGCCTTGCAGCCATGGGCACGGGCATCACGGACAAGCGCTTCGATGAGTTCCTGGTGTCCACGGTGCACACCATCGAACACGCCGATGGCAATCGATGCGGCACCCAAGTGCTCGCACTCATCAAACGCATCGGCAGTAACGATGCGAGCCTCGTCCGACTCGCCCGCGAAAAAGATACGCGCGAGCTCGCGAGCGGACAACATCATCGAACACCGCCGATTGCCTGCGGAAACACGTGCTCCATGACAAAGCGGCCACTCTCAATGCGGGCGAGCGCCTTGAGTCCCCCATCGAGCACCAACGCAAAAGGCGCCTTCGCGGTATCGAAATCGGCAAGCGCACGCTCAACGGGAATGCGTCGGCCGCAGAGCAGGTCGTCGGCAAGATTGCCCGGCAAGTCAACACGCGTGGCGCCCAGGGCCGCAATGGGATCCAGGGCAAAGCCAGCCGCGGACTCGGGAGAAAGCTCCTCGACCGCATGACAAGCGCCAATGGAAACAACACCGGAGGCCGTGCGGCGCAGCGCGGAAATGTGCGCCGCGCTCTCGCAGGCGCGGCCCAAGTCGCGAGCGAGCGCACGGATATAGGTACCCTTGCTAACTGAGAACGCCACGGTCCACACACACGTATCACCTTCGCCTCCCACGGCGATCAGGTCGGCGGCATAGACCTCGACGGGGCGCGGAGGTAGGTCCACCGCATTGCCCTCGCGAGCAGACTTGTAGGCGCGAACGCCATTGACCGAGATAGCCGAAAACGCCGGCGGCACCTGCATCTGCGGACCCAGCATGGCCGCCAAGCGCTCACGGGCATAGGCAGGATCGCGCAGCTCGTTGGCAATAGCCACCGTGCGGACCGCCTCGCCCTCCGCATCATCGGTATTGGTCTCGGCGCCAAACGAGATGTCGGCGACATAGCTTTTGGTATCGAGTGTGAGCATACCCAGCAGACGGGTGGCCTGACCCACGCCGACCACCATGACACCCGATGCCATGGGGTCGAGCGTGCCGGCATGGCCGACGCGACGCTCATGGAGGGCGCGCCGACATTGCGAGACCACATCGTGGGACGTGCAGCCCACCGGCTTATCGACGGCGAGCAGCATATTCAGTTGAGAAGGCGTACGACGAGCCATGTACCATCCAAAAGTTAAAGCTCGACGGTCACCGAAGCGGGATCCTCCCCTACCAGCTCGGCCAGCATGGGAAGTGCCACGGTGAGCGTCTCGAGAATCGTTCCGTTGTTGGAGAAACCAGCGGCAGCGGGATGTCCGCCTCCGCCAAAGGCAGCAGCGATCTCGGACACGTTGAGGTCGCCCTTGGAGCGCAGGTTGCCGCGCACCTTGGTATCGCCCTCAATGCCCTTCAGGAACAGGCAGACTTCGACGCCCATCACCGAGCGAACCACATCGACCAGGCCGTCGCACTCATCCGAGGTGACACCGCAAGCCTCAAGGTCACTCTGGTACGCGTAACTATACGCGACGCGCCCGTGGGCCACCGTCTTGATGCGGCCCATAACGATGGACTTGAGGTGCAAAAACTCAACGCGCATGCTCTGGTAGACCTCGAGTGCCACACGCGCCGGATCGGCACCGTGGGCAACCAGACGCGAGGCTGCATGGAACGCGGCGGCATCGGCGTTTTGGTACTGAAAACGGCCGGTATCGGTAACCAAGCCACACAGCAGGCAGGTCGCAACGCCATCACGTGCGACAATGCCGCAATTGTCCAAGAAGCGGTCGATGATCATGGCGCAGGCTGCAGCTTCGACGCGCCTCAGGCTGAGCTCGGCAAACTCCTCGCGCGCCGGATGGTGATCGAAGCACACCACATGCTTGGAGCGACGAAGCACCTCGGCGGAATTATTGAGACGCTCGACGACCGGCACGTCCACCGAGATGAACAGGTCCGGATTGCCGGTATACGCAGATGCCGGTACCAGGCGATCGGAGCCTTCCATAAAGCGGTAGATGCGCGGAACCGGATCATCGTCTGCCAGCAGCAGGGCAATGTCCTTGTTAGGGAAAAACTTCATAAGCGAGAGGCCCAGACCCAACACGGAGCCCAGGGCGTCGCCATCGGGAGAAGTGTGTCCCGAAATCGCAATGGAGGACGCACCCTCGATGAGCTCGAGGATGCGTCGCTGAATATCTGCAGACTCGCACGAGGCGAGGTCGGCGGAATTAGTCATCTAAAGCTGCCTCCTGGGCGGCATCCGCTATCGGATAGCCGCCCTCGTCCTTTTCGATCGCAAGCGTGGCGGGAACGTTTTCCAGCGCACGAGTGATGCGCTCGGCCTCATCGGTCGAGCGATCGATGCGAAAATCGAGCTCGGGCGTAACACGCCAATCGAGCGAGCGAGCCAACAGGCTGCGAATACGGCCCTTAGCGCTTGCGAGCGCCTCCATGACCTCGTCGTAGCGGCTCGCATCGCACGACACGTACACGCGCGCGAACGAACGGTCCACCGCGACCTCGACCGCGGTCAAAGTAACCAGGTCGAGACGCGGATCGGAAACCTCAAAGAGCAGGATATAACCGAGCTTCTCGCGAAGCTGCTCGCCCAGACGGCGGGTTGCCTGCGTTTGCTTCATAGCGCTACCCCCTACTCGGTACGGGCAACCTGGTCGATACGATAACCCTCGATCTGGTCGCCGGGCTTGATGTCCTGGAAGTTCTCCAGGCCAATGCCGCCCTCGGAACCGCTCTTGAGGCTCTTGGCCTCGTCCTTGTAGTGACGCATCGAGGCGATCTTGCCGTTGAAGACCACGATGCCGTCGCGCACCAGACGCACGGAATCGGTCGCGGCGATCTCGCCCTCTTCGACGCGGACACCGGCGGCGATACCGACTTTAGGCACCTTGAAGGTGTCCAGGACGGTCGCGGTACCCGTGGAGACCTCGACCTCGGTGGGCTTGAGCATGCCGATACGGGCAGCGTCGAGCTCCTCGAGGCACTTGTAGATGACGTCGTAACAACGGATCTCGACGCCCTCGCGCTCGGCGGCGGAACGCGCCTTACCGTCGGGGCGGACGCCAAAGCCGATGATGATGGCGTTGGAGGCGTCGGCCAGGACGACGTCGGTCTCGTTGATGGCACCAACGGCGGAGTGGATCGTGTTGATACGAACCTCGGACTGATCCATCTTGTCGAGCGAGTCCTGAAGGGCCTCGATGGAACCCTGGACGTCGGCCTTGATGATCAGGTTGAGCTCCTTGACCTCGGCGTCGGCAATGGTCTCGAAGAGGTTCTCGAGCGTGACGTGCTTGACGCGGCTCTGCTCCTCGATACGGGCCTTGAGCGAACGCTCGTCGGCAAGGGCACGAGCCTCGCGCTCGTCCTCGAACACGCGGAACTCGTCACCGGCGTTGGGCACGGACTGCAGGCCCAGGATCTCGACGGCGTCGGAGGGACCGGCCTCGGTGACGGCGCGGCCCTTGGGGTCGAGCATGGCGCGGACGCGGCCGTAGGTGAGGCCGGCGACCAGCGTATCGCCCACGTGCAGGGTACCGCGGGTCACGAGCACGGTAGCGACCGAGCCGCGGCCCTTGTCGAGCTTGGCCTCGAGGACGTTGCCGGAGGCAAAGGTGTCCGGGTTGGCCTTGAGCTCGAGCACATCTGCCTGGAGCAGCACGGTCTCCAGAAGGTCGTCGATACCGATCTTCTGCTTGGCCGAAATGTTGACGAACATGTTCTGTCCGCCCCACTCCTCGGGGATGACACCGTACTCGGTGAGCTCCTGGCGCACGCGGTCGGGGTTGGCGCCCGGCTTATCGATCTTGTTGACGGCGACGACGATGGGTACGCCGGCGGCCTTGGCGTGGTTGATCGACTCGACGGTCTGGGGCATGACGCCGTCGTCGGCGGCCACGATCAGAATGACGATGTCGGTCACCTTGGCACCACGGGCACGCATGGCCGTAAAGGTGGCATGACCCGGGGTATCGATGAAGGTGATCTTGCGGTCGTTGATCATGACCTGCGAAGCGCCGATGGCCTGCGTAATGCCGCCCGCCTCGCCGGCAGCAACGCCGGTGTGACGGATAGCGTCGAGGAGGCTCGTCTTGCCGTGGTCGACGTGGCCCATGACGGTGACGACCGGGGCGCGCGGCTTAAGGTCGGCGGGATCGTCGTAGAACGAGAAGGTATTCTCCTCCTCGGGGGTAATGATCTTGATCTGACGACCCAGGTCGTCGGCAACGAGCTCGACAAGGTCATCGGACATGGACTGCGTCATGGTGAGCGGCGTGCCCAGCAGGAACAGGCGCTTGATGATGTCGTTGGCCGGAACGTCAAGTGCCTCGGCGAGTTCCTGGACGGTAACGCCCTGGGAAACCTTGATGGCGTCGAGCTCCTCGGGGTTCACGCCCTGGGCCAGCGCCTCCTCTATCTTGCGCTCCTCCTGAGCCTTGGCAGCCTCGCGCTCGCGCTTCTCCTTGCGCTTCTTGCGGCGACCGGTGGACTCGCGAGAGGCCTCCTCGACGGCGGCACGAGCCTCCTCGAGCACCTTCTCGCGGCTGTACTCCTCGGCCTCGCGAGCCATACGGCTGTAGTGGTCCTCTTCGTTGTTGTGACCGCCCTTGCGCTTCTTGCCCTTGCCCTGCTTGTCGGGGTTGGGGAAGTCCATGCCGGCAGCGACGTTGTTGCTGGCGTTGGTGCGATGGCTGTGCGGACGGCTCTCGGAGGCGTTGCGCTCGGAGTTGCTGTCGGAGGCGTTACGATCGTTACGACGGCCTCCGCGGCGGTCGTTGTTGCCGCCACGACGGTTACCGCGCTCGGCGGCACGCTCGGCCTTGGCCTTGTCCTCGGCGTCCTTCTTCTCCTTGAGCACGGTCTCCTGTGCGGCGATCTGGTCGAGCAGCGAACGGAAGCGCGAACCGGAGTCGGAAGCGGGAACGGCGCGGCGCTGGGCCTCGCGAGCAGCCTCCTCCTTCTCGCGAGCAAGGCGCTCCTGCTCGGCCTTCTTCTTGGCCTCGGCCTCGGCGCGGGCAGCCTCCTCGGCAGCCTGGGCTGCGGCAAACTGGCGGCGCTCCTCCTCGCGGGCCTTCTCGGCGGCGATGCGCTCGCGCTCGGCCTCGGCGGCGCGTGCGGCCTCCTCGGCGGCAGCTGCCTGCTCCTCGGCCTGCTTGGCGGCCTCGACTTCCTGAGCGCGGGCCTCAATCACCGAGGCGAGCTGCTTGCGGACCATGGCAACGTAGGCATCCTCCAAGGTGGAGGAAGCGGACTTAGCGGGAATCTTCATATCGGCGAGATGACCCATCAGTTCCTTAGAGGTCATGCCGAACTCTTTGGCCAGGGTGGACACACGGACTTTTGCCATATGACTTCACCTACCCTTTCTGGCACCTTGGGTGCCTAGAGACTGAACGAGCGTGGGAGATGCGCCGGGACCTGCCCGGCGCGACCGCGCGCTAGATCAGGTCCTCCGCATCATCGAAGGCGTCGGTGTCGTGGACACCGCAGAAACGGGAGCCGGGACGGGCCTGGTTGCGGCACTGGACGCCGTCCTCGGACACGTACTCGCAGCGGCGGACGTCCTCGTCCTCCTCGTCACCGATCAGGTCGGCGGCGGGCTCCTCGTGAACGGGAACGTTCTTGAGGATGTCGGCGGCAAGCGTCTCGGACTTGATGTCAATGTGCCAGCCGGTCAGGCGCGCAGCGAGGCGAGCGTTCTGGCCCTCCTTGCCGATGGCGAGGGACAGCTGGTCATCGGGCACGATGACGCCGGCATAGGCCTTCTCCTCGTCGATGAGGACGCGGGTGACCTTAGCGGGCGACAGGGCGTTGGCGACGTAGACGGCAGGATCGGCATCCCACAGGATGACGTCGACGCGCTCGCCACGGAGCTCGCCCACGACAGCGCGAACACGGCTGCCCTTGGGGCCGACGCAGGCACCCACGGGATCCAGACGATCGTCAAGCGAGTGGACGGCGACCTTGGAGCGCTGGCCGGGCTCGCGGGCGATCGACTTGATCTGGACGGTGCCCTCATAGATCTCGGGCACCTCCTGCTCAAACAGACGACGCATGAGCTCGGGGTGGGTACGGGAGATGACAATCGGCGGACGGCTGTGCTCGCCACGAACCGGCTGCAGGTTGGAGTTGGGGTCGCGAACGTCGATGATCACGGCCTTGATGTGCTGGTTGTGCAGGTAGCGCTCGCCCATCGGGCGCTCGTTGCGCTCGTTCTCGTAACGGCGCTGATCGAAGTGCGGCAGCTCGGCCTCGACGCCCTCGCGAATCTTGACGATCGTGAAGTCGGGCGTGGATTGCAGCACGGTACCGCTGATGAGGTCACCGATGCGGCCGGAGAACTCCTCGTAGATCTGCTCGCGGGCGGAGTTGCGCACGATGGCGTTGATCTCGGCCTTGGCGTGCTGGGCGGCGATGCGGCTCGTGTTCTTGGGGGTGACGTCGATCTCCTCGAACTCGGTGAAGTTGCCCTCCTCGTCCATGGAATCGTCGATCGGCTCCAGGCGGTAGACATAGATCTTGCCGGTGGTGCGGTCGATGGTCACCTTGGCGCCCCACTCAAGATGCAGGATCTCGGCGTAGCTCTTGGCGAGCGACTGCTCCAGGCGGTCGATCAGGTAGAGCTGGTCGATGTGCTTCTCCTGGCAAAGCTCCATCAGGGCGGACATCATGTCGGATGCTGCCATCTTACTTTCCTTCCTTCGCGGGCTTGAAGTCGTAGGTGGGCTTCAACTTGCACTTTTTAACATCAGAGAAATCGAGGGTAACGGACTCGCCGTCCTCGAGCTCGAGGGTCACGTTCGTCTCGGTCGCGGCGGCAATCTTGCCGGCGTACTTGCGACGGCCCTCGGTGGCGGTGGAGGTGAGCTCACAATTCTCGCCCACAAAGCGGGCAAAGTCGCGCGGACGGCGCAGCGGGCGCGCCATGCCCGGGCTCGACACCTCGAGCGTATAGCTCGAAGAGATGGGGTCGAGCTCCTCGATTACATCGCCGACCCATTTGGTGTTGGCCGTGACGTCGTTGAGCGACAGGCTCTGACCCTCAGCACCCTCGATACGCACGCGCACGCAGGGGGCCTTGGTGGCGCCCACGAGCTCGACGTCGACGATGTCGACATCGTGCTGGGGAGCGACGGCCTCGAGCGCGTCGATGATCGCCTGCTCGGTCTTGGTCTTGACCATTGCGGCACCTCCATCCATACAAAAAAGAAGCGGGGCCGAAACCCCACTTCTTTCAATTACAACTTCATTTGCAAGCAAACTATACCAATAGCTGCGAAAACGTGCAAGCACAGTACGAATCTGCAGGTCAGCGTGCGCACAGCTTCTCCACAAGAATAGGACAATTGACCGCAAGCACTTGGTCGGGCACACGCAAGACGAGGGACGACCCAACCGGATCGCCCCTCGTCTTTTATGCGTCAGTTAAGTGCGCAGTGCTTACTTGACCACCAGGTTGACCAGCTTGCCGGGCACGCAGATGGCCTTGACGACCGTCTTACCCTCGAGCCACTTGGCGACGGCGGCCTCGGCGGCAGCCTGCATCTCCTCGTTGGAGGCGTCGCGGGCGACGTCGATGCGGCCACGGACCTTGCCGAGCACCTGGACGACGATCTGCACCGTGTCCTCGATGGACTCGGCCAAGTCGAACTCGGGCCAGGCGGCGGTGTAGGCGTTGCCCTCGCAGCCGAGGGCCTCGTGCCACAGTTCATCGGCCCAGAACGGGCAGATGGGGGCAAGGACGCTCACGATATCCTTAGCCACGCCGTAGCACAGCGCCTTGTCGCGGGCGGCACCCTCGGTGGCGTTGAGGTAGGCGCTCGCCGCGTTGACGAGCTCCATGACGGCCGAGATGGCGGTGTTGAACTGGCCGCGATCGAAGTCCTCGGTGCACTTGGCGATGGTGCGGTGACGCTCGCGATAGAGCTTCATCGCGACCTCGTCGAGCGCGGACTTGTCGAAGGCCACGTTGGCGTCGCCGGACTGGACGAGCTGCCAAACGATACGCCAGGCGCGCTTGATGAAGCGGTTGGCGCCCTCAACGGCCTTGGGGTCCCAGTCGAAGTCCTTCTCGGGCGGGGCGATAAACAGGATCGCCAGACGCATGGTGTCGGCGCCGTAGGGCTCGATGACCGAGCTCGGGGGCACGACGTTGCCCTTGGACTTGGACATGGTGTCGCCGTTCTCGTCCTTGACCATGCCCTGGCACAGCAGGTTGGTGAAGGGCTCGTCCACACTCAGCAGGCCCAGGTCGCGCAGTGCCTTGGTAAAGAAGCGGCTGTAGAGCAGGTGCAGAATGGCGTGCTCGATGCCGCCGATGTAGTTATCGACAGGCATCCAACGATCGGCAGCCTCGCGGGAGAAGGGCAGCTCGGTGTTGTGCGGGTCCGTATAGCGCAGGTAATACCAGCTGGAGCAAGTGAAGGTGTCCATGGTATCGGTCTCGCGCTTGGCCGGGCGGCCGCAGACCGGGCAGGTGGTCTCGTAGAACTCCTTGCACTCGGCGAGGGTCTCGCCGGCGCCCAGGTCCAGGTTCTCGGGCAGCGTTACCGGCAGCTGATCCTCGGGCACGGGCACGATGCCGCAGTGCTCGCAGTGGATAGCCGGGATGGGGTTGCCCCAATAGCGCTGGCGGCTGATGAGCCAGTCGCGCAGACGGAACTCGACCTTGCGACGGCCGCAGCCCATGGCCTCAAGGTCGGCCACAATCGCAGCCTCGCCCTCGGAGTGCTTGCCGCCACGCATGCCGGTGTACTTGCCGGACTGAACGAGCGTGCCCTCGGCAGCATGGGCGCAATCCCAGTCGACGGTCTCGGCATGGAAGGTATCAATGGTCTCGCCGCTGGCCTCGACGGCAGCGCGGTCGTCATCGTCCAGGATGATCGGCACGATCGGCAAATCATACTTGCGTGCGAACTCAAAGTCGCGCTGGTCGCCGCAGGGAACGGCCATGACGGCGCCGGTGCCGTAGTCGGCAACAACGTAGTCGGCAACCCACACGGGGACCTTCTCGCCGTTGACCGGGTTCACCACGTAGCGGCCGGTAAAGGCACCGTGCTTCTCGAGGGTGCCCTGGGCACGTTCGACGGCGGAGATATGCTTGGAGTCCTCGACGATCTTGGTCACGGCCTCCTCGTACTCCGTACCCTCGACGAGCTCGTGCAGACGCGCGTACTCGGGAGCCAGGACAAAGAAGGAGACACCGAAGAGCGTGTCGGCACGCGTGGTGAAGACGATGATCTTGCCCTCGTCGCCCTCGATGGGCTCGCCATCCTTGTCGCACAGGGTAAAGTCGACCTCGGCGCCCTCGGAGCGACCGATCCAGTTGGCCTGCATCTGCTTGACGCGCTCGGGCCAGCCGGGGAGCTTCTCCAGATCATCGAGCAGCTCCTGGGAGTACTCAGTGATCTTGAAGTACCACTGCTCAAGGTCGCGCTTCTCGGGCTCGGTGCCGCAGCGCCAGCACTTGCCCTCGGTGACCTGCTCGTTGGCCAGAACGGTCTTGCAGGTGGGGCACCAGTTGACCGGGTTCTTCTTACGGTAGACCAGGCCCTTTTCCCACAACTTCTCAAAGATCCACTGACCCCAACGGTAATAATCGGGGCTGCAGGTCTTGACCATGCGATCCAGATCGTAGGAGAAGCCCATGCGCTTCATCGTGGCGAGCGCCTGGTCCATGTTCTTATACGTCCAGGCGGCAGCCTGCGTGTTGTGCTTGATGGCGGCGTTCTCGGCAGGCAGGCCAAAGGCGTCAAAGCCGATGGGGTGCAGAACATCGTAGCCGCGCATGCGGGCCTGACGGGCCATGGCATCGCCGATGGTATAGTTGCGCGCGTGGCCCATGTGCAGATCGCCCGACGGATACGGGAACATCTCGAGCACGTACTTCTTGGGCTTGCTGGCGTCGGTGTCGACGGCAAAAAGGTTGGAGTCCTCCCAGGCCTTCATCCACTTGGACTCAATGGCCTGCGCGTCGTAGGCAGGGATCTCATCCTTATGATCTGTGCAATCGCACATATCAGCTCCTTTAATCTTTAATGGGGTCGGTCGGCTTAGCTTTATTCGCTACTGCGGACAGTCCTGCGCAAGACGAAGAGCACATTAAGTGCTCTTCTTTGCGTGCGGAACTTGTAGCGAACAAAGCTAAGCCGCCCGACCCTAAGGTTAACTTGACTGATGATAGCAAATACAACAAGCGAGATGTCTGCGACTTGCAGGCATCTCGCTTTATCTAAATAACGTGGTTGATACTCAACCTTTATGTGCAACCCGTTCTAGAACGAACGGGTTTTCCAAGTGCCGCAGATTGCCGTGAAAGAGGAGCGAGGCGTACTTTGGTACGCGAGCGACGGTTTGAACGGCAAGGTGCGGTGCCTGGGAAAGCCGCTTATCGATAAGATACGGACTGCTGGGAGTCCTTAACCACAACGTCGTGGGCGCCGCCTTCGACGATGGAGGTGGAGCTGACCAGGGTCAGGCGTGCCTTTTCCTGGAGCTCGGGGATCGAGAGGGCGCCGCAGTTGCACATCGTGGACTTGACCTTGTAGAGCGTGCCGCCCACGCCGTCCTTGAGGGAACCGGCATAGGGAACGTAGGAGTCAACGCCCTCGACGAAGCTGAGCTTCGCCGCGCCGCCCAGGTCGTAGCGCTGCCAGTTGCGAGCACGCGCAGAACCCTCGCCCCAGTACTCCTTCATGTACTGGCCGTTGACGTTGACGCGCTCGGTCGGGCTCTCATCGAAGCGGGCGAAGTAGCGACCCAGCATCATAAAGTCGGCACCCATAGCAAGGGCGAGCGTCATGTGGTAGTCGTATACGATACCGCCGTCGGAGCACACGGGCACGTAAACACCGGTCTCCTCGTAGTACTCGTCACGGGCGCGGCAGACGTCGATCAGCGCGGTGGCCTGGCCACGACCGATACCCTTGGTCTCGCGAGTGATGCAGATGGAACCGCCGCCGATACCGACCTTGATGAAGTCGGCACCGCAGTCGGCCAAGAAGCGGAAGCCCTCGGCGTCGACGACGTTACCGGCACCGACCTTGACGTCCTCGCCGTAGTTGGCGCGAATCCACTCGATGGTGCGCTTCTGCCACTCACTGAAGCCCTCGGAGGAGTCGATGCACAGGACATCGGCGCCAGCCTCGATGAGCAGCGGCACGCGCTCGGCATAGTCGCGGGTGTTGATACCGGCGCCGACCATATAGCGCTTGTCGTTATCGAGCAGCTCGTTGGGGTTGGTCTTGTGGCTGTCGTAGTCCTTGCGGAAGACGATGCCCATAAGGTGATCGTTGTCGTCGACGATAGGCAGAGCGTTGAGCTTGTTGTCCCAGATGACGTCGTTGGCAACCTTGAGGCTGATGTTCTTGTCGCCCACGATAAGCTGCTCACGCGGGGTCATGAACTCGGAGACCTTCTTCTGGTGGTCATCGCGGCTGGGGCGATAGTCACGGCTGGTGACGATGCCCAGGAGCTTGCCCTTGGGAGTGCCATCGTCGGTGACCGGCATGGTGGAGTGGCCGGTCTTCTCCTTGAGCTCGATGACCTGCTCCATGGTCATGTCGGGGGTCAGCGTGGAATCGGACTGAACGAAACCAGCCTTGTGATCCTTAACGGCCTTAACCATAGCAGCCTCGGACTCAGGGGTCTGAGAACCGTAAATGAAGGACAGGCCACCCTCGGTAGCGAGCGCGACACCCATGTCGACGCCCGAGACGGACTGCATGATGGCGGAAACCATGGGGATGTTCAGGGTGATTGCCGGCTTCTCACCGCGCTTAAAGCGGGTTAGCGGCGTCTTAAGAGAGACGTTGTTGGGGATGCACTGCGAGGACGAGTAGCCAGGGACCAGCAGATACTCCGAAAACGTGTGGGACTCACCGGGAAAGAACGTAGCCATGTTTCTCCTTTTTCCATGCGACCGGTCGGCTGCAGGCCTCGTAGGACCCAGCCCAACCTTGGGCGCCCAATACTGGGGAAGTATCTTAACGCACTTTGACTGCTACAATGCATGATTTAAGAAGAGCACACGAGGGTTTGACGCAGGCTTTGCGTTTACCCAGCAAACACTTTAGTGGGGAGACGTGGAGCACATGGAGTACAAGACGACGGCAAAGCTGGTCATTCAAGCGTGCGACAAAGACCTGCCGGGCGTGTTCGGCCATGGCTGTGTCTTGCTGCTGCAGGGCATCGCCCGCGAGCACTCGCTCAACCGCGCCGCCAAGAGCATGGGCATGGCGTATTCCAAAGCCTGGCGCATTGTGAACGAGGCGGAAGGACAGCTGGGCTGCAAGCTCATCGAGCGCGACGGCGCCCGCGGATCATCGCTCACCCCCGCCGGCGAGCGAGCCATAGCGGTCTACGAGGAGCTGCAGGCCGACATCAACCAAGTAATTGCCGCAAAGGCCAACGACCTCATCGCCAGCATCAATGCAGAGTAGTCCTTTTAGGCCGTTTTTAGCCCACAGCGCCCTCGGGTCGAGGCTCGCGCCACAAAACGGGCCCATCTACTACGTTTAGTTGAATACCCACGACCATACCGGACATTATGAAAATAAAACCGCTGGTAAACAGCTTGGTAATTTTCAAAATAGGCGGGTGCGGTCGACCCCTATTGCTTAAACGTAGTAAATAGGCCGTTTTCGTGACACAGACCCCGATTAGCTACTTGCGAAGGGCGTTATCGAGAGTGGCAGCCACCTGCAGAGGGTCGTCGGTGCCGGCGAAGAGGCGGATGGCGCCCCCCTGCTTACCACGCGGGGCCGAAAGGCGCGTTGTTGAGCCGCCGGCGGGCGACGTGCGGAACTCCCCCGGCAATGTGTCGAACAGCTCACCCGCACTTCGCTCGATAAGGTCAAACTCAACTGCCGGGCCAAAGCCGTGCTCGAGGATTCCCGTTGCAACCGCATGGTCGGGATGCGAGCTCAGTCCGGGATAGCGCACGGCGTGCACCATCTCATTGGCAGCCAAGTACTCGGCCAGCGCACGTGCGCGGTCGAAATGTGCCTGCATGCGGGCATCGAGCGAGTCCAGCCCGCACTCCAGCACACCGGCCTCATCAGCAGGCAAATCAAGTTTGACCAAGCCACAGCCCTTAAGCAGAGCATGCGCGCACTCGGCAGCGGCATCCACGCGATGGCGCTTGAGCTGCGAGCGCGCGACCGATACGGCAACCAACTTGTGCGGAGCATCGCCCGCGCATACGCGATCAAGTGCCTCGAGCGACAGCACGGCACCCAAGCGCAACGGATCGCACCCAAAGACACCAGCCACGGTGTTATCCACCACGAGCAGCGCATGAGCCTCACGCGCGGCGCGTCCTAGCGCGCGCAGATCGGGCACGCGCAATCCAAACCCGCCAATAGAGTTGACGAACCACCACAGGTGCGGTCCCTCGGCATCAAACGAAGCATCAAAGCCCTCGGACGCGGCATTAAACGCCGCAACCGACGGCTCCCCCACCATAGCCACGCCGCATCCATCAAAGCTGCGCGCAAACGCATCGGCAAAGTCATCGGCAAACGCAACCAGGCGATCGCCGGAACGTACAATCCCCAACAGAGACAGCGCCGCCGGCACATGCGGCGCTGCAGCAAGACGCGCCTCACGCGCGCCGGCCCTTGCAGCCCAGGCCTCTTCTAGCTGCTGTACGTCCACGCGGCACCGTCCCTTCATAAGCAAAAAACCCACGATGCGGGTGTTCCCCGCATCGTGGGCAACGGCTGCAGTATAGCGCCGATAGGCGACGAAACGCCTAGATGCTGAGCGTGTGATAGGTCACGCTCGCACCCGGAGCGTCAACGGTCACGCCATAGGCCTCGGGTGGCCAAAAGCGTCTGCAACGTCGAGCATCTCAAAGTTGGCATCCCAGCTGTCAAAGATACGATGCACCAACACCGCGAGTTCCTCGGCACACAGCAGGGGAAACGGCGCATCTGCCGCACCCTGAAGCGCGACCGACCCGCCCGAGCATGCCTCGAACAACGGCATCAAAAATGGGTCGGTTAATGCCGGCGATGCGGTATACAGATACGGCACGCGCAGGACTTTGGCTTGGATGCCGTCGCGCGATGCATAGTAACGGCACAGGTCGTTGGCAGCGCGGGCGATAATGCCCTTGCCCGTCTGGGCCCCACTGGCGGCCGTGGCGTCGTCGTCACATCCGCCAGTGGTGCCCTCTGCACCCGCGGGCCCCGCAATAAACAGCAGCTGCACATTGCGTCCCATACAGGCACGAAACACCGAGCGCAGCAGCCCAATGTCGCCAAAAGTCACGGTATGCGGGGTGAGGTAGGTAGAAAGGTAGACCACGCGCTCAAACTCGTAGGCCTGGTCCAGGTGCTGGAGGAGCTCTTTCCACGAAGCATGGGGCGACGACTCATCGCGGCGCGCGTCCTGCGCGGCTACGACCTACACATGGTCGCCGGGGAACGCCTTGGAGCAAAAGTCATCGTTAACATATGCGGTGTTGCCAACAACCAGCACTTCCACGGCGTTCCCCCTCCCCAAAAATCTACTTTTGCCATAGTCAAACATGCGTATTGTACGCTGTAAAAGCGAGCCAAGGCGCCTTTAAGGCTGTTTTAAGAACTTTTTAGAGGATGTGAGAGTGGCAACTCATTCGACTTAGATTCATCGAGGAAATGCTATTCACCCTGAAAAGGCACATCGCAATCTACTGACAGCTCTGCAGGAAGAATGGCAGGCGATGCACATTGCTCTCGCACAGAATCATCAGATGAAAGAAACGGCAACTCTTTGGAATGGCTGGCGATAACCTGCGGAACGATTTTGATACCCAAAGCAAGCTCGAACCTAGCGATCGTCTTCAGCGTCATATTGGGCTGAGAATTCAACAGCTTCGAAAGCGACTGAAGGCTCACGCCCATACGCTTTGCCAAATCGCTTTTGCTTAAACCCAGACGCTTCATCTCGCGATGAACAATAAACTCGATATCTAGCGCGTGTTCATAAGCGCGTGTTTCGCTGGTTTCTGTATCGGCGTAAAAATCAGATAAATCTACTTTATTCATTGTGTTCTCCGTTTCGAAAGCCAAGTATAAAAGTCAAGGCTCAGATTCCAGAAGTTGACGTGCTATTCTGGCCGATCATTGTTCGAGCGGTTAATTTCCGCTTAGGGTCTGACAACATTTTCTGGAATTGAGAGTTGTCGGGAGAAGCCGTCAATTCCCAAAACGGTCGACCCTTGAGGTCTCTATATTCGACAAGATCATATCCTTCTGCCAAAGGGCACCTCCCATTTCTAGATGAACTTAACTTATAGGTTAAGTTCATCCATTTAAATACATATAACGAGGTCCAGACAAGATTCCTCTGCCCCAATCGATAAACAAACCAGTCGAGCTTATGCAAAATCCGGAAGTGTGCGGCATATTCTAGACACGTCAACCACACTGGATAGTGGCAACGCTTCTACCTGCGGGTTCTTTTCATGAAAAGGACGATGTGCTCGAGGGTTCCAAAATTTGCCGCATGCTTCCGTCGGGCGTTTCCGGAAGTGCGGTGAAAAACCGAGATCGACAGACCAGACCCCTGTTTTAGCCTTCCGCGACCTGCGGTTTTGTTGCCGAAATTCGGTTTATGCTCGGAGGTTTCCGATTTTTCCCCGCACTTCCGAAAAGCACCCTTAAACCGCGCGTCCCGAAGCGGAAAACCGCCGGATATTTGTTCTCCCCAAATGAGATCCTTGTTTTGCCTGGCCGAATCTTACATCCAAACAAAAAAAGAGGACCGACGCATCAACCCTCTTCAGGTGTCGCCCGAAGGCTTCCAGCGCAATTGATTTAATTCTAATCGATATCACTTGTTTGACCACGATCACGTCAACCAGTAGAAGCCGCCCATGCTCGATCATTCCATTGCCGGGATGGTGCTTGGCTAGTACGTCACACATTGCATACATGAAAAAAGGGCAACACTCTCAATTTGAAAGCGTCACCCTTAACGCTCCCAAAGAGCTTTTGTATTGCAGGAAGATACTCTACACTATCTTCCCTTGATTGGCGGGTCGAAACAGACACCATTGTGATTTCAAGCAGAAAGCGTTATATTAAGTATGCATTTGCACGTGGTGTTCGCACTATACGCTCAGATGCCATAGTTTACAAAGATGGCCTTCTTCATAGACGCTAGGTGGGATTACTCACTAGTAGCCGATATGTCGAAGGCCTTCTTGTACTTAAGGAAATCATACATTCTAATAAGCCGTTTCAGCTCGCTATTACCGTGGATTATCTTGCGATCGTCCGTGATGAGCGCCCTCAGATATTCAAGCAACTTATTTAGATCGATCTCATCTTCTTCAAGTAGCACAAGCTTTTTAAATGCTTCCTCAAAGCCTTCGTTAGCTATAACAGACTGAACCGAGTGTCTAATTCCCGAATGATGATAGCTACCTTTTGCCTTTCGTAGGCTGTTGTTTAGAAAAGCATCTAAATCCTTCTTCTCATCTATTTCCTTTAGCATCCTTGGATTAAGAACTTCCCCTGAATACGCGCTTAAATACTTATACATGGGCAAACCACCCGAGTTAGAAGCAAGCAGCGAAGGAAGGTATTCCTCGACGGCAAGCTTAGGAGCAACATGTTCGTCATCAAACACAACATCACGATATAGAAGTTCGGCTTTGACCATATGCCCGTGCCCTAAAGAAGCATTCGCAACACCGATACCCAGCACAAGATGCTGTCCCTCCGGAAGTCTCTCGAGGTCGCTAAAACTCGCTTCAACTACCAGAGAGTCATTCGGATCGCCCTCATCAGCCAAGGCGTAGATGCTCCTGCGAAGCTCACGAATGATCCTGGGCGAGAAGGAGCATTTGGATTGTCCAATTGCTTCATACACTGCACCAAAATCGTTCGTCCTAATCTCGGTCATGCTTGTCTCGCCAATACCTGGAAAGGTAAACGAATGAGTTGAGGTTGCGTTTTCTCCCCTAGTAAGGAAGATAAAGCGCTTTCTAAGCAACGCAAGATTGTTAGAACCGAGGCAGCGCGAAATCGACATGAGGATAGCTTGGATATCGGGGTCGTTAAGGGAATAACCGATAAAAATAATTGGGTATTCCATAAAAATAGTTAACAACTTGGCAGCCAAGTAATCCTGTGTTTCGGCGAGTTTTGCGTAATCTGCCTCCTCAAGAACCATAGATTCAGGATTATCCATAGAACCGTGGATCTTATAGATTTCACCCATTTCAAAAGTTCTGTGAAAGACGAGATCGTCTTGGCCAACAAAAACTTTAAACTCGGGAAATAGCGACTCCAGGAGACAGTCATAGTTGGTTGTTATAACTCCAGAGATACGCCGCCTGCCAACCTCTCTCAAGATATCAAGCTCATGCGTCATATATTCAGGTTTGAACGAGGATAACCTCTCGGCCGCCATGATCTTTAAAATAGATTTACGCTGACGAATGTCCTCTACATGATCGTTTCTAAAAGAAGCGAAGCGAGGGTCCTCAAGAACAGCTATGCGCATATCCTTATCAAGCATCGTCGCGGCAGAGGGCAATGCGCTATTGTCAGACTCATCTGGACAACGTGCCAGGTACGAGTCAAGCCGAAAGGGATCATCGGAAAGACGGGAACAGAGGTGCCTTAACAAACCAACCCAATCGTCGGTACCCATGTATCTACGGGAAAAGCCCGAGCCGACGAATAAATATGGGCTACGCCCCACCCCATTTATCAAACGTACAACGCTTTCTACACTGTCATCTCTTCCGACTTCCATCTAGCGCCTCCAAACAAGCTACTTCCATAAGTATAGAACATATGTTTGGGTTTTACTAGAATTGCAAGACTTCATCGGAGACAAAGCTGCTCGACAATTGAAAATTCGAACCGCACAGGTGACCCAATATTCAGCAGTGTTCCGACGAGCAAATATTCATTTCGCGCCTCAGGCAATCTAGCGCAGCGGCATCAGTTAGAACGCCATGACTCTCTAGGAGTTCGATAAGTTGAGCGAAAGTCTAAAATTCCATCGCCAAAGTAACTCCTAAAATCAAAGGGCCGTTGCCGATAACAACCAAACAACGACCCTCCTTTGTCATCGCCTCACGTAGAGCCCACGACAACTGCATCACTAACTGGATGTTAACCTAGATGCACAGTAATTGCGCATCCAAAAAAGTTAATCATGTAGCAAATACTCTTCGCGTTGAAACTAATGCGAAGCATTTTCGCGTCCGTGCACGAGAATGCGCAATCAATATGCGGAAAGGCAAAGATGATTCACCTAGCTAACAACCATCCAGTCACTACCGACAGTACTCGAAATCTTCGAGGAATCGCCGATGCACACGATGGTCGCCGAAGCGCCGGGCACATACTTGGCCTCAAGAACGGAAACACCTTGCTCCTTAAGCCTTAAGGTCGTCTCGGTTATCTGGGTTTTATTCACATCATTTTTGCTGACCAGTTTAACGCCATTGCCATCATTTTCATTCAGGCAGGATACAACCGTATTGTAATCGGCCCAATAACAGTACTCCCCAGAAAGCCATCCAAGCTCAGTGGCGCATATCGATCCAGTCGCAGAAACCGTCTTTGGAAGCAATCCGTAGCGCTGCCTTTCCTCAAATTCAAGAACATCGCAAAATACGCGATTAGCATTAAGTAATCTCGTTCCACAATAGTCCCCGTAAAACGGCGCAAAATGATTGCGGATAGTCCGCGACAACATACAGTAATCGTAGGTGTAGTAACACTTGAAGATTCGTAGGGCGTCTCCCCCTGCCCCTTCGGCAGAACGGGCGAATTCAACAAGAAACTGGTCCCACATGCGCTCAATATAGGGAATTGCGAGTTTAACGCTATCCATATCAGACAAAGGAGCATCGCTCGTCTGCTGCATTATTCCAGTGGTTTTTGCCAAATGGAAATGAGCTGCCATGCGCTCGATCGTTCGGATAAACTCGGGCCGATTCCCGTCCTCAATCGCCATAATTGCAAAGAAAACACTTCTCAACAGAAGATCACTTGAAAATCGCTGAGGTAAGAGATCGCCATATTCGCGCTCGTATGAGAAGAGCCTGGCCTCACCCGTATCGATTGAAGAGTAACCAAATACGGAGTCCGAAGGAACGACATATGATGGAGCGGCATTTGAGTACACACGGCTAAACTTAATTTGATAACGCTTAAAAAAGGTTGAAATCCAAAAGGTCACAACACCAAATAATGCCAGCTCAAACTCAAAGGCAATACTCGAAGTATCAAGCACATCTAGCCCCTGGCCTCCGAGATAGCCATCGATAACAAAGTGATCGAATGCGACGGACAGCAAAAGAGACATGAACGCCTCGAATGAGAAAGGAAGAGTCCGGTACCGCAATTTACCCCTTGCATGCTTGATTACCCCAAGAAACAACCAATAGAAAAGGGTAGGCATGTATCGCAGCGAAGGACCTGGAACTGAAAACGCATCGCAAATCGCAGCCATAATAAACACCGGGAGCTGGCAACAAATTGTTGGAGCGAGAATTCGGTAGGCAACGTTCAGCCTGCCCGACTCATCGGAGGGATACAGTTCTTCGACGGTGTATTGCCCTCCGATCGCCAAGGGCCCAGCAAAGCGGACAAGCTGAACGCTCGACAAACCGATAAAGACATAAAAGACAATCCAATGAATAGTGACCGATTCCACCTGTAAACAATCTCCTCAGGTCATACGCTTGCGATTAATTGTAGATAGACAGAATTGAACAGGAGGCAACAATATTTGAAACTGTTGTTTTGCGCACCCCGGATCAACCAACATACCCCAGAAAGGTCGCTGATGTTGACTGGGGTTCCCGTAAAACCCCAACAAAAAATGTGCGGAGTGCCGGCCTGAAACTGCCTTCGGACCCTATTGGCTGCACACCGAGAGGCTCCGCTATGAAACGCCCCCTTTACCACCCGCTCTGTGCGACCGCGTGCACGTCCATGGTCAACGCGACGATGCCTATGGCAGCCATTGCAGAGGGGGTTCAGCCTCAGAAGGCCGCCGAGCAGCAGGCGCAAGCCGTGAGGTCGAGCTCAGCGTTGCTTTTGAATGCAGAAAAACGAGTCCGAACGCAGCGGCGTCCGGTCCTCTTGGCAGGTCCCATCTTGGGTTGATGTCCACAAAACTAGCCCTTGCGGTCGGTTAAACAAGTTTCAGCAGCCTTTGATACTCTCCGGGATCACGCATACGCATAATATCCATGTATGTTCTGCTTTTTGCGACCATGATATCGTCGAACTTGGATAGGCCGTGCCCGCTCGCTCTTGTGACAACCATGCGGTCGTCGCAAAAATATGAAAGAAAGGTGTCCTTGCCGGGATGGTGTATCCGTCGGACGTCGAGCACGTTCCGGAAGTCATAGTAAAGTGCGGCGTTGGCGGTTTCCTCAAGTTCAGGCAGTCTGTCGATGCCTTCAAAGCGGCAAGGATAAATTAGCAGCAAGTTTTTCGAATGACTGATTGAGCGAAGAAGTCCTCGGGCCTCACGGTCTTCTTCGCTCAATTGTTTATTACTCTCAGTTTTTATAAGCTCGTCAAGCTTGGCGAGGCTGTAATCCCTGAGAATTGCATGCAGGCGTAAGCCTCTCTGTTCTTTTACATGACTTCTGCAAAGTTGTTCTAAAGTTATTCCGCGGTCTGAAACTCGCCTTGACGAAGTGAGACTTACGGCGCGCATCATGGATTTTCCGAAGATGAGCTTGAAATCTAACTGATACGCGTCTGATACCGCATCACACTCCCCATTTGCCTCGGATACGGGCGCATGAAACTCCGCACCTCTGGTCAGTTCCTTGAAAGCGTTAGAGTGGTTGATGAGCTCGCGCGTCCATTCCTCGTATGTATATAACGGACGCCCAGAATAGTCTTGCATGAGGTCCTTAACAAACAATTCTGGGGTAATCATTGCGGATTTAAGTCTCTCGGCTCCGGGAACGGCTTCAATAAGCCTCTTATCTATCACTGTGGCCTCCTCTTTGCGGTAGTTTTACGGATGTTGACGGAAGCCGTTCCAGCAGGGTACGCCAAAGTTGGCCGAGCGAGCGGCCCGTCCTGGCTCGGAAGGGTCCGTGCCTTCGCCTAGAATACGCGCACCATGGCGCGTTCAGGCCGCTTTCGGGGTTATCCTGGCCGTTTCCATGGCAACCTCGCGCTACTTCTCGGAGAGGAAGATGGCCGAGTTGCACGACGCGGCGCTGCGAAGGGGAGCATCGTGCTGTCGTGACTGGGCCGAGCTGGAAAAGACTGCCGGGAAGATGGTCGAATCCAGCCTTGAGCTTGCCGACAGAGTGGAGTCGGCCTAGGATATCGATAGATTCCGGATCCTGGACACAGGGGCCAAGGAGTCCATTACACCAACTTTCGCGACACTACCGTTCTTGTCATATCATTCTGATGTTCGGCTCGAGTTTCAGAGGCATCGTTCCGCGACCGCGTGAAGGCACATCAATTGTTACCTAGTGATCGGAATTGGCCGATATCGATTTAGTATTTATGGCTATGAATAATCCAGCGCTAAAGCCATCGTTTACTGAGCACTCAAGCGTTTAATCTTCCTATAAATCTTAGCCTCGTCGGGGGCAATCGGATCATTTGGAAACGCCTTTTGGGCTCTCGCTACGTAGGAAAGAAAGTTCCCATAGCGAGAAAATGCAGAAGGGTCAGCATCACCCGAGGGGCATAGCCTTCTTCCCTTAATACCGAGTGGTGAATAATGTTGATATAGAGCGGAGACGCGCTTTTTTGATGCGTGTCTCCCCTCTCCCTCATTAGAACGCGCAATCGCAGTGGCCGCCTCACGGAGACGCTTATGGTACCTTCCAACCGTAGACTGTCGAAGTCTTACAACGCGCCCGTCAAAGTCAAACCCCAGGAAACTGACTTTCTGCGCCGGATGTACACCGGAGTACGGATAGACCTTACCCGCACGACCGCTTTCAAAATCAAGCTGAGCAACTCCGCCGCCATCAACCCGGAACACCTTGGTTTTCTCAGGCTGCAGTTTAACGGAATCAACATCGGCCATGAGATTGATGGCCTCTACAAGTGCATCAAAGCCAGACTTTGGAACGGCAATAATAAAGTCATCGCAATAACGAAGATACAAACCGCCAACCCGTTCGACGGCAAGCCTGACTTTCATGTCGATATCGGCCATATAGATGTTAGCGAGCACTCCGCTTGCGGCAAGACCCTGAGGAATTCCCAGCCCAATACCCGTTCGCTTCCACGGCCTGGTGAGGACCTTACTTTTGTTTGCAAGAAACTCAGACTTTGGCAAGATGACATCCAGCTTATTAAGTTCGCGAATAGACTTGAACCGGAGCTCGATAGCTGCATCGCTGATCATTTTCTCCCGAGTAGGATCGATTGCTGGCCATGGCAATTCATGTCGAGCAGCCAAATCGGCAATAGGCCAGCACGAATAGCGAAGGATATTTTTAATGACTTGATAGTGATCGTCCGGCAAGCGTCCACTGGGAAACAATGAACGCAACGACGTCATTAGATGGACATGATTTAAGTTGTCGAAGAAGCTCTCGAAATCACCCGTAAGCACAAAAGCCGAATCTTGCTCGCGTATATAATCGAAGGCCATTTTAGCTGAGGAAATATTGCTGACAGCAGTTACGGCGCCGCATGATGAAAGCGAAGAGCGGTACGCCACGGCAACCTCATTAAACTCTTCGGCAATAGCCTTCTTGTTATATAAGTCCGACCAAAGATAAGAGTAGTACTGGAAGACGCGGTGATCGAAATGCGAGGCATATGCGATATTGCGAACCTTGCAGCTTCGCTTACCTCCACGATACCGAACAGCAATGATCTCGTTGGAAATTAAAGGGTAGAACGCGTGGTGAGAAACGTACTCTGAATCTAAGATCTTGGTCTGAGCTTCGGCAAAAGAAACCCTATGATCAAAATGGGCATATGAACTTTTGGAACTATATCGAGGAATACGAGTGCTATCGAACTCGGCCAAAATACCCCCAAATAAATCAACCTGTCCGGATCAACAAGCGGCGGCTAACCCTCCCCGGACAGGCTAATTAAAGGCGCAGCAAGTGCAACCAACGCTTTCGCGGCCACCTAAAACAATGATTGCCTATGTCATACTAGACGAAAGCGAGGAATTGGTACTTATGACCATCGAAGCCCTTATCCAGCTAGCCGCAGGCAACGCTGGCGTCAATGTTGCGAACGTCGAAATTTCGTCGTTTGCTATATTGACGGCAGTAGCGTACCCCATCGCCAATTCGCGATGGGCCGGTTTGTTTATTCCCCATTCATGGGTCGATTAAACAGATTATGAGAAATAGACTCACGCAGTGAATAACGCCCTGCTGCAAATCCGGATGCGTTGATGTCCAGAATAAAGGCCAGAGTAATGCGACAAGGGGGCGAGTTCATCGATTCACCAGTGCACTTGCTGTCGACCATGGCGCACAGCGGGACAGATCGATACTGGAGCGAAGTCTGCCGAGCTCGAAGCCATAGTTGGGAGAATCGTCCGCGACAACAATGCGTCCGCGTGCTCGAAATCGATGGACACACGCCTGGACGTCGCAGCGCTTGTTATCGAGGCGGGCGGCAACCCCGAGCGCAAACAATCCGAGACATCGTTCACGAGACTACGCGTGCCAGCTTGATTGAGGCTTTCTGCGACATCTGCCATCAGCGACAAAGAAAATAGAGAGACGAAGCACACGACGGCAAAAAGTACCCATGAAGTCTGTCTTGACGGAGTCGAGAAAGTTGATATCACGGATTGACAACCATAGGGGCGCATTTCGCACAACCGCGCAATCTCGCGCGAGGATGTTTGACAAACAGTGGAATATATGATTCGGCCCATAAACCACAACATAGAAAGGTAACGACATGGACCAAACGACCCGGCAATATCTGGATTCTCTGCTTGCGACTGCGCTACCAAACGGAAAGGCGTTCGTAAGGCGAGAGGATATGCCCCTAGCAAACAAGCTCATAGATCTCGGAGCCGCTTATAATCGCATCGAGTATGCAGACTTGAGCGGGAATTGTTGGATACAGCTCAGGAACTCGGCGCGATTCTTATAAACCAACCGTCAACGTTTCAAATGCAAAAAATCGGTCCCTCGAGACTCCTCGAGGGACCGATTCATTACACGAGCGTCTTGAGGTACTCCCCCAGCTCTTCCTCCCAGTCGGGCATGTGGAAGCCGACCGACTCGAGCCTGGACAGGTCGAGCGCGGAGTGGACCGGGCGCGGGGCGACGGGGCCGGCGGCATTCGCGTAGTAGTCGGAGGTGCTGACCGGCACGACCCTGTCGCCGTTGCCGTTGGCGTCCTCGAAGACGGCGCGGGCGACGTCGGCCCAGCTCTTGACGGCGCCGGAACCCGTGCAGTCGTAGGTGCCGTAGGGGGCGTGCGTCCCCAGCACGTGGAAGATGGCCTGCGCCATGTCGCGGGTGAAGGTCAGGCGGCCCAGCTGGTCATCCACGACGGTGACCTTGTCCAGCTTGTCCTCGGGGTCGGCGACGCGGTCGGAGAGCGCCTTCATGGTCTTCACGAAGTTGTGCCCCTCGCCGATGACCCAGGAGCTGCGCATGATGTAGTGGCGCGGGCACCCGGCCACGGCGATGTCGCCGGCGGCCTTGGTCTGGCCGTAGACGGACAGCGGGCTGAGGGGCTCGTCCTCGGTATGGACCTCGGCGGTGCCGTCGAAGACGTAGTCGCTGGACACGTGGACCAGCGTGATGCCGTGCCCGGCGCAGGCGCGGGCGAGAAGCGCCGGGCCGGTGGCGTTGGCCTTCCATGCAATCACGCGGCCCTCGGGGGTCTCCGCTCTGTCCACGGCGGTGTAGGCGCCGCAGTTGATGACGGTGCCGTAGAGCGACCAGTCGTACTGCGCGTAGGCCTCCGGGTCGGACATGTCGAAGGTGTCGATGTCGCAGAAGTCGAAGTCCTTGGCGACGCCGCGCTCCTCGGCCAGCGCGCGCACAGCATGGCCCAGCTGGCCGTTGCAGCCGGTGACGAGCGTGCGCTTGGGCGCCATCGGGACGACGTCCTTCAACATCGGGTGGTTTTTGTCCGCCTCGGAGACGGTGGCCCGGTCCAGCGGGATCGGCCACTCGATGGCGAGCTCGGGGTCGGCGAGGTTCACGAAGGTGTAGGTCCTCTTCAGCTCGAGGGACCAGTGGGCGTCCACCAGGTAGGTGTAGGCGGTGCCGTCCTCCAGCGCCTGGAAGGAGTTGCCCACGCCGCGCGGGACGTAGATGGCCTTGGAGGGGTCCAGCACGGTCGTGTAGACCTTGCCGAAGGTGGCGCTGCCCTCGCGCAGGTCCACCCAGGCGCCGAAGACCGAGCCGCGGGCCACGGAGATGAACTTGTCCCAGGGCTCGGCGTGGATGCCGCGTGTGACGCCGCGGCTGTCGTTGTAGGAGATGTTGTTCTGGACGACGCGGAGGTCGGGGATCCCGAGTTCGGTCATCTTGGCGCGCTGCCAGTTCTCCTTGAACCAGCCGCGCGAGTCGCCGTGGACGGCCAGGTCGACGACCTTGAGGCCCTCGATGCCGGTCTCGGCGACCTTCAGGTCCTTCTCGAATGCGATGTCAGCCATGTGGGAAAAGCTCCTATCGAAGAGATTGGGTAACCGGGGCGCCCGCGGTGCGGTTCGCCGGGATGCGGTCTTACTGGCCCTGTGCGCGGTAGCGGGCCTCGGTGGCCTCCTTGGCCGGGCGCCACCAGGACTCGTTGGCGACGTACCAGTCGATGGTGGCCTTGAGCCCCCCGGCGAAGTCGGTGTGCGCCGGCCTCCAGCCGAGCTCGCGCTGGAGCTTGGTGGAGTCGATGGCGTAGCGGCGGTCGTGGCCGGGGCGGTCGGCGACCCAGTCGAAGTCCTCGGGGTCGCGCCCCATCGCCTCCAGGATCATGCGCAGGACGGTGATGTTGTTCTTCTCGCCGTCCGCTCCGATGAGGTAGGTCTCCCCCATGCGGCCCTTGGTGAGGATGTCCCAGACGGCCGATGAGTGGTCCTCGGTGTGGATCCAGTCGCGGACGTTCTCGCCCTTGCCGTAGAGCTTGGGGCGCACGCCGTCGATGATGTTCGTGATCTGGCGTGGGATGAACTTCTCCACGTGCTGGTAGGGGCCGTAGTTGTTGGAGCAGTTGGAGATCGTGGTGCGAAGGCCGTAGGTGCGGGTCCATGCGCGCACGAGCATGTCGGAGCTGGCTTTGGTGGAGCTGTAGGGGCTCGACGGGTGGTACGGCGTCTCCTCGGTGAACTTGGCGGGGTCGTCGAGCGCCAGGTCGCCGTAGACCTCGTCGGTGGAGACGTGGTGGTAGCGGATGCCGTGCTTGCGGACGGCCTCCAGCAGGCGGAAGGTGCCCTCGACGTTGGTGCGCAGGAACGGCTCCGGGTCGGCGATGGAGTTGTCGTTGTGGCTCTCGGCGGCGTAGTGCACGATCGCGTCGTGGCCCGGCACGATCTTATCGAGCAGCCCGGCGTCGCAGATGTCGCCGACGACGAGCTCCACGCGGTCGGAGGGCAGCCCCGCGATGTTCTCGGGGTTGCCGGCGTAGGTCAGCTTGTCCAGGACGGTCACGTGCACGCCGGGGTGGTTGTCCACCACGTAGTGCACGAAGTTGCTGCCGATGAAGCCGCAGCCGCCCGTGACGATGATGTTCTTGGGTTCAAAGGTCTCAGACATGAGGGGTTCCTCCTAGTACTCGCGCGGGCTGTTGACGATCTCGCCGGCGGCGACCTTCTTGAGGTGCTGGCCGTAGACCGACTTGCCGTAGGCCTCGGCAGCCTGCTTGAGCCCCTCGGTCGTGATCCAGCCGTTCTCCCAGGCGATCTCCTCGGGAACGGACACGGGAAGGTCCTGGGAGTGCTCGACGGCGCGGACGAACTCCGCGGCCTCGTGCAGGCTCTCCATGGTGCCGGTGTCCAGCCACGCGTACCCGCGGCCCAGGGTCACGACGGACAGCGTCCCCTCCTCCAGGTACATCTGGTTGAGCGTGGTGATCTCCAGTTCCCCGCGCGCGGACGGCTTGACCTCATGCGCCTTGGCGGCGACGTCACCCGGGTAGAAGTACAGGCCGGTGACGGCGTAGGAGCTCTTGGGCTCGGCGGGCTTCTCCTCGATGGAGACGGCCCTCCCCTCGCCGTCGAACTCCACGACGCCGAAGCGCTCGGGGTCGTCCACGTGGTAGCCGAAGACCGTGGCCCTCCCCGACTCGGCGTTCTGGACGGCGCGCGTCAGGTGGCGCGACAGGCCGTTGCCGTAGAAGATGTTGTCGCCGAGCACCAGGGCGCACGGCTCGCCGGCGATGAACTCCTCGCCGATGGTGAAGGCCTGGGCCAGGCCGTCCGGCGAGGGCTGCTCGGCGTAGGAGAGGTTCACGCCGTAGCGCGAGCCGTCCCCGAGCAGGCGCTCGAAGTTGGGCAGGTCCGTCGGCGTGGAGATGACCAGGATGTCCCGGATGCCCGCCAGCATGAGGGTGGACAGCGGGTAGTAGATCATGGGCTTGTCGTAGACCGGCAGCAGCTGCTTGGAGGTCACGAGCGTGAGCGGGTACAGGCGGGTGCCGGACCCGCCGGCGAGGATGATGCCTTTCATATTAAAATCCAATCCATTTTGATGTAGCTATCGCTGCTTCTTAAGTTTGGTCAAACATGAAGCAACGCTTTTCAGCGCAGAATGATTGAGCAAGAGATAGCCAACGTAGACTAATGCATACAGAATCGCCGCAGTTCCACCAGATAAAAGCTCAGCGAACAAGACGAAAGCGACTGTAAGCAGGATCTCCTGAAACGGCCTAGTTGAACCCGGGGCGCAAAGCTGTTCGTTCAGATAGAGCTCGGACCACAACGACCTGCCAATAATGCAGATAACGGCGCCACACAGGACGGCGTCGAGCGAGTTAAGGACAAGAACACCGAATATCGAAAAAACAGCGCTACAAATAACAGTGACGATATTCAACTTCAGGAGCAGCTGTTCTTTACGAAGTACCTTGAAATAGGTAGTACAGCAAAGGCTCATCTTTGTATTGAAGACGCATATCGGAAGTAAGAGCGCAAAGTATTTGAGGCTTTCGGCATATTGAGGAAGCCATATCCCCAAAAACCAAACCATAGGGAAATAGAGTAAATAGATCGCAGGGAAAATAAGCTCGATAGAATTCCTTATGCCAATGTAAAAACGAACCCTCTCATCTTCAGAGCCTGTCCTAAGGGCAGGAAATAAAACCATACTCGCCTGTGAGACGAAGGTGATGAAGAAATTCACCAGAGAGAGGGAGAACGAAATTTTTGCAAAGGCGACGATACCCCAAAAATGATCGATAAGAAACCTAGATACCCCGAGGATTAGTGTGTCGGCGATGTTCGCAATCATCAGCTTCACGCCGACGATGATACTGCGGATGCCGTCCTTAAGCGAATTGCCAAAAGACACTGATTTAGCGCGTAGGATATCCCTGCCCATCCAAGAGCAATATATGAGCGCAATAATTTTCGAAACGAGATACGCGTAGACATAGGGATGGTAGTCCGAAACCTTAAATCCAATTAAAACAAGGAGCGGAGCCAGAAACACCAGCCTGTCTAGCATTGTAGAAAACGAAAAAAGCTTAGTTTCGTTCATGGCCTGAAAGACAAAGCCCAAATAACTTGTCAGGTTATATACGACGGTGTAAAGCGCGAAAGACGCGATAACAAATAACCGATTTGCATCATCGACGAGAGGCAGCGAAGCCAAAGTGATGCCGAGGCAAATCACTGCCTGGAAACAAGCACCGAAGATATACTGGGATTTGATTGAGCTCTTATCGATTTCATCACGAGAGAGACCCCCGTTAATCAGGTAGACACCATCATTCAGGCCAAGGTGAAAAAAGCCGGAATAGGTCGTATAAAACATGAACAGTTGCCAGTATCCATAATCAGCAACGCCAACGATTTTCGGCACGAGCAGCGACATGACGACACTGACCGATAGAGAAATAAACTGTGCAGCAAACGCAATCATAGTGTTGCGTGCGATAGACGAATAATTCATTCAACCTCGTTTGTTTAAACTAGCAACCTTGATTTATTCAGAAATCAAAATAGGGCCTGACTCGCACAAATCTGAATACCGAGCACTCGTTCTACCCAGAACGAGTCCACAGGAAACAAACAAGATGACCGTTGGCACCCACCAACCAAGCTCGCAATAAAACATGAGCTCCGCGCAGCATATGCAGGAAACGGAAAATAGTACTTGATCGAGTTCGCAACCCGACCTGAACGAACCGATACCAGCGGAAATTAGCAAGAATACAAAACTACAAATTCCAAGAAAACCATATTCATACAGCATTGCAAGGAAACCATTATCCACCGTTGAAAAACCGCTAATTTCAACCGTCGTGCCCAGCATAGTCATGCGACTACTGCCATAACCATTTCCAGTAAGCCAAAACAGCGGCCTGCTTAAAAAGCTATGAATAATATAGGCAATGGCTCCGGAACGCTGGCTATATGAAACATCAGTTTCAAGCTCACCAAATCGAGAAGCCACAAAGTTAAACAGTCCAAACTTGTAGAGAATGAAAACGAGTAGCAATACAGCTGGAACTAAAAGCGCAATTAAATTCCATTTAGAATACTCGGGGTTCTTTAGGCGAAAGATCAGGTACACCGATGCTAAAGCAATGAGAATAATCCACGCGCTACGACTCTTTGTCAGAAGCAGAGCGACCAAAAGAACTACAGAGTATAAGAGACGTTTCATCCTGCCCGTCTCCAATTTATAGTTGATTACAACAGCAATAACTATCATTTGGCCAAATACGATTGCATGACCGAAAAAACTACGCAGTCGATACAAGGATGGATTATCAATCGTTACAGTTTGCAGAAAAGAAAAGGAACCATTTGTAACTAGTCGTTGACCTAAAACAATTTCAAGGACAAAGCTAAATAGGCAGGCGAACACCATAACGTTGCGAAGCATAAGCAATGCAGACTCAACCCAGTCATCGTTCTTTACTTTGCCGTAAATATAACCAAGAAGGATGCAAAAGAAATACGAGCAGACCGTAAGGAGGGATTCATTAATGCTTCGGGACGTAAACGCAATGGCAGAAAAGAAAACCATCGCGCCCATAACGACAATGGGAATAGCGTTATTTAAAAACACTTTGTAGAGGCGCCCAGAAAGAACTTCTTTGAAAACGAGCAATCCTAGAACAGAAAAAAATAGTCCTTTAACGGGAGAAATGACACTTAAGATTGCGGCAAAAATCAAAATAGTGAATTCATTAGTAAATAGCTCAAGCATTCTAAACACCTACTTACTGTCACAGGAACTGATTAAGACCTTAAAATCACCAAGCAGGGAACGATTTGACAGTTCATACTTACGGTATTTTAGAATGGTGCCTAAATCACTTATTTTTAGGCCACCTACGAGCAAGTGCAAACGGGCATTTAAAACAGAACCGTAATGCTCTATATGTGAAGAAGTTATACGATAATCGCCAGGATTACTACTGCAGTATTCTTCTAAAACCTTAGAAAATCTCAAGCACATCCCTATCTCAGCAACACGAGATTTCTTGTCAATATGTCGCATCTCAGTTGCATTAGAGTCATGCCTGCGGAACCGAATCAAGGGCTGATTTAGAAGTCTGAGAGTCCCCTTCAGTAATGAGAAGCGCCATAACATACCGTCATGCGCAAAATCATCCTGCCAATATGGCATGATTTCCCTTATAAAACTAGATTTAACGGCATACGAACATCCAGGGCGCCGTACCGACATAAACTTGCTATCGAAAACCGGGGTCTCCAAATCGTCCAGAGGTTTGGAATCATCGACAGCACCATAGACTGTTACCTTTTTACCGCCGCTCTCATAAAACGGCTCGACGGCGCAGCTGAGAACCTCAATCGAGGGGTCCTTCTCGAGGATTGAGGACATCACAGCGATTTTATCGAGTTCCCAAATATCATCCTGGTCGCACGGGAAGACGATTCCATCGTCTATAGATGCAAGGTCAAGAAGCCGTTTAAAGCTCTTGCGCCAGCCGAAATTCGAGCTGTTCTTGTTGACGGTCCAATTAGCGAGTGCGTGTTCCTCGATGTATTCGCAGATGAGATCGAACGATCCATCTGTCGAGCAATCATCCGCGATCACCACCCGATCCGGAGACACGGTCTGAAGTCGCAAGCTGTCTAGCTGTTCAGTAAGATATCGTGTGCCGTTATAGACTGACATCACAACCGTAACCATTAAAAACCTTCGTCCAATTAAAGTTCAGCCATTAGCTGATCGTAAATATTGATAAGACGTTCAACATACGCGATCTTTTTGAGATGGCTAAAGTCCGCCTTCTCAACTGCCTCCCTGTAACGCGAGTAAACATCAGAATCGAGCATATTGACCATTGCGTCAGATAGCGACTCCACACTACCTGCGTTGAAGATCTCGCCGAGACCTTTTGACATCACAAAGGAGGCCGCATCGCCGACATCCGAAACAATACATGGCAGGCCGGCGGCAATCATTGCTTCATAAGCGACGAGCCCGAACGTCTCTCGCCAAACAGAAGGCATGACGATAGCGCGAGATTGTTTCATGACGGAAAGAACTTCATCATGAGGCAAGGAGCCCATGAATCTGATATCTGGATAGCTATCCGACAACCTCTTCAATTCGGTACCGTCGCCAATGACGATCGCATTCACGCCCGCCCGACAGGCCGCTTCGCAAAACAAGTCACAGCCTTTCTCTGGACTTAAGCGGCCGACGAATAGGTATGCCGAAGAATCTCCTTCGGAATCATCTTGAAACTTAGCCGCATCAACATAGTTTAAGCAGTCATACCGTTCAGAATTCCACGCTAGATGAGGTTCGATCAATCGACGGCTGGAGTCGGAGACAAAGGCGACCGCCGGGCGAAGCGAGCCTAAGACATGGTTCTGCACGGAGAAACGAACGGACCGGTACAATTTTTGGGCATACGAGCGCTTGTCACAGTTGTGCAGCAGGCACTTCGAAGAACCGGGAGCGATTCCGCAGTTACAATGATTCACATAGTCGTAGAGCCCACCGTTAGAGCAAACAAGGAAGTACTCATGGGCAGTAATGAGACATTTGAAGCCCCGTCGCTCTATTGCCCTGAATATAGAGGGAGAAAGGGAGTGCGTCCAAGAATGCACATGAACGACCGCCGTTTCTGGGTCAAGCTGATTGAGCAAATCATCCAGCGCCGTTTCCGAGCGTCGGTTCCAGATGCCCTGAACAGCACCAGAGACGCCACCGTTCAAGACGTCGCCCTGCCCGCAATTAACGCAAATAACCCCCGATTCGACCAAAGCCGGATCGGGATCTCCCAGCGCTGAGAAGAAATAGCTGTTAAGCCCCATCTTTGCCAATGCCGAAGCTGTCTCGATTGCGATTTTTGAAGCTCCACCCCCGATATGGGGACGGTCGCAAATCGTAATCGCTGTGGTAAGGCTACTCATGCGCGTTCCCAGGTATAATGGATCGGACCAAACGTTTTACGCCCAACCGCATCGACGGCGGAAGCATTTTTTTCACACGGTCGAAAAGGCTCACTTTGGGAACCAAGACAGAATCAAAGATCCCCGACCCCAGTGCCTCATACTGAGCGATGACCGCATCGCGCCTCTCTTCAAGTCCTGAACGCTTATTAGGGTCTTCATGCAGGAGCACGTCATCCGCTGCGACGTCGTTGTTAGAATAGGCAACGCAATCGACTATCTCATCAATCAGCTTGGCGCCGCGCTCGGTCTTCACGATAACGGCTGAAATGCCCTTCTCAGGATACACGCAGTCTCGGGCTGACTCAGAACGCCAGGAGTCGCCGAGGATAATGTCAGCGGGACTGTCGCACCCTCTGAAGGGACAACTATAGCAAGACGATCTGCTGATCATGCCTTTGATATAGGACCCATAAAACGGGTCGAATGCGGCGGGCCTCTTTATAATCCTGCCGTCGGACAACTCAATCTTTATGTTATGGCCCCAACCGAATTTCGATTTATCTCTAAAAGTCAGTGCGGTGACATCGGACTTCTCCCGAAGCTCAAGCCAGTCAACATAGGAACGAAACATGGAAGAGCTTGGTACACCGTGGCAAACAACGCTGACGGTTGTCAGCCCATCCATCGGCTTACCCAAATAGAGAAGCAGCGCGGAAACCTGGCAGGGAGTACCGCTAAACAGTACATGCTTGCCGGATTTCAGATCGTTGAGCACATCGGGGTACGATTCACTCGCATCGCTCTGGACATATTTGGACTTTTGAAGGAGCGCAATATCGGCAAGATCGGATATACCGATATGCCTAACGCAATCAACACCGTCCCAAGCGGCGCCGTAAACACGCCCACCTTTCTCAAGAACCCGCTTCGCGAGAAGAGAGAAGACGCCGCCGGACGAACTCTGCGCGAGCTCGTCAGAATCACCACTCTGCAAAACAGCGGCGCGAATGACCTCCGAGTCCGCATCAACTCGGTTTTCCGCCGGACAGGAGCGCAGGCATAGGCCACAGGAAGTGCATTTGGCTGCATCCACCACGGGATAATCAAAACCATCGGGCGAAGGATGCATTTCAATAGCCGAAAAAGGGCATTTGGCCGCACATGCTCCGCATCCAAAACAGGCTTGATGAGAAATTATGGCGATGTTTTTGTTCAAGCTGACTCCCCCTATTGTTCGAGAGCATCCAAGAGCCAATTTTTCGAGAACGAGATGAGTGACTCCACATCCGACAGACGTCTTTCATACCCCTCGATTTCAGTAGCATGCATGTGGCTTTCATAGCCATCGAGTAGGCGATCTTCAGTGTTCGAGAGCCTCGCGAGGCTCTCGACTCGGGAATTCTGAGAGCGTTTGTCGGTCTCCTCAAATCGCTTGAAGCAGTAATAGTCCTTGCGAAAGATTTGGGAGAATAGCGTACCGTGCAACGAATCGGTCAGCACGAACCGCGCACTCGCCAAATACGCGAGCCATTCATCGGGACCAAGCCCGTAGCGTGGATTAAGCTCCTCGTCGACTGCATTTTTACCTGAACCAACAAGCGTCACAACTTCGCAGCCGAGCTCCTTCGAAATCGATTCGACCGCTTTCCTGTAAAACGGCCTATCCCCAAGAAAGTAGCAGACAATTTTACCGGGCTCAGGACATTTTCCGTCAATGAGAGGGGCCCAGTCCTCCTTCGACAGAAGCAGGACAGGGTCCACGACCTGTGAGGGACGCTCAAGACCGAGTGATTCGACAAAATCCGCACCGGCATCTTCGCGAACAGATACGGAACTGAAAGATTTAAGAAGATTAGCAATGATCCTCTTCTTCCTCTCTGTGGTGTTCGTAACACCGAAGCTGGGCGCATACGCGATTCGCTTATCACTGTCGCTCAGAAAGGAGAAATAGAAATTCCTGTTCAAAAGATATGGCGACCAAATCTGATCCGATCCACAGACGTACGCATCGTATTTCCCCCGCAAGCCGACCAGTCCGTCTGTATCGGTAATCCGTTCAGTAGTAACGATATTCTGGCTTAAAAAGCGATTGAAAACATCAGCGGTCGAGGAACCGAAGTCGTCATGCTCCTTCTTACGATTGAGCAGCTCATGTGCTTTACCGGCAAACAAATCGAAGGAATTTCGGTTGATCGCCCAGTTCAGTAGCTTTTCTTTGACGCAGGGGAGATAGTCGGCGTCAACAACATCATGACCCTCGGACTTCAAGAACTGCTGCAGAGCATAAGCCTGGAGCAACGTGCCGAAATTTTGGTTATGGAGCCACGTTAAAATACAGATTTTCATTAATTCACCGTTTCAAATAGCTTCAGGTAGTACTCTTCAAGCTTGGGCGCCGCCTTAAAGATGTCATAAGATTCAAACCCCGGAGATGAATGAGGATCGGAGCGATCAAAGACATCCCTGCGGGCGGCAAGGATCGCGTTGGACCACCCCTCGACGCCCATACTCAACGGAAGGAAGCTGCACCGACTGGATAACGCAACATCGTTGGGGACCCTTTCAGAGCAAATGCACGGGAGACCGGAAGCCTGGGCCTCAATCGCGACCATTCCGAGGCCCTCGTACAGGCTGGGGAGCACGAATAAATCGAGCGACTGATAGACGTCCTGCACATCAGAAATCTGGCCGAGAAAACGCACCGCCGAGGCAATGCCAAGTGAGCATGCCTTTTCCTCCGCTTGAGGTCTCAGTTTTCCATCGCCGCAGACGACAAGGATGGAATCAGGATTCTGAGCATGCACTGCCTTGAAAACATCAAGCAAAAACAACTGGTTCTTCTGAGAGATGAACCTACCGATATTCCCCAATACCAGCGTATCGTCCTTCGCTCCGAGCTGAGCACGTCGCTCGTCCCTAATCGATCGATTGAAAGAAAAGTTGTTCAAATCGATAGCATTATTAAAAACAGTAAAACGGGATGAACCGAACAGCCATTTTCCAGCATGCTCGGTGCAGGCTGCCAAATCAGTCGGATACCTTGTTGAGAACAGCTTCAAAGAGCCTTTGATGACATTTTTAGCAAACTCCCCCTTTCCGCTTGTAGAGTGGCTGTGGGCTATACGCACAGGTATGCCCGCCTTCTTAGCAGCGCGAAGCGGAAAGACAGAAAGCGCATTGATATGGCTGTGCACAATCTTCCAGTTCTCTTCCTTAAAGAGGCGCTGAAGCTCTCGCTGGTATTCGACAACATGCTGGTAGGGAGGAATCTCAAAAACCCTGCCACCTAAAGATTCAATCTCCTCGCGGGGAACAAGCGTCGAATCGGAATCGACAAGAAAATCGAACTGCACTTTGCTGCGATCAATATGGCGGTAGTAATTCATGACGACGGCCTCGACGCCGCCGCCAACCATCTTGCCAACAACCTGAGCTACTCTAATCGGTTCAGCCATTTAGCAAGCACCGCCACCGGTAAAGACCTCAACGACCGTGAGGAGAACAATCTTCAGGTCCGTGATGGGACCGCGTTTGGCGATGTACTCGAGATCACGTCGAACCATGCCGTCGAAGTCGGTATCGTTGCGGTCCGTGACCTGCCACCAGCCGGTGATCCCGGGCTTAACCGCCAGACGCTGCAGGTCGAATTCTGTATACTCGGCCACCTCGTTGGGCAGCGGCGGGCGCGGGCCCACGACGGACATCTGGCCCAGGAACACGTTCACGAACTGCGGGAACTCGTCGATGGAGTGCTTACGGATGAACTTGCCGATCTTGGTGACGCGCGGGTCTTCCTTCATCTTGAACATGGCGCCGGCGATCTCGTTTCGCTCCTTGAGCTCGGCGAGACGCTCGTCGGCGTCCCTGTACATGGAGCGGAACTTCCACATGCGGAAGGTGGACAGGCTGCCGTCGCGGCGGGTCTGGCCCACGCGGATCTGGCTGTAGAACGGGTTGCCCTCGCTCTCCAGGCGGATGGCCGCGGCGAGCACCAGACTCGGAATGGCGATGACGGCCAGAACGCAGCCGCTGAACACAATGTCGAACACGCGCTTTACGGCGCGGTAGCCCAGGCGCGTGCGGTCCCAGTCCTTCACGGCCTGCATGCCCTTGTAGCGCATGCTCGCGTCGTCGCCGCTCATGGCCTGGGCGACCAGCACGGCCCCCACCGGCGCGTTTTGCCCTGTCACTTCTTTAGTAGTCAAGTTCAAATCCACGTCCCTGTTCCCAGGGACACCCCCCCCCATCGATGAATTCAAATAACGAATGAATTACCAGCGCAACGTCTCCCTTACGTTTTGCTGGGCACGTCGAGCGCAAGCAGCTCCCTAAAAGCGAAGTCGCCTTCGCCCACGTCCACCAGGCACCAGCGTTTATGACGGTCGATCTTCTTTACACGGGCCTCTTGCCCCACCAAGGGCCCCTGCTCTATGTGCAGCACACCGTCTTCTATGCGCGCCACGCTGTTGCGCACCACGCCGTTATCGTCGAGCACGCTGCGGTACCAGTCCTGCGCATCGTCCGGCATGGGCGCATAGGCCCGCTCCTTACTGCCGGCAATGCGACAGCCAAAGCTCAGCTGAGCCAAAGCCTTGTCGAGCAGGGCAGCATCGCGCGTGGCGACGAAGAAGTATTCCTTGTACATGGGTTTGGTTTGGAGCGACCAGGCTCCGTCCCGCTTAAACCAGAACTCCTTTTGCATCACAAAAGCGTCTTGCATCAGCTCGTGCGGGATAATGCGACGGACCTTTTCGCAGGTCTCGCGTTCTTTACCATGGGAGGTGTGGACCAGATACCAGCGGACGCGGCCGCGCTGGCTTTTGGTGATAGCGCCGTTAAAAGCACCGGGCAGCTGCTCTTGGCGCCGCATTGTCCGTTCCATGTTCTCGCCCCCTTCTCCAGCTCCGCGACGCACGCAGATGCAGGGGCGTTAAGAACAGGCTTCTCGCTCGCAGCTAGGCGCAGTCGCAAAAGTACAGGTTTTTGTATCTTTCGACGTTGCTCATTATACGAGCAAACCGCTCACGTTTTACCAGATTGCACAAAATGCGCCGCGAATGGGCGCATCTCCATACCCCTCTACAAAAACCTGTACCTTTTTGCACAACAAAAAAGCCGCTCTAACCAGCGGCTTTTCTTCTATAGACAACAAAAAGGCGACCGCCCGCGAGGACGATCGCCTTTGTTAATTCTTGTATTGTTTGTGCTAGGCGCGGGTCTTGATCTCCTCGAGCACCTTGGCCACAAACTCGTCAACGCTCATCTGGACGGTCTCGTTGGAGCGATCGCGGACGGAGATGTTGCCGGCCTCGACCTCCTTCTCGCCCAAGATGAGCATGTAGGGCACGCGGTCGATGCTGCGAGCCTCACGGATCTTGTAGCCGATCTTCTCGTCGCGGTCGTCGCAGACCACGCGAATGCCGGCTTCCTCCAGCTTGGCGCACACCTCGTGAGCGTAGTCGCGGCTCTTCTCAGAGACGGGAAGCGCCTTGACCTGCACGGGAGCCAACCAAGTGGGGAACTTGCCCGCAAAGTGCTCAATCAGAATGCCAATGAAGCGCTCGATGGAGCCAAAGCACACGCGGTGCAGCATGATGGGGCGCTTCTTGGTGCCGTCGGCGTCCACGTACTCCAGGTCAAAGTTGAGCGGCATCTGGAAGTCGAGCTGCACGGTACCGCACTGCCAGGTACGGCCGAGCGAGTCCTCCAGGTGGAAGTCGATCTTGGGGCCGTAGAAGGCGCCGTCGCCCTCGTTGACCTCGTAGTCCATACCCAGCTTCTCCAGAGCGGTGCGCAGGCCTTCCTCGGCGCGCGCCCAGTCCTCGTCCGAACCCATGGAGTCCTCCGGGCGGGTGGAAAGCTCGACGTGATACTTAAAGCCAAACTTCTGGTACACGGAGTCGATGAGGTTGACAACGCCCACGATCTCGTCGGTCAGCTGGTCGGGACGAACAAACAGGTGGGCGTCGTCCTGGTTGAAGCAGCGCACGCGGAACAGGCCGTGCAGGGCGCCGCGCAGCTCGTGGCGGTGCACCAGGCCAATCTCGCCGGCGCGGATGGGCAGCTCGCGGTAGGAGTGCGGCTTGGAGGCGTACACCAGCACGCCGCCCGGGCAGTTCATGGGCTTAATGCAGTACTCTTCGTCGTCGATGACGGTGGAGTACATGTTGTCCTTGTAGTGGTCCCAGTGGCCCGAGGTCTTCCACAGCTGCTTGTTCATGATGAGCGGCGTGGAAATCTCCACGTAGCCGGCCTTGTGGTGGATCTCGCGCCAGTAGTCCAGCAGCGTGTTCTTAAGGATCATGCCGTTGGGCAGGAAGAACGGGAAGCCGGGGGCCTCGTCGCGCATCATAAAGAGGTCCATCTCGCGGCCGATTTTGCGGTGGTCGCGCTTCTTGGCCTCCTCCAGCATGTGCATGTGCTCGTCGAGCTCTTCCTTGGTGGCAAAGGCGACGCCGTTGATGCGGGTGAGCATCTTGTTGTCCTTGTCGCCCTTCCAGTAAGCGCCCGAGACGCCGGTTAGCTTAAAGGCCTTCAGCGCCTTGGTGTAGCAGATGTGGGGGCCGACGCACATGTCGATGTAGTCGCCCTGCTGGTAGAAGGTGATGCGGGCGTCGTCGTCCAGATCGCCGATGTGCTCGACCTTGTACTTCTCGCCGCGCTCCTCCATAAGGGCGATGGCCTCGGCACGGGGCTTCTCGTACACGGAGAACTTGAGGTTCTCCTTGACGATCTTCTTCATCTCAGCCTCGATCGCGGGGAAGTCGTCCTCGCTGATCTTGACGCCCTCGGGAAGGTCGACGTCGTAGTAAAAACCGTTGTCGGTCGCGGGGCCGTAGGCAAAGTCGGCCTGGGGGTACAGGCGCTTGATGGCCTGCGCCATGATGTGCGCGGCGGAGTGGCGGATGACGTGCGTGACCTCGTCCTGCGGGAGCTCGGCCACCGAACCGTCATTGTAGAGTGCCTTCATGGGTATGTTTTCTCCTCTCGGATGCCTGATGCAAGTGCGTGCGATGCGCTCGGCGTTTTAACTTGCATCATTATAGGCAGGTTGCCTTGGTATACAAGCGCCCGCCGCACCTTAATGGCACGGCGGGCGATTTTCTACGCATGCTTCATCGTGTGGGTCGGGGTGCGTGTGGCTTGCGGCGCGCCCGTGGCTTGCGGCCGGCCCGGCGATGGATGCGTTACTGGATGCGAGTTCGGCAGTAGGGGCAGACCTTCCAATGCGCATCGAGCGGGCGATGGCAGCTGGGACACACGTTGCGAACCTGGGTATCGCACACCGGGCAGACGACGAAGTCCTTCTCGATGGGCGCGCCGCACTGCGGGCAGGTGCCGTACTGGGCAAGCTGGCGCTCGCGCAGGGCCATGTCCAGCTCCTGCTCCTCGCGGTCGGACGCGTAAGAGTGCGGGCGCAGGACCAGGTAGGCGATGAGGCCTACAAACGGGATGAGGGCGATGATGCCCCATGCCACGTAGGCGCTGGCGCCGCGGCGGCGAGCGTCGATGAACACATAGACGACCGACAGCACATACAGGGCGATGATAAAGCCAACGAAGGCATAGACGACGCCCATAAGCTGCGGCGACATGAGCTCGGAGATGTACTTGGACATTACGGGTACCTTTCGGAATATTAACAGTCTGGTCAAGTTTACCACGGGGTTTGTTTATATGGGACTACGGCTAGGCGCGGGGCTGGTGCGGACACAAACATCTCAATCTGTAACAGGTGGAGGCGAAATCCGGGTCTAGATGTTACAGATCGAGACACAGGGGTCCCTCCCCGACTTCAATCTCGATCTGTAACATCTTGGGCCCCAAAACCCCTCTTACTGTTACAAATCAAGACATTCAAAATCCGCCGAAAGGTTTGTCTCGATCTGTAACATCTGGAACCCAAATCCTCGTCTAATTGTTACAGATGGAGACGAACGGTTGCCTTAGTTGTCGACAGACGAGGTTGTCGACGTTACTGAGTCTCCCCTCTCCTGCCGTTGGCGGGTGTTGCGGGGCTGTTCGCCGCATTGCCGCCGCACTGGGGGTGTGCAGACCGTAGGATAGTCTTATTGACAGCCTGTCAACTTATCTGGGAGGCACTGTGGCAGAAACGTTTGATATCGCAATTGTTGGCGCGGGCATTACCGGGTGCGCCATCGCGAGGCGGCTCGCGCGGTTTGACCTGTCCATTTGCGTAGTCGAGGCGGCTAACGATATTGCGCTGGGCGCGTCGAAGGCCAACGGCGGCCTGGTGCACGCTGGCTACGATCCGGCGCCGGGCACCGTAAAGGCACAGGTCAACGCCCGTGGCTGCGAGCTATATGGCGCGTGGGCCCAGGAGCTGGGCTTTCTGTTCTGCCGCACCGGGTCGATGGTGTTGGGCTTTAACGACGAGGACCGCGCGCATCTGGAAAAGCTGCGCCAGAATGGCCTGGCGAACGGCGTGCCCGAGCTGGCGATTATAGGCCCCGAGCGCATCCACGAGCTGGAGCCGCGCGCGAGTGCCCAGGCCACGTGCGCGCTTTGGTGCCCCTCGACGGGCTTTGTCGACCCGTTTGAGGTTGCCATCGCCGCGCTGGAGAACGCCGTGGCCAACGGGGTGACGTTTATGCGGTCAGCGCCGGTGGAAGCGATTGAAGTCGCGGACTCGGGCGACGACGCGCGCTTTACGTTGGCGACGCCCGCCGGCGACGTGCGCTGTCGCTATCTAATCAACGCCGCAGGCAACGGCGCCGCGCACCTCTCGCATATGGCGGGCGCCGAGAAGTTCCAGATGGTCTGGCGTCAGGGCAACATCGTGGTGCTGGACAAGGAGCCGCGGGCGCTCATGCCGCTCTACCCCGTTCCCACGCCAGTGTCCAAGGGCGTTATTGTCACGGGCACCGTGCACGGCAACACCGTAATCACCGCGACCGCTGCCGTGCGGGAGCCGGGCGACACGCAGACCTATGCAAGCGATGTGAACGCGCTGCTGACGGGAGCGCGCAAACTGGTTCCCGATCTGGACACGCGCCGCTTGGTGCGCGCGTTTGCCGGCGGGCGCCCGGTCATTCAGGGGACCAACGACTTCTTTATTGGGCAGTCGGCTGTGGTGCCAGGGCTGTTTCAGGCAGCGGGCATTCAGTCGCCAGGCGTGGCGAGCGCGCCGGCCATTGCCGAACGCATGGAGCACGTGATGCGCGAGGCGGGCGTGGAGCTGCACGAACGGGACGACTGGGATCCGATTCGCCACGCGCCGGACGACTTTGACCGCGCGCCGCTTGCGCGCAAGGAAGAACTCATTGAGTCCGACCCCGCGTGGGGGCAGATCGTCTGCCGCTGCGAGACGGTGCCCGAAGCCGAGATTGTGGCCGCGATTCGACGCCAGCCGGGCGCGGTTTCGGTCGAGGGCGTCAAGCGCCGCTGCCGTGCCGGCATGGGTCGGTGCCAAAGCGGCTTTTGCCAGAGCCGTGTGGTGGCGATCCTGGCGCGTGAGTTGGGCTGCGACCCCAGCGAAGTGCTGTTGGAAGATGCCGGATCTTGGTTGGTCGAGGGACCGCTGAAGGGGGTGCGCTAGGATGGCGACGTTTGATATGCGCGACGAACGCGCGGAGGCCGGAGCTGTAACGCCTGTGCAAACGCAGGCGTTCGACGTGGTCGTTATCGGAGGCGGACCCGCCGGCATGGCGGCCGCGCTTGCCGCACACAAGGCCGGCGCGCACGTGGCCATCGTGGAGCGCGAGCAGCATCTGGGCGGCATCCTGCGCCAGTGCATCCACCCCGGCTTTGGCCTGTCGCACTTTAAACAGGAGCTTACCGGTCCCGAGTACGCGCAGCGCTTTATCGACCAGGTGCACGCAACCGACATTGCGCTGTTCCTGAACAGCATGGTGATTGGGATTGATTCGGGCGAGCCTGCGGAAGACACCGCGGTCCACACCGTCACGCTCATGAACCCTGCCGGTATGCTGCAGCTCACCGGGCGCGCAGTTGTCCTTGCCATGGGGTGCCGCGAGCGTACCCGCAGCGAGATCAAGATCCCCGGCAGCCGTCCCGCTGGCGTGTTTACGGCCGGCTTGGCGCAGCGATACATCAATATCGAGAACCTCAAGCCCGGCTCGCGCGCCGTCATTTTGGGCTCGGGTGACATCGGGCTGATCATGGCGCGCCGCTGCACGCTCGAGGGGATTTCGGTCGAGGGCGTGTACGAGCTCATGCCGTACGCCAACGGCCTGCGCCGCAATGTGAAAAATTGTCTGGACGACTTTGGCATTCCGCTGCATCTGTCTACCACGGTCACGCGCGTGATCGGGCACGACCGCGTGGAGGCCGTCGAGGTAAGTCAGGTCGATGAGCACCTGGCACCCATTCCGGGAACCGAGCGCATCGTTTCGTGCGACACACTGCTGCTCTCGGTGGGCCTGATTCCCGCGAACGAGCTTTCGGTTGCCGCGGGCGTTGAGCTTGACCCGCACACGCGCGGCGCCGTGGTGGACCAGAGTCTGCAAACGGGCGTGCCGGGCATCTTTGCCTGTGGCAACGTGCTGCACGTGCACGACCTGGCCGACAACGTGACGACCGAGTCCGAGAGGGCTGGCGCAGCTGCAGCGGCGTACGCGTTGGAAACCGGCGCGGACGTCGTTCCGGACTGCGAGCTCACCGTCTCCCCTGCCGGCATTGCGGGCTACGCGCTGCCGGGACGCATTACGGCTGTGGCGCTCACCAAGCTGAACTTCCGCGTGCGCCGACCGGTCGACACCGCCCGCGTGCGCATTCTCGCTGGCGGCAAGGAGCTGTTTGTGGGCAAGGTCCGCCCGTTTAAACCGAGTGTTATGGAAAGCTTCCCACTGCCGGCAAAGGTCATCAAGCAGGCGCTCGATCTGGGTGCCAGCGAGATTGTTCTATCCGTCGATTCCATCGAGGAGGCATAAACTATGAGCGATAACGTGGTCGAAACGCTGCAGTTCAACTGCACCACCTGCCCATCCGAGTGCCTTCTGACCGTAGAGGTGGAGCGCGACGCCAATGGCGCCGTGGTGGAAGTGCGCTCCGTGACCGGCAACAACTGCCCGCGCGGCGATACGTTCGCGCATCAGGAGCTCACCTGCCCCATGCGCGTGCTCACGACGACCGTGGCCGTCTCCGGCGGCGACGAAGCCCTGCTCCCCGTGCGCACGGCCGAAGCCATCCCGCTGGCACTCCACGCCCAAGCCATGGCCCTCATCCGAGGTCTAGTCGTCAACGCCCCCATCCGCATGGGCGACGTCGTGCTGGAAGATCTTCTCGGCACCAACATTGACCTAGTCGCCAGCATGGACATCGACCCAGCCTAAGCAGCAAATTTGGGACGGGGCTCTTTTAGCTGCTTTTGCAAGGAGTGTCCCCAGGTGCCGGCATAAAAGGAACGTCCCTATGTGCCGGGCTTGGGATACCATGGTGGCAGCCTAGCGAAAGGATGTTTCATGGCACATGTCGATGACCAGCGTGTGGCGCGCGTGCTCGATGCGCTCGAGGCTCAGCACCCCGGCGCGCAGCTCCTCGTAAACGACCCGTGGTCGATCTATTACCTGACCGGCTTTTATGCCGATATGTTCGAGCGTTTTTGTGGCGTGCTGCTCACGCGCGGCAGCGAGCCGGTAATCCTGGTCAACGCCCTGCACCAGCTGCCCGAGTATGACAATGCCCGCGTTGCCTACCACACCGACACCGATGTCGTGGCCAACGCCATCGCGAGTGAGATCGACCCGACCAAACCGCTCGGCATCGACACCGTCATGCGCTCCGGCTTTTTGATGCCGCTTATGGAGCGCCACGCCGCCAGCGAGTTTTTCCTGGGCGATTTTGCCGTCACCGCCGCACGCACCTACAAGGATGCCGCCGAGCAGGAGCTCATGCGCGCGTCCTCGGCCGCTAACGATGCCGTGATGGCCGATGTTATCAAGCTCGTCCACGAGGGCGTGACGGAGCGCGAAATTGCCGACCAGATGCTAAGTCTGTATCGCAAGCACGGCTGCGAGGGCTTTAGCTTTCCGCCCATCGTGAGCTTTGGCGCCAACGCCGGCGACCCGCATCACGAGCCCGACGACACCGTACTCAAGCGTGGCGACGTGGTGCTGTTCGACATTGGCGGACGGCATCGCAACTACTGCTCGGACATGACGCGCACGTTCTTTTGGGGCGAGCCGGACGAGGAGACCGTGCGTATCTACGATATCGTGCGCCGTGCCAACGAGGCCGCCGAGGCGCTCATCGCGCCGGGCGTTCGCATGTGCGACTTGGACCGCGCCGCACGCGATGTGATCGAGGACGCAGGCTATGGCAGATACTTTACACATCGCCTGGGCCACTCGATTGGTCTGCAGGACCACGAGCCGGGCGACGTCTCGCTCGTCAACGAGCAGGTCGTAGAGCCAGGCATGACGTTCTCCATCGAACCGGGCATCTACCTCCCCGGTCGCGCCGGCGTCCGCATCGAGGACTTGGCCCTGGTGACCGAGTCCGGCGTCGAGATTCTCAACGCCTACCCCCACGATCCGGTCCGCCTAGACTAGCCAATGTGACAAAGGAACAGTCCCTTTGTCACCTTCCGATTAGCTGCGCCACGAAAACGGCCTATCTACTACGTTTAGCCCGCATGGGTCGACCACACCTGTGTTTTCGCAAAACTGGTAAGCCATCTACCTGCGGTTTTCATTTCGCAATTCTCGGTGTGGTCGGGGGTAGTCGGTAAAACGTAGTAGATAGGCCCATTTCGTGGCAAGCGAGTCAACTCGGGGCGCAGGGCAGCCAAAAAAGCCCCGTCCCAAATTGACTGCTTTTGAGTTGCGGTGATATACGGACTGTTTGAGGCTTCTGGCTTGTAAAACAGTCCGTATTTCACCGCAACTGCTGAGGGGATGGGTTAACGGAGCAGGCCGGCCACTTCGCCGGCTAGGGTGATGGTGCCGGCTGCTACGAAGGGCTCTCCGGCGGCATCGAGGGCTGCGAGGGCCTCGGAAACGCTGGGGTACACGCCCGCGAGCTTATCGGCGTCCACCAGGGCAGAGAGCTCCTCCGCCGGCAGGGCGCGGTCGGAATCGGTCTGCGTTACGACTACACGCGGGAAGGCGGGAATCAGCACATCGACGATACCCGCCACGTCCTTGTCGGCCAGCGCGGCGCACAGCAGCGTGGGGCGATTCTCTACGCACGGGTCGATCTCGTCCAACGCGCTTACAAAGTTCTCGCAGCTCTGGGGGTTATGACAGGCGTCGATCAGCTTGAGCGGATCGGTCCCCAACACGTCAAAACGACCCGGCGTGGGGCAACCCATAAGCGATGCATCCAACGCATCGTGGTCGAGCTCGCGACCCAGATACCCCTCGCACAGCATAATCGCGCACGCAGCATTCTGCGGCTGATAGGCCGGCTTGACCATGCTCGACGTATAAATCGCACGCGGCGTGGTGCAGCTGAACTCAACCGTATCGCCCACATGCGCCGGCACCTTGGTCGTGGCGTGGCTCACCACCAGCGGCACCACACTGCACTCACGGCAACGGGCATCCATCACGCGCTGAACGCTCGACTCGTGCGTGCCCTCGCCCAGCACAACAAGACGTCCGGGCTTGATGACCGCGGCCTTCTCCCCCGCAATGGCCTCGAGCGTGTCGCCCAAAATGCGTGTATGGTCGAGGCCGATACCCGTAATGGCAACGGTGACGGGATCGGTCGCACTCGTGGCGTCCCAACGGCCGCCCATGCCAACCTCGAGCACGGCAACGTCCACCGCGGCCTCGGCAAACACCACCAGCGCGGCAGCCGTCAGCAGATCAAACGGCGTGATGGTATAGGCGCGCTCCCCCGCCGCCACACGACGGGCATTCACGCGATGCCCCGCCTCAACGGCGGCAGAAACGCCACGGGCAAAGGCCTCGTCGCTCACAACGCGCCCATCGACCTCCATGCGCTCGGGATAGCGCACAAGCTGCGGAGACGTATACAGTGCGGTCTTTAACCCCTCACCACGAAGGATGGCAGCCGAAAAACGCGTAGTCGAAGTCTTGCCATTGGTACCGGCGACCTGAATGCAATCAAAATATTCGTCCGGACGCCCCAGCTCATCGAGCATATCGACAACCGTCTCGAGCAGAGGACCAGCATCCCCAGAAATCCGCCCCGTATCAGCAGCCAGCCCAACAGCCTCATCAAACGGAAGCAACTCAAACGAGAAAGGAACGACATACGACCCCGAACGCTTAGCCATAACCCAAAGTCCCCTCAACATAAAAAGAGGCCCGCAATAAACAACGAGCCCCTCCCATACATAATATCAGCCAAACACCGCTTTGCAGCGAGATCAAGGCCATGACCAAGTAGCCCTTACATGCCAGATGCAAACAACCACGTAACCGCACTAGGAGCGGCCCGACGCTTTGCTCGATACAAGTTCCGCACGCAAAGGACAGCACTAAATGTGCTGTCCGTCTTGCGCAGGACTGTTCGCAGTAGCGAGCAAAGCGTCGGGACGCGCCCCTCAGTAAGACCTACGAGAAGTCAGCAACCTGAGCAGTCAGCGCCGCCAGGATCTCCTTGAGCTCAGCTGCACGGTCCCTCTTCTTCTGGACCACCGCGGGCGCGGCCTTGGCCACAAAGCCCTCGTTGGCGAGCGTCTTCTCGCAGCCGGCGAGCTCCTTCTGCGCCGCGGCGATCTCCTTCTCCAGGCGTGCCTTCTCGGCCGAAAGGTCAACCTTGCCCTCAAGCACCACAAAAACCTCAACGCCACTGTCGACCACGGCGATGCTCGCAGCCGGCTTCTCAACGTCGGTGCCCATGACCAGCGAAGCCGTGTTGGCCAGCGGCTCAATGGTCGAGCGCAGGCTCTCGAGCTTCTCGATGTCCTCAGCACCGGCGCGCACGACCACGTCGAGCTCGGCCTTGGGGCTCAAGCGATAACGCGAACGCGTGGCGCGAGCGGCGGAAACGACGGCGCGGCACAGCTCAAACGCGCGCTCGGCGGGCTCGTCGACGTACTTGGCGTAGTCGGCGGGCTCGGGCCACTTGGCGATCATGAGCGCCTCGGCGCGGTCCACGTTGCCCTCGGCGTCCAGGTCGAGCACGCTCGCCGGCATGTTGTCCCAGATCTCCTCGGTGACAAACGGCATGAGCGGGTGCATCAGACGAATGGAGGTATCGAGCACAAAGATCAGGTTGCGTTGAGCCTGCAGACGGCCCTCGCCCTTCAGGCGGGCCTTGGTGACCTCGACGTACCAGTCGCAGACCTCGTTCCAGAAGAACTGCTGCACGCCGCGGGCCATGTCGCCAAAGGTGTAGTTCTCGATACCCTCGGTGACCATCTTCACGGCCTTGGCCAGGCGGCTGAACATCCAGGCGTCAGCCGGCGTCTCCACGACGGGTTCGCCGGGCGTGTAGCCCTCCATGTTCATGAGCAGGAAGCGGCTGGCGTTCCAGATCTTGGTCACAAAGCTCTTGGCCTGGTCGGTACGCGGGCTGTCGATAAGCTTCTTGGTCTTCTTGTCGATGTTCGCGTCGAACTTGACGTCCTGGTTGTTGGTGCACAGCGTGAGCAAGTTGAAGCGCATGGCGTCGGCGCCGTACATGCCAATGAGGTCCATGGGGTCAACGCCGTTGCCCTTGGACTTGGACATGCGGCTGCCGTCCTTGGCCAGGATCGTCGGGTAGATGACAACGTCCTTAAACGGAACCTCGTCCAGGAAGTACAGCGAGCTCATGACCATGCGGGCGACCCACAGCGCGATGATGTCGCGCGCGGTGACGAGCGCCGTCGTGGGGTGATGGTCCTCGAGCAGCTCCGGCTTTTGCGGCCAGCCCTGCGTGGCGAAGGTCCACAGCTGCGAGCTGAACCAGGTGTCCAGCACGTTCTCGTCCTGATGCACGTGATGGCCGCCGCACTTGGGGCACACGTCGGTGTCCTCGGTAAGGGCGTCCTCCCAGCCACAGTCCTCGCAGTAGAACACGGGGATGCGGTGGCCCCACCACAGCTGACGGCTGATGCACCAGTCCTTAAGGTTCTCCATCCAGGTGGTGTAGGTCTGCGTCCAGCGCGCGGGATGGAAGGTGACCTTGCCGGAGTTGACGGCGTCGAGCGCCGGTCCCTTGAGCTTATCGACGGCCACAAACCACTGCTCGGACAGCCACGGCTCAAGCGCGGCGTCGCAACGGTAGCAGTGCATGACGGAGTGGTCGTGGTCCTCGACGTGATCGAGCAGGCCGTGCTCCTCAAACCACTTGATGACGGCCTCGCGGCACTCGTCGCGGTTCATGCCGGTGAACTCGCCGTAGCCCTCGACGACCACCGCGTGCTCGTCGAAGATGTTGATCTGCGGCAGGTCGTGAGCCTGACCCATGGCATAATCGTTGGGGTCGTGGGCCGGGGTGACCTTGACAAAACCGGAACCGAAGTTGGCGTCGACGTGCCAATCCTCAAAGATGGGGATCTCGCGGTCGACGATAGGGAGCTTGACGGTCTTACCCACGAAGGCGGCCTTCTCGGGGTCCTTCGGGGAGACGGCGACGCCCGTGTCGCCGAGCATGGTCTCGGGGCGCGTGGTGGCGACGACGATGTAGTCCTGGCCGTTAACCGGCTCGGTCAGCGGGTAGCGCAGGTGCCACAGGTGGCCCTTCTCGTCCTTGTACTCGGCCTCGTCGTCCGAGATGGCGGTGGTGCAGTTGGGGCACCAGTTGACGATGCGCTTGCCGCGGTAGATCAGACCATCGTGGTACCAGTCGCAGAAGACCTTACGCACGGCCTGGGCGTAATCCTCGTCCATGGTAAAGCGCTCGTTGTCAAAGTCGACGGAGCAGCCCATGCGCTTGATCTGCTCGACGATGATGCCGCCGTACTCGTGGGTCCAATCCCAACAAGCGTCGACAAACTTGTCGCGACCGATCTCCAGGCGGCTGATGCCCTCGCTCTTGAGCTTCTTGTCGACCTTGGTCTGCGTGGCAATACCGGCGTGGTCGGTGCCCAGCACCCAGCGCGTGGACTTGCCGCGCATGCGGGCCATACGGATGATGGCGTCCTGGATGGAGTCGTCGGTGGCGTGACCCATGTGGAGCTTACCGGTCACGTTGGGAGGCGGAATGGTGACGGTGCAGTCGCCCACGCCCTCGCGGCGCTTGTAGTAGCCGCCGTCGAGCCACTTCTGCAGGATCGCCGGCTCGTTGGTCGACGGATCGTAATTCTTGGGCATCTCTTCCATATATCTCTCCCTGTCCCGCCGGGGAGGAATGTAGGCCCGATTTTCGCTCGGTCAAGTCCTGGCTCGCACGAAGACCACATTAAGTGGTCTTCGGCTCGTGCGGAATCTACGAAAATCGGGGCTACATTCCTCCCCTTAGGTATCGATTACTTCAGTCTGATATGACTTCGCTGAGGCTTAAACAAACAAACAGAATAACACAGGTAGTTGGGGTTATTGCGTATATATAAAACAGCCTCCGACCGCGGGTGGTCGGAGGCTGTTTACAAGCACGTTTTAGGCAGGTTTAGCCGTAGATGCGTTGGGGCTGCTCTTCGCCCTTTACGGAAGCCTCGGTTACGACGACCTTGGCGACGCCCTCCTCGCTGGGCAGGTCGAACATCGTCTGCTGCAGCACGTCCTCGCAAATGGAGCGCAGGCCGCGGGCGCCGGTCTTGCGGGCGAGCGCCATACGGGCGATCTCGTGCAGAGCTTCGTCCTCAAACTCAAGCTCAACGTCCTCGAGCTGGAACATCTTGCGGTACTGGCGCACCACGGCGTTCTTGGGCTCGGTAAGGATCGACACCAGGTCGTCCTCGTCGAGCGCCTGCGTCTGGGTGACGACAGGCGTACGGCCCACAAACTCGGGGATCATACCAAAGGCGTTGAGGTCCTGCGGGAGCACCTGACGCAGCAGGTCGTTCTCGTCGACCGAGGTGGGGCCGGCGATCTCGGAGTTAAAGCCCACGCCCTTGTTGCCCACACGGTCGGCAATGATCTTGTCCAGGCCCACAAAGGCACCGCCGCAGATGAACAGGATGTTGGTCGTGTCGATCTGCAGCAGCTCCTGCTGGGGATGCTTGCGGCCGCCGGTGGGCGGAACGCTTGCCACCGTGCCTTCAAGAATCTTAAGCAGTGCCTGCTGAACGCCCTCGCCCGAAACGTCGCGGGTAATGGAGAGATTCTCGGCCTTGCGGGCGATCTTGTCGATCTCATCGACATAGATAATGCCAACCTGCGCGCGCTCAATATCGCCATCGGCGGCGTTGATGAGCTTGAGCAGGATGTTCTCCACGTCCTCGCCCACGTAACCGGCCTCGGTGAGCGCGGTGGCGTCGGCGATGGCAAACGGCACCTCGAGGATGCGCGCAAGCGTCTGGGCCAGCAGGGTCTTACCGGTACCGGTGGGACCGAGCAGCAAAATGTTGGACTTGGCGAGCTCCACCTCGTCCATATCATCGTCGAGCTGCGAGTCCAAACCGTCGTCAAAGGCCGAAAGCGCAGCACCACCCTCAATCACGCGGCGGTAGTGGTTGTACACGGCAACCGACATGGCGCGCTTGGCGTCTTCCTGGCCCATGACATAGGCCGAAAGCTCGTCATAGATCTCATGCGGCGTCGGCACATGCGTAATGACCTGACGGGCGTCGTCCTCGAGCTCAAAGCCCTCGGCCTCGGGATCCATAGCAGGCTGGGACGCAGCCTGACCGTGATCGTTGAGGAAGCCCGGCAGCTTGCCGTTGCGGGCAGCGTCCATAAAGTCCGAAGCCAGCGACTCCTCCAAAATCTCGGAGCAGGCGGCGACGCACTCGTCGCAGATAAAGATATTGGTCGGACCCTTAACAAGGCGACGAACCTGACCCTGCTCTTTTCCGCAGAAGGAGCAGCGGATGGAGTTACCGTTCTCGTCGAAATTGTCCTGCATGTTACCGGCCATCCTAGGCGTCCTTCGCGGCGAGATCGCGCGAGGTGACAATGCGGTCAATCAGACCGTAGTCGAGGGCCTCGGCAGCGGTCAGGTAGTTGTCGCGCTCGGTATCGGCCTGGACCTTCTCGATGGGCTGGCCCGAGGCGTCGGACAGGATCTGGTTGAGCTCGCGGCGGGTCTTCTTGATCTCCTCGGCCACAATCTCGATCTCGGTCTGCTGGCCCTGCGCACCGCCGCTGGGCTGGTGAATCATGACCTTGGAATGCGGCAGGCAGAAGCGCTTGCCCTTGGCGCCGGCCGAAAGCAGCACGGCGGCCATGGACGCGGCCATACCGACGCAGATGGTGGAGACCTGCGGCTTGATGAAGTTCATGGTGTCCAGAATCGCCAGGCCGGAGTAAACCTCGCCGCCAGGCGAATTGATGTAGAGCGAGATATCCTTCTCGGCATCCTGGCTTTCAAGATGCAGCAGCTGGGCAACGACCAGGTTGGCGCTGACGGAGTTGATCTCCTCGCCCAAGAAGATGATGCGGTCGTTGAGCAGGCGCGAATAGATATCGTAGCTGCGCTCACCGCGCGGCGTCTGCTCGATAACGTATGGCACGAGGGCGGAATCGAACTTAGCGATCATACGCATCTCCATTTCTCTTACGGACCAATAGTGGTTCTAGATAAACGTACGGTGCCCGCATGCTATGCATTGGCTGGCACCGTACGAAGCAACCGGATAACCGGTTTATAACTTTACCCCATCGCGGGCACATGCATGCGCTCGCGAGCAAGGCGGCGAGAATTACTCGGCGTCCTTGGCGGTCTCGTCGACCTCGGTCACCTTGGCGTTCTCGACCAGGTGGTCGACGGCCTTGGAGCGACGGATGGACTCGCGGACGGCAGGCATGCGGCCATCGGCGATGAACTCAGCCTTGGAAGCCTCGACGTCCTTGACGCCGGCCTTCTCGAACTCGGCGTTGATGTCGTCCTCGGTGACCTCGATCTTGAGCTCACGGGCGAGGGCGTCGAGCGCCAGGGACTCACGGGCAACGTCGTTGGCCTGCTTGTGCAGGTCGCCGATGAACTGCTCCATGGTCAGGCCGGAAGCGGGCAGCCAGGTGTCGAGGGTCATGCCGCGGGCAGCGAGGTTGGACAGGAAGTTCTGGCCAAGCTCCTCAAAGACAGACTGCTCGTAGTCGGCATCCATCTCGTCGAGCTGCAGGCGCTCGGCGAGAGCGGAGACGCAACGGTTCTCCTTCTCGGCCGGGAGGCGGGAAGCCTTGTCCTGCTCGATCTCGATCTTGATGGCGTCGCGCATAGCGTCGATGCTGTCGAAGCCAAAGTCAGACTTGACGAGCTCGTCGGTGAGCTCGGGGGTGTTGCGGACCTTGATGCCCTTGACGGTGACCTCGACGGTGTGGGTCTCGGCCTCCTCGCCCTCCTCGGCCTCGTCGGTCCAGGTGACGGACTTGACGTCGTCAACGTTGGCGCCAATCAGAGCCTCGTTGAACTCGGCGGGGTTGCTGTCGCTACCGGCGATGAGCATACGGCCCTCGGCGGCAAAGTTGTCGGCGTTCTCGACGGCCTTGAGGTCGACGGTAACGTAGTCCTCGGACTCGACAGCGCGGCCCTCGACGTCCTCGAAGGTGGCACGGTAGTTGAGGAGCATCTCGACCTGGTTGTTGATCTCGGACTCGGTGACCTCCGCAGGGGGCATCTCGATCTCGACAGCGTCGAAGGAGGAGAGCTCAGCGGCGGGACGCAGGGAGAACTCGACGGTGTAGGTGTAGTCCTCGTGATCCTTGGCGAGGTCGAGCTCCTTGTAGTCACCGCTCTTGGTGGGGACGATGTCCAGCTCGTTGAGGACGGCGGGCTCGTTGGCGGCGATCAGGTCGTTGGTGGCCTGAGCGAGGGTAGCCTCGGCGCCAAGAGCGGAATCGATGACCGGACGGGGAGCCTTGCCGGCACGGAAGCCCGGGAAGCGGTACTTCTTGGCGGTGTCCTTGTAGGCCTTCTTGATCGCGGCGTCGACGTCGGCGGCCGGGATGGTGACCGTAGCGGTGAGCTTGGCGTCCTTGACGTCAGAAGCGGTGATGTTCAACACGTTCCTCCTCATACTGCCCAGCTTATCTGAGGTGCTGGTACCTTTATGCAACAAAGAGTCGCGACGGCCGAAGCCGACGCAGATGCGTTGGTGCGGGCGAAAGGACTCGAACCTTCACGGGAATCCCACCAGAACCTAAATCTGGCGCGTCTACCAATTCCGCCACGCCCGCATGAGCGCACAGACTAGGAATGATAGCAGATACGAACGGCAAGCGCACGCACACGTTTTACAGGCTCACGACCTCACCACGAGTGCAAAAGGCGGGACGAGTTGCCCCGCCCCGCCCATTACGACTTGTTCGCCGACCCGCTACTCCCCCAGCAGGGCCTTCTCGGGCGTGATCGGCAGCGAGCGGACCTGATGGCCGGTGGCGTGCGCCACGGCCGAGGCAACGGCGGCGAGCGGCGTGTTGATGACGACCTCGCCGATCGACTTGGCACCAAACGGGCCCGTCGGCTCGTAGCTCGGCTCAAAGGCCACGCGAATGCTGCCGATATCCAGGCGCGTGGGCAGCTTGTAGCTCATAAAGTTGCCGGTGCGCAGGCGGCCGCGATCGTCATGCTCGACAATCTCATAGAGCGCATGGCCGATACCCTGGGCAATGCCGCCCTCGGCCTGGACGCGCGCGAGTGCCTCGTTGATCACGGTACCGCAGTCGACGGCAGCCGCGTAGTCCACAACAGTCACCTTGCCGGTGGCCTTGTCGACCTCGACCTCGGCAATGCCGGCCATAAACGGCGGAGGCGAAACGGGCAGGCAGGCAGAGGCATGCGAGGTCAGCGCGTCGCCGCCCTCGATGTTCTTAACGCACAGGTTGGCAAAGTCGCGCAGCGTGAGGTAACGGCCGCGCTCGCGGGCGGCGCGCTCGTCGGACAGGCGCACGTACTGACCGTCGAAGACCACGTCGGCGGCGTCAACGTCCCACATCTGGGCGGCCTTGGCGCAGATCTTCTCGCGCAGCTCGGCCGCGGCGTTCTTGGCTGCCAGACCCGTCACGTACGTGCCCGAGCTCGCATACGAGCCGGCGTCGAACGGCGACACGTCGGTATCCACGCCGCGCACCACGATCAGCGAGCTCTCCACGCCCAACTCCTCGGCGGCAATCTGCGCCAGAATCGTGTCGACGCCCATGCCGTTATCGGTGGCGCCGGTGCCGATGGTAATGAAGCCGTCCTCTTCCAGGCGCATGTCGATACCGGCGATATCCACGTTGGAAATACCCGATCCCTGCATGGTGAGCGCACAGCCCAGAGCACGCACGCGGTCGCCCAGGTCAACGGCCAGCGGCTTGTCGCGCCAACCGATCATGTCCATCGCGCGCAGCAGGCAGCGATCGAGTGCGCAGGCGTTGAGCTTCTCGTTGTAATACTGCGGCATGGTCTCGCCCTCGCGCACGATGTTTTTAAGGCGCAGGTCGGCGGGATCCATGTGCAGCATGTCGGCGAGCTCGTTAACGGCGCTCTCCACGGCAAACTGGCCCTGGGTGGCACCGTAGCCGCGATACGCGCCGCCGCGGTTGGTGTTGGTGTAGACGGCGTCCCACCTAAAGCGGCTCGCCTTCACATGGTTGTAGATGGGCAGGCTCTTGTGGCCCGATAGGCCGATCGTAGTGGTGGCGTGCTCGCCGTACGCGCCCGCATTGGACAGCGTATGCAGATCGATGGCCGTGATGGTGCCGTCGTTCATGGCGCCCAGCTTAACGGTCATCTGCATCTGGTGGCGCGAGTTGCCCGCAGTGATGGTCTCCTCGCGGGTGTAGCAGCAGTAGCTCGGACGGCCAGTCTGCTGAGTCACGAACGCAACGAAGATCTCGCAGCAGCCCGTCTGCTTGGAGCCAAAGCCGCCGCCGATGCGCGGTTTAATGACCTGCACCTGCGACTGCGGAATGTCGAGCGACTGCGCGACCATGCGGCGCACGTGGAAGGGCACCTGCGTGGAGGAGGTCACCGAGATGCGGCCGAACGCGTCGGTCGTCGCGAAGGCGCGGAAGGTCTCCATGGGCGCGGTCTGCGTGGCCTGGCTGGTGTAGGTACGGGTGAAGACGATGTCGCTCTGGGCGAACGCCTCGTCCAGATCGCCATAATCGCTGGTACCGCTGCACACCAGGTTGCGAGCAACGTCGCCGCCCTGCGGGAACATAAAGGTCACGTCGCCCTCGGGGTGGACCACGATGTCGTTATCGAGTGCCTGGGTAAAGTCGAGCAGCGGCTCGAGCACCTCATAGTCGACCTTGATGAGCTTGAGCGCCTTGTCGGCGGCCTCCTCGGTCTCGGCGGCGACGATCGCCACCTCCTCGTTTTGATAGCGCACGAGGTTCTCGAGGATCAGGCGGTCGTAGGGACTCGGCTGCGGATAGCTCTGGCCGGCGATGGTAAAGCGGCGCTTGGGCACATCCTCGTAGGTGTAGACGCCCACGACGCCCTTCACCTTCAGGGCGCGCGACGTATCGATGGAGCGGATCTTGGCGCGGGCATAGGGGCTGCGCTTGAGCTTAACGATGAGCGCGCCGGCGGGCACCATATCGCCCGTGTAGACGGGACGGCCCTCGAGCAGGGCCTTCGAGTCCTTCTTGGGCTGCTTGTGGGTAATCTGCTTGTAGGTGACGCCGTCAGAGCTGGTGTTATTGACCGGCAGCTCGGGCATCTCGAAGCCCACCTGCACGCCGGACTCGTTAAGGAAGCGGACGATGGCGCGCAGCTGGCTCTCGTAGCCGCTGCAGCGGCAGAGGTTGCCAGCCAGCTGGCGCGAGAGCTCCTCGCGCGTGGCGACGAGGCTCGGGTCCTCCTTGGCGGCGCGGGCAAGCGCCAGCACGTTCATCATGAGGCCGGGGGCGCAAAAACCGCACTGCTCGGCACCTTCGGAAGCCATCGCACGGGCAAGCGCCTCGGACTCGGCCTTGAGGCCCTCAAGCGTGGTGATGGTGTGGCCCTCAACACGAGCGGCGGGAACCGAGCAGCTCAGCACCGGGTCGCCGTCGAGCCACACCGTGCACAGACCGCAGTTGGTGGTCTCGCAGGCGCAACGCACCGACGCGCAACCCTGCTCGCGCAAAAGCGCAAAGAGCATGGTATCGGGGGCAATCTGAACCTTGACCTTGCGACCGTTGAGCGTAAAGGAAAGATCGATGAGTTTGGCAGCCATTAGCGCACCTCGCTAGAATCGTCGCCGGGCACGCGGCGGCAGGAATACTCGTCCGTGGCGAACTTAGGGATCTGCACGCACTCGAGTTCGCGGGCAAGCGCGGCCGAAAGCTCGATGCCGGCGGCGCGGCGCACGGCCTGAATCGCCAGCGGCGCAGAGATGCGGCGGCGGTAGTCGGCCGAGCCCCAGAGGTTAGTGCCGTAGCTCAGCGCGCGTACGGACGCGGCCAGGGCGCGCAGCTCGTCCTCGGAAGGCTGCTCGGCGGTAAGGCCACATGCCTCGCCCTGCAGCAGGGTCGCGCGCAGCGGACGGGCGCCCACGGTGACATGCCAGGTGTTATCCCACCAGGCGGCGGTGACGTTGAGCGAGGGGAAGTCGGTCGCGGCCTTGCGCACGGCCTCATAACTCGCACGGTAGTCGTGCTTGACGACCACGACGTGCTCGATCACGTCGCGCACGTAGCCCATGTCAACGAACTCGGCGAGCGGCACGCGGCCGGCACCCGTCAGCTCAACATAGGAATCGAGCGCCAGGAACGCAGAGAGAACGTCCGAGAAGCCAAAGCGGCCGTAGATGCTGCCGCCCACCGTGGCGGTATTGCGCAGCTGCACGCCCACGATGTCGTGGACGGCGAACTCAAAGACATGGTTGACAAGCGCGTTGAGCTCGGCATGCCGCTCGAGCTGGCGCAGGGTACACATGGCACCGATGCGAAACTCGGTCTCGGTCTCCTCGATCTGATCAAGTCCACAGGCCGAAAGGTCAATCGCCGTCGCCACACGACGCGAACCCAGGCGCATCCAGATGCCGCCGCCCACAATCTTGTTGTTGCGGTTCTTCTGCAAGAGCTCATAGGCTTCGGCCGCGTTTCCAACACGGACGTAGGTACCGAACTTGAGCACGTTCTCCCCCATCTCTTCACTTGTCCAGTACCTTTAAGTGTACCAAACGAGGGGGCACAGCTCATGTCGGGACAAAATGAACCGTTTTCCTCCGTCGCATGCGGATCAAAAAAGGCTCCAAGCCAAGATGACTGGGAGCCTTCAGCGATGCTATATCGAGCGAAGATTTAGCAGACGCCCTGGGCGAGCATGGCGTCGGCGACCTTCAGGAAGCCGGCGATGTTGGCGCCCATGACAAAGTTGCCCTCCTGGCCATACTCCTTGGCGGTGTCGTCCACGTTGTGGAACATGCCGCGCATGAGCTGCTCGAGCTTGCCGTCGACCTCCTCGAAGGTCCAGGACAGGTGCTCGGCGTTCTGGCTCATCTCCAGGCCGGACACGAGCACGCCGCCGGCGTTGGCAGCCTTGCCGGGCATAAAGGCGACGCCGTTCTCCTGGAAGTAGGTCGTGGCCTCGATGGTCGTAGGCATGTTCGCGCCCTCGCCGACCACCTTGCAGCCGTTGGCGACGAGCGCCTGGGCGTCCTCGAGCAGCAGCGTGTTCTCGCGAGCGCAGGGCAGCGCGATGTCGCAGGGCAGCTGCCACACGCCACGGCCGTCGCCCTCGTGCCACACGGCGTTGGGCTTCTCGTCGACGTACATGGCGAGCGTGACGCCCTTGTCGTGGCCGGAGCGCTTCTTGTTGTAGACATGCTCGAGCACGGTGTAGTCGATGCCGTCGGGATCCTCGACCCAGCCGTGGGTGTCGGAGCAGGCCAGCACCTTGCCGCCGAGCTGCGCGACCTTCTGGACCGCGTAGATAGCGACGTTACCGGAGCCGTGAACGACGACGTTCTTGCCCTCGAAGGAATCGCCGCGGCTCTTGAGGTACTCGTCCACAAAGTAGACCAGGCCGTAGCCGGTGGCCTCGGTACGGGCGAGCGAGCCGCCAAAGGAGAGGCCCTTGCCGGTGAGGACGCCGGTCCACTCGTTGGTCAGGCGCTTGTACTGACCGAACATGTAGGCAACCTCGCGGCCGCCAACGCCCAGGTCGCCGGCGGGAACGTCGGTGTTGGGGCCGATGTGGCGATAGAGCTCGGTCATGAAGGACTGGCAGAAGTGCATGATCTCGTTGTTGGACTTGCCCTTGGGGTCAAAGTCGGAGCCGCCCTTGCCGCCGCCCATGGGAAGGGTGGTCAGGCTGTTCTTGAGGATCTGCTCCAGGCCCAGGAACTTAAGCATGCCCAGGGTGACCGTCGGGTTAAAGCGCAGGCCGCCCTTGTAGGGTCCAATGGCAGAGTTGAACTCGACGCGGTAGCCGCGGTTGACCTGGACCTTGCCCTGGTCGTCGACCCAGGGAACACGGAACATGACGATGCGCTCGGGCTCGACGAGGCGCTCCAGCAGGGCGGCCTCCTCGTACTCCGGATGGGCGTCGAGCGCCGGCTGGATGGTGCCGAGGATCTCGGTCGCGGCCTGGATGAACTCAGGCTGCTCGGGATAGCGGGCCTTGAGCTCGTCGAGAACTTTCTGCGTGTAGCTCATGCTTCCTCCAATTGATGGGAAAGAAAAATGTCGTTCGCGGCGCCCCATGCGCCGTGACTTTATCGAGTATGAATAATATCGCACTGTTGCAACAAAGTTACGAATAAGGCGACGAGCGGATGTTTCATTTTGATTACGATGCAGGTAGATAGCTTTTTGACCGCCTGACGAGCAAATCGCGTGTTTCGAAGCTGTTTCCCGCACGTTTCGAAACCACCACAAAGGTGCCTGTCCCCAATGTGGTGGTTTTGGCGAGATGCGTTGGCGGGAACGTATGTGAATCGAACACATCCAAGACGTTTTGCACGCCTCACAACGGTTTTGAGGACCGCGGGGCCCACCGGAGCCCATCCGCTCCCAAACGTGGCGGTATTTTACCAAACTAGCAGGGCGTCGTGGCGAACAGCGATACGGCAGCCCCTAACAAAGCGATCTTAGGCCGCCGGCTCCTTTGTCGAGCGTCGTAAAACGCACCGCATCCAGGTGCTCCAAGATGCTAATGGCTCGCTTGCGCGACACGCCCAGGGCCTCGCGCAGCACACTCGTGGTGACAGCGCCGCCGGCAGCCTCGATAGCCGCCGCAACGACCTCGCGCGCCTGAGCCTCGGCGGCGGCGGACAAGGCAACGTCGCGCTCGACCTTAACGATCGAGCGGTTGAGCGAAAGCTCGCGCAGGGCACGCGTCATGGTGTCGCGATCGAGTTGCAACTGCTGCCCCACCTCGGGAAGCGTCGGTGCATCGAGGCCCGCCTCGTCCAGCAGGGCCGCGATGCGCCGGCCGGCCTCGCGCACCACACGTATCGCCGCAGCGGCGGAATGTGGGTCGTAGACCTCGGACCCCTCCTGGGCGCAGATGCCGCGCGCACAGCCCTCGAAGATGAGCGCAGACGCGACGTCTTCGCCCGCTTTCGGCCAGGCGACATGCGCAACCTCGCCCGGGGTGAAGCCCGTTTGCTTGGGCGCGGCCTTATGCATGACGACAAGCGTGTCGGCGAGGGCGGCAAGGGCGGCATCGAGCACAGCGGGGGCGGCATAGAGCTCCTCGGTCGAGCGCTCCGGATGGAGGGCGACCGCATCGCCCGACGCCACCGCGGCGTGCAGGAGCCTCGCGACTTCGGCACCGGAAAGGTCGAGCGCACGGGCGGCAACGGCCGCCGGCACGGGCAGGCGCTGCAGCCCCAGCCATGCGGCAATGGCGGCGGCGCGGTCGCCGGCATCCAGAGCCCTGAGCAGCGAGACCTCTTCCGCGGAGAGGTCGCGCGAGCGGCGGCACCGCGAAAGAAGAACGCAACCGCCGCCGATAAGTACCACCGGGGAGAACGCAAGCACGATGAGACCGTCGCCCGAGCGCACGGGAAGGCGCTCCTCCAGGCGGATTTGCACGGTACGCGTCTCGCCCGGGGCAATCGGCCCCGCGCCCTCCATGAGCATGATACGGCCGAGGACCTCTGCCGTGCCCACCATCACGTGGACGCGCGTGCCGGACTCGAAGGGCACGGGCTTGGCGCCCTCGCGCCCCAGATAGGTGAAGCGCGCGATAAGCCTGAGCGTCGAGCCCTCGGCACCAGACCCGCAGAGGACCTCGCCGCGCGGAAGGTCGCCCGCGCCGTCGCCCACGATGTTGAGCGCCACGCGCTGTCCGGGCAACGCCCGAGGAGTATCGCCATGCACCTGAATCGCGCGAACGCGGCAGCGCACGCCCGCGGGACTCGAAACGAGCTCATCGCCCACCGCCACGGGGGCATCGTGAAGCGTGCCCGTGACGACCGTCCCGGATCCCTTGATGGTGAAGCAGCGGTCGATGGGCAGGCGCGGGGCCAGACAGGGGCGCACCGGGCGGGATGCGGCATCGGCCAGGAAAGAGTCGATAGCGGTATCGAGGGCAAGGCGAACGTCCTCGATACCCGCACCCGTGCGAGAGGAAACGGGCACCACGGGCGCATTGGCAAAGACGGTATCGCCGAGGAAATCCATCACGTCGAGCTCGGCGAGCTCCGCCGTCTCGTCATCGGCCAGATCGCGCATCGTAAGCGCAACGACCATGTGCGTCACACCCAACAGCTCCAGTACGCGAACATGCTCGCGGGTCTGCGGCATCACGCCCTCAACGGCAGAAACCACCAGCAACGCAACATCCACGCCGGTAGCACCCTGCACCATGGCGCGTAGGTAGTGGGCATGACCGGGTACATCGACCAGGCCGACAAGATTGCCGCTCGGCAGCACCAGCTCGCCAAAACCGAGCTCCGTGGTCATACCGCGGCGCCGCTCGACCTCCAGACGGTCGGGATTTTTTCCGGTCAGCGCCTCGATAAGGGCTGACTTTCCGTGGTCGACGTGCCCCGCCGTTCCAATGACAACGGGACATTCGACAAGCTCGCGCGCAGTCATCGGCGCAAACCCGCCCGCACGGCGTCGGCCAACGCAGACGCACACAAATCAAGGTCGGTATCGTGCACAAGCGTGCGAACGTCAAACAGCACCTGGTCGTGCTGCACGCGCGTCACAACCGGCGTATCGGGCTCCTGAACCATAGCGCGCTTCAGGCCATCGACGGACAGGCGCCCATCGACGGGGCAGACGGCAACGCAAAAGGTTGGGAGCTCGACGGTCGGCAGCGAGCCACCGCCCGGGGCAGAAGCGCCTTCGACAACCTGCAGCTCCACCGCCTCCTCGCACTGAGAGTCACGAAGCTTGCGCAGCATGCGGTCATGCAGGCGCTTAGCCTGACGCTCGAGCGGAGCCGACGCGCCGGAAAGCATGTTGAGCACCGGGATCTCCCGATGCGCTGTATCGGGACCGGTCACATACAGACGCAGGGTAGCCTCGAGCGCCGCGAGCGTGAGCTTGCCGGGGCGAAGCGCGCGCATAAGCGGATGAGAGGCGCAGGCAGCGATAACCTGGGTACTGCCGAGGATAATGCCCGCCTGCGAAGCACCAAGCAACTTGTCGCCCGAACACGAGACAACGTCGACGCCGGCGCAAAGCGAAGCGGACGTGGGCTTCTCCCCCGCATCGGCAAGCACCCCGTCTGCCAGCAAAGCGCCCGAGCCTTGGTCCTCGTAAAGCAAAAGCCCGTGCTCGTGCGCCAGTGCAGAAAGCTCCGCCGCGGAAACCTCCTCGTGGAAGCCCTCGATACGGTAGTTGGAAGGATGAACTTTCAGGATCATCGCCGTGTTGGGCGTAATGGCGCTTTGATAATCGTCCAGATGCGTGCGGTTGGTGGAACCCACCTCGACAAGCTTGGCACCCGAAGCCGCCATGATGTCGGGGATACGGAAACTGCCTCCCACCTCGACAAGCTCGCCGCGGCTCACGATGACCTCTTTGCCGCATGCATGCGCGGCAAGCACCAACAGCACCGCCGCGGCGTTATTGTTGACAACCAAGGCGTCCTGCGCCCCCGTGAGTGTGCGCAGCAGGCGCGCGGCATGCTCCTTGCGGCCCCCGCGAGCACAGGTCGCGACGTCGTACTCGAGCGTGCTGTAGCTGCGGGCGACGTCGGTCACCGCCTGCACCGCTGCGGGAGCGAGCGGAGCACGGCCCAGATTGGTGTGAATCACAACGCCTGTCGCGTTGACGGCGGGACGCAGGGTCGGCAGCAACAGACGGTGGCACCGCCGCTCAATGGCCAAGGCGAGCTCGCGCTTGTTCCTCGCGGGGACGCCGGAGCGAATCGCCGCGCGCTCGGCATCGAGCTCAACATCGATCGCCTCGCGCACGATCGTATCGCCCGCATCGCCGGCAGCCTTCATGACCGGCCACTCCGCCAGCAGCTCGTGGACAGCGGGAATGGAGCGCAGGCGGTCGCGCACCTCGGCGGGCATGGATTCGCAGTCGCTCATGGAAAGCCTTTCGACATATTCAATAAAAAGCAGGTCCCCCACGATCATCGTCGGCCACCAAATGGCGACGCGCATGCAAAAGGGACAGGTCCATTATGGCAGCTCATGGCAAGACGGCGCAGTGCCTCGTCCAAACCCGCCAAAATAAACCTGTCCCTCTTTGGTCGGTTATGCCGTGGGGCCTTTAGGCCTCCCTGTTGGCGTAGATAAACCAGTAGCCCAGCGCAACGATCAGGGCGCCGCCCACGATATTGCCGAGCGTGGCGACGGAAAGATTGAGCGCCAGGCCCGCCGCGTTGAGGGCGTCGGCGCCGGCGACATCAACTCCATAGCCGCAGGAGTGCATCAAAATACCCATGGGCAAAAAGTACATGTTGGCAACGCAGTGCTCAAAACCGCAGGTCACAAACGCGGCAATGGGCAGCAGAATGCCCACGACCTTGTCGACCACGGTCCTGCCAGCGGTACCGATCCATACAGCCAGGCACACAAAGATGTTGCACAGAATGCCGCGGAAGAAGATGGTGACGGCGTCAATCGAAACCTTTCCGGCGGCGACGCTCACCATGGTGTTGGCGACGGCCTCGCCGTTGAGCTTGTAAATAGCTGCCATGTAAACCAAAAAGACGACGAGCAGCGCGCCGGCAAAGTTGCCGATCCACACAACGACCCAAGCCTTGAGCATCTGGGCGAGCGTAATCTTTTTGCTCTTGAGCGCGCAGACCATAAGCGAGTTGCCGGTAAACAGCTCCGCGCCGCAAATGAGCACGAGCACCAGACCCAGGCAAAAAGCAAGGCCACCCACAAAGCGCTGGGCGCCCCAGCCAAGCGTGGGATCGCTCAAAAAGACCGTGAAGAACAGGCCGCCAAAGGCGATGAACGCGCCGGCGAACATGGCAAGCATAAAGGCCTTCGAGGGCGGTAGGTTGGCCTTGGTAACACCGGCAGCCTCGGTCTTGGCCTCGATCGCGGCGGGCGCCAGGCAATCGGGGGTGGAATATTCTGCCTTGGAATCTGCCATGTCGATCACTTCTTTCTTACGTTGTGGGACAAGCATTGCCAAAGCACATGTCCCGCGCCGGATGGTCAAAACAAAACAGGCCAGAAGTAAACGTACCTCTGACCTGCAAATTACTTGGAGCGACGGGTTCGTCACCCGGTACTCTCACAAAAACGGCCTTGATCCCAAAAAGAATCAAAGCCGTTAACCAATCTTGTGGAGCGGGCGACGGGAATCGAACCCGCGTCATCAGCTTGGAAGGCTGGGGTTCTACCATTGAACTACGCCCGCAAGATATGGTCGGGACGACAGGATTTGAACCTGCGACATCCTGCTCCCAAAGCAGGCGCGCTACCAAACTGCGCCACGTCCCGAAGGTGTTGAGCAGCTAAGGTCTAAACCTTGCGTGTCCCAAAGCGAAGGAAATTATAGGGGAGACTCCCCGCCTGTGCAAGCGACGATACCCTAGCTCCTCGAATGTACGACAAACCGACTGTGGAGCAGGCCGATCACAAACGCCACCACGGCAACCGGCGCCCACGCGGCTCCAATGTCTGCCAGCGGCAGCGCATCGAACGGCAGCCACGCGCCCGTAAAGAACGCATCGCGGACCGAGGTAATCACGCTCTGCACCGCGACAACGCCGCCGACCCAGACCCACACCTGCGGATGAGCGTCGCAAAAGCCGTGCACCAGGCCCATCAGTACCAGCACGATGGCAACGGGATACAAGGCGTTGAGCATGGGCACCGAGAACATAAGAATCACGTCGAGGCCCACGTTGGAGAGCACGCACGAAAACGCTGCGAACACAAAGGCGAGAACCGCAAAGGGACGGCGCATGGCCTCCTCAGAGGCCTCCGCTCCCCCTTCGACCACATACGTCTCGCAGAAGTAACGCGAGCAGCAGCTGATGAGGCCGATGCACACGTTCATGCAGGCGAGGAAGAAGATGGCGAAGACCACGACCGTGCCGGCAAGCCCAAAATGCATGGAGGCCGAACGGGCGAGGATGGCGGCGCCGTTGGTAGCGTCGGGCATCACGGTGCCGAGCTGCATACCGGCAAGTCCCAAGCCGCAGTAGATGATGGCCATGAGCACGCCGGCGATCACACCGGAACGCGAAATCTCGAAGGCCACGCGCTTGTCATCGGTAACACCCAACTCGTGGATGGTCTCGGCGATGATGATGCCAAAGGCGAGCGACGCGAGTAGGTCCATGGTCTGATAGCCAGTCAGAAAGCCCTGCACGGCAGCGCCAGCATCGTAGGGGGCCTGCGGCGCGGCAGCGGGACCCAGCGGCGAGATCACGGCAGCACCAACGACCAGCACGATGAGCGCAATGAGCGCGGGGCCCGTAATGCGGCCGAGCACGCGTGTGATGACGCCCGGGCGCAGCGTGAGCGCAAACGCGACGACAAAGAAGCCGACGGCAAACACCAGGCGCGCCGTGCCGAGCGAGACGCCCTCGGGCAACAGCGGCACCAGCATCTCGAAGGCCGTGGAGCTCGTGCGCGGAATGGCCAGGCACGGGCCGATAGCCAGATACACCGCCGCGACAAAGAACTCGCCGAACTTGGGATGCACACGGCCGGCAAGCTCGCGCGCCGTTCCGGCAAGTGCCACGGCGATAAAGCCCATGACGGGCAGGCCGATGGCGGCAATGAGAAAGCCGAGCATGGCGACCGGCGTGGCAGAACCTGCCTGCAGCGCCAGCAGCGGCGGAATAATAAGGTTGCCGGCGCCAAAGAGCATCGAGAACAGGGCGATACCGACGGTAACGACATGGTCGGAGCGCAGGCCGCGCGGCGCGGATGAGGCCATGGGACCACCTTTCGGGTCGAAACAAAAACGGGACGGGCAAAAGGCCCATCCCGCAAGTATATACGCTTTAGCAAGCTAAATCGCGCAAAGCTTCAATCGCGGCGTCAACTTCCTCGTCCGTGTTGAAATACCCAAACGAGAAGCGAACGACACCCTGGCGCTCGGTCCCCAACGCGCGGTGCATGAGCGGGGCGCAATGGGCACCGGGGCGCGTCGCAATCCCCCACCCCTGCATGAGCGCGTCCGAGATCTCGGCAGAGTCGATATCACCCACGTTGAGTGAGACGATCGCCGAGCGCGACGGCTGGTCAAAGGCGCCGTAGAGCTTGATCTCCGGGATTTCGCGCACGCCAGCGAGAAAGCGATCCGCCAGTGCTCGCTCATGCGCCGCAATCGCCTCGACCCCGCTTTGCGCCTCGATAAAGTCGAGACCTGCGGAAAGTCCCGCGATGCCGTGGCCGTTGAGCGTGCCCGCCTCAAGGCGCGTGGGCCACTCAAGCGGCTGCAGCGCATCGAAGCTGTGCACGCCCGTGCCGCCCATGGCCCACGGCGCCACGTCAATGCCCTCCGCCACGGCCAGCCCGCCGGTGCCTTGGGGTCCCATGAGCCCCTTGTGGCCGGTAAAGCACACGACGTCGAACCCCATGGCTTGCATATCGATATGCACCGTACCGGCAGACTGAGAGGCATCGACGATCACCAACGCGCCGACCGCATGGGCGATGGCAGACACACGCGAAACGTCGACCGCGTTGCCGGTCACATTGGAAGCGTGCGTCACCACCACGGCACGCGTACCGGGCGTGACCAGCCGCTCGAGCTCGTCGTAGTCGAGCACGCCGTTGGTATCACAGCCCGCATGCTCAACCGTCACACCCTGCTCTGCCGCCAGGCGGTTGAGCGGACGCAGCACGGAGTTGTGCTCGAGCACCGTTGTGACCACATGGTCGCCGGGGCGCACCACCCCGTTGATGGCGGTGTTGAGCGCCGCCGTGGAGTTGGGCGTAAAGCACACATGGTCCGCCCTCGGGCAACCCAAAAGGCGCGCGAGCTTGGCACGGCAAGCGTGAATCGTACGAGCGGCATCGAGGGCACCCGACGTGGCGCCGCGCCCGGCATTGCCGAGCGAGCACATCGCCTGCGTCACGGCATCGATGACCGTCTGAGGCTTGTGCATGGTCGTCGCCGCGTTATCCAGGTAGATCATCGCACGACCTCCCACATATCAATCACGGTATAGCCCTCGGTAGGAACGCCCGCCGCGGCGAGTTCGCCGCGCAGCAGCTCCTCATCGGCAGGCAACGCCTTCCACGCCAGACCACAGCCGGCAGCGACCTCCCCGGGCACGGGAATCGTTCGCCCGGGAAGGCCGCGCTCGATGCACAGGGACTCGCAGCCCATGGCGGCCGCCGTGGTGGGAAACGTGATGACAAGCGCCGGGCGCTTCTCCCTCATGGCAACTCCAACCAATACGCTACGGGCGCACGACGCGCACGGCCTGCTCCATCTTCTCCACGATCACGTACATGTTGGTGACCTCGCCCACCGCAAGCTGGTCTTTAATGCCATAGTGGTCGAGGCAGGTACCACAGGTGAGAATCTCGACACCCTGCTCGGCCAGGCCCTTCAGGTCGTCGAGCACCGGCGAGCCCTCAACGGTGAGCTTGGCGCCGCCGTTGTAGAACAGCATGGTCGCGGGCAGCTCCTCCTGCTGCGTCACGGCAAAGATAAACGCTTTCATGAGCTTGTGGCCCAGCTCGTCGTCGCCACGGCCCATGCAGTCGGTGTAGACGGAAATGACGAGCCTGCCCTTGCCGGCGCTGGCATCACAGAAGGCAGCGCCATCCTGCTCGGGATCGGCCATGGCAATGGCGCCAGAGGTCGCCACGGTCACGTGCCACTCGGCGCCAGAAACCTTCTCGACCGAGGCCGTGCAGCCCTTCTCCTGCGCCATCTTGGAGATGTTCTTGACGGCGGTCTCGTTGTCGACCGAGGTCACGACGGCGCCCTCGCCATCGAGCTGCTTCAGAGCTTTGAGCGTCTTGACGACGGGCAGCGGGCAGGCATCGCCCATGGCATTGACTTCAATCTTGGTAGACATAGCAAATTCCTTTCGAAAGAGCCGTTCTAGAGAACGGCAAACAGTTACATAAACGTGCGGGCTAGCGAACAACGCGGACGGCAGGACCGCCCGGCTCCGCCTCGCACACGCGCCCGACAACGGCCGCGATGCGCCCCTCGGCATGCAGGCGACGCGCAAGCTCATCCACATCGGCAGCAGGCGCTGCGATGAGCAGGCCGCCCGAGGTCTGCGGATCGTACAGCGCATCCAGCATGCCCGGCTCCAGGTCATCGTCGGCCGCCACGCGCGGGCCAAAGAAGTCCTGGTTTCGGTAGGAGCCAGCGGGGATAATGCCCAGACGCGCCATGTCGAGCACCTGGTCAAAGAGAGGCACCGCCCCCGACGCAAGCTCAATCTGCACGCCCGAGCCCTCGGCCATCTCGCACGCATGCCCAATCAGGCCAAAGCCCGTGATGTCGGTGCAGCCGTGAAGTTCGAGCCCCTCGGCCAAACGGATCGGGGCCTCGTTGAGGGTGCGCATAGAATCAAACATCCGGCTGGCCTCGTCCTGCTCGATGAGCTCGCCCTTAATGGCCGTGGTGATAATGCCCGAGCCGATCGCCTTGGTCAGCAGTAGGACATCGCCCACGCGCGCGCCGCTGTTGGCGAGCATGCGGTCGAGCGAGACAAAGCCGCTCACGGACAGGCCGTACTTGGGCTCGTCGTCGTTGATGGTGTGGCCGCCCGCGATGGTGCAGCCAGCCTCGACGCACTTGTCGGCGCCACCCGCCAAAATCTGCCCGGCAACCTCAACACCCAGGCAATTGGGAATGCACAGCAGGTTCATAGCATGGCTCGGTCGTCCGCCCATGGCGTATATGTCCGACAGCGAGTTTGCCGCCGCGATCTGGCCAAACAGGAACGGGTCGTCGACCATCGGCGGGAAGAAGTCGATGGACTGCACGAGGCCCAAATTATCGCCAACACGGAAGACACTCGCATCGTCGGAGGTATCGAACCCCACGAGCAGGTTGTCGTTATGCACATTGGGTAAGTCGCCCAGGACCTGGGCGAGGGCTCCAGGAGCCAACTTAGCGGCTCAACCGCTCGCGGCAGTCATAGACGTGAGCTTCATCTGATCGTCAGGCATCGATACCCCCTCTCATCGGTCAATCATTTCCTCCCAGTATACGCATGAATGCAGGCCCACGGCCGATGCATTAATCGAGCGCCTGTGCGCGAATCGCCGCGCCGATGGCACCGGCAAAGCGGGCCTGGGGCGAGGTGGTCACCGGCGACCCCAGTAGCTCGCCCAACCGCTCCACCACGAAGGCGTTCTCGCACAGGCCACCGGTCAGGTAGTACGGGGCGCCCGCGGCCTGCCCGGCCATGGTCGCCACGCGCGAGACCACGCTGTCGATCACGCCACGCGCAATGTTCTCGCGCGGCTCACCGCGACCGATCAGGCTGATGACCTCGCTTTCGGCAAACACCGTGCACATGCTGCTGATCTTGGTGGGCTCGCCGGAACGCGCCAGGTCGGCCATCTGCTGCTGGGAAATGCCTAGGCGGTCGGCCATGATCTCCAGAAAGCGCCCCGTGCCGGCGGCACACTTGTCGTTCATGGCGAACTTGGCCACGCGGCCACTTTTAAGCTGAATGACCTTGGTGTCCTGGCCGCCCACGTCGATCACCGTGCCCCGCTCGCCAAACAGACGCACGGCACCGGCGCCGTGGCAGGTAATCTCGGTCACAACCTTGTGGGCGTATGGCACAGCCACGCGCCCGTAACCCGTGGCCACCACACGCGCAGAATCGGATGCAACGTCAAAGCCCGCCGCCGCGAGCGCCTCGCGCAACCTATCGGCGGCATCGACCGAGGAGAACCCGGTTGGCTGCACGCACGTCCACGCCACCGAACCCTCACCATCGACCACAGCAGCCTTAGCCGCCGTAGACCCGATATCGACCCCGATCCCTATCATGGCTCTCTCCTAATCCAAACATCAAAGACAGCGGCGCGTTCAGGCGCCTTAGCTCTAGGTTTCTCAGGTGCCGGAGGTTGCCCCGAAAGAGGAGCGCGGCGTACTTTGGTACGCAAGCGACGGTTTGAGGGGCAAGATCCGGTGCCTGAGGAAGCTAGAGGGTTTCGATGAAGGCGGCGATGCGGGTCTCGATCTGGCCCATGTCACCGTTGCTGTAGTCGGTCTCAATCTTCATATACGGAATACCCGCGCCCTCGACAGCCTCCTGCATGCGCGCACTCTCCACGTTAAAGGTGTGGCAGGCCTGTAGCACGCTCTCTACCACGCCATCGACATGATACTTCTCGCACATGGCCAGCGTGTTTTCCATACGACCATCGTTGGGCGTCATGACCGAGCAGTTGATGTCCAGGTAGCGGTCGGCGATGGCACGCAGGATGTCGGGAGCCTCCGGGTCGATCATCATGGCCGCCGTGCGCTCGCCCGAGCAGTCGTCCATGCACACGACCACACCGCCGTTGGACTCGATGGTGCGACCGATCTTGTTGATCACGCCGCCCACCGGGCAGCCGGTGATCAGAATGCGCTTGGCATCCACCGCAACCGGGCGCTCGCCCGCGTCGTAGGCCTCGCGCAGCTTGGCAACCTTTTGCTCCAGCTGCTGCGTATAGGCCTCGATATCAAAGCTGAACGTACCGGCAAACATGGTGCTCATCAGGTCGACGCCGCTCATGGCCGCCGGTTGGTTGGCCTGCAGCGCAAACATCTCGAGCTGGGCCGCACGCAAGCGGTTGCGACGACGGACGGCAGCGCGCAGGTCATCGTCGGTAATCGTAATGCCGTAGAAGCCCTCGAGCTCCTCCTTGAGCAGGCGACACTCCTCGTACCAGCCTTCACGCTCGTAAGCGCGATCGCGACCCTGCGGAAGATGCAGAATGTGCGTGCGCTTGAGCTCGTTGAGTAGCTCGTACATCTTCTTCTTGCCGTCGCAGGTGGTCTCACCGATGATCATGTCGCTAAAGTACGTAAACGGACACTTTTGCGAATAGGCAAAACCATACGTAGACTTGATGAGCGGGCACAGGTTTGCCGGCAACACCTTCTCGGCCTCGGGAATCACCTCGTCGGACGTACCACACAGAGCCACGCTCGCAGCCCCCGCGGCATCGATAATCTCGAGCGGCGTGTAGCTGCACAGAAAACCGATCAGGCGATTACCGGCCTGCTTGTAATCCTTAACGCGAATAAACGCGGCCTTGCGCTGCTCGTTGAACTCCTCAAACGTGCTGGGCAACTTGACCTCTTCGATTGCTTCAGCCATGACGGTTCCCCTCTCGAACCAAAAACGGATAACAGCGGTATCGATGCACGACGGACGGCGATTGCCCGACCGTGCTCAAACCCGGAATTTTAGGGAACCTGCTTTGCGGTCGATTATTTAGTTGTGCGTCGTCTCTCCCGGAGCCGTGAACATACCTGCTCATATGCGGCTCCGAGCCATATACAGGGCGCGCGCGGCAACGCGGCGAATGCATGTCGTCTGCGGCATGTGCGCACCCTCCTTTACAAGATAAGGTCAACTATATCAACGGTCATCGACCATGCGAACACCGTTGACATTCGTACGACAGCCTCGTGTGCCGTCGTTTAATAAATAATTATCTTGATTGATAAGAGTTTGTCATCCTTCATTCGGCGAACGGCAAGACAAAGCCGCCGAGGCTTATATCCCCGACGGCATTACCCGGCGCTATCGACAAACCAAGTGGATCTTACTCGCATCGAAGTGCATGCGCAGGGCCTCGTCGGCCTGCGGCAGCCCGTCGGCAGCTACGTTCACTTTGTTGACCTTCCACTGCAGACGCGTGGGCGCATCAGTACGCGGCACGTCCAACAGCACCAGGCGCTCAAAGCGTGAATCGCTCACTCGGGCCACGTGCAAATCATAGCTGTTGCGACCCCGCTCCGCGCGATTGTCAACATGGAAGTAGCTTGCGCGAATGCCCAGGTACGCCACATTATCGGGAACCTCGCGACCCACGTTAAAGGTCATGCCCCAGTCGAGGGCCTCAACTTCTTCGTCGCCGATCTTGCGCGCCCGGCTTGTGTTCTTGCAGCCCGTAAGGCGCAGCGCCGCCAGCGTCTGCGGACGGCGGACCACGTCCTCGACGGAGCCGATCTCCTCAACATGCCCGTCATGCATCACGCAGATACGCTCGCACAGGCGGCACGCTTCGTCGATGTCGTGGCTCACGTAGAGCACGGTGCGGTTGCATACGTCGAACAGATCGAGCATGTTCTGCTCAAGGGCGCTCTTAAGATAGGAATCGAGCGCGCTCATGGGCTCATCGAACATAAAGATGCCCGGATGCGCCGCCACCATGCGCGCAAGTGCCACGCGTTGCTGCTGACCGCCCGAGAGGCGCGCGGGGTAGCGGTCGGCAAAATCGGCCAGACCGAAAATGCCCAGATAACGCTCGGCGAGCTTTTTGCTCGCGGCGGCGTCGCCCGCATCCTTAACGCCGGCGCATACGTTATCGGCTACCGTCATATTGGGAAACAGCTGATAGTTTTGGAACAGCAGGGCACACTTGCGCTCCTGAGGCGACAGATTGATGCCCGCGTCCGAGTCAAAGAAGGTTACGCCGTTGACGACGATCTTGCCCTCGTCGGGCGTCTCCACACCGGCAATGCAGCGCAAGGTGCAGCTCTTGCCGCATCCGGAGGCGCCGAGCAAGCCAACGCGCTCCTCGCCGGCTTCGAGTTGGATGTCAAGGGTGAACCCCGGATAGCGCTTTTTGATATCCAGAACAAGCGACATGGCCTATCGCCCTCCCTTCGAGACGGCGTCATCGCGCATGAGCTCGGCCAACGCCTCGCGATCGATACGCAAGGCGTCGCCGCCCACCGGATCGAGCGAATCGCCCTGTCCGGCAAGCTCTTTGGCCTGTTTGCGCTCCGCACGGGAAAGGCCCCGCTCGCGATACTTTTGCGAATGCGCCGTGTACATGTTGATGAACAGGATTACCAGGAAACTAAACACGATCACGACCACGACCCAAAAGAGGGCCACCGACGTGTTGCCGCCCATCCACTCAAAGTAAATCGCAATGGGAATGGTCTGCGTAATGCCGGCATAGTTGCCTGCAAAGAACAGGGTGCAGCCAAACTCGCCCATCGCGCGGGCAAAGGCAAGCACCGCGCCAGCGGCAATCGAGGGCCAGCCAAGCGGCATCATAAGCTTGGTAAAGATGCGACGCTCGGACCATCCCAGGGTTCGCGCGGCATCGAGCATCTGCGTGTCAAGGTTCTCAAAGGCTCCGAGCGCCGTGCGGTAGACCAGCGGAAACGACACAACGACGGCCGAAATGACCGCCGCGGGCCAGGTAAAGACAATCGAGATGCCGTGCGCGATGAGCCACTGGCCCACCCCGGTCGAGCGGCCAAACAGCATGAGGAGCAGAAAGCCGCAGACCGTGGGCGGCAGCACCATCGGAATCGTAAAGACCGAATCGAGCAGGCCCTTGATGCGACTCGAGGTACCCATAGTCTTCCACGCGGCAAACAAGCCCAGCGCAAAGGAGATCAGCAGGGCAAGGCCGCTCGTTTTAATGGACACCCAAAACGGGCGGTAGTCGATGCCGCCTAAAAAGGAGGCCAGAGAGGTCAAGGGCCCCTGCTCATCCCGCAATACGACAGACGATGCTTCTACCATTTGAGCGCTATCAAGCCAACGCGCGCCGCCCTTGGCATCACCCGAAGCCGATGCAATCACCACATAGCGGTCCCCATCCGCACCACGCACATCAAAGCCATAGGTATACCCGCCGGCATCAAACGTTGTTTCCGCCGTAACATACCAAGGAAGATCAACGTCCCCTAGCTGCGCACCTCCCATGGAGTTTGCGCTGTCGAGCTCACAGACGAGGGCCTTGAGACCCGATACGCACTCGTTGTCCTGCGGATCCAATCCATACTTCTCGGCCGCCTTGGGCGATATCCACACCACAACGCGATCGGCAGCAGGCGCCACTACAAGGTCCACGTCCTCGTCAACGGGAAACCGGTAGCCCTCTGGCTGGCCCTCCATGGCACGAGCGGTCCCCTTGGCCAACCGCTCAAAACCCTCGATTCCATAGGGAAGCCCATGTGCGGTCGCAGCAACCTGGGCCCCGTCTTCAGCGTCCCCAGCAAACGCAAATCCCGGCACCCAGCAAAGCGCGAAGGTCAAAGCACAGGCGACAAGCATGCGGAATCTTTTAAGCACGAAAAGCTCCAAGCGAATACAAGGACGGAGTGAAACACAAAACGATGGGATTATCGCGCCAAGCCGCACTACTCGGAAAGCTCAAAGCCGTACTTAGCCCAAATCTTCTGAGCCTTCTTGTTGGACAGGCAAAAGTCGATAAACGCCTTGGCCTCGTCGGCGTGCTCGGAGCTCTCGGCAACGGCGCCCGGGTACACGATGGGCTTGTGCGAATCCTCGGGGCACACGAAGGCCTCCTCGATGCCGTCATAGCGGAAGATATCGGAGCTGTAGACAAAACCGGCCACGCAGTCGCCCGTAGAGACGTAAGACGCAGCGGTGCCGACCTTGTCGGCCAGGGCCACCTTGTCGGCAAGCTCGGGTGCATACTCGACGTCGTCGCCCTCGGTGCCGGTGGAGAGACCCACAGAAGCTAAGGCCTGGTTGGCGTACTTGCCGGCGGGGACGGTCTTGGCGTCGCCAATGGCGATCTTGCCGTCCAGGTTCGCGACGTCGGCGATGGCCTCGACCTTGGTGCCGGAGCCCTCGGCGCGAATAATCACGAGGTCGTTGACGAACATGTCCTCACGCGTGTCGGCGTCGACGAGCTCAGCGGTCTCAGCGTCATCCATGGTGCCCTTGGAAGCAGTGATGAGCACGTCGGCCGTGGCGCCGGCACGCATCTGCTCGACGAGGTCGCCGGAGGCCTTAAACTGCGTGTCGGCAAAGGTGGTGCCGGTCTGGTCGGTGTAGAGCTCTTGGACCTCGGGCAGGGCCTTCTCGAGGGAGTTAGCAGCGAAGACCTGCAGCTCGACGGCTTCCTTCTTGGAAGAGGCCTTGGCGGAACCGGCATCGGAGCCGGTGGGCTCGGAAGACTTGTTGCCCGAGCAACCAGCAAGGCCAAGGCCGGCGGTAGCGGCAGCAGAAAGCAAGACGAAACCGCGGCGTGAAACCATATCGAACATGTTCAACCCTTTCGGACCTTGTGCCCAGGTACCCCACCGCGGGCTTTATTCTTCAATCAGATTATACTTCGGTACGAATAATGATTATGAGAAATTATTCTCGTTTGAGAATATAGTTTCAGGAATGCCTACAGAATGCCGCCCCCTTGGGCGCAAATAAAAGGCGGAGCAGCCGTTCAGGTTGCCCCGCCGCAAGTAAACCGTTTAGTTGGTATGACCGCCGCCTGCCGTCATTTGGGCCGCATGCTCCAGCTGGTCTGCTATGGCCTCCCAGCTTTCGCGGGCGGCCTTCGTAGAACCGGGAAAGTTTACGACAAGTGTATGACCTCGTTGCATGCAAATAGCGCGCGAAAGCATGGCACGGCGCGTCTTGGTCATAGAGTATGCACGGATCGCCTCGGCAATACCCGGCACATCGCGGTCGCAGACGGCACGCGTCGCCTCGGGCGTCACGTCGCGCATCGAAAGCCCCGTGCCGCCGCAGGTGATGACCACGTTGGCCTGGCAATCGTCGGCCGCAGCCACAATGGCAGCACCGATCTCGTCAACATCGTCATGCACCACCGTATGCGAGGCAACCGTCCAGCCCTGCGCCGCGATGAGCTCCTCGAGTGCAGCGCCTGCCTCGTCCTGGGCAAGATCGCGCGTATCCGAGCACGTCACGATTGAAATCTTCAACTCCATAGCACTCCTCCTACAGCACGGTGCCCTCGGGCAGATCGACTCGGACGACATCCACGACGTCGCCCGGCTCAAGATCGCACGGACCCTCGTTGATGCGCAACAGGCAGTTCGCACGCTGCATGGTTCCGAGCAGCGCCGAGTTCTGGCTGTGCGCCTCGGTGACCGTAAGCTCACCCGTCTGCGCATCGCGCGCAACCGTGGCGCGATCATAGAAGCGTCGGTCCTGTCGCTTCTTCACGCCGTGGGTAAGAACCGCCTGCTGCACGGGACGCGCACCCTCGGCAAAGCCGCGCATCTTGCGAATCGCCGGGCGGGCGAGCATCTCAAAGCCCGCATAGGCCGCCGCGGGGTTGCCCGAAAGCCCCAGATAGGGCTTGCCGCCGAGCAGGCCAAACGTAATGGCCTTGCCGGGACGCAACGAAATGCGATCGAACAGCACCTCGCCCTCGCGCCGAACCAGCGCCGTCACGTAGTCGTAGTCGCCCGCAGAGGCGCCACCGCTCGTAATGACAAAATCGCACTCTTGCGCGGCGCGGTGCACCAGCTCGGCAATCGCCCGCTCGTCGTCGGGCGCAAAGCCGTAGAACACCGGGTCGGCCCCAGCATCGAGTGCCTCGGCCATTAACGCCGAGGAATTGGAATCGCGAATCTGCCCACGCGCCGGCAGTTGGCCGGGCGCGACCAGCTCCGTGCCCAGCGAGATAACGCCCACACGCGGGGCGGCGTGCACCCTCACGTTCGCGTAACCGGCGCTCGCCAGCAAACCGGCGCCGGCCGGGGCCACAACCTCGCCAGCGTGCATCACAACATCGCCGGCATGGGCCTCCTCGCCTGCAGCTCGAACGTTCTCCCCCACCTTAGCCGGTGCCGAGAAGCTCACGTGTGAGCCCTCGTTGCCGTCGCCGTCGAGCACCTCGACGACCTCGTATTTCACAACGGCATCCGCACCTTCGGGCACCGGTGCACCCGTCATAATACGGACGGTCTCGCCCGCGCCAATCGCGCCCTCAAACACATGGCCCGCCGCCTCGTGCCCCACGACGGAAAGCGTCACGGGCGTATCGGAGGACGCTTTGGCGAGGTCGTCGGCACGCACGGCATATCCATCCATGGCGCTGTTGGCAAACGGCGAGATATCGATATCGGCCGTGGCATCCTCAGCCAGGGGAAGACCGGCCGCCTGCCAAACCGGGATCTCGACGAGCTCGGTCCTGCGCACCTGCGAAAGGACGATTGCCTGCGCGTCCTCCAGCGGGATGAGCGTCTTAGCCATATACACCTCTTACATGCCACGGCGCGCAACAGTGGCGCCGATTCTTTATGTTTGGTTCAGTATAATCCCCCGCTGCCCGCTCAAGACATGGCCCGCAACGGCAAATACACCTGTCGGCCATGCGCCTTTCGTAACAGAACCGAAACCTGTCAATTGCCTTAAGGCACGGGGTGCCGTCTTATAATGCATGCATCGCAACAAAAAAGAGGACGTTATGGCTTTTATCGATAAACGTGAAAATACACTCGACCCGTCTGATGACACCCGTCAGGACACAGACGGCAGGTCCTTCTCTCCGGCCGACTTGATCATCAGCGGTCGCAACCAGCTCACCCGCTCCGAACAGCTCTTGGCCGCCGACACGCGCCGCAATGCCCACAACATGCTCGCGAGCGCCAAACTGCTCGCGCTCGTCGTTGTCGTTTCGCTCGCCATGGGCGTTGCCGCTTGGGCGTTTTTGGCCTCGCTGGATATTGCGACCGATTATCGCGAGAGCCATGCGTGGATCTACGCCCTGCTCCCCGTCGTGGGCGTGGCCACCGCGTGGGTCTACAAGAACCACGGTCTCGCCGCCAAGCGCGGCAACAATTTGGTCATCGACTCCGCCCTGGGCACACGACTCATCCATGCGCGCATGGCCATCCTCACCTTTGTGTGCTCCACGCTCACGCATCTGACGGGCGGCTCGGCCGGCCGCGAGGGCGCCGCGGTGCAGATCGGCGGTACCATCGCCAGCAATGTCTCGAGCCTTGCCCATCTCAAAAAACACGACCACCACGACCTCATGCTCGCCGGTATCTCGTCTGCCTTTGGCGCCGTGTTCGGATCACCTCTCGCCGGAGCTTTCTTTGGCATGGAGATGTGCTTTATCGGCAAGATCGACTACACCGCGGGCCTCTACTGCCTCGTCGCCTCGTTTACCGGCTACTTTACGTCACTCGCCCTGGGAACCCAGTACGAGAGCAACGTCATCGCCAGCGTTCCCGACATGACGCCCAGAACGGTTGCCATCGTCGTTATCGGAGCCATTGTCTTTGGCCTGACGGCGCGCCTCTTTGCCTGGTCGGTCCGCACGGTCAAGAACCTGTACGCGCGCTTTATCACCAACTATCTCGTCCGTGCGCTCGTCGGCGCACTCGTGGTGCTTGCGGCCTATGCGTTGCTTGACGCGTGGGAGTATGCCGGCCTTTCCACGTGGCTTTCGGGCGCCGGGTTTGCCGGCACCACCACCCTCTCCGACGCCGCCATCAAGCTCGTCGTAACGGCGCTCACCCTGGGTGCCGGCTTCCAAGGCGGCGAGGTCACGCCCCTGTTTGGCATCGGTGCGGCGCTCGGCGGATGGATTGGCTGCCTCGCTGGACTCGATCCGAGCTTTATGGCGGCCCTCGGCATGCTCGGCGTCTTCTGTGCCGGCCTCAACGTGCCCATCACCACCTGCATGATGGCTATCGACTTGTTCCATGGAACAGCCGCGGGCTTCTTTGTCATCGTCTCGTTTATTAGCTATCTCGTCGGCGGCCACCGTGGCGTGTACCCCGCGCAGCGCATCGTGTCGCCCAAGCGCCGCTCGCTTATCGTGGACGAGGGCGGAACGGTGGCAGAGGCTATCGAGCGCCACAACGACCTGATAGAGTAGACGTAAGTAATCGCCGTGCAGCCACAATCGGGGGCAATTCGACCCGAGCGCGACCGCACCGTCATGCCACACGCCGGGAGTCGCCCCATGCACGCAACTGACTTTGGTCGCACGACCATCATCGCCAATCCTGTCGCCCAGTCGGGCGCCGCGCGCGAGGTTGCCGAGCGCCTGCAACGCTTTTTGGACATGACGGCGCGCACGTCCCAGTTTGACCTAGTGCTGACCGAGTGCATGGGGCACGCCAAGGAGCTTGCCGCACAGGCTCAGGGATACCGCACCGTTATCGCCCTTGGCGGCGACGGCGTGATCCACGAGGTCGTCAATGGGCTCATGGCGCAGGAAGAGGCCATCCGTCCCGCCCTTGCCGTCCTGCCCGTGGGCTCCGGCAACGATTTTGCCCAGACGCTCGGAATCGACGATTTCTCCGGTAAGGATTTTGGCGCGCTGCTCACCTGCGAGCTGCAGCACCAGGATATCGGGCGCATTCGCTCATGGAACCCCGCAAGCGGAAGCGGCGAGGCTTCGGTTGAGTACTACGACCAGACGCTCTCGGTCGGCATCGATGCCGCCATCGGCCTGGGCACCACCGAGTTGCGCAAAAAGACCGGCCTGACGGGCGCTCCGCTCTACACCCTCTCGGGACTTGAGCAGTTTGGCCTGCGCTATCGCAACTACCCCATGACGGTCAGCTTTGACGGCGCGCCCGCCGAGCGCGTGAGGGCGATCATCATGGCGATTCAGCTGGGCCCCACGTATGGCTCGGGTTATCGCATCTGCCCCGATGCCAATCCCTGCGATGGCATACTCGACGTCTGCTACGCCTGTGGCCCCGTCCCTCGCGCGGTTGCCCTGCCTATGTTCCTTTCGGCCAAAGACGGCCACCACACCAAGCTTCCGCCGGTACGCATGCGCCGCTGCCGCCATGCCGAGCTCACCTTTGAGGGGCCCGACTACCCCATCCAGGCCGACGGCGAGCCCGTTGTCGCCTCGCGCATCGAGGTCGACGTCCTCGGCAGCGCCCTCCAAGTTTGGCACCCTACCCGCTAGCAAGGCCAGTGGAACAAACGACTACTCGTCGCTGCCCGGCTTGCGTCGGTTGGCCTTTTTAATGGCATTGAAGTGCTTGTCATTGAGTCTGCGCTGACGAGAGCGCTGGGGCACCTTGGTCTTTACACGTCGACGCGGTGGACGTCCGCGTCGCTCGAGCTCGGCGTGCAGCTTGCGCAGGCAGCTCGCGCGATTTTGGAACTGGCTGCGGCTCTCGCGCGCCGTCACGGTAATCCCTGTGGGCACGTGCTTCATGCGCACCGCCGAGTCCGTCGTGTTCACGCCTTGTCCGCCCGGACCCGTCGCGCGAAACACCTGTACCTCGCAATCGCGCGCCAACTCTTCGGCCGCCATCGCGGCATAGCGCGCATACTCGCACCATCCCATCTTGTTCTCATCCATATCAATACCTCCCCTCATACAAAAAAATGTGACAAAGGGACAGTCCCTTTGTCACATCGCATACCAATCGCTTGTGTTGCGCGCTTAGGCGAAGGTGATCTCGCCGGTCTCGCAGTCCATATCGGCGATACGGGCCAGGCTCTCAACGCGGAAGCCACGCTCGCGGAGCTTATCGCCACCGCCCTGGAAGCCCTTCTCCACCGCAATGCCAATGCCGGATACCTCGGCACCCGCAGCCTCGCAGATCTTGATAAGACCCTCGAGCGCGCAGCCGTTGGCCAAGAAGTCGTCGATGATCAGGACCTTGTCGCCCTCGGACAGGAAGCGCTTGCCCACGATGACCGGATACTCCTTCTGCTTGGTAAAGGAGTAGATGGTCGTAGCATACTGCTCGCCGTCGAGGTTGATGGACTGTGCCTTCTTGGCAAAGACAACCGGCACGCCACCAAAATGCTGGGCTGCGATGCAAGCCATACCAATGCCCGAAGCCTCGATCGTCAGAATCTTGTTGATCTCGACATCCTTGAACAGACGGGCCCACTCAGCGCCCATGTGGTCGAACAGCTCAACGTCGCACTGGTGGTTGAGGAAGGCATCAACCTTAAGGACGTTACCGGCCTTTACGATGCCGTCATGGCGAATACGATCCTCAAGCTCCTGCATGGCGCAACCCCTTCTCGCGGCAACGATGCCGCGCGATTAATAAACGTTGTTCGATAGTCTACCACGGACCGACCCCCGCCCGCCCCACAAGCCGCATCGCACCACAAACCGGTCTTTTTGGGACGGCGCGAATCGTGGCAGATAGTCTCTCAACACACTAATGACGGGCGCGCATCCTCACCAAACGCACCATGGCGAGCGCAAAACCCACAGCGGCCACAGCCATGAGCACATAGAACACCGAGCGAAAGCCGAACAGGAACACATCCGGACGGCCTGCAACGAAACTGGTCACGGACTCGCCCATCGCCACGCTCATCTGCCCATACAGGATATGCGATGCCGCTGTAATGCCCACTGCCATACCCGCATAGCGCGCCAGGCTACCCAGGCTGCCCGCAAAGCCGAGCGCTTCGCGCGGAGCCGAGCCCATATACAGCGAGTTATTGGGGCTCTGGAAAATCGACGTGCCGCACGACATAAACGCGACACAGCACACGATCACAGGGATGGAAGAGTGCTCGTCGAGCGTACTTACCGCAAAAAGACCGCATACGTACACGCCTAGGCCGACCGCCGTGGGGCCCTCGCAGCCAACACGGTCCGAAACCGTACCCGAAAGCGGGCCGATAAAGGCATTCACCATCGGCAGCGCCAAAAAGAGCAATCCGGAAATGTCGGAACCAAAGCCGTGGGCGTCCTGAAAATAGAACGGCAGGATAAACTCGGATGCGCCAATACCAACGAACACGATGAGCATGCAGGCGAGGTTGATGGTGAAGGCCGAATTTGCAAAGCAGCGACGCGCGGCCTCCGAAAGGAGCATGGGGCGCTCGTCAGCCTCCGGCTTAACATGCGGCAGCGTATAGAGCCCCACGATAAATGAGATGACGCCAATGGGCAGGTTGATGAGGAAGATACTCTCCCAGGGAAAGCTTGCCACCAGCATGCCGCCCAGCACGGGGCCACACATCATGCCGAGGGCCACGAAGGTCGCGAGAATACCCATGGCACGACCTCGTTCGCGCGCCGGAAACGACTCGGTAATGATACCCATGTTGTTGGCCATGGCCGCCGCGCAACCGACGCCCTGAACGATGCGTGCCAGGATAAGAACCTCGAGCGAGGCCGAAAGGCCGCACAGCAGCGAACCGACCGAAAAGACGATGACGCCCAGCTGGAACACATTCACCTTGCCGCGCACGTCGCCCAGACGGCCAAACGGCAACATAGCCACGCACGTCGCAAGCAGATACACCGAGCTTACCAGCTGAATGCGATCGAGGCCCACGCCCAGCTCCTTTTGCATCACGGGCAACGCCACGGTCACGACGGTCGAATCCAGACACGACATAAACGTCATGATGAGCACGGTAAACAGAATCGCCCATTTGTTCTTGCCATGGGTGTCGCCCTCAAGGGCAATGTGCTCGCGGCGCAGCTGCTCTGCAGTTTTCTCCATATCCATCCTTTCGAGTGGCCCAACGCAAAAAACGGGGCCCCAATCGCCTGCAAACAGCCGCGATTGGGGCCCCGCCTACGGAATCGGAACTAAAGGTCGCCGAAGCTTTCTGCCAGCATCGGCGCCTTGTGCGAACGCTAGCCTAGCACTGCTCGAGCGCCTGCTCAAGGTCGGCAATCAGATCGGCCGCGTCCTCGAGGCCGCACGACAGGCGCACCATGTCGGCAGAGATGCCACAGGCGATGAGCTCCTCATCGTTCATCTGGCGATGCGTAGCGTTAGCAGGATGCAGGCAGCAGGTGCGGGCGTCAGCCACATGCGTGGCGATCTGGGCAAGTTTAAGGCTCTTCATAAAGGTCTCGGCCGCCGCGCGACCACCGTTAAAGCCAAAGCTCACAACGCCGCAGGTACCGTTAGGCATGTACTTCTGAGCCAGGTCATAGTACTTATCGCCCTCCAGGCCCGGATAGCTCACGAAGCGTACCTTGGGATGGCTCTGCAGGAACTTGGCAACGGCCTGGCCGTTCTCACAATGACGCGGCATGCGTACATGCAGGCTCTCGAGCGAGCTGTTCAAGAAGAATGCCGCCTGCGGGTTCTGCATGGGGCCGAGGTCGCGCATGAGCTGAGCGGTTGCCTTGGTAATGAAGGCACCCTCGCGACCGAACTTCTCGGCATACGTCACGCCGTGGTAGCTCTCGTCGGGCGTGGTGAGACCCGGGAACTTGTCTGCATGGGCCATCCAGTCAAACTGGCCGTGGTCGACGATCACGCCGCCCAGGTAGGCAGCATGTCCATCCATGTACTTGGTGGTAGAGTGCGTAACGATGTCGGCGCCCCACTCAAAGGGACGGCACATCACGGGCGTCGGGAAGGTGTTGTCGACCATCAGCGGCACGCCGTGGTCATGTGCGGCCTTGGCAAAGCGCTCAATATCGAGCACGGCGAGGGCGGGGTTGGCGATCGTCTCGCCAAAGACAAGCTTGGTATTGGGCTCAAATGCCGCCTCGAGCTCCTCGTCGGTGCAGTCGGGGGCAACGAACGTGCAGGTCACGCCCATGCGGCCCATGGTGTGGGCGAGCAGGTTATACGTACCGCCGTAAATGGCAGAGCTCGCGACCACATGATCGCCGGCACCGACCACGTTAAAGATCGCGAGGAAATTCGCAGCCATGCCCGAGCTCGTGAGCATCGCAGCGGTGCCGCCCTCCATCTCGCAGATCTTGGCGGCAACGAGATCGCACGTGGGGTTCTGCAAACGGCTGTAGAAGTAGCCCGACTCCTCTAGGTCAAACAGCTTGCCCATGTGCTCGGACGTGTCGTACTTCCACGTGGTGGACTGGTAGATGGGCACCTGGCGCGGCTCGGCATCTCCCGGGTGATAGCCGCCCTGAACACATGTAGTTCCGATGGTCTGCTCGCTCATATCTAGCTCCCTTGCCTGGGTTACGTTTTATTCGGTTCACGATACCGCTACCCTGCACCCCTCTCAACCCATCCCCAAGGTAGGTTAAGGGACAAATTGATCAGAGGTATTTATCTCAAGCCTTGGGCATTTGCTCGATAGATAAAAACGAGGCATACATGAAGCTCTCGATGATTACATGCCCCGTCACGGGTACCATAGGCGGGTACACCGTAACCAAGGAGACAACGATGAAGCAAATCGATACGGCCCAACTCGACATCACCGCCTGTCAGGCTCAGGCTGCCGAATACCACGCCCGTGGCTTTAACTGCGCCCAGGCCGTCGCCTGCACGCTCGCGCCCGCTGTCGGGCTCGACCCCCAGGTCGCCTTTACCCTCACCGAGGGCTTTGGCGCCGGCATGGGCGGTATGACCGAGACCTGCGGCGCCATCTCGGGCGCCGTGGCCATCATGGGCTTTGTAATGAGCGATGGCATGGAAAACCCGAAGACCAAGGGCCAGACCTACAAGCTGTCGCGCGAGATTGCCAAGCGCTTTGGCGAGAAGAACACGACGACCGTCTGCGGCACGCTCAAGGGCATCGGATCGGACAAGGGTCCGCTCCGCAGCTGTCCCGGTTGCATCGACGATGCCGTCGAAATCGCCTGTGATGTACTAAAGCAGCTCGCCGAGTAAACGGCAGCGACATAAAACGACGGTCGGTGTGCTTGGGATCCGTCCAAAAGCACGCCGGCCGTCGCCGTTAGAACTCGGCAAATTCGGGAGTGCTGACCTCAATCTCCTCGCGCCCCGCCATAAGCTCGCGCATCTTAGCGCAAAACGACTCCTGCTCCCCCGCCTTAAACACCAAATGAAGTGTCACGGCATCCGCGTACTCGGTATCCGAAACCTTGGCACCGGAATCCTGGGCCAAGCGAAGCACCTGCTCATACTGCGGATAGGCCACATGCACGTCAACCGGCACGACGCTTGTCATCTCGACGATCTGCCCGGCCTCCTGAGCCGCGGCCACCGCCGCCTGCGTCGCCGCGGTATATGCGCGCACCAAGCCACCAGGACCCAACAGCGTGCCACCAAAATAGCGCGTCACTACGCAGCAAACATTTTTGAGCGCCGCACCGCGCAACACCTCGAGAGTCGGCATACCGCTCGTGCGGCTCGGCTCACCATCATCGCTCTGGCGCTCGCGTCCATCGACCAAAATCCACGCGGGAACATTGTGTCGAGCGTCGTAATGACGCTTGCGAACCATCTCGATAAAGGCATTCGCCTCGTCCTCGGACTCAATATGGACCAGCTGGGCAATAAACCGGCTCTTGCGGTCCACAAACTCGCCCGAAGCCTCAATATTCGATTGCAGAGTAAAATAGCTGTCCAACAAAGCCCCTCAACAAAATAAAGCGCAGCAACAAACAGCTTCAATAATACGGCAAAGGCCGTACCGATTGTCAGGGTAACAAAAATGCCGAGTGGGCCGATAAGCCGGGTTCTGTCGTGAACGGTCATTTATCTTGTCTGCACGTTACCATGCAGCTCCACGCACGCTACCCGAACGCGGACCGGGCCGGCCCATAGCGTTCCTATTCGCGCTTGCTCCGGATGGGGCTTGCCAAGCCGCCGTGTTGCCACGACGCTGGTGGTCTCTTACACCACCGTTTCAGCTTTTCCCTTTACGCCTTGCGGCGCAGGTGGGAGTCTTCTTTTCTGCGGCGCTTTCCGTCGGATCACTCCGCCCGGCCGTTAGCCGGCATCCCGCCCTCTGGAGCCCGGACTTTCCTCACGCGTACTGCATGCAGCACATCGCGCGACCGTCTGGCCCACTCAGCAGTGCAAGAGTGTAGCACACCGTTACCGCAGGCAATGGCACAACGCAAACGCTCGACACGATAAACCAAGAACCGCCATGCGCTACAATGGTCCTGTCGATGGGCAACGTCGTCAGTCGAGACGCGACCGCGCTCCGCACCCCTCCGTCTACTCGGTGTGTTCCCGCCTCCTCCCCGAGGCGGGATGTCGGCTTTTTTCATGCACCGACAATCCAATAGCCTGTGGACAGCCCGGCAGCATTGCGCATCTCGGCGCCAAATGCAAAAAGGGACCCGTCCATTACAGACGGATCCCTTAAAACAAGTGATCGTCAAACCGATTTACTCGGCGTCGGTCTCCTCGTCCTTCTTCTCGGAAGGCAGCGGGGTAACCTCGATCTCGACGCCCAGAGTCTCAGCAGCAGACTTCATGGACAGGGAGATACGACGACGGTCGAGATCGATCTCCATGACCTTGACCTGAACCTTGTCGCCCACGTGGGTGACCTGAGAAGGCTGATCGACGTGCTTGTTGGCCATCTCGGAGATGTGCACCAGGCCCTCGATGCCCTCGCCCAGGTCGACGAAAGCGCCGAACGGGACAAGCTTGGTCACAGTGCCCTCGACGATAGCGCCGACGGGATACTTCTTGACCAGTGCGCGCCACGGATCCTCGGTGGTCTGCTTGAGACCCAGGGAGATGCGCTCGCGGTTGAGATCGACGTCGAGAACCTCGACCTCGACCTCCTGGCCGACCTTGACAACCTCGGAAGGATGGTTGACGTGGTTCCAAGAGAGCTCGGAGATGTGGATGAGGCCGTCGATACCGCCGAGGTCGACGAAGGCGCCGAAGTCGACGATGGAGGAAACGGTGCCCTGGAGACGCATGCCAGACTTGAGCTTGGACAGGATCTCGGAACGCTCGGCCTTACGGGACTCCTCGAGCACGACGCGACGGGAGAGGACGACGTTGTTGCGGTTGCGGTCCATCTCGATGACGCGAGCCTCGATGCGGGTGCCCATGTAGGAGGTGAGGTCCTTGACGCGACGGAGGTCGACGAGGGAAGCGGGCAGGAAGCCACGCAGGCCGATGTCGAGGATCAGGCCGCCCTTGACAACCTCGATAACCTCGCCCTCGACATTCTCGCCGGAGTTGAACTTCTCCTCGATGCGGTTCCAAGCACGCTCGTACTCGGCACGCTTCTTGGACAGGACCAGACGACCGTCCTTGTCCTCCTTCTGGAGAACCAGAGCCTCGATGGGATCACCGAGTGCAACGATGTCTGCAGGGTTAGCGTCCTTGCGGATGGACAGCTCGCGGACCGGGATAACGCCCTCGGACTTGAATCCGATGTCAACGAGCACCTCGTCATGCTCGATCTTAACGACAGTGCCGTTAACGAGATCGCCCTCATCAAAGTCGGTAATCGTACCGTCGATGAGGTTGTTCATCTCCTCCTCGTTGACATCGTCAAGAGAGAAAATGGACGAGTTCTGAATCTCACTCAAAGGTGGACCCCTTTCGAACTACGGGGCCCCGATTGCTAGGACCTACAGAAGGGTGCGACAAGCACACAACGTTTAGGAACACTCGGGAGCCGACAGATACTAATGTGACGCTTATGCAATCACGTTCGTATAGATTACGGGGAAATGAGTTCGATTTCAAGCGTGAACTGCGATTTTTTACTCGTGTGGAGACTTTTTCGTAATCTTATGAACACACGTCTCCGCAACTTGACGATAACCAGCCAGGCATTCGGCTTTGGGGTAAAGTATCCGGAGCCAACGATTCTAGATCGATTTTTCGAGAAAGGTGCCCGCGTGCTCAAAGCAGTCGTTTTCGATATGGACGAAACGCTTCTTAGCATCAACCTCAACGCGTTCATCCTTCGCTATTTTAAGGATGTCTCTTCGATGCTCGCGGATATCGGGCGCCGCAGCCGCGGTGGCACGATGGCACGCCTCGGCACCATCCTGGTCGACCTCAACGCCAATCGCCGCAGCGGCACGGACAACCGCACCAATCTTGAGTTTTACCAAGAAGAGGTCGAGCGCCGATGCGGGATTTGCCTCTCCGATCCCCTCATCTACGAGGCGTTTACCTACTACGACCGCGAAGTTCTTCCGTACAAGAATGACGAACTCATCAACGCCCATGCCATGCCGGGCGCACACGCCGCGCTCCAGGCCGTACAGGACGCAGGGCTGCGCTGCGCGCTCTTTACCAACCCCAGCTTTCCGCAGGGGGCCATCGAGTGCCGCATGGGTTGGGGCGACCTGGCCGACGCCCCCTTTGAGCTCGTCACGCACATGGGAAACGCCACCCGCTGCAAGCCTGATGCCACCTACTATCTAGAGCAGCTTCAGGTGATGGGGCTCGAACCGCACGAGGTCCTTATGGTGGGCAACGATCCCAAACGCGACTTCCCTAGCCCCGCCTGCGGCATTCAGACTGCCTATGTAGGCCAGGGCAAGCCCAACCGAGCCACCTGGCGCGGAACCATGGAAGACTTCGCCCGCGACTTTAACGCCGTAGTAGAAGCCTTCTACGAACACCAAGTAGCCGACGAACTGTCCTAGCACACTTGGGTTTTGCCGATCATGATGTTGAGGATCTCGACGTCGGTGTCCTTCATGCCCACACGGCCCACGTAGCCCATGCTGGCAATCGTCTGCTCGACGGTATCCTGGATCAAACCCTCGCCGGCACGGAAGCCACGCCCCTGCATGGCCATGTCATGTCCCAGAATCGCCGCATCGACGGCAGCCGAAATCTTGGCGGCACAGCTCGCCTTGGCGCCGTCGCACACGATGCCGCCAACGTTACCGAGCGTGTTCGAAACCGTCGAGCCAATCTGCTCGCGCGTGCCACCGCACAGCCAGGTAATCGCAGCGCCGGCGCCGCACGCGGCGCAAATAGCACCGCAAAACGCCGAAAGCGCACCAATATAGCTCTTGATATGCACGGCGATAAGATCGGACAGCATCACGGCGCGCACCAGACGCTCGTGGTCGCAGCGCAGGTACTCGGCATACTCCATGACGGGCAGTGCGCAGGTAATGCCCTGATTGCCCGAGCCGCACACAATGGCGACCGGCAGCGCGCAACCGTTCATGCGGGCATCGGACCCGGCGGCCGCACGGGCACGGGCACGGCAGGCGACGTCATCGGCACGAGCACCCAGCAGCGTACGACCCACCTCGGCGCCCCAAGCGTGCGCAAGGCCCTCGGCACTGATTGCGCCATTCAGCTCAATCTGACGCTCAACGGCAGCGCGGGCGCCCTCAATGTCACCGTCCTCGATAAAGTCGATGATGGAATCAATGGACATGGGCGTATCGGCGTTATCTGCCGCACGCTCGGCCACCACGCGCTCGGCGCAGGCGGCGCACTCCCCCGCCGACTTGCCGCATACCGGAATACCATCGAGCGTATGGCACGTGACATTAGTGTGGTGATCGGTAATCTCGACGACCGCGGTATGGCCCCCGGCCGTCGCAGTCACCTTGATGTAGAGGTTGGGCACACCCTCGACAAGCGACACATCGCAGTAGCCAGCGTCGGCGAGGAGCTCGGCCACACGAGCGCGGTCTTCATCGTTAACGCTCTCGAGCACCTCGAGCGCGCTCTTAGCGTCGCCGCCCACGGCACCCAGCACGGCCGCGGCCTCAATACCGTGCATACCGCCCGAGTTGGGCACGGTCACGCTCTTAACGTTCTTGATAATGTTGCCCGAGCAGGCAACATCCATATGATCGGGTTCGCAACCGAGCGTCTGGCTCGCCAGCGCCGCTGCATAGGCAACGGCAATGGGCTCGGTGCAGCCGAGTGCACAGACAAGCTCGCGGTTCAAAACATCGCAAAACGCGGCATCACGGATGGAATCGGTAGGCATAGGTATCTCCTGCTTGCATAACGGGCTGGACTCTCAAAAAAGTTGGCTCCTTTATTTGATAACAATGCATCAAAAACCGCAACCATGGTTCCGGCGGACGGCGCTCAAGCACAAACTGGCGGCATTCATTCATGAAAAGCGGGTCTTGTTGCCTGCTAAAGCGTTTGATCAAAAAACGCCCGAGCGTTTACACAAAAGTCGCGCTATCATGCAGTCGAACGCGGTAAACACCTTTAGCATTTGCGCCGCACAGACCAGAGAGGAACCATCCATGAAGATCGGTATCGGTAACGACCACGCCGCCGTCGAGCTCAAGAACATCATTTCCGAGCACCTGAAGGAGCGCGGCTGCGAGGTCGTGAACTTTGGCACCGACACCTCCGAGAGCTTTGACTACCCCATCGCCGGCTACAAGGTGGGTAAGGCCGTTGCCAACGGCGACGTCGACCTGGGCATCCTGATCTGCGGTACCGGCGTCGGGATCAGCCTGGCTGCCAACAAGGTCGAGGGCGTACGCGCCGTCGTGTGCTCCGAGCCCTTCAGCGCCAAGCTCTCCCGCATGCACAACAACACCAACGTGCTCGCCTTTGGCGCCCGCGTCGTTGGCTCCGAGCTCGCCAAGATGATCGTCGACGAGTGGCTCGACGCCGAGTTTGAGGGCGGCCGTCACGAGCGTCGCGTTAACCTCCTCAACGAGATCGACCACACGCGCGGCCTTAAGATCGTCGACGAGGCCTAAAGATTCACAAAGCCATACGACGCTAACGCCAGCCCCCGCCCGGAAGAAACATCCGGACGGGGGCTCTTTAGTAGATTTGTGGGGGTTTACCAAAAGTCTACTGGAATAAAAAGGGCGCCGCGGATGAAGTTCCGCGGCGCCCAAGCCACACGCTAACAGCTTTAAGGAGTCAAAGCTGGTTTAGCCAAAAAAGCGCTTGATCTCGATCTCGGCGTTCTCCAGGCAGTCGGAGCCGTGGATCACGTTGGCGTTGACATCGACAGCAAAGTCGCCGCGAATGGTGCCGGGGGCAGCATCAAGCGGGTTGGTGGCGCCCATAAGGGTGCGCATCTTGGAGACAGCGGAGAGGCCGGAAACGACCATCTTGACGACCGGACCGCTCGTCATAAAGTCGCAGAGACCGCCAAAGAAGGGCTTGTCGGCCAGATGGGCGTAGTGCTCCTCGACGGTAGCGCGCTCGAGCGTGGTCATCTCCATGCGCTCGATAACAAGGCCGCTGCGCTCAATGCGAGCAACGATCTCGCCGATCTTGCGATCGCGCACGGCGTCGGGCTTAATCATGATGAAGGTCTTCTCGATAGCCATAAGGTAGCCTTTCAAGTAGGTTCGCGCGTGCCCAAGTCCCATTCCGGCACCCGCCTGGACTGCATCGTAACAGAGTTTTAGCTGCAGTTAAACAAAAAGCTGTTTATTGAAACGCTGCAATTTATTAAAGCGCTCCATATGTGTCACTTCTGTTTCGAAGCCCGATTAGAGTACCATCCGACCGCTCATCAACCACATCGAACAGAGCGGGCGGTCGGTTGCCACCCGCGAACGTGCCCCCTTCACAACCTGCCCAAAGGTCCTACAGAAGTTCTCGACAAGCTCCTTCCTTCTCTATAACAAAACGGGCGCCCACCGTAGCAGGCACCCGTAAAGGCAAGATATGATGAACGCACCAGACAGACGCATCCAATAAGCTAATTAGCTCCGTGGCCCATCTCGACGACCTTGGTCAACGAGCCAAACACGCCCTCATCGGCCGCAAGCTGCGTCTCGGCGCGCCCCAACTGCACGGCAACGGCGGCAGGAGCGGTGCCGCCCTCGGTCGTGCGCGCGGCAACGATCGACGGGATGTCGAGCGCCTCGGTAATATCGCGCTCAAAGAGCGGGCTTGCCTCCTGGAACACCTCAAACGGCAGGTCCTCAAGATTGCAGCCGTGCTTCTCACACATCAGGACCAGATGGCCCACCACGGCATGTGCCTCACGGAACGGCAGACCACGCTTAGCCAGGTAATCGGCAACATCGGTGGCGGCAAGATGCCCCACGCCGCACTCGCGCGCCATGGCATCCTCGTTGACGGTCCAGGTCGAAATCATTCCGGCCATAACGGACAGGCACTGCATGAGCGTGTGAGCGGTATCGAGCGCGCCCTCCTTGTCCTCCTGCAAGTCCTTGTTATAAGCGAGCGGCAGGCCCTTCATGGTTACCAGCAGCTGCACCAGGTTGCCGTACACGCGACCGCTCTTACCGCGGATAAGCTCGGCAAAGTCGGGATTCTTCTTCTGCGGCATGATGGACGAGCCAGTGGAGTAGGAGTCTGAAAGCGTGATAAAGCCAAATTCGGAGCTCGACCACAGCACGATCTCCTCGGAAAGACGCGACAGGTGCATCGCCATGACGGATCCGGCGTAATGCAAATCGAGCAGGAAATCACGGTCGGAAACCGCATCGAGCGAGTTGGGAATCACGCCCGCAAAGCCAAGTTCGGCAGCCGTCATCTGGCGATCGAGCGGATAGCTCGTACCGGCAAGCGCGGCAGCACCCAGCGGGCAGTTGTCGGCGGCATCAAAGGCGGCCTTCAGACGTGTAAAGTCGCGCGCGAACATCCAGGAATACGCCAGCAGATGATGTGACAGCAGCACGGGCTGAGCATGCTGCATGTGCGTGTAACCCGGCAGAATCACCTTGTCGTACTTCTTGGCCGCATCCACCAGCACGTGGCGCAACTGCAGGTTGGCCTCCATGAGCTCCTTGGCCAACGCCTTGACGCCCAGGCGCGTATCGGTCGCCACCTGGTCGTTGCGCGAACGTCCGGTATGCAAGCGCTTGCCGGCCTCGCCGATGCGACGCGTCAGCTCGCTCTCGATGGACATATGGATGTCCTCGTCGTTGATATCGAAGGTGAAGTTGCCGGCATCGATATCCTGTTCGATTCCGGTCAGGCCCTCGGCAATCGCCTGCTCATCCTCGGCACTGATGATGCCCTGGGCCGCCAGCATCTTGGCATGCGCCTTAGAACCGGCGATATCCTGCTTATAGAGATGTTTGTCGACCGGCAGCGACGCGCCAAACTCCTGCGTGACCTCGGCCACTCCCGCCTCAAAACGACCGCCCCAAAGAGCCATGGAACCGTCCCCTTTCTCCAAATACCAAAACAAGCGCCCAAAGCAATGCGCCATGTCGCTAAAGCGATTTTTCAACCGCTAGTTTTACACAATCCCCACCGTGCGCGGGACCATGTTGCTAATTTGCAAAGAAGTGACGCACCAAGCACTTGGCGCCCAACGTCTCCCTCCGGATGTTGCCTTGCGAACCATCGATCCAGGCCTTCAGGCTCACAGGAACGTCCTCGACCTTTGCAGCATCGAACTCGGGCGCGAGGGCAAGTAAGGCATGCGCGACAGCGTTGAACATAATGGATACTCCTCATATATATAGGCACAGAGCCGCCAAATTGATAGAAGGAGCCCCGCCGGACAACCCCGTCGGGGCTCGGACTCAGCCGCAGATGCGACGTCATATATGCGGGCGGAACGTAGGGGCCACCGATGTTAAGAAGTGTCAGCAAGCATAACGAAAGGTAGGGACCCCGTGCGCCCGTTATGTATCACGCGGATGGGCCGCGCGGATACCAAGGAAAGAGCCCTTAAGCCTGGGCGGCAGCAGAGCTGGGGCCCTGGACCTTAGCCCACGTCTTGAGCGACAGCGTATCGATCTCGATAAAGCCGGCGCTGGCCTTCTCGTCAAACGTGGTGTCGCGGTCGTAGGTAGCCAGACCGTAGTCGTAGAGGCTGAAGGGGCTCTTGCGGCCGACGACATGGCAGTTGCCCTTAAAGAACTTCAGACGGACAGTGCCGGTCACGAACTTCTGGGTATCGGCCATAAAGGCATCGAGCGCGTTTTTGAGCGGGCTGTACCACTGGCCGTTGTACACGGCGGTGGCCCAATCCTGCTCGAGCTTGATCTTGGTCTTGAGCAGGTCGCCCTCGACGCAGATGTCCTCGAGCGCCTTGTGGGCGGTGATGAGCGTCAGGGCGCCGGGAACCTCGTAGCACTCGCGGCTCTTAAGGCCCACCAGGCGATCCTCGACCAGATCGAGACGGCCAAAGCCATTGTCGCCGGAGATCTTGTTGAGGGCGATGACGATCTCGGAGAGCTTCATCTTCTTGCCGTCGACGGCGACAGGCTTGCCGGCCTCAAACTCAATCTCGGTGTAGGTCGGAGTATCCGGCGTGTCCTCGGGGTTCTTGGTCATTACCCAAGCGTCGTCGAGCGGCTCGTTCCAGGGATCCTCCAGGTGGCCGCACTCAATGGCACGACCCCACAGGTTGTCGTCGATGGAGTAGGGGTTGTCGTTGGCACCCTCGGGAACCGGCACGTTGTGGGCGTGGGCGTAGGCGACCTCGTCGGGACGGCACTTCAGGTCCCACTCGCGAACCGGGGCGATCACCTTGAGCTCGGGGTCGAGGGCCTTGACGGCGGCCTCAAAACGGACCTGGTCGTTACCCTTGCCGGTGCAGCCGTGGGCGACGTAGGTCGCGCCAAACTCGTGAGCGATCTCGACAAGCTTCTTGGCGAGCAGCGGGCGAGACAGCGCGGAGAGCAGCGGGTACTTGTTCTCGTACATGGAGTTTGCGGCGATGGCCTTAGTCAGGAACTCATCGGAGAACTCGTCGCGCAGGTCGAGCACCTGGCAATCGAGAACGCCAAGGTCAAGCGCCTTCTGCTTCTTGGCATCCAAGCCGGTCTCCTCCTGGCCCACGTTGCCGCAGACGCAAACGACATCGAGATTCTTCTCGTCCTGGAGCCACTTGACACATACGGATGTATCAAGACCACCGGAATATGCGAGAACGACTTTTTCCTTGCTCATGGCTGTTTCCTTTCGCCCTTGGTAGCTAGTTAGAACATCGGTCAGTTGCAAGTCATTTCGAGGTCAAAAAACCGTGCAATATCAGGTTAAATAGCAAAAAGCAGCACAGCATGCCCTAGAAACATGCAGCAATATCGTGCTAAAACCCAACGACCTCAAAATGACTCTGTTGGGGCATTTCACCCCATACGAACAGAGACGATTGTTATCGTCGTCGGGAAATTGCGCGCTGGCGTCGGATGGCATTATCTGCAGTGGTGATGATCTTTACGAACTGCATCTGCCTCTCCTTTCACCTATCGCCGGGCGCAATTCTAATATCGTAAACGGTACCTTTTCTTCGGTAAGCGGTTGTATTTCCGTCTCCGTTTTCGATGGTCGCTATATTACGCTAAAGTGCCCGCAGCACAAGCGACAAATTCAAATTTCTGAAAAGTTTTTTCATTACTTTGTGAAGCGTGGTGCAAATACGCTCCGTTCCTGCGACAATACGCTCAGTTACTGGTTGATGGTTATAACGTCTGAAACAATTTCGAAACGAAAGGCGCGCTTTTATGCAAACTTACGAATCGGACACCAATATCGGAAGCATTAAGATTCTCGCCGTCGACATGGACAAGACGCTGCTCACCGACAAGCGCGTGTTGCCGCAGGGTCTTGATGAGCGCCTGGACAAGCTCGCCGACGCAGGCATTGTATTCTGCCCCGCCAGCGGACGCCCCGCCCCCAAACTCGAGGAAATGTTCGAGAGCATTAAGAACCGCCTTGCTTTTTGTCCCGACAACGGAGCCTGCGTCATCTATCGCGGCAGCTATATCTATAAGAGCAACATCGATGTGGCGCTGTATCAGCAGGTGCTCGCTCGTGCCTCGGAGGACCCGCGCGCCGTTCCCGTCCTGTGCTGCTTCGACGAGTTCTACGTGCTTGCCCGCGACCACCAATACCACGACGAGATCAGCGTCTACTACAACACAATCAACTACGTCGATAGCTTTGAGGGCATCGATATCGAGTCCAATAAGATCTCGATCTTCTTCCCCGCCTATGATGCCGAGCCTGCATTCCGCGAGACCTATAGCCCCGAGTTCTCGGACAAGCTCTACGTCACCAACGCCGGGCGCGAGTGGATCGACTTCATGAACCTGGGCGTCGACAAGGGCGCCGGCGTCGCGCACCTGTGCGAGCACCTGGGCATTGGTATCGCCGATGCCGCCGCCGTGGGCGACACCTACAACGATATTCCCATGCTCGAGCGCGTCGGGCATAGCTTTATCGTGGACAATGCAGAGGAGCACATGAACGCGCATGCCAAGTGGCGCATTCCGAGTAACAACGACGGGGGCGTACTGACGCTCATCGACGCCATCCTGGCGGCTCGGTAACGTGGCTCGTCGGACCTGGCCGGGCGGCGCGGATTAGTTTTTCGTTCGGTCAGGTCCTGGGCTCGCTCGGAAAGCACATTAAGTGCTTTCCGGCTCGTGCGGAATCTACGAAAAACTAATCCGCGCCGCCCGGCCAGGTCCTAGGTTTACTTTCCTGCCGCCAAGATGGCGTCTTGAGTGTCTAGATACTTAGCTGAAATGATTTGAGCAGAGGGGAGCCCCTTGTTGGAAGGGGCTCCCCTCTGTTTTGGTTACTGTGGGACAAATTAATCAGCAATGTTTGTCCCAAATCTTAAGTATGTGGGGGCTTGCGTCTTGGGCGAGCTTGCCTTACCGAGTGCTTTCCTATTTGGCGTCGGCCCAGGTTACTCCGGTTGAGGCTTCGGCGATTAGGGGTACTCGGAGGTCTACGACGTGTTCCATGACGTCGCGGACCATGGTGGTGAGGCGCTCGACTTCGTTGACGGGGCACTCAAAGTCCAGTTCGTCGTGTACCTGCAAGATCATGTGGGCGGCAAAACCCTCTTCTTCCAGGCGGCGGCTTACGCGGGCCATGGCGATCTTGATGATGTCGGCGGCGGTGCCCTGCATGGGGTGGTTCATGGCCGTGCGCTCACCAAAGCCGCGGAGCTGTGGGTTTTTGGCCTTGAGCTCGGGAATATGGCGTCTGCGGCCATACATGGTCTCGGCATAGCCCGTCTGCTTGGCTCGCGCCACCACATTGTCGAGGAACGTGCGCACGCCCGGGTAGGCCTCGTAGTAGCGATCGATCATATCGCGCGCCTCGGCCATCGAGATGTGCAGCGACTGCGACAGACCATAGGCCTGCTGACCGTACACGATGCCAAAGTTCACGGCCTTGGCGCGGCTACGCAGGTCGGGTGTCACCTCGGACACCGGCACGCCAAATACGCGCGCGGCCGTCTCGGCATGGAAGTCCTCGCCCTCGTTGAAGGCGCGCACCAGGTGCTCGTCACCCGAAAGATGCGCGAGCAGGCGCAGCTCGATCTGCGAGTAGTCCACCGCCAAAAAGACGCTGCCCTCGCCCGCCGAGAACGCCGTCTTGACGGTACGCCCCAGCTCCGAGCGCGTCGGAATGTTTTGCAGATTGGGGTCGCTCGAAGACAAACGCCCCGTCGCGGTGATGGTCTGGTTGTACGTGGTGTGCACACGCCCGTCACCACGGCGCAGCGGGCCCAGCGTGTCCAGATAGGTCGACTTAATCTTGGACTTCTCACGCCAGTCCAAAATCAGGCGCACGATCTCGTGGTCGCGGGCAAGGTCGCTCAGCACCTTGGCGTTGGTCGAATAGTAGCCGCGCTTGGTCTTTTTGAGGCCCTTGGTCGGAAGTCCCATAACATCAAACAGCACGTGCGAGAGTTGCATGGGGCTGCCGATGTTAAAGGTCTCGTCGCCGGCCAGGTCGCGAATGCTGCGCTCGACCTCAGTGATCTGGGTAGCAAGTCCCTCGGACAGACTGTGCAGGCGGTCGGGATCCACGAGCATGCCCGCGCGCTCCATCTTGGCAAGCACCGGCACGAGCGGCATCTCGATCCCATCGAACACGTTGGCGGCGTTCTCGCGGGCCATGCGGTCACGCAGCGGTGCAACCAGCGCCAGCGTCAAGGCCGCCGTGCGAGCGGCGGGCGCAGGAGCGTCCTCGCCAGCACCCTCTGCGCCGCGCGCCGCAGGCAGCGCCATCTGCAGATACGTATCGGCCAGATACACCTCGTCAAACTCGGAGCGGTCGGAATCCAACAGGTAGGCGGCAACAACGGTATCGAAGATGCGCGTGGAATCGACTGCCAGCGGATCCATGAGCTCGAGCTCAGAAGAATCGATGGGCGAAAGCTCATGCAGAAGCGCCTTCATATCCGGGCTCGCCACACGGCCTTCCATAAACAGACGCGCGAGCACGCCGGCAATCACGCCGTGGGCGAAGTTGAAGCCCTCAACCTCAGCCGCCGCACCGCTGTCGCCCTCCTCGAGCGCAAACAGGCCCTTGGACGTCGCCAACCACAGCGTGCGCGTCAGCCCAAAGAGCGCGCCCTCTTCCTTGTCATCGTCCACCACGGCGGCGACCCGCTCGCCGGCATCAATCACGCGGGAGACCTCAGCCGCAACGGCACCAAGCGCGCCAGCATCGCCGGCGGCTGCGCGCAAAACGGCGGGAATCTCAAACGTGCTGGCAGCTGCCCCGCCCTCGCCGCCGATCAGCGCCAAGAAACGGTTCTGCATGGCGGTGATACCAAGCGTGCCCAGCGCCGCGGAAACCTCATCGGCGGAAAACGCCGGGAAGGACGTCGCCTCAAAATCGAGCTCAACGGGTGCATCGGTGCGGATGGTCGCCACCTTACGGCTCAGCAGCGCGTCGTCGATGTGTGCGCGCAGGTTTTCTCCCATCTTGCCCTTGACCTCGTCAGCATGCGCGATGACCTCGTCAAGGCTGCCGTACTGCGCGATGAGCGCACTCGCCTTTTTGGGGCCGATGCCCGGTACGCCGGGAATGTTGTCCGACGTATCGCCCTTCAGACCGTAAAAATCGGGCACGAGCGCCGGCGTGATGCCGTGATACAGGTCGTCCACGCTCTCGGGCGTCATGATCGCCACGTCGGACAGGCCCTTGCGAGTCGAGACCACGTTGACGTGCTCGGTCACGAGCTGATACATGTCGCGGTCGCCGGTCACCAGCAGCATGTCGCAGCCGGCCTCCTCGCCCAGGCGCGCCATGGTTCCCAGGATATCGTCGCCTTCCCAGCCCTCGGACTGCAAAATGGGCACGTTGAGCGCGGCGAGCAGCTCCTTGATCATGGGGAACTGCGCGTGCAGGTCGGGGTCCATGGGCGGGCGCTGCGCCTTGTACTGCGGCAGCATCTCCATACGCACGCGCGGCTTGCCCTTGTCAAACGCCACGACAACGCCGTCGGGATTAAAGGCATCGATCATCTTAAGAAACATGTTCAGAAAACCGAAGATCGCGTTGGTGGGGCGACCGTCCGGCGCGTTCATGGTCGGCGGCACGGCGTGGAAGGCGCGATGCATGAGCGAGTTGCCGTCGATAACGGCAAAGGTGCGGCGCTTGTCAGACATATTGAATACCTCGCTTTGGGCTGGGCACGGTTTGCTCACACCAGTTTACACGCTCCCCGCCCCGCGGCCACCGCACATCAGGCTTCCCTGCCGCCGCGGGCCCGCGCGTGATACGATGGCTCACGGTACATCAACCAGCACGATCGATCCGAAAGGAGCCTGCGTCATGGAGCGTCCCTGCGCATGGAAAAAGTACACGCCACAGCAAGTCGAGGAACTCGAGGAGCTTTGCCGCGGCTATAAGCAGTTTTTGAGCGAGAATAAGACCGAGCGCCTGTGCGTCAAGACCGGCATCAAGATGGCCGAGGAGGCGGGCTACGTCGACTTGGAGACCGTGATTGCCGAGGGCCGCACGCTCAAGGCCGGCGACAAGGTGTACGCCGCCAATCACGGCAAAGACCTCATGCTCGTCAACCTGGGCACCGCCCCGCTCGAGCAGGGCTTTAACATCCTGGGTGCTCACGTGGACTCGCCGCGCCTGGACCTTAAGCAGAATCCCGCCTTCGAGGCCGGCGACATGGCCTACCTCGACACGCACTACTACGGCGGCGTCAAGAGCTACCACTGGGTGGCCTCCCCGCTTGCACTCGTGGGCGTCATCTGCAAAAAGGACGGCACCACCGTCGACATCAACATCGGCGACAAGGCAGACGATCCGGTCTTTACCATCTCCGACCTGCTGATCCACCTCTCGAGCGAGCAGATGTCCAAGCCCGCCAAGGACGCCGTCGACGCCGAGATCCTCGACGTGATCGTGGGCGGCCGTCCCGTCAAGTTCGATGAAGACGACAAGGACGCTCCCAAGGAGCCCGTCAAGCAGATGTTCCTGGACATCCTCAAGGAGCAGTACGACGTCGAGGAGGAGGACTTCCTCTCCGCCGAGATCGAGGTCGTGCCCGCCGGTCCCGCCCGCGACATGGGCCTCGACCGCTCCATGATTTTGGGCTATGGCCACGACGATCGTGTCTGCGCCTATCCGTCCATGCTCGCCCAGATCGACGTCGCCAACGTGGAGCGCACGAGCATCACGCTCATCGTCGATAAGGAGGAAATCGGCTCCGTGGGTGCCACCGGTATGACGAGCCGCTTCTTCGAGAACACCGTCGCCGAGATCATGACGCTCGCCGGCGAGGATAGCCCGCTGGCCCTGCGCCGCGCGCTCGCCCGCAGCCGCATGCTCTCCTCCGACGTGTCCGCCGGTTTCGACCCGGGCTATGCCGGCAAGTTCGAGACCAAGAACGCGGCCTTTATGGGTCGTGGCCTGTGCTTTAACAAGTACACGGGCAGCCGCGGCAAGGGCGGTTCCAACGACGCCGATGCCGAGTACGTGGCCCTCGTCCGCGACATCATGGACGAGGCCGGCGTGGACTTCCAGACCTGTGAGCTCGGTCGCGTCAACGCGGGCGGTGGCGGCACCATCGCCTACATCATGGCCAAGTATGGCATGAACGTCATCGACTCCGGCGTTGCCGTCCTGTCCATGCACGCCCTGTGGGAGGTCGCCAACAAGGCCGATATCTACGAGGCCTACCGCGGCTACAAAGCCTTCCTCGAGCGCGCCTAATCCACCCCTTCATAACTTGCGGTGAAATGCGGACTAAGCTGGCCCATAAACGGCCAAAACAGACCGTATTCCACCGCAACTTTTTTGGCAGAGGAGAGTCTATGCTTCAAGTCATCATTTCGCCCGCCAAGCAAATGCGCGCGGCCCAAGATGCTTTTGAAGTCCTGGGCATTCCACCCTTTGTGCACGAGACGGCTCGCCTCCACCGCGCACTGCTAGATATCGAACGGAAAGAAGGCAGCGGCGGCCTGCAGGCGCTATGGAACGTGAGTGACAAACTGCTGGGGCCTTGTCTCAACACCCTGCATGAGTTCGTGCCCATCCTGAAAAACGGCGATCTCAACAATCCCGCGCTCGCCCGTCACCTCTCCCCTGCCGTCATGTCCTATCACGGCATTCAATACCAGAGCATGGCGCCCGAGGTGATGGATTCCGCACAGCTCGCATGGCTGCAAGACCATCTCTGGATCCTCTCGGGGCTTTACGGATGCGTACGCCCCTTTCATGCCGTTGAACCGTATCGGCTGGAGATGGGCGCGAAGCTTGCCGTCGGCGATGCCCGAGACCTCTACGCGTTTGGAGCGACAAGCTCGCGCGGGCTATCGCCCCGGCAGGCTCAAACACCACGATCGTCAATCTCGCCAGCGTAGAGTATGCCAAAGCCGTTCTGCCCCACCTCGCGGGCGACGCCACGGTCGTCACGTGCCTCTTTGGCGAAGGCATCCGCAACGGCAAGCCCATCCAGCGCTCGACCGCCAGCAAAAAGGCACGTGGTTCCATGGTGCGCTGGATGGCAGAAAACAAGCTCGAGGATGTAAGCGGGCTCACCGCGTTTGACGTTGGTTATCGTCACTTTCCCGAGCTTTCAAATAAGAACACTTTGGTCTTCCTGAACGAACAGACCTTGTAGGACCACCGCTACTTTTGAATGTGCTGCCTAGGCACGGCGTCTATTCCGCCAAGCCGTCGGCTTTGGCAACTTCGTTTGTCGAGCCATCTTGGTAGGTAATCTTAACGTGCTCTACCTCGGACACCGCAACACCCGATGGGGGCTCCAAGCGCCATTCCGTCAGCGCGATATCCATAGTCGTAGGCACGCCGCCCTGATTCTTGAGCTTCACCGTCAGCGTTTTGAGCGCCGCATCATACGTCACGCGTTCGATTTCTTCGCCCGGAATAGACCCGCCGCTCAACTGCAGCTGCACAAACTCGTCGCGCGGATACCAATAGTCGCCCGGCGCGGCAACGGTATTGCCGCCCGTAACCTTCACTGTCATGATCGGCAGGGCATCGTCGGCCTCGAACTCCCATGCAGCGCCGCCGTGACCGCCAAACGTCCAGATACAAAAGGCAATCACCAGCACGGCAAGCACCGCAAAACCAATCGCGACAAGGCCATGGTGCGCACGGCTTTCCTCGGCCGATACATCCCATTGCGTCTCTCGATATAGATGCTTGTCTTCCATGTTCGCCTCCCCACAGGCACGCTCGTTAGGCCAATCGTACCCATTCGAGCTATACTTGAGCCCATTACATAAACGGGGAGCTTGCAGGACAAGACGGCAGGCTGAGACTGGGCGCGCCCGCCCTGACCCGCAAACCTGATATGGGTAATGCCAACGAAGGGAGCCGTGCCAATGAGCACACAGACCGAGCCCAAGCTCGTCACGCAAATCGACTTCGCCCGCGCCGGGCAGATCACGCCGCAGATGAAGGAAGTCGCCGAGCGCGAGCATCGCGACCCCGAGTACATCCGCGAGCGCGTGGCCGACGGCCGCATCGCCATTCCCGCCAACATCGTGCACATCAAAAAAGGCATGCGCGCCTTTGGTGTCGGCGAGGGCCTGTCTACTAAGGTCAACGTCAACCTGGGCATCTCGGGCGATAAAGCCGATGCCGCCGAGGAATGGAAGAAGGTCAAGATCGCCGAGGACTTTGGCGCCGACGCCATCATGGACCTTTCCAACTCGGGCAAGACGCGCCAGTTCCGCCAGCAGCTCATCGACGAGACGCCGCTCATGGTGGGCACCGTCCCCATGTACGACGCCATCGGCTACATGGAAAAGCCGCTGGTCAAGCTTACCAAGGATGACCTGTTCGAGGTCGTGCGCGCGCACGCCGAGGACGGTGTGGACTTTATGACCATCCACTGCGGCATCAACAAGTCGGTCACCAAGACCTTTAAGGAGACCGGCCGCTTGATGAACATCGTGAGCCGCGGCGGCTCGCTGCTGTTTGGCTGGATGGAGGTCACCGGCAACGAAAACCCCTTCTACGAGTACTTTGACGAGCTGCTCGAGATCTGCCACGAGTACGACGTGACGATTTCGCTCGGCGACTCCTGCCGCCCGGGCTGCCTCTACGACTCCAACGACGCCACCGAGACCGCTGAGATGATCGAGCTGGGCAAGCTGTGCAAGCGCGCTTGGGCTGCCGGCGTCCAAGTCATGGTCGAGGGTCCGGGTCACATGGCGCTCGACGAGATCGCCGCCAACATGAAACTGCAGAAGCGCCTGTGCCACAATGCCCCGTTCTATGTGCTCGGGCCGCTGGTGACCGATATCGGCGTGGGTTACGACCACATCACCGCTGCCATCGGCGGCGCCATCTCTGCCAGCTCCGGTGCCGACTTCCTGTGCTACGTGACGCCGGCCGAGCACCTGTGCCTGCCCAACGCCCAGGACGTGCTCGATGGCCTCATGGCCACCAAGATCGCCGCACACGCCGCCGACATCGCCAAGAAGGTACCCCACGCCCGCGACATGGACGACAAGATGGGCCAGGCACGCCGCAAGCTCGACTGGGACTCCATGTGGAAGTGCGCGCTCGACCCGGTCACCGGCAAGAAGCGCTACGAGGAGTCCCCCGCCGCCACCGAGGGCACCTGCACCATGTGTGGCAAGATGTGCGCCGTCCGCACCGTCAACAAGGTGTTCGAGGGTACGACGATCGATCTCGGCATGGAGGACTAACTCGTCACCGGAGCCGCAATCGGTAACATGGTGTTCGTCAATTGTTGACGTGTGAACATTTGCTTTCATTTGCGTAAAGATTGCATCGCCCGCCCGGGTTCGACATAGAGTCGGCCCGGGCATCTTTATAATGCTGGCTTAAAGACCCATTTGATTCCGACCGAACAAGGGAGCAAACATGGATCGCAGTAAGGTACCTGCCGTTCTATCCATCGCAGGATCCGATTCCAGCGGTGGCGCCGGCATTCAGGCCGACATCAAGACCATCACGGCGCACCGCCTGTATGCCGAGACGGCCATCACCGCCATCACCGCACAAAACACGCTCGGTGTCACCGCCGTGCAGAATATCTCCCCTGATATCGTCGCTGCGCAGATCGACGCCGTATTTGACGATATCCGCCCCAGCGCCGTCAAGATCGGCATGGTTTCCCCTGCCGAGATTATCGAGGTTATCGCCGACCGCCTGAGCGCCTGGAACGCGACAAACGTGGTCGTCGACCCCGTCATGGTAGCCACCTCGGGCGCACGGCTGATTGCCGAAGATGCCGCCGAGGCGCTCACCCGCCGCCTGTTCCCACTAGCAACCGTCATCACGCCCAATATTCCCGAGGCCATGGCCCTGCTTGACTACGAGGTCGACTCCGAGCGCACACAGCAAAATGCTGCCATGCTCCTCACCCGCCGCTTTGGTTGCGCATCCCTCGTTAAGGGTGGGCATCTTGTCAACGAGGCCAACGATGTATTGGCCGAACCCGCGCCGCTCGATGACGAGGGCAACCATCTGGGCGATCCGCTCACCACGTGGTTCCGCCACAAGCGCATCGAGACCGACAACACACACGGCACCGGCTGCACGCTTTCGTCCGCCATCGCCTGCGCGCTGGCCCAGGGCATGGATCTTGCCGATGCCGTCAATGCGGGCAAGGCATACCTGACAGGCGCTCTGGCCGCCGGCCTGAACATGGGCAAAGGCTCCGGCCCTGTCAACCACATGTGGCAGTACTGAGACAGTTTGCCGCAGCTCGCTATTGATGCTGACCAACAGGCAAAACACG
>CATYVH010000005.1 GCA_958413765.1 uncultured Collinsella sp.
GTACGCGACCGACGATTGAACGTCAGATTGCCGCTTAGGGGCGTTTGCAGCGTCGACCGGTCCGCCGTTCGTTAGAACGGCGGAACCAAGGGCGCAGCGTCGAGCCGTTACGCGGTTTGGAAAACCGCGCAACTAGAGCTACATAACCATGACGTAGCGGCTACCCACGTAGTACTGCTTACCCATCAGGACCGGCTCGCCATTGGGGCCGATAAAGCCGGCACGCAGATTGAGCAGTGGATCGTGCGGAGCAATGCCCAACTCGGCCGCTTGCTCGGCGTTAGCGCGAACGGCCTCGACCGTACGGTAGCCAACCGAGACAATCGGCGTTCCGCCAACACGCTCGACCTCGGCAAAAATCGACTTGTCCTCAAGATCGGCCGTCAACAGCTCGCGGTAAGCGTCAAACGGCACAAAGATGTTCTCCTCAAAGATGGGCTCACCGTCGGCTGTACGCACGCGCTTGATATGCAGCAGCAGCGCGTCCTTCTGCAGGCCAAAGAATTCCATCTCGTTTTGACGTGCCGGCACAATCTGGCGATCGACCACGTGTGCACCCGCCTTCATGCCATTGTCGGCACACAGCGCGGTAAACGTCTGCAGCGTCGAGGCGTGGAACTGGCGGTTGATGTGCGGCGTGGAGACAAAGGTGCCGCGGCCCTGCTGCTTAACCAGATAGCCGTCGGAACACAGTTCCTCGACGGCACGGCGCACCGTAATACGGCTCACCTCGTACTGTTCGGCAAGCTCAAGCTCGGACGGAATGCGCTCCTTGGGTGCATAAACCCCTTTCTCGATTGCATCCTTGATCTCGTCATAAATCTGCTGGTAAAGCGGTGCATTTTTGGGTGTGGGCATATCTGATCACTCTTATCAAAATAGCGAAATAACTAATACGTATATAACGTCTTTTTATATGTTATCTCAGTTTGATAAAACGATACACCACATACAGCAAATCCTTACTTGCCGTCGTCCTGCTGCAGACTGTCCTGCTCGCTGAGGCGCGCCTGTCTGCTGGCCATGCGCGCGGGCTTGTCGGGATCGGGTACGGCCGTGGGCATGGGCTCGTCGACATGACCGCCCCACCAGCCGCCCACGAAGTTGAGCGTGTGGAACACATTGATCACGGCGCCGGGATCAATATCGCACACCAGCTTGATAATGTCCTGGCTCTCGTAGGTCGAGACAACGGCGTGCAGCAGATACATCTTTTCGCGGCTGTATCCGCCAATGACCTCGGCGCAGCTAATGCCATGCTGAAAATGGTCAACATAGGCTGTCATGACCTCGTCTGCCTTGCGTGTCGTGATCTGCAGCGTCACACGGTCGTAGCGTCGGTAGAAACTGTCGATGGTCTTGGTCGAAATAAACTGGAACACGATGGAATACGCCGCATTGTCCCAGCCAAACATAAAGCCAAAGATCGCCAGGATAGCGCAGTTAAAGCCAAAGATGACGCCCCAGATGGTCTTGCCTGTATGGTTGGAAACCCACAGCGCGATAAAGTCGGTGCCGCCGGTGGATGCGCCGGACTTAAGCGCGATGGCGGCGCCCAGGCCCGAGACCACGCCGCCAAAGATGATGAGCATGATCTTGTCGCCCAAAAACGGGGCGAAGTGAAAGATGTTGAGGAACAGCGACGAGAGCATGACCTGCATCATCGAGAAGATGACGAAGCGCTTGCTAATGCCGCTCCAGCATAGGAGCGCCACGGGGATGTTGAGCGCGAGCATGCCGAGCGAGATGTCGATGTGAACGCCGCCCAGCGAGGTAACGCGATCGAGCAGGACCGCGACGCCGGTGAGGCCGCTCGGAAGCAGGTCGGCGGGCTGAATGAACGCCTGGATCAGAAATGTCTGGAGAACGGCGGAGATGGTGACCGCCACGGCAGTAATGGCGCGGCGGACGATGGTGAGACGGCCGAGCACGAGCACGCGGTCCGTGAGCTGATCGATGGCGTTCGCCACGTAGGCTCCTTTCGAAGGCAGATGTAATTGTGGGGCATGCCGGCGATTGTAGCATGGAGCGCGAGAGGGCGCTTCAATTCACCCTCTCTCGACAACCAAAACGGGACCGGTAACCCCACAACCAAAGGCCCAAATTCTAAGTGAGTAGACTTTTCGCAACCTGCCGAGCACAGCCAATAACAGCCACCTCTGTGACCTGCGGTTTTACTAAGGCAGAAACGCTTTGTGCTCGGCATGTGCCAAAAAGTCTACTCACTTAGTCCGAGTCGAAGCCAAACGGATCTAAATCGAAGCCAAAATGAGCCAATCCACCGCAAGAGACGTGTGAATCCGCACTTCTTGCGGCGAATTGACGCTACAAAGCGGTCAGAATGTCGGCGAGGTTGTCGATGACGGCGTCGGCTCCCGTTTGGTCCAGGTTAACGCCCTCGTGCGGACGCAGTGCCAGGACGCGCGCGCCGGAGCGCTTGCCGGCCTCGATGCCCAAAGGCGAGTCCTCGATAACCAGGCACTCGGTAGGCTCCACACCCAGCGCCTCCATGGCGCGCAGGTAGATCTCGGGGTCGGGCTTAAATGCACTGCACTCGTGACCGCTGATGGTGTAGTCCAGCACGTCGGTGATACCGGCAATCTCCACCAGCTCGTCAATGAGCTCGCGATAGGACGAGCTCGCGATGGCACACTTGACGCCGCGCTCGTGCAGCTCGCGCATCACCGGCTCCGTCTGCTCGTTGAGCAGCTCGGCATACGGAACAGGGTGAACCGGGCTGTAGACCTGCTTGTACTCAACGCGCAAGCGCTCGCGCAGCTCAACATCGTCAGGCACCAGCGACTTCCAGATGGCAGGCTCGTTAGACCCCGAAAGATCGGGGATCTCGTCAAAGTGGAACCCCTTTTCCTCCATAAACGCCACGCGGCGACGGTTGTAGAACCACTCGGTATCGACCAGCACGCCGTCCATATCAAACAGCACTGCCTTGATCATACGCATCTCCTCCCACCTGCCAAAAAGGGACAGGTTTATTTTGGTAGGTTTTATCTGGGGTTTTGCGGCGCGTGCGCGCACGCCCTCCCCAAAGCAAAAAAGGGGACGGGGCGCAAACCCCATCCCCTCTCAATCAACCCGTAAGGTTTACTTCCTTGTGATTAGTAGGAAAGCTTCCACATGTAGCGACGCATGGTCAGCGGGTGCTGACGGGCCTCGGCGATCTGGTTGCCGTACTCGCGCATAACGGCGAGGTGCAGCAGCGGGTTGAAGTAGGTGACAACGCTCGCGGGCACGGCGTCGGCCAGGCCGTAGTCCTTGGAGTCGATCAGAGCGACCTTGGCGCCCATGCGCTTAAGGAAGGTGAGGGCGCGGGCGTCCATCGGACGGGTGGCACCGTCGGACATGAAGAAGACGTAGGGCTTACCCTCGGTGGAAACCTCGAACGGGCCGTGGAAGTACTCGCCGGTGTTGTAGGCGGCGGCGTCGATCCACTGCATCTCGGTGAACAGGAAGGCGGCGTGAGAGTAAGCCATCTTCTCGGAGGCACCGGAGGCCATGAAGTAGATCATCTTGTCGTCCTTGAAGTCCTCGGCGAACTTCTTGGCGAGCTTCTTGCAGTGCTGAGCGGCGTTCTCGCAGAGATCGAAGACGTTGGTGAGGCCGGTGATCATGTCCTCGTAGTGGTCATAGCCCTCGGTCTGCTGAAGGATCTCGAGAGCAAGAGCGATGGCGTAGCCGGGCTTCTCGCACTTGGCAGCGTAGTTGGCGTGGAAGCCGTGAACGATGACGTGGTCGGCGTCGACGGTCAGAGCGGAGCCAGCCTTGTTGGTGAGGGAGACGACCGGGCAGTTGTGCTTCTTGGCGGTCTTGTTGGCCTCGACGGTCTCGGGCGTGGAGCCACCGAGGGAGCAGGTGATCACGAAGGTGTGCTCGTTGACCCAGGAAGGCGTGTCGTAGTTGAACTCGTTAGCGGTGAAGATCTGAACGTTCAGCTTGTCCGTGTTGTTGGCCAGGAAGTACTTGGCGGGGTAAAGGTCGGACATGGAAGCGCCGCAGCCGACGAAGGCGACGCTGTGGATCTCGTGGTTGGACAGGACGTCAGCGACGATCTGCTTAGGGAGGTTAAGGTCGATCTCGTACATCTGACACATTCCTTTCGATTTTTGCGGCGCCACATTGCCGGGCGCTCGCAGGGTTACCGTGATTTGGACCGAGTCGCCGGCCCGTTGAGGATGTGACAAAGGAACTGTCCCTTTGACACATTTAGGGATGGAAGCCTGCCTGGGGTATGGGATGCCAGGCAGGCCCCCGGGGGAAAGCGATTAGGCGCTTGGTCGCGACTAGGCCAGGATGCCGGCCGCGGAGAGGGCGATGCCGCCCACGATGGCGATCACGAGAAGCCAACCGGTGTTGACGTTCTTCTTGATGAGCCAGTACATAAGGCCAGTGAGGCCAAGGGAAATCATCTGGGGCATCATGCCGTCCAGGATGTCCTGGATCACGACGGTGCCCTCAGCGAACTGCAGCGGGGTGGTGGCGCCGATCAGCGTAGCGATCATGCCGCCCACGGACATAAGACCCACGATGCCGCAGACATACATGAGCTTCTCCATGAGGTCGCCGCCCTGAAGCTTGCTCAGGTACTCGTGTCCGCCCTGATAGCCCATCTTGGCTGCGAACCAAGTGATCAGCACAGAGGGGACGATGGAGATGAGCATAGCCAGGATCGGGCCCATGATGGAGCCCTGCTGAGCCAGCTGAACGCCCAGGCCAAAGGCGATAACGCGGATGGTGCCCTGGAAGAAGGAGTCACCGATGCCGGAAAGCGGACCCATGAGGGAGGTCTTGACCGCGTTGATCGAATCGGGATCGAAGTTCTCGGGATCCTTGGCGTACTCCTCCTCCATGGAGGCGGAGAGGCCCAGGATGAAAGCGCTCGTCTGCGGGGTGCAGTTGTAGAACGCCATGTGACGGTGGTAAGCCTCTTTCTTAGCAGCGAGCTGCCTGGGGTCGGACTCATCCGGATAGAGGCGATCGAGCGTGGGAACCATGCCGTAGAGGAAGCCCATGTTCATCTGACGCTCGTAGTTCCAAGAGGCCTGGATGGCCCAGGAGCGCCAGAAGAACTGGCTGACCTTCTTGTTCAGGGACACGTCCTTGGTTGCGGTTGCCATAGTGTGTTCCTCCTTAGTCTTCGTCGTCTTCGAGCGGATCGTAGTCGGAATCGACACCGGCGGCTGCATGGGAACCGTTGAACTTGAAGCCCATGAAGACGACAGCCAGGCACACACCGATCAGAGCGACCGCGATGACGGACAGGTTGAGGTAAGCGGCGAGCAGGAAACCGATGAACAGGAACGGAGTCATACCCTTCTTGATCATCATGGTGAGCAGCAGGGCCAAGCCGTAGGCGGTCATGATCTTGGTCGAAACGTTCAGACCAACGGACAGCCACTCGGGAACCATGTTGACGATGGCCTGAACCAGGTCGGTGCCAACAAAGACGGCGAGGAAGATCGGCAGGAAGTACATGACGGCGTACAGACCGGAGCCGGCGCAGATGTGCATACGGTAGGCGGTCTTGAACTTTCCGTTATCGATCGCGTTATCTGCCACATGGGTGAGGGCGGCGATGATGGAACGGAACACGATGCCGAGGAGCTGACCCAGGACGGCGACCGGGATGGCGATCGTCATGGCGGTCTCGGCGGAAGCATCGGTCAGGCATGCGAAGGCAGCGGCCACGATGCCGCCCAGGACCATATCGGGCGGAACGGCGGCGCCGACCTGCACCAGGCCCATGGACACGAGCTCGACGGCGGCACCGACGGCAAGGCCGGTGGGCACATCGCCCAGCAGCAGACCGACGAGCGTAGCGCCAACGAGGGGCTGCTCGAAGTTAAGACGACCGAGCAGGCGGGAGTCCCACATGCAGAACACGCCGACGAGGCCGACGAGCACCGCACTGATGAACGTATTCATACCCTTCTCCTTTCAGTCAGGCAAAAGCCTGGTTGATTACAGCTTGGCGTCGATGTCGACGCTCTGATACGTAGGGGTCTGCTGGACATAGAGCTTGATGCCCATGTCAAGCAGCTGGTTGACGTCGGCCTTCTGGGTGGCGTCGAGGAAGACGGAGCTGTCCTTGCCGCCAATCTGATCGGCACCGTCGTGGTTGGCGGTGGCGCCCAGGTTGATGGCGTCGAGCTTGTAGCCCTGGCAGAACTGCAGCATCTCGGCCGTGTTGCCAAAGACGAACATGACGCGCTCACCGAGGGTGTTGAGCTTGTCCATCTTGGCGAGGGCACGCTCGACGGTGAAGACGTTCAGGCGCACGCCCTGGGGCTTGGCCAGCTTAAGAGCGCCCTTCTTGATGTCATCGTTGGCGGCAGCGTTGTCGACGACGATGATGCGCTCGGCCTGAACCTTGGTGGTCCAGGTAAAGACGACCTGGCCGTGCAGCAGACGGTAGTCAAGACGTGCGAGGACGATCTTGGCGGGACCGGAGCTGTGACGGGATGCCTTGGCCTTCTTGGCGGGAGCCGCGGCGGCCTCGACCGGTGCGTTGGGGTTGGTCAGACCGGTGCGGGCCTCGTTGATGAGGGCTGCGAGCTCGGCACCCTTGACGGGGGCGGGGCTCATGGCAAGCGTGAGCGCCAGCGGGATGTTGAAACCGCTGACAACCGTGAACTTCGTGCCGTTCTTGGAAAGCTCGACCATGTTGTTGTTGACCGAGCTGCCGAGCATATCGGTCAGCACATAGACGGTGTCGTCCGCGTTAAACGTGGCGATCATGGCGTCCACCTTATTGGTGATGGGCTCCTTGTCGTCACGAGCAAGCGACACGACGTGGACGTTCGACACGTCGCCGAGAACCATCTCGAGCGTGTCTTTGGCGCCTGCGGCCAGGCCGCCATGAGATGCGAGAATGATCTGATTCATCTTGCCTCCTCCTTTTCGTTATGGTCATTATAACGTCTTATACGTTGCGGATATTGATAATTAGTATATAAACCGTTCGCGGGTGAAAAACGACCGTTGGCGGGTTTAACGCAATCGAAACGATGGTCTTGGGTAGGCCGGCGCTGGCTGGATAACCCCAGGTCGGACGCCGCGCGCAACCCCCTATCGCACGAAGTACCAGGGGCTTTCCTGCACGGTGGGCTCCAGCGCAATGCCCGTGCGCTCGCGGAACAGATCCATGTCCTGCGATTTCTCCGTCCACCACGCGTTGGGCTTAAAGGTCATGCTCTCAACGACATGACCGACAAACACACTGTTGCGCAGCTTGGAAAAGTCGGTGTTCATAATCACGATGGACGCGAGCACCAAAACGATGCCCAGAACTTTGATCGCGCCGGCGGGCTCGGCGTAGACACCAATGCCCAGCAGTACGGTGACGACTGTCTCGAATGACATTACGACGGGAACTTTCGACGTCTCGAGCCCCATGGACAGACCCTGCATATATAAGATGTAAGCCACGGCTGTGGGGATGAGTCCAAAGCCAAGGAACAGCAGCAGCAGCTGTGGCGACATTGCCGCGGCGACATCCGGCCACGGAGCCGCGATAGCTGCCATAACCGCACCGCCAAAAACAAAGCCCCAAAACGTGACAGCCAGCGGGTGGACCGTCTTGGTTGCTATCCGGCTAAACACCGCGAGCGACGCACCACAAAGGCCTGCAATCACGCCCGACGTGACGCCCCAAACCGAAAAATGAAAACCGGAAAGGTCGCCATTGGTCACCGCAAGCACACAGCCAATGATGTTAAAGACAATGGCGACGAGCTTGTTGAGGGTCACGTCCTCGCGATAAAGGACGCGGCCGAGCGCGACGCCAAACACCGGCGACGTGTAGAGCAGCACCGATGCCGTGGACATGCCCACCTCGCGCATGCACTCGTAATAGCAGGTGTTGGCGGCAGCCAAACCGACGATACCGACAAGCGCGCAGGAAACAAGCTCTTTAGGGCTTGCCTTGAACAGGGTCAGCGGACCCTGAACCACGGTAGACCCCTCACCCGGACGGCAGCCCATAAACATCAGGACCGGCGCCAAGATAAGCGCTCCGACCAACAAGCGAAAGGCAGCCATGCTCTGGGACGAAACGCCCATGGCTGAGATGCCGTTTACAAAGATTCCGATGCTGCCCCACATAAGCGCGGCGATCAGCACCAGCACATAGCCCAGATTGCTCCTCTTCAACGCAGCCTCCTCAGTATATTTCCAATATGTTTCATGCTACGTTATAGTCGTTATATACATTTTTCAAGGCACAAATCGGCGAACGGGAAATCTCTCGACACAAGGAGTGTCCCCAACTGCCGGCAGAAAGGGAACGTCCCCAAGTGCCGCTCTAGCAGTTGCAGTGAAATAGTTCTCAAACAGAGGCTTCACGCCCCCAAACAGGAACTATTCCACCGCAACTCATGAGGGGTATTGGGCTGTTAGGCCGCTCTATCCCTTAGTAATCCAGCTTCCACATGTAGCGGCGCGTCATGTAGTCCTTGTGGGTGACGGCGGAGAGCGCACGCATGTAGACGTTGTTGAGGATCGGGGCAAAGATCAGGTGGTTGAAGTACTCGCTCACGCTGTCCTTGATGTCGTTGAGGCCGAGCTCCTTGGCGTCGAGCTGGTAGACGCGCTCACCACCGTACTGGTTGACAAAGCGAATGCCGCGCTCGTCGTTGCAGCGGCTGCGGCCGACGCTGATGAGCTGGAACAGCGAGGTACGCTTGTCCAGGATCTCGAAGGGACCGTGGAAGAAGTCGCAGGTGTTGATGGTGCAGGAGTCGATCTGCAGCATCTCCTGCACGTTGCAGATGCTAAAGACGTAGGCGGCACCAAAGAGCGGACCCTGAGCCATCACGTTGATGCAGGGCTTGTCGGCGTTCTGCTCGGCCCACTTGGCTGCGAGCGGACGGGTGTACTCGACGGCCTTGCGATAGATGGGATCGACCAGGTCAAAGGCTGCCATAGCGGTCTCGTACTCGGCATAGCCCTCGGTCTGCTGCGTAAGCTCCATAGCGATCATGGTCACGACGGCGGAGTTGGTGCGGCCCATGCAGGACTCGTCGACAGCCAGGCTGTCGTACTGGATCTTGTAGTCGCAGACCTCGGTGAGGGCGGACTCGTCAACGTAGATGGCGATGGTGCTGGCGCCGTGGTCCTTGGCGACCTGGGCGGCAACGATAGTCTCCTTGGTGCCGCGCATGGACACGACAACGGCCAAGGTGTTCTCGTTGACGTAGGCGGGCGTGGCGTGCACGAACTCGTTGCTGGTGTAGCTGGAGCTCACGACCTGCGTGGCCTCGTGCTCCATAAAGTACTGGGCAGGATAGTTACCGCCGTTAGATCCGCCGGCGCCGATCCACACAACGCGCTTGATGCCGCCCTTGTCTGCCTTGTCAGCCAAAACCTGGGAGACGACATCCTTAACCTGTTCCTGAGTAGTCATCGCGCATCAGCCTTTCTTCTCATTTGATGCTCTTGACGGCATACAAGTTACATACATGTTTTAGCGATGTCGACTAGTTGTATGCTATATTTGTCTTAGATTTTTTGCTGATACGGTTTTCGATAACTCGTTACCAGCAGTTTTGTTGTTGTATTGGATACATGCTTGATTAGGTAAGCATACAGGTTAGATACAGGTTGATCGCATGAGCGCTTCATCGAAAAAGAAACTGACCCAATACGAGCGTCTGGCGACCACACTTCGCGACCGCATCGCTGCCGGCATCTACGCCTGCGGAGACAAGCTGCCGTCCGAAATGGAGCTCATGGACGAATCGGGGCTGTCGCGCAGCACCGTGCGCCATGCCCTTAAGGTGCTTGTTGACGAAGGCCTGATTCGCACCGAGCGCGGACGCGGCGCCTTTGTGGCCGACACGCCGGCGCTCCACGAGAACAACCTGGTGTTTTCGAGCTACACAGCGCAGATCCAGGGTCAGGGCATGAAGCCCACCACGCGCACGGTGGACTCGGGCTTTGCCAAGGCCGCCGGCGACGTGGCCAAGTTTTTCGATGCCGCCGTGGGCAGCAAACTCGTCAAGCTCGTCCGCCTGCGCTATCTGGACGAAGCACCGCTGTGCCTGGAGACCACCTATCTGCCGCCAAGCTTTGAGGCGCTCATCGATCGCGATATCAACGGTTCGCTCTACGCCACGCTGCGCCAGGAGTTCCATCGTGCGCCGGCGCAGGGGCATAAGACCTTTGAGGTGTGCTATGCCTCGCAAAACGAGGCGTTTTTGCTCAACGTTGAGCGCGGACAGGCGCTGATCCTGATCACCGACTACGTCTACGACACCGACGGCCGCCCGCTCCATGTCTCCAAGCGCATCCAACGCACCGACCGCGCCAAATACACCGAGCCCATCGGCTAACCTGTCTCTAAATGATAGGTTTAGGAAGGTCGGGGAACCAGGTTGGTTTGGGCTGGTTGGGGGTGCGCTCGGCCAGGACCAGCTCCATCCAGCACATGTCGTACCAGCGGCCGAACTTTTGGGCACAGCGGTCGAAAGCACCCACCAAGCGATATCCCATATGGGCATGGAAGTCCTGGCTGTTGTGCGTTAGATACTCGTCGTCCTTGTCGTGCGGCACGGCGATGAGCGCGCACATGTTGGTGATGCCCATCGCGATCAGGCACTGCTTGAGCGCATCGTGCAGCTTGCGGCCCAGCCCGCCGTGGCGCACGTCGCGTGCCAGGTAAATCGACGTCTCGACCGACCAGTCGTATGCCTCGCGGCTGTTGAGCGGACTCGCATAGGCATAGCCTACCGGACGCCCGTCCAGCTCCATCACCAGATACGGATAGCGCTTGAGCGTACGCTCGATGCGCCCGGCGAACTCCTCAACGCTCGGCACCTCGTATTCGCAGGTAATCGCCGTCTGGCGCACATACGGCTCATAGATGGCAAGCAACGCCGGCGCGTCTTCGGGCGTCGCCAGGCGAATCGCCGGCTCGGACATCTCGGTCATACAACCCTTCTCTCTCAAAAACAAAGGCCGCCTTGCGCCAAACCCAGCGCAAGGCGGCCCCTCGTCATTACATCAGGCTACAGGACAGCCGCCAGCGCGTCGATGTCCTCCTGCGTCGTGGCCCAGCTGGTGCAAAAGCGCACCACCGTGTGGGTATCGTCGTACTTTTCCCAGTACTCGATCGCCGCATGCTCGCGAATGCGGGCCATGTCCTCGTTGGGCAGAATCACAAACTGCTGGTTGGTCGGCGTCTCCAAAAAGAACTGGTAGCCGCGCTCGTGCAGCACACGACGCAGCGCCTGGGCCGCCTGAATCGCCTGTCGACCAATCTCAAAATACAGGCCATCGGTAAAGAGCGCCTCAAACTGCACGCCCGTCAGGCGGCCCTTGGCCAACAGCGCGCCGTGCTGCTTAATACGCGGAATGGGATGCGCCGGAGCGTGCATGCCGCAGAACACCACAGCCTCGCCGCAAAGCGCGCCGCACTTGGTGCCGCCGATGTAGAACACGTCGCACAGCTGCGCCAGCTCGGGCAGGGTAATGTCGCACTCATCGGCCGCCAGTGCATAGGCCAGACGAGCACCGTCCACAAACAGCGGAATCTCGCGCTTCTGGCACACCGCGTGAATCGCCGCAAGCTCGGCCTTGGAGTACAGCGTGCCGTACTCGGTCGATAGACTCACGTACACGGCGCCCGGGAACACCGTGTGCTCGTAGCTCTCGTTTTCGTAGAACACCTGGATATAGTTCTCGAGATCCTCGGCGTGCATCTTGCCCTCGTAGCCGGGGATGGTGAGCACCTTGTGGCCGCCAAACTCGATAGCGCCCGCCTCGTGGCAGGCAACGTGGCCGGTCTCGGCGGCAACCACGCCCTCGTACGGCGCGAGCAGCATGTCAATCACCGTCGCGTTGGTCTGCGTGCCGCCCACCAGCAAAAACACGTCGGCATCGGGGGCCTGACAGGCCTCGCGGATCAGTTGCTTGGCACGCTCGGTGTGCGCATCGGTACCATAGCCGGGCTGCGGCTCCATGTTGGTGTCGACGAGCGCCTGCAGCACCGCCGGATGTGCGCCGTGGGAATAGTCGTTGTTGAATGCGAGCATGGCAATCCTCTCTTACCAGGTATCGTCCAGATGATTCAGGTGGGGCTATTGTACGCCGTGAGGATAGGCAATGCGCGCGGCAAGGCACTCAAGCGCCAACACCAGGGCAAAGCCGCAGCTCACGTCAGTCAAAAAGTGTGCACCGATCACGATGCGGCCAAAGGCGACGAGCGCCGCAATCACGGCCGCTACCCAAAAGACCACGCGGCGGCGTGACGGCTTTTCCATAAAGGCCGGCGCGGGAAGCCCGGCGAGCATAAGGCCGATCGCCGCGTGCGCCGTGTGTCCGCTCGCAAACGACTTAAAGCCGTCCTTGATCACGCCGGCGGCGATATAGCTCCACTTATCGGGATTGCCGATTACCCACCACGGCTGAAAATTGAGCCCCGGCGTGACCTCGATCACGCGCATGCGCGGGCGCGACCACAGCGGCTTGACGATCACGTTGAGGATGATGGCCTGAGCGACCCACACGGCAAGCACCATCAACGCCCAGCGCGTGAGATCGTCGGGGTCGGTGTCGCGTGTAAGGCGATAGGCGATGAGGTTGGCCGCGATGACCAGCGTAAACGTCAGTACCAGCTGAAACGCGATGAGCTTGCCGCCGACGCGCAGCGATCCGATAATCTCGTAGCCGACCAGGCCCACGTTGATCAAAACGCCCAGCGCGGCGAGCCACTTGCTCGCCTTGGAATCGGGGCGTGCCGAGCGCACGAGCATAACGCCCGCGATGCTCGCCGTCAGCTCAAACGGCAGCTCGCCGGCGGCCTCGATAAAGCGGCCGTACATGCTGCCGATGTTGAACAGCGCGCTCGAGATTTGGTAATCGAAAAAGGTGCCCACGCCCAGGCAAAGGGCAAGGATACCCGCTATAGCAGCGGCGTCTTTCTTGTAGATGTACCCGAACATGCTTTCCTTTCGATGAAACCAGAGTGCCCAAATGGGGCGTTTGCGGCGTCGATCCGTTAGTCATCGTCGGACGCACCGAGCTGCTGCAGCAGCATGAGCGCCGCGGCCACCGGGCCGGTGCCGTCGTTGGCGTCGAGACCGCGGCCCAGGCCGCTGCCCGCGCCGGCGCCCGCCTTGTAGGGCACCGACAGCTTGCGGCTCTTGGGAAAGTTCACCGCGCCATAGCGATTCTTGAACTCAAAGGCTACCTTCTTGGGAACGTCAACCCCCAGGAAGGTAATACGTCCGCCGCTGAGCGTGACGCTCTCGAGCCCCAAGCGCTCGCCGCGGATACGGATGCGAGCGCGGTTGAACAAGTTGAGCCCCGCCAACGGCAGCTCACCGTGCGCAGCCTCGGTCTCCTCCTGCACCTCGTCGATACTCTCCAGGTCCTCAGCCGCCGCGAGCTTGCGGTACACGAGCACGCGCTGGTCCACCGCCGGCATGTACTCCTCGGACAAGAAATAGTCGGCCGGCAGGTTGATGCCCACGCTCGCCGCCTCCACGCCGGCATCGTCATCGCCGCGCGCCTCGGCCACGGCCTGGCCCAGCATCTGCGTAAACAGGTCGAAGCCCACGCTCGACAGGTTGCCGTGCTGTTCGGCGCCCATGAGCGAACCGGCGCCGCGGATCTCCAGGTCGCGCATGGCGATGCGCATGCCGCTGCCCAGGTCCTGGAACTCGGACAGTGCGGTCAGACGCGCCGTAGCCTCCTCGGTGAGCGGTAGCTCGCCCGGGAACATAAAGTACGCGTAGGCCTGCGTGGCCGAGCGACCCACACGGCCCTTGAGCTGGTAGAGCTGTGCCAGGCCCAGGCGCTGCGAGTCCTCGATGATGAGCGTGTTGGCGGTCGCGTTGTCGATACCGCTCTCCACGATGGTCGTGGCAATGAGCACGTCGATCTTTTTGGTCGCGAACTCAATCATCACGTCCTCGACCTCGCGCGGGCTCATCTTGCCGTGCGCCACACCCACGCGCGCCTCGGGCGCGGCCTCGCGCACGCGTGCCACAGCATCGTCGATGGTCTTGACGCGGTTGGACACGTAGTACACCTGGCCACCGCGGCCCACCTCCAGGCGAATCGCCGCGCTCACCACGTCGGGGTCGTACTCCCCCACGTGCACAATCACGGGACGGCGCCCGGTCGGCGGCGTGGTGATCAGGCTCATGTCGCGCACGCCGCTCGTGGCCATCTGCATGGTTCGCGGAATAGGCGTTGCCGAAAGCGTGAGCACGTCAATCTGCTCGCGCAGGTTCTTGAGCTGCTCCTTGTGCTGCACGCCAAAGCGCTGTTCCTCGTCGATGATCACCAAGCCCAGGTTCTTGGGGTTCACGTCGGCCGAAAGCAGACGGTGTGTGCCGATCAGCACATCGATCGTGCCCTCGACAAACGCCTTGAGCGCGCGCTTTTGCTGCGCCGGCGTGCGGAAGCGGCTGAGCACCTCGACCTCCAGGCCAAACGGGGCAAAGCGCTCAAAGAATGTCTCGTAGTGCTGTTGGGCCAGAATGGTCGTGGGGCAGAGCACCATGACCTGGCGACCGGAGTCAACGCACTTAAACGCTGCGCGCAGGGCGACCTCGGTCTTGCCAAAGCCCACGTCGCCGCACAGCAGGCGGTCCATGGGCTTGGGCGCCTCCATGTCCGCCTTAATGTCGGCGATGGCCTCCAGCTGGTCGCGCGTCTCGTCGTAGGGAAAGCTCTCCTCCATCTCGATCTGCTCGGGTGTATCGGGCGGACAGGCGATACCGGTAATCGACGAGCGGCGCGTATACAGGTCGACCAGGTCAAACGCCAGCTTTTTGGCATTCTTGCGCGCCTTGTTGGTGGCACGCGTCCAGTCGGCGGTGTTGAGCCTGGTCAGGCGCGGCTTATCGCCGTCGGGACCAACGTAGCGCGTAATGCGGTCAACCTGCTCCAACGGCACGTAGAGCTTGTCGCCATCGGCGTATTCCAGCAAAAAGTAGTCGCGCTCCTTGCCGCCCACTTCCTGACGCGCGATCTCGCTAAAGAGCGCGATGCCATGCGTTGCATGCACCACGTAGTCACCCGGCTTAAACGGGAAGGTGATCTGCGTAATGTCCACCTTGCGGCGGCTGCGGGCGCGGTTGGCATCCATGCGGGCGTTGAGGTCGGCGATCGAGAACACGGCCAAATTGGCATCGGGCACCACCACGCCCTGCGGCAGGGCGGCGTCCACAAAGGTCACGCGCCCGCGCGAGATGGTGGGCACGGCGGCGCCGGCGGCAGCCTGGGCGGCGCCCGCCTCGAGCGAGCGCGCGTTGAGTGCGTCGGCGCGACGCTCGCGAATGGAAGCATGGGCCTCCTGGCGTGCGGCACGGTCGGCGGAATCCGCCGCTGCCACGCGTACGCGCTCGCCGATAGCGCCGGCATTTTCGGGCGCCGCGGTCAGCGATTCCTCAAAGGTAATGCCCTCGTCGCCAAAGGTGAGCTCCATCGACTCGCGCGCACCTCGGTCGGGGATGGCAAACACGCAGGCATAGCGCTTGCCCACGACCTCCTGGATGCGCGTCATAAAACGGTTGTCCGAGCCTGCGATGGCAGGCTGCTCAATCTTGAGCTCGGCCGTCACCGCACCGCCGGCACGGATGAGGCTCACGTAGTTCAGGCGCTGCTGAGCACCAAAATCGAGCTGCTGGGCACGTACATACAGGCCATCCAGTCGGTCAATCCCCGCCTCGCCGGCACGCGCCTCGATATCCTCGTAGGCGCGCAGGCAATCGTCGAACAGCGAGCGCGGCTCGGACAGCACCACGAGCGCCTTGCCGCTCACGTGCGACAGCGGACTCACGGTCTGGCCGTACATCACCGGCAAAAAGCGGTCGAGCTCAGGCGTGACGATGCGTGCATCCACCATCTCGAGCAGCGCCGCCAGCTTACTGTCGTCCTGGCTGGCGCGGTAGAGCGCCACATGCATGTTGTGGACGGCGTCGTCGGTGAGTGCGAGCTCGCGACAGGGGAAGATCTCGATGCTGTCCTCGTTGCCGATGGTCTGGCCCGTGGAGCTCACCATGCGGCGGATGCGGTCAATCTCGTCGCCGAAAAACTCAATGCGCACGGGCGCCTTCTCCTGCGCGGGGAATACCTCGACGGTGTCGCCGTGCACGCGGAACAGGCCGGGCGCGTCGGCGGCGCCGGCATTGGTGTAGCCCATGCCCACCAAGCGCTGCGGCACCTCGTCAAAGGGAATCTCCTCGCCCACCGCAAAAGTAGTGGACTCCCAGTAGCGGCTCTCGACCGGCGGCACGCAGCGCAGCAGTGCGCGGGCCGAGGCGACCATGATGCAGTTGTCCCCGCGCACGATGCGTCCCAGGGCCTCGCAGCGCTGCGCCACCACAGCGTCGTCGGGCGCCTGCTCGCGCCAGGGGTAGTCCTTGCGCTCGGGAAAACGGCACACATGCGCCAGGCCCACGTAGGCGGCAAGGCTGCGCGCAGCGCGATCGGCCGCATCCTCGCCACTTACGATGTAGACCGTGGGGCGCGGACGACGCGCAAACTGGGCGGCGGCCATAAGCGTGCGACCCGACTGCGACACAGCCAGCGTCACGTCCTCGCCGGCATCGAGTCCGGCCTCGACGATCTGCAGCGCCTCGGCAGTGTAGAGCTGCGCGGCTATACGGTGAATGAGCATGCTGTTCCTCCGGCATCGCAACGCCAAAAGCCCGCCGAGGCAAGCTCGGCGGGTCGTTCGTCAAATTCGTTGCCTGTCATGGTAGCGCATGGAGAGGACTCCAGCTCAAGCGTACGTCCAGCCCCGCAAAAAACGCCAGACGAAGATGCGTTCCGCCCTACCCCGCCACGCGCACGCTGGGGCACAAATCTGCCAGCGGACACTCGTCACACTTGGGTTTGCGGGCGTCGCAGATCTCGCGACCAAAGGTGATCCACTGATGGTTGACCGACTCCCAATACTCGTGCGGCAAAATCTTGAGCAGATCCTGCTCGGTCTTGAGCGGTTCCTTGGCATGCGTCTTGGGACTCAGCATCAGGCGGTGCGCAATGCGGTTGACGTGCGTATCCACCGCGATGCCTTCCACGATGCCGTACCCCACGTTGAGCACGATGTTCGCCGTCTTGCGTCCCACGCCCGGCAGCTTCACGAGTTCCTTCATGTCGGCCGGCACCTCGCCGTCATAGTCGGTGACGATCATCTGCGCGGCCTCGACGGCATGCTTGGCTTTGCTCTTGTAGAAGCCGAGCGACTTGATGGTGTCCGCCACGTCAGCTACGCTCGCCCCGGCCATGGTCTCGGGCGTGGGCCACTGGGCAAACAGCCGCGGCGTCACTTTGTTGACCTGCGCATCGGTCGTTTGCGCCGAAAGCAGCACCGCGATCAGCAGGCGGAAGGGATTCTCGTGGTCCAAAAAGCACTCGACCGGGCCATAGCGACGGTTGAGGCGCTCACACACCTCGATGGCGCGCTCGCGCTTGGCGGCATTGGTCTCGCGTGGCATAACGACTCCTCGGCTCAACGGCACAATAAACTTATGGGCACAATTGTCCCACGTCCGAGACGCTTACGCCTCCAAGAATGCGCCGGTCTGACGGCTCCACAGACTCGCGTACTCGCCACCCGCCTCGACGAGCCGCGCATGCGTGCCGTCCTCGACAATCTCACCATCGGCCAACACCACAATGCGGTCGAGCGCCGCCACGGTGGACAGGCGATGCGCCACCACAATGGAGGTACGTCCATGCATCAGGTTTTCGAGCGCCTCCTGCACCAGCGCCTCGGACTCGCTGTCGAGGGCAGAGGTCGCCTCGTCGAGCACCAGAATCGGCGCGTCGGTTAGGATGGCGCGGGCGATAGCCACGCGCTGACGCTGACCACCCGAGAGCTTGACGCCGCGCTCGCCCACCATGGTGTCAAAGCCACGGGGCAAGCGGTCGATAAACTCCAGGGCATTGGCCAGGCGCGCGGCCTCGCGGACCTGCTCGTCGGTGGCGTCGGGGCGGCCGTAGGCGATATTCTCGCGAATGGAGCGGTGGAACAGCAGCGCCTCCTGCGGCACATAGGCAACCTGGCGGCGCAGGCTCTGCTGCGTGCAGTGCGAGACATCCTGACCGTCCACGAGCACGCGGCCGCCCTGAACATCGTCCAGACGCAGCAGCAGCTTGGTGAGCGTCGTCTTACCCGAGCCCGATTTGCCCACCAGGCCCACGCGCTGGCCCGCCGCCACATGAAGTGTCAGGTCATCGAACACGTTCTCGGCCGCCGCAGCGTCACGGTACGCAAAGCTCAGGTGCTCAAAATCAATCGCGCCCTCGGTCACTTTGAGCTCAGAGGCGTCCGGATCGTCTGCCACCAAACGCGGCTCGTCCAGCACGCGCGTCATCTCGGCCGCATCGCCCAGCGCGCGGTTAATACGCTGCATCATGGAACTCACGTAGTTCAGGCGCATGGTGAGGTTATAGGTGTAGGTAAAAATCATGACGAGCGAGCCGGCCGAGATGCCAAACCACGCGTTGCCACCCGCCACGAACACACTCACCACGGCCATGGTGATGACGATAAGGCCCGAGGTCGTAAAGTTGCGCTGCATCATGGCGTGCATCGAGACCGTCTCGGCATCGCGCGCGGTGCGGTCGGCGGTGTCGAACAGGTCGCGCTCAAAGTCCTCGCGCCCGCAGGTCTTGACGGCCAGGATGTTCGTGACCGCGTCAGACAGGACACCCGAGAGCTTGTTTTGTGCAGCAGACGTCGCAGCCGAAAGTGGCATGATGCGTTTGTACATAAGCCAGACAAACGCAATGTAGACGACCATGATGGCAACCAGGATCACGGTAAATGCGGGCACCACCGGGGCGAGCGCCGCCACCGTGCAGATGACCGAGGTGATGGTGGGGATGAGCGAATACACCGTTACGTCCACCAGACCCGTATAGCCGCTCATAAAATGGCTTGTCTGGCTCACAAGCGATCCGCCAAAGCGGCTGGTATGGAATGTCATGGATTGGTTGGAGAGCGTGTCGAAGCACAGGCGCGCCAGGTGATAGTTGCCCGCGATCTCGAGCTTGTAGACGGTGTAGTCCTGCAGCTTGGAGAGGATCTGGCCCACCAGGTTGACGAGCACGAGCGCCAGAATGTAGGGACCGAAGACCTCAAACACCTGGTCACCCGCCACGGGACCGGCTTGAACGCGGTCGACAATGAGGGCCATCACATAGGTATTGGCAAACGTCAGCAAAAAGATGTAGCCCGCCGACGAGAACACCGAGAGAAAGACAATCAGCGGCTGCGTGCGCGTGACATCCCAAAAACGCTGTAGCGTGCGGCGCACGGTGGAGCGTTTGAGCGGGCTGGTGCTTCTCTGAGACATGGGCTTCCTTTCGCGTCTGATAGGGCGAAACGCCATTGTTGCACATTGAAGCGCACTTCAGGCAAGCACGATGCGAAAAGCAGCGGGGCATCCGCGTTTGCGCCGGCGCCCCGCCGTCTTGTTGCAATTAGTCCTCGTCTTCTTGGTCTGTGGGAAAGCCCGCGGGCGTGAGCCCCAAGATCTCATCGGCTTGGTCGGCGTCTTCCAGCGCGTCGATGTCCTTGAGCTTGCGCTCCATGACGTTGGTGCGCGTGGTAATGATGCCCTCGACCGTTTTGCCCGCGGTCTCGATCTGCTGCTGGGCGCGGCGCAGCGCCTTTTGATAGCGCGGCAGCTCGGCCTTGACAGCGGAGAGCACGCGCAGTACATCGTCGGTGCGTTTTTGCAGCTTAAACGTTTGGTAACTCATCTGCAGGCTGTTGAGAATGGCCGCCATGGTGCTAGGGCCGGCAACGTTGACATGATAGTCGCGGCCCAGGGTCTCGATAAGCCCGGGGCGGCTGACGACCTCAGCGTACAGCCCCTCAAACGGAACGAACATGATGCCAAAGTTGGTGGTCACGGGCACGCTCAGATACTTTTCGCAGATGTCCTTTGCCTCACGCTTGACCATAGCGTCAAGCGTCTTGCGCGCGGCGGCGACGGCATCCGCGTCGCCCGACTCCTGGGCATCGAGCAGATGCTCGTACGCGTCGCCCGGGAATTTGGAGTCAATCGGCAGCAGTACGGGGTCGCCCTCGTCTACCGGCAGCTTGACGGCAAACTCAACACGCTCCGAGGCGCCGGGCTTGGTGGCAACGTTTTCCAGATACTGATCGGGTGTGAGGATATCCGCCAGGATCGCGCCCAGCTGCACCTCGCCCAAAATGCCGCGCGCCTTGACGTTACCCAGCACGCGCTTAAGGTCGCCCACGCCAGTGGCGATAGATTGCATGTCGCCCAGGCCCTTGTACACGGCCTCGAGCTGGTCGCTCACCTGCTTAAACGATGCAGACAGACGGTCGTTGAGCGTGCGAGAGAGCTTCTCGTCCACCGTCGCGCGCATCTGATCGAGCTGCACGTTGTTGTCTTTGCGGATGGCGCCCAGCTGAGCATCGACCGTCTCGCGCACCTTGTCCAGGCGATGCTCGATGCCCTCGCGATTGGCGCCGAGCTGTTGGGCCGTCTCACGGCGCAGGTCATCCATACGGTCACCCGCCTGCGAGAACTCGCGCGCAATGGTCAGGTAGCGCTGCTGCTCTACGGCGGCGTCGGTCGTCTGCTGCTGCGCGATGGCATTGGCCGTGCGGCGGGTTTCGATCAACGCGACGTTCAGGGTGTCGAGTGTGCTGTTGGCCTGCTCGAGCGCTGCCAGCGTTTCCGCGCTACTGTCGCCACGCTCCCGCAACTCGGCACGCAGGCTCTTGAGCTGGAGGGCGCAAGCCACAGCAACCCCCACCGCCACCAAGGCAATCACAACAAGCACAATATCAATAGCAGACATAAACTCCGCCCAACAAACCCAATCGAGCACCAATCAAAACCGCGATCAATCTTACCCTGTCAAACGCAGCTCATGTCCAATCGAGCGCAGACAAGTTACCTTTGCGCTATGGGTGCTGGTCCGCTAGCTCTCCCAGCTGGCGCGGATGGTTGCTGCGACATCCCCCAAGCGCTGACCAAGAGCTGCCAAGTGCTGAAGTACCTCATTGGGCGAGGCGCCGTTGAGGATGCACGTGAGGGCATATGAGGCCAAGAAGATTGTCGCGAGCCCCAGCGGGATCAGCACGATCATCGCCAGCGTACGCAGGCGCTGGGCCCAGCGACGGTGACGCGCACGACGTTTATCGAACGCGAGCTCCTGCGCATATGAATCCTGCTGTACGGAATAGGCCTCTGGCGCCGATTCACACCCGGGCACAGCTGCAGGTACAGCAGCGGGCACGACATTTTGCGCAAAGGGCTGGGCTGCCGCCCCTTGCATTTGCATCTCCATGAGTCGTTGCTGCTGACGCAGCATGCGCTCAGCTTGCTGCTGCGGAGTCTCAAGAAACAGATCCATGCTGGCCTCCAAAATCGGAGCATTCGACGCTTACGACCAGCATCCCGCACCGCCATGACCGCGACAACGCAATCGCCGGCAATAGCCACAAAGTTTCTTTTGCTCAAAAGCCGTCGAAAAGCTCAACAACTCCCCTACCAGCACTTTCTCTGAGCTTTTTTCGCCAGCAATCTTTTGGCCTTCCACTCTTACGCCAACTGACCAAAATCTAACCAAAAACTTGACGAAAATTGTGAAGACAGGGACCCCACATAAACAAACGTGCCGCCCCAAAAGGGCGGCACACAAACTTAATTATCAGCTTTTCTGCAGTGAGCACGCGACGACCCAACGCCGGGAATATTGAGCAGCAAAATCTCGGAGCACAAGAGGCCAATCAGGTTGCCGGCGGCAAAGCCCGCATCGCCCTCGCAGTATTTGCGATAAATCATGTACAACATGTATGCCACAAACGGCTGCAGGCACGCAGAGATAAACGTAACCACCATCGAGGGGTCCTGAGAAAAGGCATCGGTGAGCTTATCCACGCTCGTGGCATCCTTAGAGGCCAGGAACAGACCAATGACCACCACGGGCACCACGCCCAAGATGACCTCGACCAGAGTAAACAACTTGGCAGTCAAATCCTCACTAGCCGAATTCAAATGAGGCGCCCACTCAGGATGAGCATGCGCACCGGCTTTCTTCTTATCGGCACGCTCTGCCTTGCCGCCCTCAACAACCCGACGCTCAGGATCCTTGCGAGTTCCCGCCGCAGCAACCAGAGCCCGAGACTTCTTACCCATAAAAAACACCCCATCAGGTAGTAGATAAACTAAAAGTCGCTACCCAGTGTACCCCACCCATGAACGGTGCCGCCCCAACCAGTCCCCACACAAAACGTGCCGCCCCATAAGGGGCGGCACACAAACTTTTTTATCAGCTTTTCTGTATCGAGCACGCGACGACCCAAAGCGGGCCGGGAGGGCCGGACTACCTTCCCTCAACGCGACCCTGCGAAGCCGTGAGCGAGGAGGGAAGGTAGTCCGGCCCTCCCGGCCCAGCTCATGCTAGCGCCAAGCGCTAGTAGTTCACCACCTGCTCCTCAAAGTACGCCTTGGGGTGGTTACACACCGGGCACACCTCAGGTGCCTCGGCACCAACGTGCAGATGTCCGCAGTTCAGGCACTTCCACACCTTCACGCCCTCACGCTCAAACACCTCGCCCGACTCGATGCGCTCGACGAGCTTGTTGTAGCGCTCCTCGTGGGCCTTCTCGACGGCAGCGACGCCGCGGAACTTCGCGGCGATCTCGGCAAAGCCCTCCTTATCGGCGGTCTTGGCAAACTCGTCGTACATCTCGGTCCACTCGTAGTTCTCGCCCGCAGCGGCATCGCGCAGGTTGTCCAGCGTGCCGGGAACGGCGCCATCGTGCAGATACTTAAACCACAGCTTGGCGTGCTCGGACTCGTTACCCGCCGTCTCGGCAAAGATATTCGAGATCTGAACGTAGCCGTCCTTCTTTGCCTTGGAGGCATAGTAGCGATACTTGGTGTGTGCCTGGGACTCACCGGCAAAAGCGGTCTCGAGGTTCTTCTTGGTTTGGGAATTCTCAAAATCCATAGGTGTACTTCCCTTCAACGCATGCCGCCCGTAGGCTTCGAGCGGCCTCGTCTTTAGGATGCCCTCATGTCGGAAATCTAAACCTTACAATCCTGTTCTTCAGATTTCCACGGGCTAAATGCTCAGCCAGCGATCGCCCTCGGCTCGGCAAAAGCCCTCACGCTCCAGGTCGGCCAGAATGCCCGCGACAAGCTCGCGCTCGACCGGCCCGCGCCCAGCCGCCGCTTCCATATCGTTAACGCCCACCACGGCATCAGCAAGCGTAATCCCCGCCGGTTGGCCATCGCGCGCTGCCAGCAACATGCGCACGATATGCGCGCGCTTTTGGCGACGTGAGCCCTCAAACTTTGATTGACGGCTATAGCCCGCCGAGCGCCTGGACGGATTGGGCAACGTCTTTTTTAGATATGCGCCGTAATCCAGCAACGCGTAATACCACGCGCGCGGCGTGTCGGCATCATCGAGCGGCACGGCAAAGGGAGCGATCTCGTCGGTCGCCGCACCGGGGACCGCCGGACAGGCCGCCTGAATCAGCGGCACCAGCTCGCGGTCGGGAACAGCCGGTACATCGGGAAAGAAGTGATGCAGAAAGACCGTGCGCACGTTGGTCTCCAGATACACGCCTGGAAGGTCAAACGCAAACGACCGGATACCTTGCGCCGTTGCCGGGCCAATACCAGGCAGAGCGACCAAGTCACGCGTCTCACGCGGAAACTCACCGTCCCAGTCCTCCACAACGCGCTGAGCGGCCTTGTGGAGCGCCAGAGCGCGTCGGTTGTAGCCCATGCCCTGCCAAGCGTCCAAAACATCGGAAGGCGCGGCTTGGGCAAGCGCCTGCACGGTCGGAAAGCGATCGAGCCACGCCGGCATACGCGTCTCCACGCGTGGCACCTGTGTTTGCTGCAACATGACCTCGGAAAGCCAAATGATGTACGGATCGCGCGTGCGGCGCCACGGAAGGTCGCGATAACGCAGGACCCCTTCCGAACGAATCATCGAACGAAAGGGGTCCTGAATCATATCTATGCTCCTTATGCGGCGCTATTCCTCCCGGCATGTATACGCACAGGTGGCGTACTCGGGAAACGCTTCGCGGTCGGCGAACTTGGGATCGACGGCCGGGAACTGGCGGTGAGCGACGATGTCGCCGAGCGAAACGGAATCGAGGTAGTCGCGCATCAATGCTTGAGCTCCGGCCCACAGGGGATGATAGCAGCACGTGCCCATGCGCGCACAGTCGCCATCGGGTGCGGTGCAATCATTCATAACCATAGGGCCCTGAACGGCCTCGACGACCTGACGAATGGTAACGTCGTCCGGACTGACCTTGAGACGCATGCCACCGTGGACGCCACGCAGGCTCTCCACAATACCGGCCTGGACCAAACCGTGCTGAATCGAGCGGGCAAACGAATACGGGACATTGACCTCTTCGGCAGCGGTGCGAACAGAAAGCAAACGCTCCGGATCCTCGGCAAGCATCGCCAGCATACGAAGGGCGTAATCAGTCTTCCTCGATATGTCCATTTTTCCCCTTTCAAGGAATACGAACAGCTCGAACGAGCTCCGGGGCCGAGCTTGTGTCGAGACGCTAAATGACCGCTAGGACATCCAAATGGTAAATCGGATATCCACTGAGTGCCGCGCTTGGAGCGAAATGCATCAGATGCGGCCTACAGTGCAATTTAGTATAACCTAACCCCCTGTCTCGTTGAACAGGTGTTGCGCAACAAAGCTGTTGTTTAGACAGATATGCTTATTAGATTTTACTTGCGTTCCCGAAGGGGCGGGGATTCTGGGCGAAGATGCGCCAGGGCGATCGTTCTATCGAAACAAAGTGCATCAAACGCAAAAAGCCACGTCCGAAGACGTGGCTTTAATTGCGTTGGCGGGAAGTACGGGGCTCGAACCCGCGACCTCCGACGTGACAGGCCGGCGCTCTAACCAAACTGAGCTAACTCCCCAGGCAGTCGTTCGCGTTTGTTTCCGCTCGCGTGCGCTGCGGGGATTAGTATACACAGAAGTCTGTCCGGCGCGCAACAACTTTTTTGAAAAAATTTTTGGGGCCATCCGGGAGGGTCTCCGGGGCCGGGGGCGGGGGTTAAGTTTGCTGCTCTACAGTCCTGCGCAAGACGGAAAGCACATTAAGTGCTTTCCTTTGCGTGCGGAACTCGCGACAAACTTAACCCCCGCCCCCGGCCCCGGAGACCCTCCCTGCCGTCACTTTGTTCGAAGACTTTGTTGCTCGCCGCTTCGCGGCTCGAGGTCCCCGTTCTCCTCGGCGGGGTTGTCTGATGGTCTTGTTGAACTTCGGCCTTTGGCTCAAAGAAAAACGGGGGATGCGATCTGCATCCCCCGTTTTTGTTGCGGTTACTCTAAGTCAATAAATTTGGTGCTTATGACATGGCCGTCTTTGACGAGCATTCTGGCCATGGTGGGGCCTCGGCTGCCTCTGGGGTAGCTGGCGCTGCCGGGATTGAGGACCAGGCAGCGGCCTACTTGGGCTTCTTTGGTTACGTGGGTGTGACCGTTGATGGCTACGTCTACGGATCCCACGGGCAGGTCTTCGCGGTAGTGGGCTACAGCGAATTTGAGGCCTTCGTAGGTAAAGAGGGCCAGACGGTCAACATCCGGGCCGTAGTCGCGGTAGTAGTCGTTGTTGCCTAGGACCGCTCGCACGGGGGCGATGGTGCATAGATGCTCGTAATCCATCTCTGACGTGAGGTCTCCGGCGTGGATGATCAGGTCTGCGCCCTCAAGCGCATCCAAGAGCGCAGGCGATAAATAGCCGTGGGTGTCCGAGATGATGTCGATACGCTTGGCGCTTGCACTGTTCATGGGATCCCTTCCGCAAAAAACGATTCGGCAGATACATACAAAAAAGGCCCCACGGCTCCGCAGACGATGGGTCTACAGGGCTGCGGGGCCAGTGTGCTAGAGACTCAGGGCCTTCTTGAGCGGCACGACGCGGCGGCGCGAAACCGGCACGCGTTCGTCGACGCCCGTAATGCCCAGCTGGATGGCGCCCGAGGGCACCGTCTCAACGTCCGTAACGCACGCCAAGTTGACGATATAGCGGCGGTGAACACGGAAGAAGCCAAAGTCGCAGAGCTTGGCCTCAAACTGCGCCAGCGAGGTCGTCGACAAAAAGCGATCATCGACGGTATAGATGCAGGAGTAATCGTCCTTGGCCATGATAAAGCGAATGTCGTCCACGGGAATGAGCACCTTGCGGCCGCCCTTTTCCACCGGGATACGCTCGATGGTCACTTTGCTGTCCGTAACCGGCTTGGCGCGTTGCATGACCTTCTCGATCGCGCGATCCAAGCGAGCTTCCTCGACCGGCTTCATCAGATAATCGACGGCATCGACGTCGAATGCCTCGACCGCATGGTCGCTATACGCAGTCACAAACACGATCGCCGGCGGATTTTTGAGCTTATGCAGCGCCTCGGCAAGTTGCAGGCCCGAGGCACCGGGCATCGAGATATCGAGAAACACGACATCCACGCGACTTTCCATAAGCATCTCGATGGCGGAGCGGACGCTCGACGCCTCCGTGATCGTGCCGATCTTGCCCGTTTGCTCGAGCAGGAAGCGAAGCTCCGAGCGAGCCGGCGCCTCATCATCCACAATCATCGCACGCAGCATAGGGATAAAACCTTTCGTCAACTAACTACGCCGGGCATCCGTCGCATGACGTTGAGCCCGTAGCCTTTTATTTTACTCTTGAATGTCAAAGATGCTCTCTGACAAATCAAGATGAAGAAGCACTTTGGTGCCCTTGCCCGGCGCCGATTCGACACGCGTATAGGAGTGCGGCCCAAAAAAGCGATGGATGCGCTCCGAAATATTGTGCATGGCCACACCGGCGCCGCCACCCTGGGGAGAGCTGGCGTCGGGACGGGCGGAGCGCTCGTCAAACAGTCTGGCGGCGGTACCCTCATCCATGCCCACGCCATTATCGGCCACGGCAATCAAGATTGCATCCTCGCCGTCTTGGTGAACGGTCACGTCGATTCTCAGGGCGTCGTCATCGCCCATACCATGACGCACGGCGTTCTCGACAATCGGCTGGATCACGAACGCCGGCACCAGCGTATCTTCCACGTCCTCGGACACATCGAACGTCGCAAGCACGCGGTCCTCGCCAAAGCGGGCCTTCTCAAAGGTAAGGTAGCGCTTGGTCTGTGCGACCTCGCGCGAGACCGGAATAAGCGATCCCGAGTTGTCGAGCGTGGCACGATAGAACGATGAGAACTCACGAAGCAGTTCGCGGGCCCGCAGCGGGTCGGTGCGCGTAAACGATGCAATGGTGTTCAGCGTGTTGAACAGGAAGTGCGGGTTAATCTGCGCCTGCAGCGCACGCACCTCGGCGCGCGCTGTGAGTTCCTTTTGCACCTCGAGCTCGTGGATGGCGAGCTGCGTGGACAAGATCTCGGCAAAGCCCGAGGCAAGCGCGTACTGGGTACGGTCGACGGCGCGCGGGGTCTTGTAGTAGAACTTGAGCGTGCCGACGGTACGATCGCCCACCTTGATGGGGGCGATAATGCCGGCGGGGACTTGGTTGTGCGAGCCGTCCGAGCCCACGACATCCACCATGCGGTTGAACGATTGCACGATGCCATGTTCGATAACGTAGCGTGTGGCAAGCGTGTGGATGGGAGAATCTGGCAGTAGCTTTTCCTCAAACTCGCCCGCGCAGGCAAGCACGTTGTCCTCGTCGGTGATGGCCACCGTCATGGCGCGCGTCTCGGGCAAAATGCGCTGACACACCAAACGCGCCGACTCCTGCGTCAGACCGCCCTTAATGTCCTCGAGCATGGCCGAGGCCACCGAGAGCGTCTCCTCGGTGTACTGGGAGCGCACCGAATCGGGATTGAGCGTCAAAAAGATAAAGATGCACAGAAAGATGCACAGCAGCGCGCAGGCAATCACCGTGGCAATCGGCTCGATTCCAGTCGCCAGGGCAAAAATAAAGTACACCAGCACGCAAATGGCGCAGGCAACGGCAATGATGCGAAAGATTGATATTGAACTATCGCGCTGGGCGCGGCGGTCGATCATTCGGCCCCCTCCAGGATACTGATCAGTTGTGCGTCACGCCAAAGCCCGTCCATGATCTTGGGCCAAAAACTCTGGAAACGCAGGTAGCTTGCAGCGTTTTGGCGCGCATAGGCTTTTGCCTCGTCGATACCATGGCGCCAGATGCGCAGGTAGCCCTCATGCTCGCGGGTAAACACGCTGCGGACCATAGCGGTCTTGCGCACGCGGTCGTCGAGCTCGCGCGAAATCCACGGGCCCGGGTAGGGCATGAGCGATGCCGCCGTAACGGGAATGAGCTCCTTTTGATGCGCGGCGAATGTCAACTTGGCCCGTTCGTAGTACCAACGGTATACATCCTGCATAAAGCGCGGTGAGCGCTTTTCGGACTCCGGAGGCAGATGGCGCACGGTCCACTCGTTATCGAACCACACGTCGTAGCCAAACATGCGCATGTTAAAGAGGTAATCCAAGTCCTCGCCGCGGGTGATAAACGGGTCAAAGGCCACACGCGTAAAGGCGCGGGCGTGCAGGGCCATCAGGCCGCCGCACACGTAGTTGGAGCGCGAGATGCGGGTGCCCGAGAGCGCCTTTTTCATCCAACGGTTGAACTCGATGCGCTTGGTCCACCAACGATGGCAGATGCCCGCCTTGTCCGTGGGAGCCAGCGGCGAGCCGTCGCGATCGTAGAAATAGCCGCTCTTGACCAAGATAGGCAAGCCCTGACGCGTCTGCTGCCCCAACGCATAGGTCGCGCGCTTCATAAAGTCGGCGTCGATGACAGCCTCATCGTCATCCAAAAAGATAACCGCGTCATGCCCCAGCACCGCAGCGCAGGCCAGCCCCATGTTGCGGATGGCACCGTAACCTCGCAGGCTCACGCACTCGCCCGAACCCTTGGGCGCGATCTGAGCAACCCGGTCTGCGATGCGCGAGGCCTGGGTGTTGGTGACAACGGTGACCTTGAGCGTGGGATGTGCGTCGACAATCTCGTGCACGCGCAGCGACACATCGGCTGTGGCAGAAACGGGACAGACCACCAAAAGGATGATGCGCGGGATGTCGCGCACCTGCTCAAGCGAGGCCAGGCAGCGGTCGAGTTCGGGATTGTCGGCGTTGAGTCGTGTCGAATGGTCATAGGTGCCAGGGGCGTTTGCGCGAGCGTCATCGCCCGCCCAATACGTTGGAATCACGACCGTGGCGTTCATGCCTTACCCTCCCTGCAACACAAAAACGGGACGCCGCCAAACACAGGCGACGCCCCGCGACCTAGCTGACTCCATCATACCCACTTGGGCTAATCATTGTTCGAAAGTCAGAATGTTTATTGCGGATAACCCCAAAAGAGTACCGTGGACAGGCACAATAGCCGCTCACTCCTATGCGGCCTGCTCTGCCGTCTGAGACATGCGGGACAGACGGACCAGCAGCGCAAAGCCCACCACCAGCAGCACGCCGATAGACAGGACGCCCAGCGAGGGGTTGCCGGTCAGCGAGGTGACGACCGACACCAAGAAGGTGCCCATAACACTTGCGTAACGACCAAAGATGTCAAAGAAGCCATAGTACTCGTTGGACTTTTCCTTGGGGATAATGCGGCCAAAGTAGCTGCGGCTGAGCGCCTGCACGCCGCCCTGGAACAGGCCGACCAAAATGGCAAGCACCCAAAACTCAAAGGCGGTCTTTAAGAAAAACGCGGCAAAGAGCACGATGCCCATATAGGCGGCGACTGCCACCAAGATCATGTTGAGCGTGCCCACGCGGCCGGCGAGCTTGCCGTAGATGATGGCGGACGGGAAGGCCACAAACTGCGTAACGAGCAGAGCCAGCACCAGTTGGGTCGAGTCGATGCCCAAAGCCGATCCGTAGCTGGTTGCCATGGAAATAACCGTGTGCACACCGTCGATGTAGAAGAAAAACGCGATCATGTAGACCAGCACGGTCTTGTTGTGGGCGATCTCGCGCATGGTGTGTCCGACCTCGGAGAACACGCCGCCCACGATGTGGCCGATAGTGTCCTCGGGACCGCGCTCGCGACCGTACTTCTGCTTATAGGTGCGAATGAGCGGCAGGGTAAAGATGAGCCACCAGGCACCAGTGATGATAAACGACAGACGCGTTGCCAGCATGGTGGGGACACCAAGAGCGGGACCACCCATGATAAGCGCCAAGCAGATGATGAACGGCACGGTGGAACCGATGTAGCCCCAGGCATAACCCGAGCTGGACACGGCGTCCATGCGCTCGTCGGTGGTAATGTCGGGCAGCATAGCGTCGTAGAACGTCATAGAAGAGTTAAGGCCGATGGTGCACAGCACGTACACGGTCAAAAATGCCATGGCGGACATTGGGATAGCCTGCGCCAGGCAAAGAACCAGGCCCGTGAGGAAGAAGCCCAAGAAGAACTTGATCTTGTTGCCGGCGTAATCGGCAAGCGCGCCCAGAATGGGCATGAGCATGGCAATGACCAGCGAGGCAATCGTCTGAGCGTTGCCCCAAGCGACCACCAGGTCTGCCGAGGAAGCACCGGTATTGATGGCGTTAAAGTAGATGGGCACCACCGAGGTATTGAGCAGCACGAGGGCCGAGTTTCCCACATCGTACATGACCCAGTTACGCTCGAGCTTGGTGTATTTCATGGACAGGGACCCTTCGTATTCGCCCGATATGCAGTTAGTTCATCGTACCCCAATTGTCCAGAAGCGCCGGTAAGGATTCGGCAAAGGGGCACGCATGGGCCCTACTCCTCGCGGTCGAACTCCTCGTCGGCGCCGAGCACGCGACCGCTGTAATTGACATGGTTGGTCACGGCTTCCATATCGCCGGTCTCGATAAAGCGGGCAACCGTGCACTCGTAATCGAGCAGCGCGCGGTCAAAGACCTCGGGGAAGCTCTCGGTCGAGACTTCATCGGTAAAGGGGTTCTTCCATGCCAAGTGGCCCAGGTTGCCGGTACGCTCGGGCAGCTCGGTCGTCACGCGGTGCGCAAGGCCGTCGAGCAGCGAATAATCGTGCACCAAGCCCTCAACCAGCGAGATCGCGCGCGTCTTTACGGAGCCGGCCGGCTCAATCGCGCGGTAAAGTCGCTGCATATTGGCTACGGCAGCACCGTACTCCCCCACCGGGATATCGATGCCGTACACGCGTCCGGCAACATAGCTCATCAGCACACCGGCAACGCGATTGATGCGATCGGTGGTAACGATCTCGCCTGCCGGCGGATAATCCTCGACCGTTGCCCCATCGCGCTTGAGCTGCAGCATCAGTACATCCAGGTCGCTCTCGATCACGGCATGGACCTGACTGCTCGAATCCTCAAGCTCTGAATCGGACTCCACGATGCCAAACTGTTGCTCATAGACAAAGGGATGGGCGTTGCGGTCGAGCACGTAATGAGACAGCAGGCCCAGCGCAAACGCACGGCCCAGGTTGGCATCGCGCGGCAGCAGGTGCGACACGCCATCGCGCAGACACGAGAACTGACGCGACATGCGCGACCGATGCATGACCTGCGCCAGCAGCGTGCAGTCGGAAACACGCGGTGTCAGAATGTGAAAGAAAAACGGGTCGGGGCCTTGGTTGCCCAAGATAAAGGCAATGCGCTCTTCATCGGACGTGATGACGCCCTGCGGAAGACGGTCGATGCTTTCCTCGCCAAACAGATGATGGGTGATAAGCGCGGGCATAATGATCCTTTCGATTTCATTCGATGCCACCCATTATGCCCACCGCGCGCCCATGCCAAACCCGCGGTGGTAAACGACAGCACGCAAGCCTCTTACGCAAGCCCCAGGTGCGACTTGACCTCGGCGGCACGACGACGGGACACCGGTACCGTCGAGTTCACGCGGTCGAGCCTGAGCTCCATCAACCCCGTGGAGCCAATCTCAACATTGTGCACGTCTTCCAAATTGACCAGATAGCTGCGATGAACGCGAATAAAGCCCTCGGAGCCCAAGCGACGTTCGAGCGAAGAGATCGACTCATTGATCAGATATGTTCCCTCGGCGCAGACGGCGTTGCAAAAATCGGCGCGCGCCTCAAAGTAGCAGACGTCTGCGGCGGGAATGAACACCTTTTTGCCCCCGCGGTCCACCGTCAGGCGCAAAGGCTGGCGCGGAGCATGGGCGACACGGCGAGCGCCCAGGGCAGCCTCGATCTTGTCGAGTGCCTTTGACAAGCGGGCATCCTCAACCGGTTTGACGATGTAATCGACAGCATCGAGGTTATAGGCATCGGCCGCATACTCGGCAAATGCCGTCACAAACACCACGACCGGCGGCGTCTTTAGGTTCTGCAGCGTCTCGGCAAGCTCAATTCCCGAGCGGCCGGGCATCGTGATGTCTAAAAACAGCACGTCAGGTTTGTTCGACAGAATCGACTCCACGGCTTCGGTGACATTGCCCGCCTCGGCAATCTGGCCCACACGCGCATCTTTTTCCAACAGATAGCGTAGCTCAGCCCTAATAGGAGGCTCGTCGTCAACTACCAAGATGTTCCAGCCTTCGGACATATGCGCTTCCCCTCTTTTTTCTCAATCCAACCGCGTGCTACACCGTCAACGGCGCCGGTTCATGCGGCTCGCCGTTCAATTCAACGATGACCTGCGTCCCCACGCCCTCCTGGGACTTCACGCGCATGCCGGAATCTTCTCCGTAAAAGAAATGGATGCGCTGAAGCACGTTGAAGAGTGCCAGGCCGCAGCCTCGCTTGATGGAGCCGTCGGCGGTAATGCTCTCGGGCTCCTCTCGACGATGCTGCTCAAACAGGTGCGCGCAGACTTCTTCGCTCATGCCGATGCCGTCATCTTCGACGATGATCTCCAGGCCGTCATCGGTCTCAAAAGCCCTAACATGAATAGTAAGCGGCTCGGTCTCGCGCTGCGCATGCTTGATGCAGTTTTCGAGCAGCGGCTGCAAGATAAACGGCGGCACCATGCTGTCGCGCACCTCAAAGTCGATGTCGACCGAAACGCGCAGACGGCCGTCGCCATACCGGGCCTGCATAAGATTGATATAACGAGTGCCCTGTTCCACCTCATGCTCGAGCGTGGTGAGCGTATCGGAGTCAGAAAGCGTCTGACGATAGTAATTGGAAAAGTCGATCAGCAGCGATCGTGCCTTGTCGGGCTCGGTTCGAACGAGCGACACGATCGTGCTGATGGTATTGAAGAGAAAATGCGGGTCGACCTGCGACTGCAGGGCGCGAAGCTCAACGCGGGCCGTGAGCTCGTCCTGACGCTCGAGCTCAAAGCTGGCGAGCTGCGTGGAAATGAGATCGGCAAAGCCCGAGGCTAACGCCGTCTGGCGCATATCGATGCTGCTCAGGCGGGGGTAATACAGCTCGAGCGTGCCCACGCAATGCCCGCGCACAGTAAGCGGTGCGACAATACCGGCGCGCAGGCGGGGAAAATAGCCACCCGTCTCATTGGAGGTGTCACGCGAAAACACGCTCTGCTCGCCCGTCTCAATCACACTGAGCGTGGTCTTGAGCACGACCGGGGTGCCGGCGGGACACTTTGTCGAATCCTCGCCCCAGCTTGCCAACACCTGTTTGCCATCGGTAAAGCAGATGGCAGAGGCGATGGTCTCGGACAGGATAATTTTAGAGGCGCCCAGGGCCGCTTCGGGCGTAAGGCCGCGCGACGTGTAGGCGAATATTTTTGATGCGATGGCGAGCGTACGGTCGGTTGCGCTCGATGTGAGGTCGTCGGGGACCACAAAGACATACGAGAAAAAGAAGCACAGCATGACCAGGCCGGCAATAACGACAACGCCCGGAACGGGATTGGGATTATCGGTTAAATCCCAGATAAGCAGCAGGATAAGCGCCGGAACGACAACACCGAGCAGGATGGCCTGAACCACATGCTGGGCCGTACGAAAGACCTTGGTAGAGTTGTAGCTCTTGCCCAGAATCAGCCTGTTTAAATCCACCGTCATCCCCTCTTGTCCGTAGCACCCATAGCAATAAAGAGGGCCGCAAGCGACCCTCTCCATTGCATTATGCAATCAAAAACTGTGTTTTACATCCAGCCATCGACAAACGGTATCTTAGGCGCTGTATTTGTTGGCCTCGCCAAAGGTACCAGCCTCGACGATCCAGCCGTCCTTCATGATGACGTCCATGTTGTCGGTGTTGAGCACGTGGATGTCGGCGGCGACGTCACCGTTGACGACCAGCAGGTCGGCGCACTTGCCGGCCTCGATGGAACCGGTCTCGTCCTCGATGTGGCACATCTTGGCACCGTTGAGGGTGGCGCAGGTGATGGTCTCGACCGGAGTGAAGCCGATCTTGTCGACGAACTCGTACATCTCCTCGATGGAGCAGGTGCCGTACGGGGTGACGAAGGAGAAGGAGTCGGAGCCGATCGTCATGACGACGCCGCGCTTCTTGGCCTCGCGCAGGCAGTCGTAGTTGCGCTGCAGCTCCTTCTCGACCAGGGTGCCCTCGTACTTGTCGTGCAGCTCGGGGACGTAGACGGGCGGATAGGTGGCGTACCAGGTGGGCAGGAAGGCGATCGTCGGGGTGAAGAAGGTGCCCTGCTCGGCCATGAGGTCCATGGTGCGCTCATCGATATCGAAGCCGTGAATCAGCTGCTCGCAGCCAAAGCGGACGGAATCGTAGGCGGCGGCGTGGTTGTTGTAGCAGTGACTCCACACGGGGATGCCGACCATCTTTGCCTCTTCGACCACGGCCTGGATCTCCTCGGAGCAATAGTGCTGGTCGCGACCGGAATCCCAACGCCAGATGCCGCCACCGGTAGCCCAGATCTTGATGGCATCGGGGTTCTCGCGCAGGCGACGACGGACGGCCTTGCGCAGATCCCAAGGACCATCGACCTGGTCGCCCCAGGGATGGGATTCCTTGTTGAGCTCCTGGGTGCAGTGGTGGGAGTCACCGTGGCCGGCAACGCGGCAGAAGCCAAGACCAGTGGCCAGAACGCGCGGGCCCTTAAAGACGCCCTTGTCGATGCAGTCGCGAATCTGGATACCAAAGCGGCCGATCTCGCAGACGGTGGTGAGGCCGTGGGTGAGGCAGTCGTAGGCCTGCTTGACGGCGACGGCCTGCTTCTCGAGAAGCGGCTGCATGACCCAGTCGGTGTCATCGTCGGTCAGGTTGCCCGAGAAGTGCAGGTGGGTGTCGATCAGGCCGGGAAGGACGGTCTTGCCGACGGCGTCGATAACCTCAACGCCCTCGGGAAGGTCCTGCATAGCACCGGCATACTCGATCTTGCCGTTGTCGTCGACGAGAACGAGGGAGTTCTCGACCGGCTCGGCACCGGTACCGTCGATGAGCTTGCCGCCAACGATTGCATACTTAGTGGACATGGTTCCTCCTTATGGATCCATATAGTGGGCGAGGCCGTGTTGGGTTAAGGCCTCACAAAGCTACCCAAGTGGTGCCGGGTTCGGTGCGCGGGAGAGAGGATTCCGCGCACCCGATCCGCCCCGGCCAAGCGTTACTTTTTGCGGGAATTGGTGAAAGCCATGAGGGCCAGGCCAACAGCCAACCAGCCGATCACGATGCTCCACTCCACCATGTTGAGGGAGGCGGGAGAGAACGGGATCACGAGCAGGCCAATGATGGTGCCGCAGGCAACGATAGCGAGGCTGATGCCAAACTTGCCGCCGGGCACCTCGTAGGGACGAGGCAGGTCGGGCTCGGTGAAGCGCATGCGCAGGCAAGCGAGGGCGACCATGCCGCAGGAGAAGATGAAGGCGAGAGCCGACACGTTGGTCAGAGGGATGAGCATGTTCTTGCCCAGGAACGGACCGACGACGGTGATGACGCCCAGAACGACGCAGGCGAGCTTGGGAGCGCCGGACTTGGGATCGACCTCGGCGAACTTCTCGGGCAGCTGGCCCTTTCGGCCCATGGCGAGCATGATGCGGCTCGTGGCGCCGTAGAAGGAGTTCATCGGGCCCATGGGTCCAAGCGTGGCGATGACGAGCATGGCCAGGTACAGGAGCATGTTGATGCCCTTGAGGCAGGCAAGCGCGGGAACCGGGCTCTTAACAAACTCATGCCAGTCGAGGATGGTGCCGAACGAGTAGATGCAGACCATGTAGAAGCCGCCGGCGGCCAGCAGGGCCAGGGAGATGATCTTACCGAACTTGTTCCAGTTGAGGCCCTCGGCTGCTTCCTCAGCCTGCTGAGGAATGGTGTCGAAGCCGGCGTAGAAGAACGGGGTCAGAACCAGGACCGACACGATACCGGCGAACAGGCTGGCGCCCTCGGTAGCGGGCTTGCCGCCGCCAGCACCGGTGACCTGGGAGAACACGGGCATGGCGTTGTCCGGCGAACCGGTGAACAGCGAGACGCCCATGGCGAGCAGCATGCCGCAGAGCAGGGCCTTGGTCAGGAAGGCCTGCAGCTTGGCGGCCGAGCTGGCACCGCGGAAGTTGAGGAAGATGACGTAGGTTGCAAAGCCGAGCGCGATCAGCGTCGGGAACAGGTAAACGTCGGCGCCCAGGATGGTGTAGAGCTTGACGGCGCGCAGCCACTCAAGGCCTGGCAGGCTGCCGAACATCTCGGACACGAGGGTCGAGATGGCGATGGCCTCCCACGGGCACAGGATGCCGTTGCCCAGGGCCAGGAGCCAGCCGGTGATGTAGCTCATCGTACGGCCAAAGCTACGATCGACATACTCGACGATGCCGCCCGAAATGGGGATAGCAGCCGTGAGCTCACCGAAAACAGCTCCGACGGGCACGAGGAAGATTGCGCCCAAGAGGAATGCAATCATAGCGGGAACGGGACCGCCGCCCACGACCATCCAGTCGCCGACCTGCAGAACCCAACCGGTACCGATGATGGCACCGAAACCGATGGTGAAGAAGTTCCAGAGCGAAAGCGTTTTCTTCATGCCGCCGTTGTCCTCGACTGCAACTTCTGCGTTCTTGTCCGCCATTGTTCCCCTCCTTTCCTTTTTGACGCCCCCCGGCGTCACCCCTTGCGCGACCTGTCTGACCGCGCGCTTTTATTTCGTGGCTTTAAGATACGGCCTTGGCACAGCAGCGCCGTCCAAGGCTCGACCGAAGGCAGAACTGCAAAACGAGCGGCGCCGTTTTTGGGACGAACGGCGGGAGACGTCATTCGTCTTGGACGCTTTCATCTTGTCTGCTTTTGAATACCTGTTGCCGTGACGCGTGGCGCGCGGCGCGGCAACGTTCATACCATTTGTCAGGCTTTTGGCGCACATACCCATGTGTCGCGCATCTTTTTATGTAGGATAGACAAGTTACACACGAGGCAAGGTGATTCGAATGGCATACGGATACAATGACGGCGACCAACGGCCACAAAGCGTGCGCCTTGCCGGCCGCACCACGCCAACGCCCAGAAGCACCTCCGACAACGGCAACCAGCAGCGCCCCCAAGAGCAGCCCGGGGCTTCTTCTCGGCAACAAAGCCGTACCGTGCAACAGTCAGACCGCGTGAGTACGAGCACACGCCAACGTCAGACCGACATATCGCAGCCGCGCCGCTACGATCGCCGTAAGACCGACTACTACGTTAAACGCTCCTTTTCGCGACCTCAACGCGATCGCGGCAATTCCGCCCCTCACCCCGCGTCGCATACCACAAGCCACGTGCTTCCGGCCCGCCGCCTACGCCTTGCGCTTTGCTCCATTGCCGCCTGCCTCGTCTTTGTGTTTTTGGGATCCTGTATCTCCCACGGATCAGCCGGTCTTGAGCCCACTGCCGAGGACAAGCTGCTTAAAGCTCCCGTCGCACCAGGTTACTCCTTTGCGTTCTCGACCCCACGCTCGCAGTGGAGTGCCGGCACCATGCCCCACATCTACCAAATTGACCCCGCATGGTCGGAGCTGTCCTATGCCGGTGGCACTATTCGCGAAAACGCTTGCGGTCCCACTTGCCTCACCATGGTCTATATCTTTAAGACCGGCCATACCGATAAGACGCCGGTCGATATATGCGCACTGGCCGAAGCCGGCAACTACGCCCCCACTGGTGCCACCGAGTGGTCGTTTATGACAAGCGGTGCGTGGCAGCTAGGGCTCAACGGAACACAGCTCTATAACGATCGCGAATCGATTACCCAAGCACTTCGCTCGGGTGTGCCCGTCATCGCCGCAGTGCGCCCCGGTACGTTTACCAACGTAGGCCACTACATCGTGCTCTACGGCATCGACGATGCCAACCAGATTGGCGTCTACGACCCCAACTCGGCCAGCCGCAGCGCCCGCCGCTGGGGCGTGGTGGAGGTCCTCAACGAAGTCGAAGCCATGTGGGCCTACTACTAGTCATTGGGGACAGACTTAAATGAGTGGTCATTGGGGACGCTCTTGTTTGACTAGTCATTTAAGAACGTCCCCAATGACTAGGTGAATAGCAAAAGCCCCGCAGTCGGAGCGGACTGCGGGGCTCATGAAGAGAGGCTAGTTTGTGGGCGTCTTGCCTGGCGCCCACGGGAGAGGCAACGGAGTAGGGGCTACTCGTGGATGCGGGTACCGGAGAGGCCGGCCATGGTCTCGGCGGCCTTGTCCAGGGCGCCGATGATGCAGGTGCGGCCCTTGCGGGAACGGGCGAACTTGATGGCGGCGCGGACCTTGGGCTCCATGGAACCCTTGCCGAACTGACCCTCGTCGGCCAGGCGCTCGGCCTCGTCGGCGGTGATGTCCTCGAGCTCCTCCTGGTTGGGCTTGCCAAAGTTGATGGCGACGTGCTCGACGGCGGTCAGCAGGAACAGGACGTCGGCGTCGCAGTCCTCGGCCAGCAGCTCGCCGCCCAGGTCCTTGTCGATGACGGCGGGAACGCCCTTGTAGCAGCCCTTGTTCTCGTAGTCGCGGACGACGGGGATGCCGCCGCCACCGCAGGCGATGACGATGAACTCGTTGTCAAGCAGGTTGAGGATGGAGTCAGCCTCGACGATCTTCTTGGGATCGGGGGAGGCGACGACGCGACGCCAGCCGCGGCCGGAATCCTCGACGAAGACCTTGGAGGGGTCCTCGGCCATGAACTCCTTGGCCTGCTCCTCGGTGTAGAAGGGGCCGATCGGCTTGGTCGGGTTCTTGAACGCGGGATCGTCCGGGTCGCACTCGATCTGGGTGACGACGGTGGCGGCGTGCCAACGCTTATAGCGCTTGTGCATCTCGCGGCCGATGCCCTGCTGCAGGTGGTAGCCGATGTAGCCCTGGGACATGGCGCCGCACTCGGGCAGCGGCATCTCGGGGGTGCCGATGGCGTCGTGGGCAGCGGCGAAGGCGTTCTGGATCATGCCGACCTGCGGGCCGTTGCCGTGGGTGATGATGATCTCGTTGCCCTGCTCGATGAGGCCGAGGAGCGCGTGGGCGGTGTTGCTCACGGCCTCGATCTGCTCGACGGGGTTGTTGCCGAGGGCGTTGCCGCCGAGGGCGACGACAATACGATCGGGCTTTCCGTACGGTTTACTCATAGTGTTCGTTCACTTCCCGGCTACTAGCGAAGCGTCGCGTACATCATGGCCTTAATGGTATGCATGCGGTTCTCGGCCTCCTGGAACACGCGAGACTGCGCGCTCTCAAAGACCTCGTCGGAAACCTCCATCTCGGTCACGCCGAACTTCTCGGCAATCTCGGCGCCGATGGTGGTCTGCGTATCGTGGAAGCTCGGCAGGCAGTGCATAAAGATGGCGCCGGGGTTTGCCTTGGCCATGACCTCGGGCGTTACTCGATAGGGAGAGAGAAGATCGATTCGGCTCTTCCACAGCTCCTCAGCCTGGCCCATACCGACCCAAACGTCCGTATAGATCACGTCTGCATCCTTGACGCCCTCGTCGATATCCTCAGTGAGCTGGATCGTGCAGCCATTCTGAGCGGCGATCTCCTGGCAGCGCTCAAGAAGCTCGGGATCGAAGTGCGTGGCGCCCTCGACATCGCCCTTGGGTCCGCAGGAGCAGAAGTTAATGCCGAGCTTGGCGCAGATAACCATCAGGGAGTCGCTGACGTTGCCCTGCTCCTTGCCCATATAGGTGAGCTTCATGCCGCGCGTGTCGCCAAACTCCTCACGCATGGTAAGAATGTCGGCAAGGGCCTGGGTGGGATGGTACTCGTTGGTCAGACCGTTCCAGACGGGAACGCCAGCCTTGGCGGCAAGCTCCTCGACGATCGACTGGTCGGAGCCGCGATACTCAATACCGTCATACATGCGACCGAGCACGCGGGCGGTATCCTCGATGGACTCTTTCTTGCCCATCTGCGACGAGCCGGGGTCGAGGTAGGTCACACCCATACCCAGGTCCATACCGCCGACCTCGAAGGCACAGCGCGTGCGCGTTGAGGTCTTCTCAAACAGCAGGACAATGTTCTTGCCCTCGAGAAAGCGGTGCGGATAACCGGCGCGCTTCATATCCTTGAAGTTCTTTGAGAGGTCGAGCATGTACTCGATTTCCTCGGACGTAAAGTCAAGCAGGGTAAGAACGCTTCGACCAGAAAGATTAAGAGCCATGATTTGAATCCTTTCGATTGTTGGAACACACAAGGAGGGATGGGCGGCGCAGACGCACACGCGCCGCCCAGATACGCTAACGCTGACTAGATTTCCTCACGCCAGAACGGCATGGTCATGCAGCGCGGGCCGCCGCGACCGCGAGAAAGCTCCTCGGAGGGGGCGACGAGCAGCTCGACGCCGGCCTTGTAAAGAGCATCGTTGGTGACAACGTTGCGCTCATACACGCAGACCTTGCCCGGTGCGACCGCAAGAGTGTTGGAACCATCGTTCCACTGCTCACGGGAAGCCTCGATCGGATCGCCACCACCGCACTCAATCATGGTGATGTGGTCCATACCCGTCGCAAGCTCGAGAATATGCTGCAGGGTGCCCTCGAGCTCCTCGATATGCACCTCCCCCTCCGAATCGCCCTTGGTCAGGCGGTAGGCACGAAGCGTCTGGTAGATGCCAGGATAGACCGTGAACTTATCGCGATCGACCTGCGTGCAGACGGTGTCGAGGTGCATGTAGGCGTAGCCGTGCGGGATCTTGATGGCATAGATGTTCTCGATCTCGGCCTCATCGGAACCCCAGAACATATTCTTGGCGAGCTCATCGATGGCCGCAGTCTGGGTGCGCTCGGAAATACCGATGGCGAGCGTCTTGGCGTTGATGTTGAGGATATCGCCGCCCTCGATATGCCACTCGCTGTTGTGGTCATACCAAATGGGGCTACCGGCGTAATCGGGATGGTTGCGGAGCACCGTTTCGTAGAAGATTACCTCGCGATTGCGCTGATTCCAGTACATGCGGTTCATGGTAGCGCCCTTGCCCACGACAGCCAGAGGGTCACGGGAGAAATACGAGGCCGGCATGGGGAACAGCACCATATCGTCAGCCTTCAACTCCTCGCCGTCCATACTGGCAAGAGAACCGCCAACCTTGGGGATCTCGAGGTCGCGAACGTAGAGGCCGCCCATGGCAGCAAGGACAAACTCCTTGTTGTCCTTAATCGAATCAAGCTTCTCGACAACGGCCTGGCGAAGGGCCGCGTTGGAGATGCCGGACTCACCCATGAACTTCGTCATGAACTCTGCGCGAGTGCCCTCGACTTTGTCAAACGTCTCAGCGAGCAGCTCTTCCATATAGACGACCTCGGCGCCAGCGCCGCGAAGAAGGTCGGTAAACTGATCGTGCTCTTTCTGGGCATAGTCCAGATAGAACGCGTCGTGAATCCAAACGCGGTCGAAATCCTCCGCCTTCATGTTTACAAGATCCATACCGGGGCGATGGACGCACACCTTCTTGAGGGCGCCAATCTCGCTATGAACGTTCAGTCCTTTGTTCATCTCTATCCTTCTTTCTCACAACTTGTATGTGGGGTTTTGCATTTACGGCAGGGGGATAAGACCCGAAACCGCAGTGAATGCCATGCAGATAACGCTTACGACCAGGAAGAATTTCCAAGCGACCTTCCACCACTGGCCAAGCGGAATCTTACAGACGCCAAGACCGGCAACGAGCATCGCGCTTGTCGGCGAAATGAGAGACATGGCAGCACTGCCCATGGAAAGGCCGGTAACTGCAGCCTCGGGGTTTAAGCCCATCAGCTCAACAAGCGGGCCAAAAATTGGAATCGTAAGAGCAGCGATACCCGAAGAGCTCGGAACGAGGATCGACAGAAGGTTATCCACGACATAGAGGATGCTCGTAAAGATAACGGCTGGAACTCCGGTGAGAGCCGTGGCGAGCGTATTGAGAATCGTATCGATGATGAGGCCGTCATTGGCGATTACGAGGATTCCGCGGGCAAGTCCAACAACGATGGCAGAGAACGCGAAATCTGCAATTCCCTTAACGAACTCGCCAGCGATCTCCTTCTCATTCATCCCGGAAACAACACCCGAAAGAAGGGCCATGGCCAAGAAAATCGCAGAGATTTCGTTCATGTACCAGCCCTGGGCCACCAGACCCCAAATGATGGCGGCAAGTCCAAGCACGAAAATAACCATAACGGCTTTCTGCCTACCGGTGAACTCGCTATCGAGGAGATTCTCGTCCGCACCAAACTCTTTGCGCTTCTCGATATCATCGTGGAAAGCTGGGGATGCCTCGGGATTCTTCTTAACCTTGAGGGCATACATCACAACCCATGCGATGGCAACTGCCGTGAGCACGACAAGGGCGATAGTACGCAACCAAAGCTGGGGGTTGCCCTGGATACCGAGGATGCCCTGGGAAATCAGGACGTTGAACGGGTTTACGGTAGATGCGATGTATCCGATACGGGCACCCACAAACACCGTCATGAACGCTGTAATTGAGTCGAAGCCCATGGCCATCATGATCGGCATAAGAATCGCAAAGAACGGAAGCGTCTCCTCTGCCATACCAAAGGTGCTGCCGCCCAAGGCAAAAAGCACCATTAGGATCGGAATGATGAGGACGTCCTTGCTCTTGAACTTCTTCACCACTCGGGCGACGCCGCTCGTGATGGCTCCGGTCGCCGTGATGACCTGGAAGGAACCTCCCACGATCATAATGAATGCAACGACCTCGACCGCTTGCTGGATGCCGATCGCAGGGGCCTCAAGTACTTCGAAGATGCCTTGACGAAGATCGACCTCGTTGCCGTCCTCGTCCGTATAGACCTTATCGACAGGCTCATAGGTGCCCGAGACCGTTACCTCGCGACCGTTAACCTCCTGGCGCTCAAACGAACCCGAAGGCACGACCCAGGTCAGAACGGCAAATACGGCCATCAAGACGAGAATGATGGTGTACACGTGCGGGACTCGAAGAGTGCGCTTCTTTTCTGTCTCTGCCATCTCTCCTCCTTAATTCAGGGGTTTTTCGTTGCCGGCAAAGCCATTGTGTCATCGCGCAAAACACCCTTCCGTCTCTTCGCCCGCCAACGAAGCGCATCGACCCGTAAACGGATTTCAGATTGATGTAATTTGTCAATTTGCTTTCTAGATTGATGTTTAACATCAATTACTAAGCCGGTTCGTGCCATTCACCTGTGACAGATATGATGTAAATTGAATCGAACTCGTAATGTGCCACTATGGAAGCAATCAATACTCATCGCCAAAGCGAGGTCTTATGTCCGCACTACATGTTCAAAACGAAATAGGAAAGCTAAAAAAGGCCCTCCTGCACTGCCCCGGCCCCGAAACGCGCAACTACCCCGACGGGCAGTTCAATCGGGTCTTTACGTTGCGTCCGTCTAGCAGCTCATTCGATCTTGATAAAGCCCTTAGGGAGCATCATGCTTACTCGGCGATGCTCGAGCACGAAGGGGTAGAGATTCTCTATCTTGAAAACCTTCTTACCGAAGCCCTTGATGCGACAGAGCAAGCGCGTCGCTCTTTTATCGATAGCTACATTTCAGAATGCGGCGCGCGGGGCATTGAGCTCGAGTCTGCCATTCGCGAGTATCTTGAGCATATCGAAGGTTCCCGCGACCTGGTCCAGGCAGCCGTCAACGGCGTTCGCTACTCCCAGGTCTTCGACACGAACAAGGAGGTGTTCAGCCTCTCAAAGCTGACGGGAGACGCATACTCACCCGACGACCTTCTCATAGCCCCCCTTAACACCATGTGGTTCACGCGCGATCCAGCAAGCGTCATCGGCGAAGGTGTCACGCTCAACCATATGTACTGGCCAGAGCGCAACCGTGAGGTTATCGCCTATAAAACGATTTTTAACTATCATCCGGATTTCCGCGAGACTCCTCAGTTCTTCAAGCATGAATCGACTTACCACATTGAAGGCGGCGACCTTCACAACCTCAACAGCGAAAATGTAGCCGTTGGCATCTCTCAACGAACCGAGCCAGCAGCTATAGACACCCTAGCGAATAACTTGCTCTGGGACGAGAACTCGACTATTGAGTCCGTATGGGCCATTGAGGTTCCCTACGATGATCTCTGCATTCATCTCGACACATACTTTGCTCGTGTTAACTATGAGACATTCCTCATTGACCGGGAGCTCCTGGACCAAGCACGAGTCTACTGCATTACACGAGGCAGATCGGAAAGGACAACCCGGGCGCGTCATGTCGAAGGCGGACTAAAAGAAGCGCTGGGATTAGCCCTGGGTTTAAGTTCACCGCAATTTATCCCTTGCGGCGGCTCAAATCCCGGAGCGGCAGAGGTCGAAAGAACCAACAATGCCATAAGCACCCTTTGCCTGGAGCCCGGCAAGGTCTGCGTATACGAAGAGAACACCGAGACTAACAAGGCACTGGAGCAGGCCGGTATTGAACTTGTTCCCATCTCTATCTTTGAGCTGACAAACGGCTTTGGCGGCCCCAACTGCCTCTGCCTTCCCCTCGTCCGCGCTTCATAACATGGGAACGGGTCAAAACATAAAGGCGCTTCGCAAGCGCGACCAGCTCACGCAGGAGGAGTTCGCGGCACTTGTCGGCGTCTCCAAAGAAACGGTATGCCGTTGGGAAAAGGACCGCTATGCCATCCGCCGGTCGACACTGCTCAAGATCGTTTCGAAATTCAATCTGCAGTTTGACGACCTCGCATCGGAAACCGCAGGGCTTGCCGCAAAGCTCGACCACGAGGGGCGGAAGGGGGAATCCAAGGAAACTACTACTGACTCCCTTTGTGATGTATTTAAAATTCAGATGAATGGAGGCAGAACGGGACTCAAGCAGACCGGAACAACGGCGCTCCCCTCATCCGTATTCAAAAACCATCGCGGGTGCTTCTTTGTTCAAATGGACACATCTGCCATGTCCAAATGCTATCCGATAGGATCCCTTCTCCTCGTGGATCCAAACCTGAAACCCTGGAACGGATGCTCCGTCCTCGCCTTGGCCGATAATTCCAGAATGGTCATACGGCGATATAGCACCGGCACGAACACCGTGATGCTGTCATCCTACTCATATCGCACGTCGGAACCGGATATTGTGCTGGACAAACGCCGAATCAGGATTCTCGGAGTCATCGTCTGGTTTCAGGCATCCCATGACCTGAGCATCTAACCAAATTTGCTCTTGTTTACCCCCTGCACACATCTCAAACAGCAAAAGCCCCGCAGCCGGAGCGGACTGCGGGGCTCGTGAAGAGAGGCTAGTTTGTGGGCGTCTTGCCTGGCGCCCACGGGAGAGGCAACGGAGTAGGGGCTACTCGTGGATGCGGGTACCGGAGAGGCCGGCCATGGTCTCGGCGGCCTTGTCCAGGGCGCCGATGATGCAGGTGCGGCCCTTGCGGGAACGGGCGAACTTGATGGCGGCGCGGACCTTGGGCTCCATGGAACCCTTGCCGAACTGACCCTCGTCGGCCAGGCGCTCGGCCTCGTCGGCGGTGATGTCCTCGAGCTCCTCCTGGTTGGGCTTGCCAAAGTTGATGGCGACGTGCTCGACGGCGGTCAGCAGGAACAGGACGTCGGCGTCGCAGTCCTCGGCCAGCAGCTCGCCGCCCAGGTCCTTGTCGATGACGGCGGGAACGCCCTTGTAGCAGCCCTTGTTCTCGTAGTCGCGGACGACGGGGATGCCGCCGCCACCGCAGGCGATGACGATGAACTCGTTGTCAAGCAGGTTGAGGATGGAGTCAGCCTCGACGATCTTCTTGGGATCGGGGGAGGCGACGACGCGACGCCAGCCGCGGCCGGAATCCTCGACGAAGACCTTGGAGGGGTCCTCGGCCATGAACTCCTTGGCCTGCTCCTCGGTGTAGAAGGGGCCGATCGGCTTGGTCGGGTTCTTGAACGCGGGATCGTCCGGGTCGCACTCGATCTGGGTGACGACGGTGGCGGCGTGCCAACGCTTATAGCGCTTGTGCATCTCGCGGCCGATGCCCTGCTGCAGGTGGTAGCCGATGTAGCCCTGGGACATGGCGCCGCACTCGGGCAGCGGCATCTCGGGGGTGCCGATGGCGTCGTGGGCAGCGGCGAAGGCGTTCTGGATCATGCCGACCTGCGGGCCGTTGCCGTGGGTGATGATGATCTCGTTGCCCTGCTCGATGAGGCCGAGGAGCGCGTGGGCGGTGTTGCTCACGGCCTCGATCTGCTCGACGGGGTTGTTGCCGAGGGCGTTGCCGCCGAGGGCGACGACAATACGATCGGGCTTGCCAAGAGGCTTAGACATTGCTGGAATCCTTTCTGTAAAAGGCCTACAACCCATTAATAACCCGCGCCCGTGCGATACGCGAGTTTATTAAGGTTTATATTCTCTTTATCGCTCATTTTATTCATTTTGAAAATAGCGGAACGGTGAACGGTCGTTTTTATCCGCTCAGCGTACAGAACCCCAGCTCAGACATATCTACGCCATTTACGTGCAACTTTATTTAAATGCAGCGAGGATTATGTCGGATTATGCAAACTACATCTCTGCTAAACACAAAACGGACAGCGCAATATCTTACTCGCACTATACGAGATTCTATGCACTTATAAGTTGAGTATGCACCCCTGCAAAAACAAGGGGCTTTTCATCCAACATAAGGGATAGCCGATCGCGCTTCACCCCGCGGCAAGCGACTGCGAGTTCGCAGTATGGAACTTTACCGTCGGCTTCTGCATGAACGCTACCGACGCCCTTTCGCTCCTGCGCGCCCAAGCAGCCGAGAACGCTAACGGCGCCACTGTCAACCTGGCCACCCTCAACAACGGCGCCGCCAGCCTTTTCGCAAAGTACCGTGCTGGCTCGCTGGCTTTGAGGCCTAAGTGAGCTTTGCTATTTGCCAATTTTTGTATGATTTGGGTCAAATCTATTTGTCAATTTTTGTATGATTAGGGGCAAATCTATTTGCCAATTTTTGTCAATGAGGTGTTTTAATGCTACGCCGCAAAGTCACTGATAGGCTTTTGAGCTGGAAGAATAACTCCCATAAGGCCCTGCTTGTTACCGGTGCGCGCCAGATTGGCAAGAGCTATGCGATTCGCGCGTTTGGTAAAGACAACTACGCTTCGTATTTTGAGGTCAATTTGCTACTCGACGCCGAGGCAAGGGATGTGCTTGTTGGCGCCAAGAACGCCGTTGACTTTATCAACCGTGTGGCCCTTCTTGCGGATGCACCGCTTGCTGAGGGAGATACGCTTATCTTTGTCGATGAGATTCAGGAATACCCGCAGATCATTACGCTCATGAAGGCATTGGTCGAGGACGGGCGCTTTAGCTATGTCTTCTCGGGGTCTATGCTTGGGACCGAGTTTAAGGGGATCTCTTCTTTTCCGGTAGGGTATGTCGAACACATTGTTATGCGGCCGATGGATTTTGAAGAGTTTTGTTGGGCAAACAGCGTCAGCGAGAATGTGCTTGCAGGAATTCGCAGCTGCCTTGTCGAAAGGCGACCCGTCGAAAACTATATTCATGAGGCGATGCTCAAAAACTTTAGAGCCTATATCGTTTGCGGCGGCATGCCGGAGGTCGTTCAGAACTATATCGATTCGGGCTATTCGCTCGTGAGAACGCGTGAGCTTCAAATTCAGCTAGTCGATCAGTACAAAAGCGACATCTCTAAATATGCATCGACTCGAGCGTTTAACGTTCGCTCCATTTTCGAGCAAATTCCCGTTCAACTTGAGGCGGAATCCCATCGCTTTGTTGTTTCATCCCTGGGCGAGGGGGCTCGCCTTCAAAAATACGAGCAGGATTTCCTATGGTTGGTGAACGCGGGCGTTGGACTGATGGTCGCCCAGGTGACGGAGGCCCGGAGTCCTCTTAAGAGGACAGAGAAGGCGACCGCCTTTAAGCTATACGAGTCTGATACAGGCATGCTCGCATCACGGTATCCCGGCAGCACGGCACGCGCCGTCTACCTTGATATGAAAACCCCCAACCTCGGCGGTCTCTATGAGAACGTGGTCGCGCAGGAGCTTGTCGCCCTTGGAACTGATGCATGGTACTACCAGACACGCGAGGTCGGCGAAGTTGACTTTGTGATCGAAGGCACCCGCGGGCACGTTGTCCCAATCGAGGTCAAATCGGGCAAGAAGGTTCGAGCCCATGCGGCCCTCGACCGTCTGATGAGCGTGAGCGAGTACAAAATCCCCGAGGCCGTTGTGCTAAGCCACGAGAACCTCAGCAAAGAGGGCAAGGTCCTGTACGTTCCAATCTATATGACATTCTGCCTCGATGAGTTTATGGAAAAGGACGACCCCAACAACGATTTCTCGTTTGCGCCCATATCCCTCTAGGCCATCTGAGTCCGCAAGCCAGCCCCCACGCCCAAAGTACTGCGCCTTTCGCGCCAAAGGCGCGAAACAGCAAGGGGATAGAAGGCAGCGACAACCAACTCCCCCACTATGCCCAAAGTGCTGCGATGTTTCGCGCAAAGCGCGAAACAGCACTGGGGCAGCAGAAGGCCACAATCAGCTAGCCCTCCATGCCCAAAGTGGCGCGTGGTTTCGCGGCCACGCCGCGAAACAGCGACCGGGACAAGGCACCCCACCAACCACGTCCTTCATCAGCCCACACAATCCGAGGACGTAGTCGTAGCAGGATCTGAGGGCTGACCTTCGCGGACACTCCGCAGGACGAAAGAACCCCCGCCGCACGTAGTGTGCAGCGGGGGTTCTTTCATGTCCGAGGACGTCCGCGAAGGTCAGCCCTCAGATCCTGCGGTGGGAGACTTAGGCCTCGTTGTACACCGTCTTGAGCTTCAGCAGGTGAGCGTAGCGGTCCATAGCGGCCTGCTCGTTCTCCTTGAAGAGCTCCTCGGCGCGCTCGGGGAAGGAACGCGTCAGCGAAGCGTAACGGGCCTCGTTCATCAGGAACTCCTGATAACCGCCCGCGGGCTCCTTGGAATCGAGCGAGAACTTCTTGCCGGCAGCAGCCTCGGGGTTGAAGCGGAAGAGGTTCCAGTAACCGCACTCGACAGCCTTCTTCATCTCGGCTTGGCAGTTCTGCATGCCGCCCTTCTTGATGGAGTGCATCTCGCAGGGGCTGTAGCCGATGATGAGGGACGGGCCGTCGTAGGCCTCGGCCTCGTGAATGGCCTTGAGGGTCTGAGCCGGGTTGGCGCCCATGGCAACCTGTGCCACGTAGACGTAGCCGTAGCTCATGGCGATCTCGGCCAGAGACTTCTTCTTGGTCACCTTACCGGCAGCGGCGAACTGAGCGACCTGGCCCAGGTTCGAGGCCTTGGAGGCCTGACCGCCGGTGTTGGAGTAGACCTCGGTGTCGAAGACGAAGACGTTGACGTTGTGGCCGGAAGCCAGGACGTGGTCCAGGCCACCGAAGCCGATGTCGTAGGCCCAGCCGTCGCCGCCGAAGATCCAGAAGGACTTCTTGGTGAGGTAAGCCTTGTCGGCGAGGATTGCCTTGGAAGCCTCGCAGCCGCACTTCTCGAGCTCGGCAACGTAGGCAGCGGCAGCGGTCTTGGAGGCCTCGGCGTCGTTGACAGAGTCAATCCAAGCCTGGCCGGCAGCCTTGAGCTCGTCGGACGGACCATCGGCGGCGATGATCTCCTGGGTGGCGGCAATCAGCTTGTGCTGAACAGCCTCATAGCCCACGGCCATGCCCAGACCGTGCTCGGCATTGTCCTCGAACAGGGAGTTGTTCCACGCCGGGCCGTGACCGTCCTTGTCCTTGCAGTAAGGAGCGGTGGCAGCGGGGTTGCCCCAAATGGAGGAGCAGCCGGTGGCGTTGGAGATGAACATGCGGTCGCCGGCGACCTGGGTCACCAGACGTGCATAGGCGGTCTCGGCACAGCCGGCGCAGGAGCCAGAGAACTCCAGGTAGGGCTGTTTAAACTGGCTGCCCTTAACGTTGGCCGCGATGAGCTCCTTCTTCTCGGAGACGTTCTCGACCATGTAGTCCCAAACGGGCTGCTGGTCCATCTCCTGCTCGGTGGGAACCATCTCGAGGGCACCCTTGGGGCAGACCTTGACGCAGTTGGTGCAGCCCATGCAGTCGAGCGGGGACACGGCCATGGTGAACTTCATGCCCTTGGCCTTGGGGCCCATGGCGTCGAGCGTGCGGGTAGCCTCGGGCGCGGCGGCAGCCTCGTCCTCGGTCATCGCGAACGGACGGATGGTGGCATGCGGGCACACATAGGCGCACTGGTTGCACTGGATGCACTTGGTCTCGTCCCAGTGAGGAACGACCACGGCGACGCCGCGTTTCTCGTATGCGGAGGCGCCCAGCTCAAACTGGCCGTCGGCGCAATCGACAAAGGCGGAAACGGGCAGGCTGTCGCCATCCATGCGATCGATGGGCTCGAGCAGGTTCTTGACCTGCTGGGCGATGGCAGACTTGGTCTCCTCGGAGAGCTCGACGGGAGCGGCATCCTCGGCAGTTGCCCAGTCGGCCGGAACCTCGAACTTACGGAAGGCGGTAGCGCCGGCATCGATAGCCTTGTGGTTGGCGTCGACGATGGCCTGGCCCTTCTTCATGTAGGACTTGGTAGCCGCGTCCTTCATGTACTGCAGGGCGTCCTCGGCGGGCAGGACCTTGGCCAGCGCGAAGAAGGCGGACTGGAGCACCGTGTTGGTGCGCTTGCCCATGCCGACCTTAGCGGCCAGGTCGATAGCGTCGATCAGGTAGACGTTGACGTTGTTGTTCGCGATGTAGCGCTTGGCCACGGCGGGCATGTGCTCGGCGAACTCCTCGTCGCTCCACTGGCAGTTGACCAGGAAGGTGCCGCCCGGCTTGACGTCGCGGACCATCTTGAAGCCCTTAACGATGTAGCTGGGGTTGTGACAAGCGACAAAGTCGGCCTTGGTCACGTAGTACGGCGAACGGATCGGAGAATCACCAAAGCGCAGGTGCGAGACGGTGACGCCGCCGGTCTTCTTGGAGTCGTACTGGAAGTAGGCCTGGACGTACTTGTCGGTGTGGTCGCCGATGATCTTGATCGAGTTCTTGTTGGCGCCGACGGTACCGTCGCCACCCAGACCCCAGAACTTGCACTCGATGGTGCCGGGGGCTGCGGTGTTGGGCGCATCCTCGGCCTCGGGCAGGCTCAGGTTGGTCACGTCATCGACAATGCCGATGGTGAACTCGCGCTTGGGCTCGTCCTTCTTAAGCTCCTCGAAGACAGCGAACGCGGACGCGGGAGGCGTGTCCTTGCTGCCCAGGCCGTAACGGCCGCCGACGACCTTGATGCCCGTCTTGCCGGCCTCGTAGAGAGCGGAGACGACGTCCTGGTAGAGCGGCTCGCCGATGGAACCCGGCTCCTTGGTGCGGTCCATGACGGCGATCTTCTGGACGGTCTCGGGGAGAACGTCGACGAAGTGCTTGATGGAGAACGGACGGAACAGGCGAACCTTGACCAGGCCGACCTTCTCGCCGTGAGCGTTGAGGTAGTCGATGACTTCCTCGAGCACGTCGCAGAAGGAGCCCATGCACACGACGACACGATCGGCGTCGGGAGCGCCGTAGTAGTTGAACAGGCCGTAATCGGTGCCGAGCTTCTCGTTGATCTTCTTCATGTAGCCCTCGACGACGGCAGGGAGCTCGTCGTAGACCTTGTTGCAGGCCTCGCGGTTCTGGAAGAAGATGTCGCCGTTCTCGTGGCTGCCGCGGGTGTGCGGGTGCTCAGGGTTGAGCGCGTGATCGCGGAAAGCCTGGACGGCGTCCATGTCGCACATCTCAGCCAGATCCTTGTAGTCCCACATGGCGACCTTCTGGATCTCGTGGCTGGTGCGGAAGCCGTCGAAGAAGTTAAGGAACGGGGTCTTGCCCTCGATGGCGGCAAGGTGAGCCACCGGCGAGAGGTCCATGACCTCCTGGACGTTGCCCTCGGCGAGCATGGCGAAGCCGGTCTGACGACAGGCCATGACGTCGGAGTGATCGCCAAAAATGTTCAGGGCGTGGGAAGCGACGCAACGCGCGGAGACGTGGAAGACGCCCGGGAGCTGCTCGCCCGCGATCTTGTACATGTTCGGGATCATCAGAAGTAGACCCTGAGAAGCCGTGTAGGTGGTGGTCAGAGCACCGGCGCCCAGCGAACCGTGAACGGTACCGGCTGCACCTGCCTCGGACTCCATCTCGACGACCTTGACCGGGGTGCCGAAGATATTCTTGCGACCCTGGGCCGCCCACTGGTCGACATGGTCGGCCATCGGGCTGGACGGCGTAATGGGATAGATTCCCGCTACCTCGGTGTACGCATACGAAACATATGCGGCCGCCTCGTTGCCGTCCATAGACTTAAACTTACGCGCCATATACCCCTCTCCTCTCATATAGGTATACAGGCCCCGGCGATCGCCGGGATGTTGGCGTGATGGGATTTTCGCTGTTGCTTCCAATCATCTGGCAGGCAGGCTCAGCAGCAGGTACATGGCGTGGAGAGAAGGCATGCCGAGGCGAGGAGGGCTGCACGCACTCCACAGGCCCAGCTGCCCGTCTTGCACATGACCGAGCGCCGCAAAGGCCGCATGCCGGATGCTCCCGGGCACGCCCCGGCGATGGGAGGCACCCGCAACGGAAATCCGCATGCGGGTTTATTGTACCCCGCCGCCAAGTGTAATTTCGACAAATATAGGTGGGCGGTAAAGGTTTACCTCGGGTGACCGCCAAGGGCCAAAATGAACGCTTCGTCCCCGGGCGATTGGCCCTGGCGCGCCATGGAGTGTCCCGGAGTGCCGGCATAAAAGGAACGTCCCCATCTGCCGACTAGAGGGCGCCGACGCCGAGGAGGATAGCGTAGGTGGTGGATTCGCCAAGTCTGAGCTCGTCGCCGGGGTTGAGCTGAGCGGAGCGGCCGGGCTCGACCTGGATGCAGACGTTCGTCGCGCCGTTTACCACCATGGTTCCGTTGGTGGACGACAAGTCCTCGACGTGCCAGATATTTTGAGCATCGCACCAGATATGGGCATGGCGGGCCGAGACGTCGTCGGTGATGCCGCCCTCCCCCGTTGCCAGCGCGCCGATCTCAACGCCTTCCTCACTCGGCTGAATCCAGCGCGGGACGCTCACCACGTAGCCGTTTTGCACGCACAGCAGTCCCAGCGGATGCGCCGGCGCGACCTCGTGCTCGCCCGCGACCGAAGATGTGCTCAGCGAGCGCGGCGTCGACGTGTCGCCGCCACGGGTCGCATGAGCGCGGCGGCTCGCCCGACTTGGAACTAAGGCGGGCGTGAGAGCAAACGGCATAGGGAACGAATCTTGCGGATGTACTCCTCGACGTCAGGCAGGTAAGCCCCACGAAGTCACCGGGGAGGCCCAAGCGGCCCGGCACCACTTCCAGATTCTGACCAGGGCGAGTCGTTCGCCGGTGGCTGAAGGCTCGCTCCCACCCAAAAGGGGAGATTCGCGTTGTTCCCCAATCGCTCTCGCATCTTTCATTTTGCTCGAGGTGGGCTATAAAAACTTTCCTGGTGAAAGGCGGCGATTGGTTTCCTTTCTTTCTAGAGGAGCGCGCCTGTAATCTGTTTTCATCCTAAATCAAGTTAAGATCGGACCTTCCAGAGGCAAGTCGACTCAAACTGCGAGGCTCCATGTTGGAATAAAGAGCGCTGTCGAAGTGCCAACAACACAAAGCTTGCCAGTCTCAAATAGAACCTTTTGGGAGTCCGATTGGGCCGCACACCGAATCCCCGCTGGTGGTTTTTTATAGCTGCGCAACAATAAACAAGGTTAGTGCCAGTCCAGCATGAAATTGAGGAACGTATGCATTTTTTCTCAGTAAGTGATCGTCGTTACTGCTTCGATGAGGTCACTCGCAATTGCTTTCAGGTTGACCAAGCATCAGAAGATGCGCTTCGCATATTTGAAGCATCGGGAAGAACGGTCAACTCGAAGTTGCTAACAAAGTCACTTGCTGCGAAAGGCTACGACCAAACGACCATAGCAGAACTTGAAGACGACATTGATGAGTATCAACGATTGTCTGAGCGGACTTTCTTAACAAAAGACACGCCTCGAAAACTTAGATCCATCGAACTCCACGTTTCACATGCATGCAACCTTGGTTGTAGTTACTGTTTTGCCGGTAAAGGAGATTATGGAACGTCTCCTCTGCTGATGACAGACGAGATAGCCTTCAAGGCGGTCGACTACCTCGTCGCAAGTTCATCGGAAAACGAAACGCTTGCGATCGTCTTTTTTGGTGGGGAACCCATGATTAACGAGCCGCTGATATGGAAAACGGTCGACTATTCAAAAAGAATATACCCCAATAGAAACTTTACCTATTCTATTACGACCAACGGAACGCTTTTGAATGACACTGCTGTGAATTCTTTCAAGGAGCACGGGTTTTCTGTTCTGATTAGTCTCGATGGTACAGGATGCAAGCACGATGCATCGCGCCCGTACAAGACGGGAGGCGGCTCTTTCTCCGATATCGACAAAAACGTTCGTCGTTTTTCCGAGTCGTTCCCCTTCGGCGCAAGAGCGACCTTAACAAATAATAACTGTAACCTTGTTGAAGACTATCTTCAGTTTAAAGAGATGGGCTTCAGAAGGATTTACTTCTCGCCCGTGAGCTCATTCGATGAGAATATCAAACTCGACGAACACTCATTAAACAAAATCAGGGCGGGCCTAATAGATTTGGCGGATCAATATCTCAAACAGATTGATCAAGGGGAAAAGCCCTTGTTTAGAACATTGAAAACTGCAGTTGATTTGATTATGAGCAACAGGATCGCCTTTGTCGGATGCGGGGCTGGCAGGCGTTTTATTTCCGTGACTCCCGAAGGGGACGTATACCCCTGTCACAGGTTTGTCGGGATGATGCGATTCAAAATGGGCAACATCGTCACCGGAATTGACGAAACTAGGTATATTGAAAACTGGAGTCAGGGTGTCGAAAAAAGAATTGACTGTACGGACTGTTGGGCTCGGTCTTTCTGTGGTGGGGGCTGTAGCTGGGAGGCTGCAGGCGAGCACGGCTACTTGCCCAAGAGTCTACACCCTGCATCATGTGAATATAGAAAAATGTGCTACGAGATGGCTTTTGACCTTATTTCCCGCCACTCATCTTCGCAGGAGAAAAATCAACGAGAAGCTACTGTATCGGAATAAGCGGTTCAGCGCATTGCTGTCACCATTGTGGAGGTGTTCGTTCTTCTGATTACCGTCTGTGAAGCTTATTGCTACGTTCGCCGAAACCATTCTAGAAATATGGTGAACTAGACATCTTGGTTTGTTATACACAATATTGAGGTTTTTCTGCACTCAAAGGGAGGTAGTCGTGAAGCATATTCATCCGATTAATCCAGGAAGTGGCGACGAGGCAGGCGTGAAGCCGATGTCTTTTGACTGCCTCTTGGGCATTACTGACATCTGTACTGTTTATGATAAAGCAGATGGCTGTGGTGCATACGATTACTGCGACTATGACATGGATGGCGGCAGCATCTGCGTTGTAGATCACTGTGGCATTGATCAAACGTAGTCTCTAATTGGATTAAGGTGAGGAGCTGTTATGAAGCATATCCATCCTGTTGGTTCAAATGAACATCCTCCCGTTGAGCCTTGTTGTCTTGGAGTTGATATATGCAATTTTTACGACATCGCCGAGTGCCCTGTTGCGGATTGGTGCTATGTCGATAAAGAATCAAGCTGTGTTTTGCCAGCAGATTGGTGCGATCCAGTTGACGAGTAGTTTTGTGGCTAGGAACTATTTGGTCCAATTCAGAATAAGATGGGAACAAATACCAAAATCTCGTGTCTGGGAGGAGTTATGCCATTATTGCAAGGTCTCGTTGGATTAGCCTTTATACTTGCGTTATATCTGGCACCTTTTTTAATTCTATTCTTCATTATCCGACTCTTTCTTCGGAGAAAATAGGAGTGTCACGCAAACATTAGCGTAGCTTTCTTCCAATATGAGCCGAGCATTGGCAAGTGGAATAAGAAGCCCGACCGTTCGCCACATGAAAGTGATCGGACGGGCTTCTCTATTTAACCCGGGCCGCCACCCATAGCGGCTTTCCAAGCGTATTCTCAGTGCAAAGCAATCGTCAGTTTAATCCTATGCGCTGATACCGCATTTCATTTGTTCGGCTCGAATTCTACGGCCTGGCAACCCTCGCACTCTCCGGCAAATGGATTGAACGCGAAGGCAGAGATGATGTGTGCGTGGACATCGAGGCTGCTGTAGGCAACATACTGGGACATGGACCCCCGCTGCGCGTGGTATGCGGCCCGGCATATTCATTGCCGTCCAACCCCGTGTAGTTGCAGCAAAGGGTGGAACCTCAATGCTCAGCTCATGTTGTCCGTGGGACACGAGAATCGTAAGTACACTTTGGTGCGATTCTCACGCTGATACTGAGCCACCTGGAATAAGATACGTCGCGACAACACTTCGCTTCACCTCTGTCTCGACAAGATGACGTAGACTAAAGTTTCCTTTAGTAAGAGAACGAGAACTATATCTGAAAGCGTTGCGATGGCGTGAAGGCACCGAGTCCGAACCGCCTGAATGCTACGTGCATCTGCATCGCCTTTTTGTTATCTCTGCCAGTTGGGTAGCACTACACTTGTCATCATTTACCCTGGTACATGCTGCCTAAATCCACTACCCCTTCTACCGCGCCGACCATCTCGTCATCGTGAGAGACAACGATGATCAGCTGGCTTTGCTTGTTGCGCTTAACATAGGCCGCAAGCTCGGCGCGGCTTACAGCGTCTAACCCAGTCGTGGGCTCGTCGAGTACCAAAACTGACGACTTGCGTGAAATCGCCGACCATAAGTACACTCGGCGCAGCTCACCGCCCGAAAGCGCGGAGCAACGTTTCCCGAGCAACTCCTTCACGCTGTTTTCCAGCGAAAGTAGGCCATCTACACCCCGGTGATAGGAAGAAAAGGGCGTGTCGAAATACTCTAACAGCTCTTTCACCGTTTCGTCCGGCGCGAAGCACGACTGTGGGCAGCACGATATCTCTCTCGCACGTATGTAATCCAAGTCGCATTCTTCGATTGGCACGCCGTTGTATTTTACTTTGCCTTTCGATGAGTATAGCCCGAGCATCAAGTAAAGAAGTGACGTCTTGCCTCTTCCGTTTTCCCCAACTATGCAATATGTACCAGGACCGGAAAACTTGAAAGAAAACCCGCCGAGGACCTCTCGGACAGATCCGTCTGGAAGGGCAACCGAGAATTCCAAATCAGATACCGAAATGTCATTTATTTCATCGAGTTTAGCTAAATCGGTCCGATTCCACCCCGATCTCTCCTTTTCTCTCGTCGCGATAGCCGTCCTATCCCATGATGCTTTGGCATCTTGATAGGATTTGAACAATGACATCATACTTTTCAAAGTCTTAAAGAGAACCGCGAAGTATGTACCGATGATAGTGTACTCGCCTATTGACATAGTTCCGTTAATGATTCGTACTCCGGAAACAACAAGTATCACCGCTTGAAACAACGCTGCGAAAAGACCATCGAGCGATGTCAGAGAATATGATAGCTTTCCGGAGCGCAAAACTTTGGGAAAATAGCTCTTAAACCCAGCGTCGAGCGCTTGTTCGCTCTTGCCGTACGAAGATGTCAGTTGAATGTTGAGAATCTGATTAAGCTGCGATGCAATTGCGGCGTAAAAGGCGCTGTCCGCCTCTTTCTTCTCATACGTGACCCTATACAAAAGTTTCCTCAACCCAGTAATTACACAGAAATACACGATGAGGAGAATGATGGAAAACACCGCGAGAGTTGAATCAATTGACCATATGATAAGCAATACGATGGGAATGGCTACAATGGACAGCGGCGCACTGATAAAATTCGCCAAAACGAAGGATGAGACCACGCTGGAGTCGGAAATAATCCGTTGCGTTGTATAGGCTGGATCGATGGTCCGACTCACCAAGTAATCGTCTCTTTCAAAACGCAAGACGGCCTCCCTGAGAAGATCAAAGGAAAGTCTCGTGGTTATGCGAATGGAAAGTGTTCCTGCAAAATAAGTAAAGAGGGTGGAGAAAACTCCTATTGACGCAACCAGGAGCGCGAAGAGTACGGCGTCTCTTTCGCTGCGGTTACCGAGAAGAAAATCTAAGAATTTCCCGTTCACGTATGGCATGGCATAGGAGAGAGCGGTTCCAATCACCGTGATAGCAATGAAGACGAAAGCCCCTTTTGCTCTGATGAACCTCGAGAGAACGCATCGAATCAAGGAAGGCCCCAATCTACCCGCCACAAAACATCAATCACTGATACCTTACACCTCAACACAACAGGAGCGAAGATTTGCCAATGAGACTGCTTTAAGATTGCCTTGGGCCAATACGATCTCAAGCTCTTCCTACAAGAGAGTCGGAATCGGACATCTCCTCCGACGAACCTGGCAATCGGGCGGTTGAAATATCTTTTTCAACCGCCCGATTGCCACAATAGATTTGAGCATCCGCCCACAAACGTCCGCGTTTTATACCCATCAAATCCTTTGCCTTTTGTCGTCTAGACTAGAAAAATCGCTCGAAATAACGCAACCGGCCTGCTCGCTTGAAGAAACCTAAGCCCGTAACGTAGATGTGCAAACTTCCGAAACGCCTTGCGCGGCATAGTGCGTATAAACTTCGTCAACCGCCTCAGAAATATCTGAGTATCGCGCCGGGTCAAAAGCATACGATGTCGCAGCTATACCCTGCACCCATTCGGAACGCGGATTAATTGAATAGCCACACAGCATCATCATACATGCATCTAGACCTGATTTCCCAAGTATCCGACGTATTGATGAGAGCATCGCGGGTCGCCCCTGCACCATCGTCGTCACCCCTATTAGCAGTATTTACCGTTTTTCTCTAAATGCGTATCGCCACCCTTAAGAATACGAAGTGTTTTATCCAGACCCGATTGTCCTCCATCTCAAACGAAGGGATAAGGAATCTCATCCGGAATCGGCAGTAACGGAGGATTCACAACGACAAGCGAAAAACATGAGTCATCTCTCAGAGGGGAGTAAAGGCTCCCCTCAAGCACCCTAGTTTCGTCATCCAAAGAGTTGATGGCAGTGTTTTTCTTACAAAGGTCGACAACAAAAGGGTTGATTTCTACAGATGTTACATCCATGCCACAGTTGGTAAGTATCAGGCCCTGTATTCTGGGGCCAGAACACAAATCGAGAGCCTTCCGTGCGCTCTGCGGTGTAAGGCGCCAATCTCAGCAAATCTGTCCCACAATACTGCGCTGAAGAACAAGACGGAACCCCTGAGCCAAACTCCCCTATACCTTATTAAGGCTAAGACAGGCAAGTTCACGCACCCGGCATATTCCAGAATAACATCCTATTGTTTTAGATGCTCTACAAGCATGAACAGCCGCGAATCGGAAAGATCTTCTAGTTTCGCCCCGACTGACCGCCAAGGGCCAAAATGGCCCCTCCATCCCCGGGCGACTGGCTCTGGCGCGCCGAGGAGTGTCCCCAAGTGCCGGCAGAAAAGAAACGTCCCTATCTGCCGGCTAGAGGGCACCGAAGAGGATGGCGTAGGTAGTGGATTCGCCGAGCTTGAGCTCGTCGCCGGGATTGAGTTGGGCGGAACGGCCGGGCTCGACCTGAATGCAGACGCGCGTGGCCCCGTTTACCACCACGGTTCCGTTGGTGGACGACAAGTCCTCGACGTGCCAGATATTTTGAGCATCGCACCAGATATGGGCATGGCGGGCCGAGACATCGTCGCCGACGTCGGTAATATCGCCCTCACCAGTGGCCAGCGCACCAATCTCAACACCCTGCTCACTCGGCTGAATCCAGCGCGGGGCGCTCACGACAAAACTGTTTTGTACGCGCAGCAAGCCCAAGGGGTGCGCCGGAGCGGGTTCGCGTTCGCCCGCGGTCATCGACATGCCAAGCGAACGCGGCGTGGAGGTGCCTCCGCCACAGGTCGCGTGCGCGTAGTCGATGGCATAGTTCACCGAGGACCGCACATCCGCCGAACAACCGACGGCGACAAACAGCACCAGCACGGCCTCGGCGCGCTCGGCGGGCATGAGTTCCGCCGCCTGGGACAGGCGATCGAGCGCGTTGCGATAGAGATTCGTGTCCTGATGGCACTCTTCGAGCGCGCGTACCATCGGTTCACCTGCAGGACCGCACACCATATTGATCACAGCCGTGGAGTCCATGGGATTGCGCTGGCGCAGGGCCAGTTGCGACATAATACGCGCAGCCGAGGTACCGTATTCGGCAAAGTAGCGCTGCTGAAGCGTGCCGACCGGCGCGCGAACGATAAAGCGGGAAACCCAAGAGCGATCGGCGGCTCGGCTCTGCGGGCTGCGGCCGTCGGCGAGCGGACGGGACGAAAGCACCAAGCCGCACAGCTCGATATGGCTCAGATGCGCCGCGCGCTTAAAGATGTCAAACATGGCCCCGCATGGGGTGAGCTCAACTTGAGATGCCATGACCTAGGCCTCCTTGGTCGTAGAAATAGAATCGGACGATACTTCGACAGGTCCGCCAAAAGTACGGGCAGCTGCGGCTCCACCGGCAAGCGGAGTCGCCATCTGGGCTTTTGTGCGTCGCGGTGCCGAAACGGGAAGTTCAAAGGCAAAGCCCATCGCAAGCAAAAACCACGTAAGCGTATAGGTTGCAACCAAAGCGGCAACAAGGCCGCCCATCACGGCGCGTTGGGAAAATACGCTACATGCAGCCACAGCCAGTACCGGAACCTCGCAGGCAGAAAGCGCAAGCACACCCTGCAGGAACCCCGAGCGTCGATCGCGCGCAAGTGCCCCCGCGACAACGCCGGCTATGCCCGGCAGCGCCAACGCCAGTGCGGCAATAATACCCGGTAGCGACCCAGACCACATGAGCGGTCCCAAAGTCGCCGTCACGCGAGCGCCCGACGCCAGCAGCGCGGCCGAAACCACGACCACAGCCCAAACCACGCCACAGACGACCGTCGCGCCGACCATCAGCGCGCGACGAACCGCGCGGCCAGACGCATCCATGGGGCACGGCGTGAGCGGCTCGCCGCGGAGCGAACGACCGACATTTTGCGCATAGTGTTCACAAAACGCCGAGAGCGCCGCCTCGACCGCCGCCGGCTCGGGACGATCTTTTTGATGGCTGGACAGACAGGCCATCACCACGTCGAACAGCTGGGCATCGACAAACGCCAGCGCATCGCGTAGCTCCTCGGAATCCGGCTCAAGCCCCAGCTGCTGGGCCTGCTCGGCCGCAGCGAGCGCCACATCGGGCTCACGACGAAGCAGCTGAGTCAAATCGCAACCGGGCGCATGGGCACCAATGGGATAGTCGGGCCGCGTGTCCATCTTGAGACGGTAGGGGCTGGCGATGTCGCGCGTCTTTTTGCGCGAACCCGAGGTGCCCGAAGCGCTCGGCGCGGCTTCGTATGGCGCGATGCCGGCAATGAGCTCGTAAACCGTGCTTGCCGCGGCATAGACGTCAATCGCCGGCGACATACGCAAAGCGCGCAGGTCGGGAATATCGTCGGTGAGCATCTCGGGCGGGGCATAGGCAACCGTCGCACGACGCAGCGTGGCATAACGCTCCGTAAACGATGCCTTGCCGCCGGTACCGGCCACGGCCGACGCAGGCTCAAGCGCCAGCGACGAGCCAAAGTCGATCAGGCACAGGTCAAAGGTGCCCTCGGCAAGCTGCCGGTCAAGCGGTAGACGCGCCGTGCGCACCATAATATTAGCGGGCGAGATATCGCGATGGACAAAGCCCTCGCCCACCAGGCTCATACGGCAGAGCAGATCGAACAGGTCGCGACCCAGACGCGCCGCCACAAGCGGCGACAGGCGTCCGGCATCGTCCACGGCAAGTCGCGAACGCAAGCGGGCAAGCGTCTCGCCCTCGACCCATTCCATGACAATTGCAGGCACACCGTCGACCTCGCCCCAGCCATAGAGGCGGGGAAAGCCCTTAAGGCCCGAAAGGGCGCGATGGCATTCGTATTCCTCGCGAAACGCCGCCTTGAACTTGGCGACCAGCGCCTCGTGAGCGGCATCGTCGTCAAACTCATCGCGCGTCGGCAAGATGAGCTGTTTGAGTGCCACGGCCTCGCCTTGGGCGTTGACGGCACGCGTCACGCGGCCGATACCGCCACGGCGCATGGTGGCATCGTCGGCAAACAGCATCGTAAAACGACGCAGATAGGCAGGCAGTTCGCCCTGACCGAGCGCAATGGCCGGCTCAAACCCGTCGACACGCGCCAGGCGCAGGCCGACCATGGGATCGCGACCGAGCGATTGTGGTGTGGTGGATGCAAGATCGGTCATCATAGGGCAAGCGCCGCCACGTTATTGTTGAAGTTACCGAGCGCGACGTCATCATCGCCGTAATGGCCGACCCATTGACATAGGTTGGTGTAACAGCCCCACAGATTGGCATACTGCTGATACCACTTTGACCGGGGTGAGAATGTCTGACGACCGAACTCGGCTCGAATGACAAACATCTCCCCGACCAGGCTGTCGCACGGCCTGGGATCTCCCGTAGAGTTATAGGTCGAGACCACGTCATTGGCACGAGAAACATAGCCGTCGAGCATGTTGTACTTGGTCACAAGCCAGCTGTGAATGCTCTCTTCCTCAGCAGCGGAAAGGCCACCGGAGTTTGCATCGTTGTCAGTGTTGCCGCCCGTCGAGCCGCCGTTTCCAGACCCTCCGGCAGAGGAACCCGACCCAGAGCCACCGCCCGAACTCGACGAATCCGAGCCGGAGCCAGAAGTATCCGAGCTACCGGGCTTTCCGGACTGCTGGGCGTCCTGCTCCTTCTGCTGCTCGACCTTATTCACCGTTGCCGCCACGCTATTGTTGGACAACCGATCGATGATCTTGGTGTTGGTGAGCACGATGGTTTTGCCATTGGCAAGCGTGACTTCGTTGTCCGGGGCCTCGGCGCCGTCCGCGTCGCCGGTGCCAAACACAATATGCGCGACCACACTTGCCCAAGCATATCCAGTCGTGGTCCCCAGGTCACTTTTGACCTCATGCCCCACGCGCGGTTCGCGTGCGGCATGTGCCTGCATCATGGACGGCACGGTCATGCCATAGGCAGAAACGCCAGCTATGACCAGCACCAGCGAGCAAGACAGCAGTGCGTACGCCCGCGGCGCCAAGCCCAGTCGGCGTCGCATGCGCACCGCGGCGCCGCGCTTTGTCTGAGTGCCACCGGGCCGCATGCGTTCTCCTCCAACAAAAACACGCCGCTCGGGAGCGGCGCATTCATTCGAATCCATATTTGAGTGTATCAGCGAACCCAAAAGGTTGCGCAACGAATGGGCAAATTAAGGATGCGAGTGGAAGCATCCATGCGATAAGCGGATACAAAGCATCTTTGTTGCACAACAAACTTACAGTCGCACGGGGAAATTATGGCTACCCCGTGCGTCGCGATGAAGACATACGGCAGGAGCAGGCTCGCCACCTAAATCGTGCGACGGGCCTCGATGGCGCGCCCAAGCGTAAGCTCGTCGGCATACTCCAGGTCGCCGCCCACGGGAAGGCCGCTCGCCAGACGCGATACCTCAACGCCCAGCGGCTTGATAGTGCGGGCCAGGTAGCTCGCCGTGGTCTCGCCCTCGATATTGGGGTTGGTGGCGATGATGACCTCGTGGATGTCCTCGTGGCCCAAGCGTGCCAGCAGCTCACGAATGTGCAACTGCTCGGGACCAATCTTGTCCATGGGACTGATCACGCCGCCCAATACGTGGTAGAGACCGTGGTAGCTGCCCGTGCGCTCAATCGCCTGGACATCGCGCGGCTCGCCCACCACGCAAATGCGAGTGGTATCGCGCATCGAATCCTGGCAGATGGAGCACTCGTCGGCCGTGGCGTAGTTAAAGCAGCGGCTGCAAAAGTGAACCTCCTGCTTAACCTCCAGGATAGCCTCGGCCAGGCGGCGCGCCTCCTCGGCATCGGCCTCGAGCAGGTAATAGGCGATGCGCTGGGCCGACTTGGGACCAATGCCCGGCAGACGGCCCAGCTCATCGAGCAATTTTTGCAGACTATGGTTGGCACTCATATATATGCGTGTCTTAGAACGGCATGCCCGGGATGTTGAGGCCGCCGGTGATGGCGCCCATCTGCTTGTTGGCGAGCTCGTTGACACCGCGGACGGCCTCGTTGACGGCAGCCATGATCATGTCCTGCAGCATATCGACGTCCTCGGGATCGAGGGCATCGGGGTCGATGGTGAGGTTGACGAGCTCCATCTCGCCGTTAACGGTCACCTTGACCATGCCGCCGCCGGCAGAGGCGTCGACGGTCTGGGACTTAAGGTTTTCCTGCGCGGCGGCAAGCTGCTCCTGCATCTTGCGAGCCTGCTTCATCATTTGCTGCATGTTCATACCGGCCATGATGGCTCCTTTACGTGCGGCCGCGCGACAAGCTGCAAGGGCAGCCGGAGCGCGACGGGACTTTCAAACTCAAAAATCGTACCACGGCGCGGGGCAAGCAAGCGGGGCGGACACGCTACCTCAGTCGATATACATGTCCTTGAGCGTGACGCACGCCCAAGATTATGCAAGGTCGAATTATGCAAGGTTGCATAATTATCTCAAGCTACATCTAGCAGAGCTGGAACCAGGCAGTTTATGCGTAGGGCTACAAGGCTACATGGCAAAATGCCGAGCCGCTGCTCGAGGCGGCACGCATGGCGGCTGGGTATAATTTGATTGTCATAGATGACGATTTGGAGGTGCCCTCGTGAATGTCCCAGCCGTACTCCAAAACATCCGCTCAAAACACCCCGTTGCATATGTGGTTCTCTATCTCTTTGTCGTCTGGGTATTACTGGTTATCATCACCCATGCCATAGCTTTTGGAGCAGAACTGCTGATAGCCAGCTCGGACCAGCCCGTCGTCAAATGGGAGACGACCGATGAATGCACCGACGGAACCCGAACCATTTACTACAACAGCCCGTCCCTCTACCAAGAGTTCAAGGTCAAGATAAAGGACTCCAAGATTGTCGATGCCGAACTGGGCTCTTTATTTACAATCGGAGCAACCGTCAACGCCGAGCAAGTCGAGTACACGGACAGCCATGCGACGTATCGTATCGACCTCAGCATCCTAGGCCGACCGTCACGCGCCTGTCTGCTCGAATGCGATATACGCGGCACCACGTTGCACATGTCCGAAATACAGATGCGCCCGGGCAAGGGGCTCTCTTCTTGAGCAGTATACCCGCCTGCGCAGCTACTCCACCGGCTTGAAGATGGTGGACTGGCCGAAGACGCTGCGGATGAGGGCTTTGGCCTCGTCCTCGGTCTGCGGGATGCTCGGGGCTGCACCCTGATGGCCGAAGGGGCCGCCCGCACCGGAGTTGGACTCCCAGGGAGCTGCAGGAGCGTCCTCCTCTTTGGGGGCAGTTGCAGCGGACTTGGGCGCGGACGCCGCACCCGGCACGTCGAACGGAGGCAGATCGTCCCCGCTCGCATCGCCAGCGAAGCCGCCGACCATAGCGTCGTCGTAGGGCACCTGCTCGGATTCCCACGGCGCGGACTGCGCGACAGGCTGAGCTTTGGGGACAGCCGAGCGCTCGGGCGCACGGGGTGCGGGCTCGGTCGGGAGCTTACCCGTGGCAGGAGCACCGGCGGGGTTGTCGGAGCGTAGCCAGGGGGCTTTGCCCAGGTCAGACGGCTTGGGCGCGGGCGAGACGGGCTTGGGCGCGGGTGTCGGAGCAGCCGGTTTGGGCGCCGCGGGCTTAGGCGCCGACGAGGTCGATGCCGTTACCGGTGCCGCTTGCTGCTGCGGCGCGCTGGCGCTCGAGGATACAGGGGCCGCCGAGGACACGGGTTGCGGGTCCGCAGATGCCGCAGCCCGTGCAGATGGAGAATGCTCCTCATGTTGAGGAGCCGGCGTGCCACCCCCATCCAGGACATAGTCGACGGTACGACGACCGAAGACCGCGCAGACCGTCGGTAGGACCACCGACTGCGTATCGGCGCGACCGAGCATCTTAATGGCAAAAGTCGAACCCGCGGGGAACGAGACCGTGAGCTTGGAGCCGTCGTCGGCCGTGGCGCGGGCGTTGAGCAAAAGCCCTGCGTAGGAAGCCTGACGCGCCTTGACGCGCTCGACGACCTCGGCCCATTTGCGCTGCAGCTCTCCGGCGTCCTCGACCGCGGGGGTCTCGGCGGCGCCGGCGGCAGCAACCTGGGCGGCATTGTTGGACTGGGGCTGAGGCGTCGGAGCCGGCGCAGGCTGAGGTGCAGGCGCTGCAGGCTTGGAAGCTGACACGGGTGCAGGCTGAGCCGCCGGAGCGGCAGCACCACGGTCCCAAGGCATGCCACCCTGGCGCGCGGACGTAGCAGCAGGGGCAGCGGATGCCGCCGGAGCGGCAGCACGGGCGCCCGAAATGAGCGTCGGCTGCTGGGCAGTAGCAGGTACGGATGCTGCAGGCGCGGCGGCCTGAGCAGCAGCCACGCTCGCCGGCACGGCGCCGTTGGCAACCATGGACTCCAGACGCGCCACGCGCTCGGCCAATGCCTCAATCGTTAAATCAGCCTCGGGACGTGCCAGGCGCGTGCAGGCGATCTCGAGCACCAGGCGCACGTCGCTCGCGCCCCTCATCTCCAGTGCGGCATCGTCGAGCACCGTCAGCACACGAGCCAGGCGGTCGGCAGGATGCTCGCCAAAGGCAGCGGCCTCGGCAGCAAGCGCCTCGGCCTGCTCGGAGCCGCCCTCAAACAACTCGGCACGGGCACCGGCAACGCAGGCAACATACACGTCGCGCACGTGCGCCACCAGGTCGCGCGTCAGCTCCAGCAGATCGTTACCTTCCTCGACCTGCGCGCGAATAAGCCCATACAGCTCGGCAACATCGCGATCGGCAATGGCGCGGGAAAACTCGCCCAGAATCTGGTCCGAAACCTCGCCTAAAAGCGAGCGGGCGTCGTCCGCATGCACAGAACCGTTGCCAAAGACGCTCAGCTGCTCCAGCGTGGACAACGCGTCGCGCATGCCGCCCTTCGCATGGCGCGCCACGATAGCCAGCGCCTCGTCGTCGTAATCGAAGCCCTCCTGCTCGCACACGTATGCCAGGCGATGCTCGATATCCTCGTTGCCGATGCGGTGGAAATCGAAGCGCTGGCAGCGCGAGAGGATGGTCTCCAGAATCTTTTGCGGGTCGGTAGTGCACAGCACAAAGATCACGTGTGCCGGCGGCTCCTCGAGCGTCTTGAGCAGCGCGTTGAACGCCGCCGTCGTGAGCATGTGGACCTCGTCGATGATATAAATCTTGTACTTGCCGCGCACCGGGGCAAAGTTGACGGAGTTGATGATCTCCTCGCGCACGTTGTCCACGCCGGTACGGCTTGCGGCATCGAGCTCGTAGACATCCGGGTGGTTGCCCTCAGCGATGAGCTCGCACTCCTCGCAAGTACCGTCGGGCATGCAGCCGCTTGCACCCTCGGCGCGCGCCGCCTCGGCATTGCGGCACAGCAGCGCCTTGGCCAGAATGCGCGCCATGGTGGTCTTGCCCGTGCCGCGCGGTCCGCAGAACAGGTAGGCGTGGGACAGGCGTCCCTCGGTGATGGCGTGCTCGAGCGTCGAGACGATATGCTGTTGGCCCACCACGGAGTCGAAGGTGAGCGGGCGATACTTTCGGTACAACGATTCCATGGGTGCTCCCCCGGGTATACTGAGTCTTGTTGCCGCGACGGCCATGCGGTCGCACGGCATACTGCATTCATAATAACCCGTACGGCGAGCCCGCCGCGATAGGAGTCCAAAGAGCATGGCAGACGCAGAGAGCAACCTCGTTCCCTCCGAAGCAGCCGACCAGGTCGAGGTCGCGCTCGAGGCACAGGCAGCAGCCGATGACGGCATCCTGTACCTCAACGAGTATCAGTACGAAAACGACCTCGTCACCGATTTCGCCCGCTTGGTTGCCTCGCCCAGGCGCCGCGGCTCCCTGTACGTCGCCGCTGCGATTGCCGCGCTCATCGGCATCGGCATGCTGGTGGCCGGCGGCAACTGGATCAAGTTCGGCGTCGTCCTCATCGTATTCGGCGCCTTTTTGGCCTGGTGGAGCAAAAATCTGCACCATACGCTCGCCCGCGACTTTATCGAAGCCGTCGAGGCAGACGAGTCCATGGGCGGCCGCTACCGCCGCGTCGCCGCCAACGAGGACGGCCTGATGGTCTGGGGCAAGAGCGGCAAGTTGCAGTTCTTCCCGTTTGAGAAGCTCGACCACGTACTCGACGGCGAGCGCATCTTTGTGGCCATGTTCGCCGACCAGGGCGTGACGATCCCTAAGGACACCTTTGTGCGTGGTGATGCCGAGCAGTTTGGCTCCTTCCTCAAGGCGCGCATCAACAAAAAACTCCGCATCGAGACCAAGAAGAAGAAAATGAAGGCCGAGAAGGCCGCTGCCGAAGCCAAACAGGGCGACAAGCCCCAGGAGACCAAGCGCAAGCAGCGCAAGCAGAAGAAGAGCAAGAAGAAGCGGTAGGCCGGCCGACACCGAAGGCGCCTCGTCCCGCGCCCGATTCCGGGCCGGGGCGCCTGGAATCGGGCGCGCGTACCGCCAATGGACCCGTTTTGCCTTGCTCTCGAGCTATTTCACTTCAAACCTTAAGAGCCTCCGCTCCGGCAGATCGGTCATCTTCATCGTGTAAGTCCCGGGAAATGCTTTCTCAAAACGGACGGTCTCGTAACCTTCGAAATAGTCGTTGGTGTTCTGCATCATAAATGGGACGAGCAACTCGTTTTCTGCCCCAACCTCCACGGCAAACGCAGCAGAGCCGCCAAGGACCGGCATGGCTTGCGTTATCAGATCGGTATTGACTACAAAATCATAGTTTGGCGCAGACTCCGGAACCAGATGCCAAACATACGCTTTGATTCCACCGTCGATATTATCCCTATTTCTGACACGCATCTTTACGGCGATAACGCACGTGATGTCGGCATCCTTCAGTCTCGTTTTCGTATCCACGGTGCCATATTTTGAATAATCGTCATGTGCTCGTTTGAGATACTCGCGCGGCGTGAGCAACTCTGCCCCGTCTATGCAAAACGAATACCCATCAGTCACCACATCCTTCGACCCCAGAAACGCTCCATCCATCGAGAGCCATTCGCCCTCCGCGTAATATTTCTCAGGAATGACCGTCCGGTTCCCGTTAACGACGCTCACCCTCATGCCCGCAAGGCCGGCAGCAGCACAGCAAAAAAGCGCGAGCGCCGATCTTCTCGTCCACAGGGTCTTCTTCATCGCGCTCACGACCTTTCCCGAACTTTCACAACGGCACCGTCGCGCATGCAGTAAACCCGATCGGCCAGTTCCTCGAGCACCTCTCCGTCATGGCTGGACAGAAGGACCTCACGACCCGTTGATGCCGCCATCGCCACAACGCGCTTGAGCATTTCAACGCCCGCTTCGTCGAGGGCATTCGTTGGCTCATCGAGAACAAGCAGCTTCGGCTTCTCCATAATTGCCGCAGCTATCCCCAGACGCTGCTTCATCCCAAGCGAGTATGCTCGGAACTTCTTTTTTTCGTCTGCATCGAGCCCCACGAGCCGCAGGGCAGAGCGAATGTCCTCGGGGGTGGCAACGCCCTTGATCTGAGCGATGAGCTTCAGATTGTCGTAGCCAGACAGATATCCCAAAAAGGAAGGCGCCTCGATCAACATCCCCAGACTCGGCGGGAACGAGATGTCCGCCCCAAGCCTTTGGCCATCGATAGAGATTTCGCCTTCGGTAGGCTTGATCAACCCGCAAACCGCTCGCATGAGCATGGTCTTACCCGAACCGTTTATCCCCTGAAGCCCGACCACAGTCCCAGGGTCAACCTCGATGGACACGTTGCGCAGGACATCGTTTTTACCCATGCGCTTCGATACGCCCCTTACGATCACACTCATATCTTGTCCCCCTTTTCTATAAGGTCGGCCCTTCGAAACCACAGTCCACCCAACGATAGGCATAACGACATAAGCCCAATTGATGACAAGACACTCGAGCCCGCCGCGATTCCCTCTTTGACAATTCCACCCCAGCGCAACAGCATCAAGGCGTTACCCAATAGCGCCCAATGTCGTGCATATGCCGAGCAGATCAGGTAGCTCATTAAAACCACAAACGAGACTGACGACCCAAGCACAAACCCAACCGCTGCCTGCGCAAACGCAAGCGCCTCAAAAGCAAATAAGAGACCTATGAAAAACGGCAGCGCATCTGCCTCGGCAGCTTTGAGAAACCACGGCGCCAAATTAGCCAGTTGAAGCGACTCACCATGAATGACCGCGCTGAACGAGGAGCTCACCACCAAGCTCCAAATCACAACAGAGCAAACCACCACGAGCAGTGAAAATGCCGTTACTGCCGCCACCAAGATAAAACGCGAGACCCACCAAAGGGTTCTTGCCCGGCATCGAACAAGCGCTTGCAAACCAAACCCGTGCAACGATTCGGTCGGATAGTCGAGTGTTGTATAGAGAATAAGCAGAATGAGAAATAGCCATCCTAGCGGAGGCACAAACATGACCCCGGGCCTAGGCTCAAACGGAGCAGATCCGGCAAACACGAGCGCAAGATTATCCGCAAACCCCAAGGTATCCGTTCTAACCCCATACACAGAAGACAATCCGTAGGCGTACACCAAGTTCGCAACGGTCACTGCCGCAATTGCAATAAAAGTGATGATGTTCTTCTTCAAAACGGTCCTCAGGTCCGCGGCGACCAGCCTAAACAGCATCAGACCACCTCGCGTCTTTTCCACGCCCCAGAAAAAGCCAACGAAGCAAGGGTCAATAATATGATTTCCGCAAAACCGGCTCGAATGTCTGGCCAGTTATTCAGCGATTCCGACCTGATGCTGTTGAGGATATTGCAGTTAAACCCCACACAAGCCATTACGCCGAAGATCCAGCCATTTGCAAAATGCCACGCAACCATTAGCAGATACGGGACAATTATCGCTTTGATTCTGCTACGAAACAAAATTGAGAAGCCAGTTACAGCCATGGATAAAGTCCCGAGCGTGACAGCATCGAACAGCGTGTATGCGAGCACATATGACAAAGGATGCGAATAAAATAGACCGGAGAAGTAGCTATGCAGGTAAAGTCCTACGTAAGTCGACTCATCGACCCGAGGAAGATACGCAGGAAAAAGCATCGAGACGATCAGGAAATTGACGAGCAGAGGAATGGCAGTCACTGTAAACGCGGAGAGGAAAGCAGACAGCATCTTTACGTTCACGTACGCCTTTCTGGAAACGCGCGTGCATATCTGCATGTCATAACCACTCAAACGCTCAAAGAGACACGACCAAGATCCAGCCAACATTGCAAGCAGGGGCAGTGCATAGAAAAACACCGACGCAGACAGTGGCGCGTTCGCGCTCACAACAATCCAGTTACCGAAGCTGCTTTCACGTGTTTGACCGAGATAATTTTCGGCTTGCACGCCAACGCCGTAACCAAAAGAAAGAAGGTTGTGGCGCTCTTTTTCCAAATTTGCCCACGGCTCCAGCGCGGCAGCTATTGCAACTGCGACCGCAATCAAGAGAGCAAGGATAAAAGCTGGACGTCTAATCGTTTTCGACAGTTCGTATCTTGCGAGCTTTTGGTTCATACGTCCTCCTCCCCCTTCCGACCCAGAAAGCCGGAAGGGAGCCATTTCAAACAACTATGCGGGAAGCTTGTGGAAATGCCCGACGCAGTCGGGGCTCCATACGCCAATAACAGTGCCGTAGCCAGACTCCGCCCATGCAGTCAGTCGCGCCGCAGATCGCCCGTTCTCACGGACGAGGTTATACATTTCCCACTGTCCCTTGTGATTCGAACGATACGTTCCCTGAGTACAATTCATGCTGCCGCTACCGCTTGTGTTATACGCACCGTCTGTATATAACCGAAGCGGATTTCCCGTATGGCCCTGGATATCCAGATAGAGCGATGAGGAATCATCCTTTTGACGGTAGCCAGTTGCACTCGTCCCGGCACATTGAAAACTAAATGCCTTATCGGCATTGTTCGTACAGGTCGTAATTCCCGTATCGGCGTTTTGAGTAATGCTGGAAACCTGAGAGGTGTCAAACTCCTCTTGTGCAAACGATGCAGCGGGAACCCCTGGGGACAGACCAGCTGCAATCACCAAGCCGACTCCGATTCGAGCAATAGCGCTCCTTGGCTTAATCATGGCCTTCTCCAATCAAAAGCGGTTAACAATGCGTCGACGCACGGCAACCTTCGCATGAATAGAGAAAGATGTCTGTAAACACCCGCTATTGAGTTGATTGCTCAGGCGTTTACACGTTATTTACCTGCGATAACAATAAAATTAGCTCCGCCTTATTCTTGATCTTCAACTGGCGGTAAGATGCAGACCGCAGCGCTTGCACCGTAGATGCAGCGTAACCGACATCCTCCGCAATGGCCTTTGTCGTTGCCCCCTCTGCCGTCATCAGCAAAATTTGCGACTGAACATCAGAAAGGGAGCGCGACGTAAGCAGGGCCAGCTGGCGCACGCGGGCCGTTTCGGTGGACCCGTTCGCCCGGTACTCCAAGACGGCCTTCTCGTCCTCAACCGAGCGGGCGAGCGCGATGTGCGTAACGAACATGGGCACAGACCAGCAAACAATCACCGTTGCCACGACGACATTGACAGCCGAACTTTGCCCCAACAACGACGCGAGGAACAACGGCTCGAAAACCGTCAGATCCTGCACCATATTGAGCAAGACAGCCCAAACAGGAGCCGTCGCCCCGAAGCAAAGCATCCATATCCCAAGCATTTTGCGCTGCGGACAGCTTCGCATCACTATATATGTGAGCAGCACCCCCGTCAGCACCGCAAGTCCATGGATTCGCCCCCTAGCGACCGCATAGATTAAGGCAACCATGCCCATTGACACCAACGGCACGATAGCCCGAGCATGGGCATGCACCTTAAACGGACGCAGCCCAACAGCGAGCGAAGCCGTAGACGCCACGCCGCAAAACAGGACCGGCACAGCCATCAACGGAACGCGTATGCACATCAATGCCGCGATATAGATAAAAGACCATTCCACAGCAGATAGCACCGCCCATACGTACGGGCTTCCGAGCCAAATCGCTTCACCCGCTCTATCCAGCGCAGCGCCACGATTCGCTTTTCCACCCGCGTAGCGTAGCGACAGAAGCAGTCCGAGACCCAATGCGTAGCTTAAGAGGGAAAAGGCGACAGCCCGCGAAACACCGGACCCCCAATCGCTATCCGCCATTACCAAGGGCCCCGCCGCAAGGAGGATAAAGAATAATGTGAGCAGGTATCGAAACAGCCGGCGCGTTCGAGCTGATGCCACTATATCGTCAGCATGCCGCTGCGGTAGCTCATGCCCTACAGTATCGCCCTCACCCGCAAACAGCGCCACGAGCTCGCGTGAGCCCGCAACCGACGCCTTCCCGTATGCTCGGTGAAGCGTTGTTCTCACCGTCGATGGCTTCGTATCCGTCTCCTTGGCAATTTCCGCCGGCGTTTTCCCTTTGAGCAGCAGTCGAACAAACTGCTCTTCTCTAGGCGACAGGGCAGGGGAAAACACCCCCGCATCGAATGTGTCGGACGCACAGGCGATATCCGAATTGTTGTCCCGTTTCCCCCTTAGCAACATGCATACGAAGGCAGCAGCGATAACGGACCCCATCGCCAGCAATGCAATGACCACGGCATCGCTTGCGAAGTATGCCGCCTCAACAGCCGGAATAAGACCAATAGGAACTGCTACGAGCACAGAACAGGCAAACACGTCGCGCCGCCCATGGCCAAAGGCACGAGGGCGGCAAAACGGCGGGGCCACAGTCAATGCGAGATAGACCAACGGAATTAAAAGCGCAAGGCCAATTGACGCGGCCGTTACAGGGGGCATCCCCCATGGCTCGGGAACGACTCTCCATGAAACTCGACAGCAAAACAGCAGGCAAGACATGACGGCTATTGTTTCTGTAAAAATCGCGTCCTGCGGGTGACGAGTTTCCCTTTCGTCAGTCCGTGTCGACCTCTGCGTCAAAGGAGAGTCCGCCGTGCCCCAAATAACATATGAGAGAAGCAGCGACCCAACAAAGCACGAGACACACGAAACGCCATGTAACAACCAAATCGGTGCAAACACGATTGGAATAGAGTCTCCGCGAGCATAGAAAGCCAGGTCGGCCCATTCGGGAACCGTTGCAATAACACCAAGGAAAACACCGATGGCACCGAGATGCCTCGGCCTTCTCATTCCCCCCTTGCATAGCGCAGCACCATGAACAAACGCCGCGAGGCATGCGCCCAGGATAACGAGCCAGGTCATTGCACCTGACGCTAGGCCGATTGAAGATGAAAACCGGTGATAAGGGGTGACCGCCATTACGACAAGCGCAATGGCGCAGGCAAATGTAGCAGAACGGCGGGAAAAGAGCATACGGCCTCCATAGCGTGTCATTATATCGCTCGAGCCGCTCGTTTATCTCTGTTCTCACACCAGCCAGCATCAATGATTCAGGCGAACTCCAATCCGCGCCAGATCACGGTCCGGCTTTTGTTCGCAGTCCCCACATCAAAGCGGGATGCGGTTTCCTTTTGGACGCCGGTTCGGAAAGCGCATCCCGTTCCAGGGCAATATTCTGGGATGCAGTTTCCGCAGCCCACCCCATTTGGAAAGCGCATCCCATAATTTGGCTGAAAACTGAGATGCGCTTTCCAAACGAGCCGAAACGGGCCGAATCGATCGGGCCACCTCGCATCCCGCTATCCTCGCCATCTGCCCGAGCGTGCTACACTAGCAGCATCTATGCCACCGCGAACGGCTCGGCCCCGCGCCCGCCGCTCGCAAACGAACTTTAAACGCACGAGGGTTGGCCATGCCGCTTTTCTCGCAACA
>CATYVH010000006.1 GCA_958413765.1 uncultured Collinsella sp.
TCCACACCCATATCCAGATCAAGGATCAGCTTCTTGGTTGCCATTGTTCTACTCCGCTTCTCCGTCTACATCCAAACCGTCTAAACCAAACTTGTACTCGACTTCCGCACGCGTGGGAATTGATTGCTGAGCGCCCAGGCGCGATACCGTCACCGCCGAGGCGCGAGCACCCGCGGCCATGCACTCAAAGAGCGGCAGACCCTCCAGACGAGCTGCAGCAAGCGCACCAATAAACGTATCGCCCGCGGCCGTCGTATCGACCACCGCGCTCGAAAGCGCCGGCATGCGCAGCGGCTCACCGCCATCGCCGAGCGTAACCGAGCCGGCGCCGCCCAGCGTGATGACCGCGGCGCCGGCGCCCTTGTCGAGCAGCGCATTGAGCGCGGCGACGCAACTCGCATCATCTGTGGGCAGAATGCCCGTCAGCATCTGGCACTCGGTCTCGTTGGGGCAGACCAAGTCGACCGCAGGCCACGCTCCTGCCGGCAAATCGCAGGCGGGCGCAGGGTTAAAGACCGTATAGAACCCCAGCTCGTGAGCGCAAGCAAGCGCCTCGGCCGTCGCTGCAAGGTCACATTCGCCCTGGGCGATAAAGACGCTTCCGGCAGCCGGGGCAAACTCGCTGGCATCGCCGTCGAGCTCGTCGGCCACCAAGCGCCTCAGTGCGCGGGCAACGTCCTCGCCCGCAAGCGCATGGTTGGCGCCCGGCGACAGCACGATGCGGTTGTCGCTCTCGCAGCGAATGATAGTCGCGGTACCGGTCTCCACGTCATCGCGACGCGCCACAAACTCAACGCCCACGCCGGCATCCTGGAGCCCTGCCACAAGCGCATCGCCAAAGGTATCGCGCCCAACAGCGCCAATCATGCACGTGCGCGCACCCATGCGCGCAGCAGCGACGGCCTGGTTAGCGCCCTTGCCACCAGCGTTGGTGATAAAACCGCTGCCACCGACTGTCTCGCCCGCACGCGGCATGCGCTCGCACGCCACCGAAAGGTCCATGTTCATGCTGCCGAACACCGCAACGATGCTGTGATCCGCCATGGAAACCTCCTCGTCTTCAGGCTTTGCGCCCACCGTCGACCAACGATTGTGCACTCTCGCACCCCCTATAACTTTAGTCCACTTTGATGTGGACGCGCGCTTGAGCTTACGCCAGCAGCAAGCATTCACAGGGGCAGGCAGCTACAATGAATACGTGCTGATTATTCTCGTCATTGGATGATGTTTTATGGAACAATTCTCGCAATCGGGCTCGCGCGGTCGACGCCGCACGGGCAACGAGCCGGCGCCGCACGAACGCGTGAAGGGCGAACGCCGTGCCAACGAGCCGCGACGCACCGCGAGCCCCCATCGCGCTTCTGCCAACAACGCGGGCCGCGCCAACACTCCCGCCGCGGAGCAGACGCCTGCTCGCCCCAAGTCCCGCTACATCCCTGCCCTTGACGGCCTGCGCACGCTTGCCGTCGTCGCAGTGGTGCTCTATCACCTCAACCTCACGTGGGCTCAGGGCGGCCTGCTTGGCGTCACGATCTTCTTTGTGCTTTCGGGCTATCTGATCACACGCCTGCTACTCAACGAAGTCGCTAAGACCGGCCGCATCGACCTCAAGAGCTTCTGGATCCGCCGCATCCGTCGCCTGGTCCCCGCCGTGGTGACCGTTGTGGTTGTAACCTGTGCGCTGTGCACCGTCTTCAACCACGTGATGCTCACCAAGATGCGTCCCGACATTCTGCCGTCGCTGCTGTTCTTTAACAACTGGTGGCAGATTATGCAGGACGTCTCGTACTTCAACGCCCTGGGCGACCCCTCGCCGCTTACGCACTTTTGGTCGCTCGCCATCGAGGAACAATTCTACCTGGTTTGGCCACCGCTGCTGTTTGCCATGGTGTCCATGCATGTGAGCAAACCCAACACGCGCCGTGTGGTCCTGGGACTCGCAACGGTATCCGCCCTTGCCATGATGGTGCTCTACAACCCTGCCGCCGACCCCAGCCGCGTGTACTACGGCACCGACACCCGCGTCTTCTCGCTGCTGCTGGGCGCCTGGATGGCCTTTATCCCCGATCGCGACCTGGCGCCGGTGCGTCTCGCTCATCGTTTGGGGCTCAATCGCCTGGCTGGCGCCGCCAAGCACGGCAAGAACGCCGAGGGCGAGCCTGGCGAGAAGGCCGACAACGCAGCCGAGACCGTCCCGGCACAGCCGAGCGCCCTCGTGCGCTTTTGGTCCTCGCCCGCATCCATCGATGTGCTGGGCGTCGTGGGTCTGGTTGGCCTTGCCGCCATGGTCGCGCTCACCAACGGCTACACCGCGTTCCAGTATCGCGGCGGCACGCTGCTATGCTCCATCCTCACGCTCATGGTCATCGCGGCCTGCGTGCAGCCCCAGGGAATGGTTGCCCGCGCACTGTCCGCCGAGCCGCTCGTGTGGGTTGGCAAGCGCTCGTACAGCATCTACCTGTGGCACTATCCGCTACTGTTGCTCATGAACCCGGTCGCCAACATCAACGATACGCCGTGGTGGCAGTACATTTTGCAGGTGTTGTTGGTGGTCGCCGTAGCCGAATGTTCATATCGCTTTATCGAGACGCCGTTTAGAAAGGGCGCCTTTGGGCGCACCGTATCCGAGTTTCGCGACGGCGCCACCACGCCCGCCAACTGGGTACGCGCGCACGTCCCTGTCTGCGCAGCCTGCGCTGTCGTGTTGGTCGTTGCACTGGGCGGCCTGGTCTTTGTGCCCGAGACGTCTGCACTGAGCGGTGAGGGCGCCGAAGTCCTCAACAAGGAAGCCAAGAACACCGCGCCAACGGACCAACAGGCAGCCGACGACACCGACAAGGACAACGACGGCTTCCCCGACGGATCCTACGACCTGCTGATGATCGGTGACTCCGTGTCGCTGCGCGCCGTTGATTCCTTTGACGGCGTGTTCCCCCACAGTCACATCGATGCCGAAAAGGGCCGCCAGTTTGATGCGGGCCGCGCGACATTTGAGGGCTATCTCCAACAGAACCTTGCCGGCAAGATCGTGGTCTTTGCACTGGGCACCAACGGCTTGGTAACCGACGACCAGATCGACGCCATCATGACCGATGCAGGAGATAAGCGTATTGTGGTGTTTGTGAACACGCGCAGCCCGCAGCCGTGGGTTGGCTCTACCAACCAGGCCATCGCCAACGCTGCTACGCGCTACAAGAACGTGCGCGTTATCGACTGGTACGGATACAGTGCCAATCGCAACGACCTGTTCGATGGCGATGGCACGCACCTGTCGACCACTGGCGTGACTGAGTACCTCAACTTGATCCACGATGCAGTCAAGAAGGACCTGCCCGTGCATCCCGAGGATCACGTCAACGATCCGCAGCCGGCAGCCGTCAAGTCTGCCACCGACGCGCTCGTCAATGCGCTCGCTCTCAAGCCGCACAAGCTGGGCACCGACAAGTAACCTGCAGCGCAAACTTCCCACATCCGGAGGGGGTGCCTGCCACGGCAGGCACCCCCTCCGGCAGTTAGGGACGTTCCTTATATGCCGGCACCCAGGGACACTCCTGACACAGCCGAGGAACGCCCTCCTTGCGACCGAATTCTGGGCGCCTCGCCACCCCGGACGTTGTTTCCAAGCCCACACCCGCAGCAAACAACCCAAAATCACTCTTTTCGAGCCGGCTCCAAGGGGTCGTGGACAAAAAGGGGCAAATATGAGTACTGTTACCATTTTAGTAGCAGGCAAAACCACCCAAAATGGCGCTCATGCGGTAGCGCGCGACCCTTCCAGTTGACCAGAATGGCCGGCTTAGGACTTGGAGACCCGCTTTTAATAAACAGATTCTTAACTATGTTCATTATTTTCTTGGTCGTAAATGCTATCGGCCAGGCAACAGTACTCATATTTGGCATTTTTTGTCCACTCGCATATTACTAACCCCCTATAACAGGCAAAAAACAGGCCGCAGCCCATCGCTGCGGCCTGTTTGGAGTCAAAAAGAGGCGCTAAGCGCTGTAACCCATCGCCTGCAGAACAAACATGACGACCGTGAGCACCGTAATCACGCCGATAGTCGCCCAAGTGAGCACATTCCACACGCGGCCGTTGCGGTTAGTGCCCATAATGTGACGGTCAGCGGCAATAACCACCTGGAACACCAGAACCACGGGCAGCAGCACGCCATTGATGACCTGCGAGGTCATCATAATCTGGAACAGATCGACGCCGGGCATAAGCACCAGCACGGCAGAGATACCGATGATGGCCGTAATGATGCCGCGATAGACCGGGGCCTCGTCCCAGCTGCGGTCGGCACCGCGCTCCCAGCCAAATGCCTCGCAGATAGCGCTCGACGTAACGCCCGGCAGCACGCAGGCGGCCAAGAAGCTCGCCGCGACCAGGCCCGAGGCAAACAGTACCGTGGACCACTGGCCCGCAATAGGCTCCAGCGCGCGGGCAGCATCGGCGGCATCGCTAATCTGAATACCCGCCGGGAACAACACCGTACCGGTCGTGATGATAATAAAGCCGGCAATGACATCGGCAGCAAGCGAGCCGCTCACGGTATCGATGCGCTGCAGCACGATATCGTCCTCGCCCGCGTTCTTATCGACCACGTTGTTCTGCGCCAAGAAAATCATCCACGGCGCGATGGTGGTACCGATCGTTGCGACCACGAGCGACACGTAGCTGGGGTCATTTTGAATGTTAGGCACGACCAGGTCGACCGCGACCTCACCCCAGTTGGGGCCAGCCATAAACGCGGCGACGATATAGGTCACGAACACGCAGCTCACCAGCAGCAGAATCTTCTCGATGCGCTGGAAACTACCCGACATGGTAAGCATCCATACCAGCAGCGCCACCAACGGCACCGAGATGCTCGCCGGCACGCCAAAGAGAGCAAGACCGCTGGCGATGCCCGCAAACTCCGAAATGGTCACAGCCGTGTTGGCGATCAACAGCGCCGCCATAGCAAGTACACTCTTGCGCACGCCAAAGCGCTCGCGAATGAGCGATGCCAGGCCCTTACCCGTGACGCAGCCGCAGCGCGCCGCGGTCTCCTGCGTCACGATGAGCAGCACAGTCATGACGGGAAGCATCCAGAGCATCTTGTAGCCATAGCTGGCGCCCGCACTGGAATACGTTGCAATGCCGCCGGCGTCATTGCCCGAAAGCGCCGCCAGCAGACCGGGACCCATAGCGCCAAAGATGGCCGCGATGGTCAGCTTTTGCTTGGTGCCCGACTTTTGCTTGGTATTTTGCACGCGACCACCTAACCCATGACTGACATGGCGAGCAGCACCGCGGCGATGCAATACGCCACACACGAGATCATGACGGCAATAACGTTCATGGCGGTGCCCGACGTGTTGAGGTCATGCTCGTCACGCCAGAACAGCACCATCAGGTAAATCACGGCACTCATGTTGCCAACCAGGCAAATGATGGCAGCGATATTAAAGCACCCGGTAAAGAGTTGCTCCTCAAACATGGGCGCATCGGGGAACGCAGCGGTGCGCACCAGCTGGGCGCACAGGTAGGTCACGAGTGACAGAATCAGGCCCATGCCCGTGCTCTGGAAGAAGAACCCCAGATACGGCTTGGGCTCGTCGTCGTGACCGTCATACTCCAGGAAGTAGTTCTTGACGAACGACACCATGCGCGAGGCCGCCAGCAGCACGAGCGGCATGGCGCACATGGGGAACACCACCAGATGCGCGGAGCCGAGCGCCGTTCCCAGTACGGTCGCCATGATGCACGACGCGATGCCCCATACAACAACCCAGTACTGGCGATGCACGAACCAGCTGAGCACGTTCGTCGAGTCGTCCGACGCGCTGTCGCCCGAGCCGACACCGGCGATCTGCAGGTCCTCCTGATGCTCCTCGGCGATAACGTCCATGGCGTCGTCGAAGGTCACGATACCAAGGATATGACGGTTCTCGTCGCAGACAGGGATGGCAACCAGGTCGTACTTGGTCATCTCGTCCGTCACGTCTTCCTGGTCCTCGTCGGGCGACACATAGACCAGGTCGCGATAGGCCAACTGACCCAGCGTGGCGTCGCGGTCGGCTACGATCAGCGTGCGCAGCGAAAGCACGCCGGTCAGCATGCCACTCGGATCCTCGGTATAGACGTAATAGACGCTCTCGAAGTCCTCGTCGAGCTCGCGAATCGCCTCGATGGCGTCACCGACCGTTGCCGTAGCGGGCAGGGAGACAAACTCCGAGGTCATGATGCGGCCGGCGGTGTTGTCCTCATACCCCAGCAGGTTACGAATCGCCTTCTCCTCCTTGACGCCCATCAGGCGCAGGAGCTTCTCGGCCTTCTCGTAATCAAGCTCGTCGATCAGGTCGGCAGCGTCGTCCGGGTCCATCATGGCCAGCATCGACGATGCGTCGGTGTCGGACAGGCCCTCGAGCATCTCGGTCATAAGCTCGTCGTCATCGAACTCCGAGATGGCCTCGGCGGCCTGGGCAGTATCGAGCTGCGCAAACACCTGCGCACGTAGGCGCGGGTCGAGCTGCTCGATAATGTCGGCGATGTCGGCAGGGTGCAGCTCGCCGAGCGTCTTGTGCGACACCGAGAGTTGGATGTTTTTAGTCGAGCGGTCGAGCAGGTCCATGTAGGACCAAGCGATGATGTCCTCACTGAGCGGCTTGCCCAGGTGCTTCATAAAGCCTTCGACGATATGCTCGAGTGCGGGGCTGATGGCGCGTAGCAGACCGCGGGCACCGACCTCGGCGCCCAGCAGGCGCAGCTGGTTTTCGCCCGACATGGAAAACTTGATGTCGTTTACGCGCACGACCTTCATGCCCTGCGTGTCGACAATCTGCTTGTTGAGCACGTCGCGGGCAAGCAAGAGTTCGGTCGGCTGCAGGTACGAAAAACGGATTTCGGTGGCCGACGTCTTAAGGTGTACACCCGTCTCGTCGATACGGTCGACCCATTTGCGCCAGCTGATCATAAACGGCGTCTTGCCGGGGCCGCGGAACGCGAGCGACGTCACGTGCGGAAAAACTTCGCCGGTAGCAATGCCAAAATCGTTGACCACGCCGAGCTTTTCGCCGTCGACGTCCAAGACCGGCAATTTGAGCATCTCACTCAGATAATTCAATGGTGCTCCCCATCATTATTCCTCCGGACGCGGCCGCGCGTGCGGCGTCCGGGGGCTTCTGGATATGTATACGCATGCGCGGGCGGCACGCCGCTCGACGCTTACACCCCGTGCATGCGCAAAAAGCACCTGCATGGGGTCATCGACTGTATGGTCGAGGTTTGGATTTCACCTGTAACCTTTCTCTTGACCCTCATTAACCGCAGTAACTATAGCATCAGCATCGCCCTGCGGCATCGAATTTATGCGCTGCACATTGCAGGCATACCAAACGCTGACGTATCCGTGACATAGCCATTGGGGACGTTCTTAAACGACTACCCAATGACTACTCTGTGGTGTCATCGTCCTCGGCAAGTTGGGGGAACACGGCGTCCTTGGGCATGGTGACCTTCGTCAGCGAGGTGAGCTTTTTGCTCAGCGACGTGTCCGTCTTAACCAGGTCGCTGAGCGTCACGATCTTGTAGCCGTCGGCAATGAGGCCGTCGATAATCTGCGGCAGCGCCTCGAGCGTCTGCTCGGCGCATTCGTCTCTATCGGTGAGCAGCACGATATTGCCCGGCGTCACCGAATCGAGCACCGTTGAGACCTGCTCGTCGGCACCGTTGAGCAGCCAGTCGCCCGAGTCGATATTCCACGAGGCCACGGCGGAGACCAGGTCCATCGCATCAATCCAGTTTTGCTCGTCAAAGGCAGCGTAGGGAGCACGCAGCAGCATCGTCTTCACGCCGGTCGCCGACTTAATCGCATCGGTGCCTTTCGTGATCTGCTCGCGTACCGCCTCACGGTCCTGACCCTTGAGCGAATCGTCGCTGTAGCTGTTGGATCCGATTTCGCACCCGGCATCGACAATCGCCTTGGCCGTAGCAGGCGAGGCCTCGGCCGCATCGCCCGACAGGAAGAACGTCGCGGTGACGCCCTTTTCCTTGAGTACCTGCAAAATCTGCTTGGTCGCGCCGCTCGGACCCTCGTCAAACGTCAGCGCCACGTACTTTTTGTTGCCCTTGGGCGCCACGCTGGCGCACGCAACGACGCAATCGGTGACGGGCACAACCTCGCCGCGGTCCTGCGTCTTGCCCGACTGCTCACCAACCCACACCTCGGAGCGGCCCTGGACACCCCACGTCTGCACATACTCTATGGCGCCCGTGCCCTCGACCTTGAGCTTGGGCTCGATAACCGTAGCCTGAATCTCGTGCTTCTCGTAGGTGTTACGGCCATCCTTGACCGTCACCTTCTCGCCGCCCTCAAGTTCGCGGCTATCCCATTTGCCCTGCTTCACGCGCTTGCCGTCGACCTTCACCGACAGCTTTTCGCCGCCATGGCGCTTGAGCACGCTGTCATCGACGGCCAGCAGGTCGCCTGCGTCGTAGGCGTCAGTCAACTCCTGGTCGTCGATGAGATTCTGCAGCGTAGAGCCGACGCGCACCGCGGTCTTTTGCCCGTTGAGTTCCACGTCCACGCTGCGGTTGACGTAGCCCACGACGGCAGCGATAAACAACACGAGTGCGCAACCCACGGCGATGAGCGCATAGGGCAGGCGAGACGAACGACGGGGCGTACGGCTGTTGCCGGTGCGCGCGCTGCGATCGCTAAAGCCGCGGCTATGGTTGAGGTACATCGCGCCGGGCTTACGGTGACGCTTGCGCTGACCGCTGGGCAGCTGCCCCAGATCGCGGCGCGCCGTCGGACGCGTACCCGAACGCCCGTTTAAGTTGGATCCGTTTTGGCGCATATGCCCTCCCCCATAAACACAGCAAGCCGGAGCAACAGGTCTCCGGCTTGCCTCCCATCATTTGGTACGTCGCTATTTTGTAGCTTTTGACGAGCCTCCGCTCGCCTTTTGGTATTCGTCCTTAAAGGCCTTGAACATGCCGCGCGTCTTGCCGAGCTGCTTGCCCAGTGCGCGACTGCCCTTGTCCACGGCAACCGATCCCTTGTCGTCGAGCACCTTGGCGCCCTTTTTGACCTTGTCGCCCACCACGACGCTGGCCTCGGCGGCCTTGGCAGCCGCACCGCCCGAATACCCGAGCGACTTGACCTCGTCCGAGACGACCATCGCGCCGTTCTCGTAGCCGCGCAGCATCGTCGGTGGCACCTGCGTGTCACCAACCAAAACACTCGAAGCAGCACCGGCGGTCACATAGAATGCCTGCACGATGCCCGAGCGTGGCTTAAACTCAACGTCCGAGCAATAGCCCACGACGTCGCCCGATTCCGTGCGCACGTCCATACCGACCCAGATGATGCAATCGTCCAGGTTGATGTCGAGGCGCTTGGCGGCGGCGGCATCGTACGTGTCCTTGACGTCATCGACCGCAATGGCGCCCTCGTAGACACCAATGGCGTCGAGCGCCACGAATCGGTCGGGACGCTCGATCATGCCCGCGATATCGGACTGGCGGACCATAAAGCCGACCACGCGCGTACCGCCCGGGGTAAAGACCGGAAAGTGAATCTTTCCGAGCTTTTTAGGGCTGCGCGGCGTGCCGTCCTTTTTGGTGCGCTTGTCCTCGGTAGGCTTGCGATAAATCTTGGCGCCGACAAAATCCCCGGCGCGCATTATGCCTCGGTCGAGGGCTCCGCAGCCTCGGTATCAGCCTCGACGGCGTTCTCGACCACGACGTCGGCGGCAGGCGTCACGTTGCCACCCGAAATGGCGTCGTTGAGCTGCTCGCGCAGCTGGTCCATGCGCTCGCGGGCCAGGTCGACCTTGGCGCGCAGGTCGTCGGTCTTGGCGTCGACCATCGGGCCAAAGTCATTCACCGCAGCACGGGCCTCCTCGGCGCTGTGCTCGTAGGTGTCGCGCATATTGTCCCAGGCGTCGTTGGCGATATCGGCAGCCATGGCGCGGGTCTCGGCGCCCGAGCGCGGAGCCAGAGCAACACCGATAATAGCGCCGGCAGCAGCACCAAAAAGTGCGCCGGAGACAAAGCTGAAAGTCTTACCCATGATCATTCCTCTCCTGCGGGCACGTCGGTGCCCACCGTTTGAATGCTGTCCATTATACCCGCAGCGCATCACTTGCCGCTCCGCTCATCTGCGTACGGCAAAGGCGCAGGTACGTGATGGTGATAAACGCGTAGGCCTACTCCTGGGGCATAGCCGGCATGGCCACCGTGGCACCCGGGTCCTCGCCGGCGCCGTCCACGAGCGGCAGGCCGCCCTCATGCGCAGGTCCTGCCGGAACCGTCGCCGCACCGCCAAAGACGGCAGCGGAGGCCTCGTGGTTCTCGGCAACCGCGCCCTCGGTATCAATCGCCACCTGGGGCTCGTCGTCAAAGTTGGGGACGCCCTGGGGCTCGGTGGGAACGGGCTCGGCGGTCGCATCGGCAACGGGCTCGGCGTCGACCGGCACATCGCCCTCGTCAGCGCCCTCGTCCTCGGCAGCATCTTCGCCGTTCGCGGCGGCGACGGCCTCGTGAGGATCCTTGCCCTCGGCCTCGGCGCGCATGCCCAGCACCAGGCTGCGCAGGCCCGCGACCGTGCCTTCCACGTCGGGGGCAGGCTGGTCGGCGTGCAGGTACGCCCAGTCCATCATAAAGGTGGCCGACGACAGCGCACCGATGGCCAGTGCGTCGTCGGGACACGAAAGCTCGACCTCAAAGACACGCTCGTCATGCTCGCTTACGCGCGTGCGGCCGCACGAGATGCTACCGGCAAGACCGGTCTCGTTCATGAGCTCGACCGTCACGTGCTCCAGCAGGTGGCAGAGCTCGGTCTGACCCATGCAGTCCTGGAACTCGCGGCCGGAATCGCCCAGGCACAGGTGCTTGGCAATCGCCGGCACCAGGTAGTACACGCGCGCCGTGGCCTCGATGTCCTCCGAGGTCATGAGCGGCATGCCGGGGTTCACCAGCACATGCGCGCAGATCTTGTCCTCGCTGACGGTGACCTTAAGGATGTTGAACAGGCCTGCCATAACTCTCCCCTACTCTTCCTTGCCCTACTCGTCGCCGTCGTGCGGATTCGCGGAACCCGCACCCGACGTCGTCGGCTCGTTTACCGAAGACTCGGAATCCTTCTTATCGGTTTCGGCCGGAGCGATCACGCGAATGAGCGAGATGCGCTGGCCACGCATCGACTGCACTTTAAACTTGTACCCCGCGACCTCAAACACCTCTCCGATGTCGGGCACCGAGTCACAAAGCTCCAAAATCCAGCCGGCGATGGTCTCATAATCATCGCTTTCCTCGAGCGGCCAACCAAGCTCAATCGCGTCATCGCACGAAAAACGCCCATCGACGAGCCACTCGCGGCGTGAGAGGCGCGTGAGGTACTTGTTGTCGGGGTCGAACTCGTCCTCAATCTCGCCCACGATCTCCTCGACGATATCCTCGATGGTGATGATGCCGGCCGTACCGCCGTACTCGTCCACGACCACTACGATCTGGTCGTGCGAGGTCTGCATCTCGGACAGCAGCGGCAGGATGTCCTTGGTGTCGGGCACAAAGGTGGCGTCGCGCAAAAAGTCGGCGATAGGCTGGTCGCCCTTGCCGTCGAGCGAGGGCTGGATCAGGTCCTTGATGTGCGCGATGCCGGCGACGTTGTCGGGATCCTCGTGATAGACGGGGATGCGGCTAAAGCCGGTCTGGCGCATGGTGGACAGCACGTCGGCGACCGTCTCGTCGTCCTCGCACATGGTGGTGTCCACACGCGGCACCATGACCTCGCGGGCAACGGTGTCGCCCAGGTCAAAGATCTCGTGGATCATGCGCTTTTCCTCGTCGAGCAGGTCGCCCTGCTCCGAGACCATGTACTTGATCTCTTCCTCCGAGACGTTCTGGCGATCATCGGCGCTCTTGATGCGCAGGATGCGGGCCAAACCATCGGAGCAGGCACCGGTCAGCCACACGAGCGGGCGGGCGATCTTTTGGAAAAACGACAACGGTCCCACGACCTGCTTGGACACGCCCTCGGCATTGGCCAGGCCGATGCGCTTGGGGACGAGCTCGCCGATCACGATGGACACAAAGGCGACGGCGACGGTGATGATGACCGGCGCCAGGCCGCGTGCGATGGCGGAAAGCGGCGCGATGCCAAAGCTCATGAGCCACGTGGCGAGCGGGTCGGACAGGCTCGTCGAGGCGACGGCGGACGAGGCGAAGCCCACGAGCGTGATGGCGACCTGGATGGTGGCGAGCAGCTGGTCGGAGTCGGCGGCCAGCTTAATGGCACGCTCGGCGCGCTTGTCGCCTTCCTCGGCCTCATGCTCCAGCACGGCGCGCTTGGCCGTGGTGAGCGCCATCTCGGACATAGAGAAGTAGCCGTTGATGAGGGTCAAAACGAGGGTGGTGATAAGGGAGATGGTTATGTCCATCGGGAGTTTCTCGAACCTCCAAGATTCGGGACGTTGGGTAGTAAGCGTAGGTGACGGATAGGGCAATTGCGCCGGTCGCCCGTGCGAGCGGGGCCGTGGGCGCGGTCGCTAGATTACGAAGAGGATCACCGCCATGAACTGGAAGATGCTGCCGGCGAGCACCCACAAGTGGAAAACACTGTGCAGATAGCGCACGTTTTTGGCGATATAGAACGGCACGCCCGCGGTGTAGCACACGCCGCCGACGGCGAGCAGGGCAAGTGCCACGGGGTTGAGCAGCGCCACAAGTTCGGGCAGCTTAAAGACAACGAGCCAGCCCATCAGCAGGTAGACCAGGCCGCTTACCCAGTGCGGTTGACGCTCGCGCATAAAGCACTCGAGGGCGATGCCGATAATGGCGATGGCCCATACGGCAAAGAACAGCACGGCGCCGCCGTCGTTTGCGAGCGTGATGAGGCAAAACGGCGTATAGCTGCCGGCTATGAGCAGGTAGATGCAGCTGTGGTCGATGATGCGGAACACGCGCTTGGCGCGCGCGGGTTGAATCGCATGGTAGAGCGTGGAGGCTAGGTATTCGAGAATAATACTGGCGCCGTAGACGATTGCCGCGGCCATGTGGGCCGGGCCACCGCCGCGCAGTGCAGCGAATACGATCAGGAGCACCAGACCCGCGATACCCAGCAAGCAGCCGACACCATGGGTGACGGAGTTCATGATCTCCTCGCCCACCGTGTAGTGCGGAACGGCCGCGGCCTTGGGTCGCGGCTTGGAACTGTCGCTCGAATCGGACATGCCGGTTACATCCTCCAACGTAAAGAGTTCTCAACACTATATCAAAGCGTCTGGGTGCGTGCGAAATTTGCACCATACGTGACCCTTTGTTTACCCATTCTTTGCCTGTTGACGCATCAACGGTGAACGTCCATAATGCGCTTGCATTAAATGTTGATGCATTAACATCTTATAGGAGAATACCGCATGGCTCAAAACGCACATTCCCATCGAAAGCTCAAGATAGCCGGCATCGTTGCACTGGTGGTTGTCATTGCGCTGCTCGGATTTGCCGGCAACTTTCTGTTTGACTTCGCGCTGAATCCCCGCGCGCCATACACCATGAAGATGATGCAGGACGGCAAGGACGACAAAGAAAGTGAGCAGCCGGATGCCGAGGGAACCGAGGCGCGGGCATGGTTTAAAGAGAACCGCGAGAGCAGCAGCCTCACCGCAGATGACGGAACCGAACTTGCCGCTTGGTATTTTGCCGCCCCAGAGAGCACGCACAATTACGCTATCTGCCTACACGGATACACCGACGAGCCCATCGGCATGGCCCGATACGTCAAACGATTCCACGACCGCGGCATGAACGTACTCGCACCCGCCGCCCGCGCCCACGAGCGCTCCGGCGGCGACTATATCGGCATGGGCTGGCCCGAGCGGCTCGATGTCGTTGCATGGATTGGGCGGATCGTTCAGGCTGACCCCGAGGCACGCATCCTGGTCTTTGGCGAGTCGATGGGTGCGGCAACCGCCATGGATGTCGCGGGGGAATCTCTGCCCGCAAACGTGAAATGCATTATCGAGGACTGTGGTTATACGAGTGTTTGGGACGAGTTTTCTCTGCAGCTCAAGGACGTGTTCGGGCTGCCCAGCTTTCCCTTGCTCGATGTAGCAAACTTGGTGTGCAACGTGCGCGCGGGCTACGACTTTCATAAGGCGAGCAGTGTGGAGCAACTCAAACACGCGACGGTTCCCATGCTGTTTATCCACGGCGACCAGGACACCTTTGTGCCGTACGACATGCTCGACCAAAACTACGACGCGTGCGCCAGCAAGGTCAAGCAAAAGCTCACCATCCATGGCGCCACCCACGCCAAGAGTGCGCAAGTTAACCCCGAGCTCTACTGGAACACGGTCGACGACTTCCTCGACGAGTATTTTTAGGCAAATAGTACGGTTTACTGGTCTATCTGACCCCTAGCACTTCCGAAAATCCGCCCGCGAGCACAGCGCTCGCGGGCGGATTTTGCTTGAATTAAGCCACGAATGCGCTTGATATGTCCAATAGTTAGGTGCTACTTGACCTCGATGAGCTCGTACTTGCTCGTGCCCAGGCCGATCTTCTCGGCATGCGCGATGCACGCGCGCCAGTCGGTGTCGGGATGCGTGATGCAGAAGGGATCCTTGGCCTGCTCGCCCTCCAGATGCTCGTGATTATGCTCCATCTTGGCCGCGCTGTCGGTAAGCTCGGTGTTAGGCAGCGGCTCGGACGCCAGGACGGCGTCGGCGCAGGCCTGGTCGATGGCGACCGGGTCGAAGCTCGCGAACATGCCGATGTCGTTGACGATGGGCGTGTCATTCTCGGGATGGCAGTCGCAGTTGGGGCTGATGTCCACGGCGAGCGAGATGTGGAAGCTCGGGCGGCCGTCGACGATGGCCTTGGTGTACTCAGCGATCTTGTAGTTGAGTACGTCGGCCGCGGCATCATAGTCGGGCTTGATGCAGTCCTGGTTGCACGCCGCAATGCAGCGTCCGCAGCCCACGCAGCGATCGTGGTCGATAGCGGCAACGTGAACCGTACGGGTTTTGCCGTTGGCAAGCTCGCGCTCACGCGTACCGTCAAACGTGATGGCGCTGTGCGCGCATATCTTCTCGCAGGCACGGCAACCTACGCAGTTGGTGGTATCGACGCTCGGCTTGCCAGCGGCGTGCTGCTCCATCTTGCCGGCACGGCTACCGCCGCCCATACCCAGGTTCTTCATGGCACCGCCAAAGCCGGCCTGCTCATGGCCCTTAAAGTGGGTGAGGCTGATCACGATGTCGGCATCCATGAGCGCCTGACCGATCTTGGCCTCGCGCACGTACTCGCCACCCTCGACCGGGACGAGCGCCTCGTCGGTACCTTTGAGGCCGTCGGCGATGATGATCTGGCAGCCCGTGGCATACGGGGTAAAGCCGTTCTGGTAGGCGGTATCGATGTGCTCGAGCGCGTTTTTGCGGCTGCCCACATAGAGCGTGTTGCAGTCGGTGAGGAAGGGCTTGCCGCCCAGCTCCTTCACCACGTCGGCGACGGCGCGGGCGTAGTTTGGGCGCAAAAAGCTCAGGTTGCCCAGCTCGCCAAAGTGAATCTTGATGGCGACAAACTTGTTCTCGAAGTCGATCTGCTCAATGCCGGCGCGGCGAATGAGGCGCTTGAGTTTGTCGAGCTGGCTCTCGCGAGCATGCGTGCGCAGGTTGGTGAAGTACACCTTTGCCGGTGCTGCGGGTGCGGTTGCGGTCATAGATATATCCCCTCGGTCTATATGGCGTTACAGACATAGAGGATGGTACCCGGTGAAGTGGGGTTGAAGTCAAGCACGGCCACTCATTGGGGACAGACTTAAATGAGTGCCGTCAGGGACAGTCCCTGCCAGCCCGGCCGACGAGCCGGCAATCCGACAAAGACTGTCCCCGATGACTAGTCGTTTAAGAACGTCCCCAATTGCTACTCTTGCACCTTGAGGGCTTCGGCCAGGCCGACGCGCTTGATAGAGCGCGTGTGTAGCAGCGCCACGACCAGGTAGGTCGCAAAGCCAATGCCGACGCATGCAGCCATGGACCAAGCGGGCACGTAGATCTCGATATTGCCGTTGTAGGCGAGCAGCATCGAGCGGAAGATGGCCGTGAGCGAGCCAATAATGACCGGCAGGCTCAGCACGAGCGACGCCGCCACGCACAGCGTGATCGAGCGGATGTACAGATGCGAGATCTCACTATCGCGATAGCCAAAGACTTTCATGTAGCTGATCGAACGGGCGCTGTGGTCGATCACCGCTTTGGTCAGCAGGTACATAAACAGCAGGAAGATAAACACCGCGAGCCCGATCATCATTCCGATCATTTTGCTCATCATGCCGATGAACTGGTCGCCCACGGCGCGCATGTCGTCGGGCGTGGTGTCGCCGGCAAAGTAACGAGCATCGAGGTCGAGCTTCTCGTCGCTCACATAGCCGTTAAAGTAGGCGGCGTCGTTGTCGAACAGCTCGTTAAAGTCGTCGATACTCATATAGATATTCATGTCCGACTTGGAGCCCCAGGCACAGTCCTTGCCCGCGTACTCAAGGGAATAATGCTCGCCCTCGTACTTGTCGCTGAGCGTGACCTTCTGACCCTCGCTCCAGCCAAACTTATCGAGCAGACCGCCGCCAAAGACGACGCGCCCATCGCCGACGTCGAGGTCTTTCCAATAACGCGAATCGGATGAAATGCCGTAGACGGAAATCGTCTCCTCGCCATTACCATCGCCACGGTCGTATTGCAGCTGGTAAACGGCGTATTTCTCGGCCTGCGCGATTGCGCCCGCGCCGTTGTCGGTCGTATTGACCGGGTGGATATCGTCGTTGTCAGTGTCGATCTTAGAGGCCTTGTCGATCAGGTCGATAGCCTCATCGCGGTCGCAGCCGAGGGCATCGGCAAGATCGTCGAGGCGTGCGTAGAGCGCATCCTTCTTGTCCTTGACCTTAGCAAGCGCATCCTGCGCTGCAGTCAGGCTCTCGGCAGACGGAGATGCGGTCGCGGCATCGGCTGCCGTCTGCGCGGCATCGGCCGCGTCGTCAAGCTCGTCATCGGCATCCTGAGCGGCAGAAAGCAGCGCGCCGTCAACCGACTGCAAGCGCTCGAGTGCCGACCATTGCTCGCGCTCCTCGGCAGTGCCCTCGAGCTCTAGCGGAGCCTTGAGTGTGTACTGGTGCTCGGCGACCAGGCTCGTCTCCAGGTTGTCCGCATAGTGCGTCATCGTGGGCAGAATCGCCAGGCCAAAGAGCAGTAGCAGCGACGCAAACGCAATGCCCACGAAGAGCGTGGCGAAGTTGCCCAGGTTGCGCAGGAAAACGCGCAGACGGAAGCGGGAGACAAAGCCCATGCGTTCCGGCAGCTGCAGACCGCGCTTGGTACCCGACTTACCGCTCGCCTCGTGACGAAGGAACTGCAACGGCGTCTTGCCCATCTTGCGGAGCAGGCCCACCAGCGTAATGAGGATGAGCGCGGCGGCGGGAACCACGGCGCACTTCACGAAGATCTCCCAGCTCCAGTACACCTGGAAGGGAGGCAGGCTATACGAACCGTAATAGAGGCCGCGCATGGGCTCGGTAAAGAACGCAACGCCGAGCGCGGTACCCAAAAGCGCCGCGAGCACGCCCACGATGGCGGGAAGCGCGAGGTAGTGCAGCACAATCTCGCGGCGGCGATAGCCGCTGGCGAGCAGCGTGCCGATGATGGCGCTCTCCTCCTCGATGGTGGCGTCGGTGAGCACCACAAAGACAAATGCCATGATCACGATGATGATGTCGAGCAACGTCATCCACATCATGGAGTCGCCGTCCACGTCGTCGCGCGCATAGCCAATGCCCTGGTTGGAATCGGCATCGACAAGATCGTCGACGCGCGCATCGGCGTCGGTCAGCGCCTCGACCATATCCTGCTCGGCATCAATGCGATCCGCGGTGGGGAGGTCGCGATCGGCAAAGGTGAAGGAGTAGGTGTAGGCAGGCGCGCCACCGGCATCCTCGAGCGCGGCAAAGCCGGCGTCGGTGACCTCGGCCACGCCGTACGTGATGGTGTTCACCGTAAAGTCCGAATTGTCGAGGAACAACGCCTGGCTATCGGGCTGGGTCATGATGCCGCAGATGGTGTAGGTGCGGCCCTCAAGCTCGACCTTATCGCCGATGGCGAGGTCGTTATTGGTGGCAAAGACGCGGTCGATGGCCACCTCGTCGTCCGCCTTGGGTTCCTTGCCCTCACAGTAGGACGCAATGTCCACCTTAGCGCGGTGCGCATAGGTGCGCAGGGTCCGCTTGGTGCCGTCGTCGCCGGCAGTCTTTTTGATGATGGCGTCGATAGAGAAGTTCTTGTAGAACGTAACGCCGCCGACGTCCTCAGCCGCGTCTTCGGCAGCCTTGAGCTGATCTTTGGTGGCCTCGAAGGAGGTAGTCACACGGCCGTCCTCGATCGTGTATGCATCGCGCATGTCGTCAATGAGGCAGCCGATGGAATGCGCCGCGAGCAAAAAGCCCGACGTGAGGGCGATGCTTCCGCACATAAGCAAAAAGATGCCCAGGTACTTGCCGATATTGCGGCGCAGCTCGCGCGGGAGACGTTTTGCGAGAGGTGTCATGGCGCCGCCTACCAATCGAGCTCGGCGGCCGCGACGGGTGACTCGTTGAGCTCATCCTCGACGATGCGCCCGTCGCGCAGGCGCAGCACGCGATTGGCCATGTGCGCGATGGCCGCATTGTGGGTGACAATGATGATGGTGCAGCCGTAGGTGCGGTTGACATCCTCCATGAGCCGCAAGATTTCCTTGGATGTCTTGTAGTCGAGCGCGCCCGTGGGCTCATCGCACAGCAGCAGGCCCGGATTTTTGACGAGCGCACGGCCGATGGCGCAGCGCTGCTGCTGGCCGCCCGAGACCTGGCGCGGAAACTTGTTGCGGTGCTCGTAGAGGCCCAGCGAGCGCAGCAGATCGTCGACATTGAGCGGGTTTTTGGACAGGTGCGCCGTGACCTCGATGTTTTCCTTGATGGTAAGGTCGGGCACCAGGTTGTAGAACTGGAAGACAAAGCCCAGCTCGCGGCGTCGGTACTCGCCCAGATCGGCGGGCTTGAGCGCCGTGAGATCGCAGCCGTCCACCATGATGGAGCCGCCGTCGGCATCCTCCAGGCCGCCGATCAGGTTGAGAAAGGTCGACTTGCCCGAGCCCGAGGGCCCCAGCATGACGCAGATCTCGCCGCGGTTGATGGACGTGTCGATGCCGTCGAGCACCGTCAGGCGTGCATCACCGTCGCCATAGTGTTTCTTGAGTCCGTTGACCTGGACGTAGGCACGCTTTGTCGCCATGCTATCCCCCGTTGTTAGCCTTCTGCTACTTTTCTAAGGTAATAGTAAACCCAGGTGAACTATTTTTAAGCGACGTGCGCGAACTATTTTCCAACCTACTCATTGGGGACAGACTTAAATGAGTGAAATCGCTCATTTAAGTCTGTCCCCAATGAGTGGTCCCCAAGTGCCGACATATTGGGACAGTCCCTGCCAGCCCTGCCGGCGGATCGGCAAAGATTGTCCCCAATGACTAGGTGGCTAGACGCTGGATTTGTTGTGGGCGAGGGCTAGGCCTACGGCGGCGATGGCGGCGGCGAAGAGCACCGTGACGCCCAGGTCGCAGGCGATGTCGTCCAGCGCGGCAGACGTCAGGTCAGAGGTAAGCGCCTTGCCGATCGCGTCGTTCACCCAATACGTCGGCACAAAGTGCGCCACCGTCTGCACGGCCGAACCCATCAGCGACAGCGGCATCCAGGCGCCACCCAAAAACGTCATGAGCATGCCGAGTAAGTTGCCCACACCGTTGAGCAGCTCCTCGCGCGCACCCAGGCTCGACAGCATAAAGCCAACAGCCAGCGGCGTGCACGCCAGGGCAAACGTTGCCGCCAGCGCTAGGCACACGCGACCCACGCCGACCTCGGCAACCGCGCTGGCAAAGCCCACGACGCCCATCATGCTCGACACGAGCCAGATGCAGACGGTGAGCACGGCGGCGGCCGCGAACACAGCGAGCGAGCGCTGGCGCTCAGAGACCGGGCTAGCATCCATGCGGCGCACGCGCTCGGGCTCGTTCATGCCCGAGAACACCAGCCCCACCGACACGATGACCGACGAGATAATCGCGTACGCGCCAAAGTTGAAGTACGACTCGAGAGTGGCGGCGGCAGTCGAGTAAACCTTAACCTGCTCGATCTGGACCTCCGCGCGTTTTGCGGCGGCATGCTCGGCCGCCTTGGCGACGTCACCGTTAGAGGCAGCGGGTTCAAGCGCCGCCGCAGCGCCCGCGAGCGAGATCCAGCGCGAGGCCTCGGCGGACGAAAGCGCCGCCGCCATGGTGCCGGAACCATAGGTCACGTCGAGCTTGGGCAGGGCCTCCCCCGCACGGGCGGCTGCAACAAGATCGTCCTCAAACCCCTCCGGGATAAAGAACACGCAATCGGCACTGCCCTTGGCGCTGTTGCTCTTGGAGAGCGCGTCGGCAAGATCGTATGTGTCGTCGCCGACGCCCGTGACCAGGTCAAAGCGTGAGCCCAGGTGCTTGGTAAGCGCCCGCGAAAGGTCGCTATTGTCGCGGTCGACCACGATCACGTTGGTGCCGTAGGGCTTGTACTCGGTAAGCTGCGACGAGTTCCAGCTCACCGAAGCCGCGATGAATACGCCCATGAGCGAGATGAACACCGTATAGATGAGCAGGTAGAACGGGTGCGCCAGCGCCATGCGAAGCGCGGTCTTAAAGGTGCTCATAGCGGCTCCTTCCAAAGATCAGCGTAGCGGCGGCGACAAACACCAGGGCCATCAGGACGAGCGCGCCGGCGCGAACAGCGAAGGGCCCCAGGTCCTCAAAGAAATACAGGCGATTGAACATGTCGCAGATGAGCTTGACGGGGTTGAGCCAGCACTCGACCGGACAAGCGCGGGCGACGTCGTCGGCAAGCGCCATCGCTGGCTCGCCGTAGAGGCCGGCGAACAGGGCGCATGTGGTGGCAAAGCCCGTGAGGATGCCCGACTTGGATGCCTTGCCGCCCTTAACGGGAAGCGTGCCCACAAAAAGCCCCAGGCCCGTGGCGGCAAGCGCGGATGCAGCCCCGCCCAGCAGGCACAACCCCTCGCGCCCGCCAAAGTCGACGCCCACGACCAGGCGCACGTAGCCGATCGCAACCGCCATCGATGCAAAGGAAACCAGCCACGAGCCGACAAAAATGCCGGCCAGCGACGCCGTCTTGGAAAGACCGCCCACGCAGCGGCGCGCGCCGAGGCCGGACAGATTGGGCTGCAAATCGACGACGCTCAAGGCGGCAAACTCGGCAGACATCATCGCGACCAGGCCAAAAAGCGCGTAATAGTAGATGACCGTGCCATCGGGCGTGGCACGAGTCAGGCTCACGCGGCGGGTTCCGCCCTCGAGCGACAGGGCGCGCGCAACCGCCGCCGGATCGGCGAGCGCCGCCGGGTTGTCCTGGGCAATCTGGGACATGAGCTCGGCATTTTGCGTATACGAGCTTGCCACCGTTTCAAGGATGCTGCGGTCGGTAAGCACCGACGAGGCGCGCGAGCTGTCGTAACTCGATAGCAGCGTGAGCCTGGGCGCGCCCGCGTCGTCGACCGTGTAGACGCCCGCAACCTCGCCGGACTTGAGCGCATGGTTCGCCTCGGCCGCGTCGTCGCACTCGTGGATCTTAAGCAGCTGGTCGTCGCCCTCCTTGGCAAGCGACGTCGCCACGTCCTTAAAGGTCGAAGCGTCCCAGGCCTCGTCGGCGACAACGGCTACCGGCACCGGATCGACCTTGCCGTCGGAGCTGAGGTTCGCAAACATAAACATGAACATCGTGGAAAGCGCAATGGGAAAGAGCGCGCCCCAGACCCATGTGCTCGGCCGGCGCAGCAGCGTCTTGACCGTGATAATGATGGTGTTGATCATGGCTGCCCCCTAGTCGCGTAGCTCGCGGCCGGTGATCTCGAGGAACACGTCGTTGAGGGTCGGCGGCTCGCTCCACACGCGACCGAGTGCCACGTCGGCGGCGCGCAGCGTGTCAAGGATGTCGACCAGATTATGTGGGCTCGCCTCGCAGGTGCAGATGAGCTCGCCGCCGGACAGCTCAACCGAAAGCACGTGCTCCAGAGCGCGCAGCCGCTCGACCGTGGCGGGCTCGACGGCGCCGACCTCGACGGTCACGCGCTCGCCCATCTGAATCATGCGCTTGAGCTCGTCGTTGGTGCCCTGCGCCAGCACGCGGCCGCCGTCCATGATCATGATGCGGCTGCAGATCTGCTCGACCTCCTCCATGTAATGGCTGGTATACACCACCGTGGCGCCCTCGTCGCGCAGGCGGCAGATGCCCTCCAGAATGGCGTTGCGGCTCTGCGGATCGACTGCCACTGTGGGCTCGTCAAAGAAGATGAGCTCGGGCTTGTGCGCGATGCCGCAGGCAATGTTGAGACGGCGTGCCAAGCCGCCCGAGAGCTTTCCGGGGCGAAACTTGGTAAAGTCGCCCAAGCCGACAAAGTCGATCGCCTCGTCCACCAGCGCGCGGCGGCGCTTGCGGTCGTTGACGTAGAGGCTGCAGAAATAGTCGATGTTTTCGCGCACGGTGAGCTCGTCAAACACCGCCACCTGCTGTGGCACCACGCCGACGCGACGCTTAAGGTCGTAGCGGGTGGGCGTCATGGGCTCGCCGAACAGCTCGATGGTGCCCTTGTCGTAAGCGAGCAGCTGCAGGATGCAGTTGATGGACGTGGTCTTGCCCGAGCCGTTGGGGCCCAGCAGGCCAAAGATCTCGCCAGGGGCAATACTCAGGTTAAAGTGGTCGAGCGCGATAAGATCGTCGTAGCGCTTGACGAGGTTTTCGACGTGGACGATATCTGTCATGAGGCGGCCCTTCTGTTGGTCGTGGCCCGGTACGATTGCATCATCGCAGGAGAGGACGGCGCGCACCAGTGAGCTTTGTCACGAGTGCGAGGGGGCAGAGGCGAAACCCCCGCTCGCGCGAGCGATCGACGCCGCTTTGCCGCGCGGGAGGAATGTCACGGTTGCCCCGGGCGGCGCCTCCCCCGCGCGCAGCATCGCGTACAATACCCGTATGAACAGGCTTTTCGACAAATCGATTGTGCTGGCGTGCTGTATTGCGGCCGCCATGGGTCTTGCCGTGGACGCTCGTCTGGTTGTGGCGTTTTGCCTTGGCGTTATGGCCACCTCGGCGTCGGAAGTCGCACGAGAAGAACACGCCCATCGCGCGAGCGAGGCCGCGAGCTACGCTTACATCATCGCTGCCGTCTTCGTGCCGCCATTTATGCCGTTCGCACCCCTTGCCTTCTATGACATCGCGCGACGCGTGCGCCGTGAACGCATCTGGCCCGCGCTGGCGATTGGCGCCGTGTTTGTCTGCGCGCTTGTCGCGGACCTTCGTGGCGGCGTGCTCACCACCCGAACGCTGTTGCTAACCGCCATCCTTTCGATCGCTGCCACGTTGCTGTCGCTGCGCACCGCGCAGCTGGAGCACGAACAGGATCGCATGCGTCGCACCCGCGACAAGCTGCAAGAACGCGCCCTGGTACTCGAGGCACGCAACCGCGACCTCGCCGACCGCCAGGACTACGAAGTCGAGCTCGCAACGCTCGCCGAACGCGCCCGCATCGCGCGCGAGATCCACGATAACGTGGGCCACCAGCTCACGCGCGCTTCGCTCCAAACCGAAGCCTTGCGCGTGGTCCACGCCAACGAGCCCGGCGTCGCCGCCGATTTCGCCGATGTCAAACGCACGGTTGACGAGGCGCTCCAGCTCGTGCGCGCCAGCGTCCACGCGCTCAACGACAATGCAACCAACCTCTCCGTGCAGCTCGAGCGCATCGTTGAAGGCGTACGCTCGGACAGCGGCCCACAGATTGAGCTTGAAGTTTTGGCCGAGCATGCGCCCGCCAACGTCGCCAACTGCTTTGCGGCGGTCCTGCGCGAGGCGCTCTCCAACACCATGCGCCACGCTTGCGCCCAGACCGTCACCGCACGATGCATGGAGCATCCGTCGTTTTACCAGCTCATCGTTACCGACGATGGCGTGGGCGGGGTCCAAGCAATCGGCCGTGGCGCCGCGGAGGGCATGGGGCTCGTCTCCATGCGCGAGCGCATCGAGGCGCTTGGCGGCACCTTCACCGCCGGTCCGCGCGCCGGCGCCGGCGGCTGGCGCGTGTTTGCCACCGTTCCCAAACAGCAAGGAGATGAGGACCGATGAGGCTCATAGTTGTCGATGACGACCACTTGGTAGTCGATTCACTCAAGATTATCCTAGGCGCCCAGCCGCAGATCGAGGTGGTGGGTACCGGCGCCAATGGCGACGACGCGGTCGCGCTCTACGCTGAGCACACGCCCGACATCGCGCTGCTCGACATTCAGATGCCGGGGCGCGACGGACTTTCGGCGGCACGCGAGATCCTTGAGCGCGACCCTGCGGCGCGCGTGGTGTTTCTGACGACATTCTCGGATGACGAGTACATTGTGTCGGCGCTCAAACTGGGCGCCCGCGGCTACTTGATTAAAACCGATGTCGCCGTCATTCCTCCGGCGTTGGCGCAAGTCATGGACGGCAAACGCGTGCTCGAGGGTAAGGCGATCGAAGATGTTGACTTTGACGGGATGGGCGACAAGACGGGCACGCCCCGCCGGCCCGCAGCCTTTGCCAGCCTGACCGACCGCGAGTTCGAAGTCGCCGAGCTCATCGCCCGCGGCCTCGACAACAAGGAGATTGCCGCCACGGCTTATATGGGCGAAGGCACCGTACGCAACCACATCAGCTCAATCCTAGCCAAAATGGGCCTACGCAACCGCACGCAGATCGCCATCGCCTACCTGCGAGGGTAGTTGCCCAACGAACGACCCGGCATAACAAAACGGCTGCTACCGATTTAATGCTATTTCAATACTATGCCGGTTTACTACGACGAATCGCCCACCTTCGACCATGGTAAATTGCGCGCTTGCAAAACCGCAGGTAGAACGCTTGCAATATTTAGAAAAATGCAGTCATGGTCGGGAATGCCGAATTCATCGTAGTAAACCGACATAGTTTTGTTCGCGACGGCCCTGCACGAGTGCCTCCGCAAGCCTCGCGGGACCAAAATGATCCTTTTCCTTCCGCCCGCGGAGATCGGCAGACGGCGCCCGCCACGAAATGGGCCCATCTACTACGTTTGACTCGATACCCCCGCCCATAACCGCTTTTCATGCAAAATCGCAGGCGTTCTACCTGCGGTTTTCATTTCACATTACTTGCCGTGGTCGAGGGTAGCGGCTTAAACGTAGTAGATGGGCCCATTTCGTGGCAGACGGGTCACGCGGCGGTACTCGCGAGGCCAAAAAGGTCCGTTTTCCTCCGTCCCCGAGGGATCAGGGGCTGGTACTGATATGGTGTCATTTCAAAACTGTGTCGGATTACGGGGCTAAAGTCGGAACCCTCATCCATACCTTCATTTTTTGAAAAACGGCAGGCTATCTACCTGCGGTTTTGTTTTTGCGATTTTCTATATGGTCGGAGGTTCGCCATCCAGCCCCGTAATCCGGCATGGTTTTGTTAGCGGCGGCCCAACCGCGCGTTCACGCGCGGGGCCGGTGGGGCAATTTTGCCCCACCGGCCCCGTTTTCGCGCTATTCCGGCTTGGTTTCTACCGTGGGAGTCTTATCCGCCGCAACCGGAGTACGGGCGGTGTCCATAGTCAGGCAGTGCTTGGGGCAGCTCTCGATGCACTCACCGCACACCACGCAGGCATACGGGTCGATCGACCACGTTCCACCCTTGCGATCGACTGCGAGCGCGCCCGCCGGACAGCGACGCGCACACATGCCGCAGCAGATGCACGCGTCCATGTCGTTGACGATATGCCCGCGCAAGCGCTCGGGTGCCGCGAGCTTCTCCTGCGGATAGCACACCGTTACCGGCTGCTTGACCATAGAGCCCAAGGCCGTCTTGGCAAATGTCAGCAAACTCATGCCGCGCCTACCTTTCCGTGCAGCTAATGCAGGGGTCGATGGTCAGGATAATCATGGGCACGTTGGCAAGGAGCACGCCCTGCAGCGCATGTGTCAGACCCGCCAGGTTCTGCGACGTCGGCGTGCGCACGCGGAAGCGGTCCAGGTTCTTGGTGCCGTTACCGCGCACATGGTAATACGCCTCGCCGCGCGGCTGCTCAATCACAACCTCGCCGCGTGCGCCGTCGGCCGGCGTAAGCTTGGTGCGCCCGCCGATCCCGTCGTGCGGAATCTTGCCCACAAGCTCCTTAATGATGTCCATGGCCTGCGTGACCTCGGCACAGCGCACCTGGCAGCGGGCATAGCAATCGCCATCGGTGGCGACAACCGGCTCAAACGCAGCCAGGTCCGCATAGGCACCGTCGCTAAACATGCGCACGTCGTAGTCCACGCCCGAGGCGCGCCCAAACGGGCCGACCATCGACAGATCCAGCGCGTCCTTCTTGCTGATCACGCCCACGCCATGCAGGCGCTCGCCACAGCTGACGTCGTCCAAAAACGTATGCACCAGGGCCTCGTAGTCGGGACGCATGGCATCGAGCGTCTGGACAATGCCAGCCAGCTCGGAGTCCTCAATGTCGTGCTTTAGGCCGCCGATCTCGTTAATCGAAAGGATCACGCGGCCACCGCACGTGCTCTCGAAGATCTTGAGAATCTGCTCGCGCAGGGTCCACGACCGATAGAACAGCGCCTCGAAGCCAAAGGCATCGGCGAGCAGGCCCAGCCACAGCAGGTGCGAGTGGATGCGCGAAAGCTCGTGCAAAATAGTGCGGATATACTGCACGCGGCCGGGCACCTCGATGTCGAGCATGCGCTCGCAGGCGCTGGCATAGCCGTAGCTGTGGCCCACGGCGCAAATGCCGCAGATGCGCTCGGCGATGTAGCCAAACTGGTGCATGTCGCGCTTTTCGGTGAGCTTCTCGAGTCCGCGGTGCACAAAGCCGATCTGCGGAATTGCCTCGATGACGCGGTCGTCCTCGATCACCAGGTCCAGATGAAGCGGCTCGGGCAGCACCGGGTGTTGCGGGCCAAACGGAATAACGGAGCGATGTGCCATGGGCCTTACGCCTCCTTTTTCTGCTTGTCGCGGGCGGCCTTGGCGGCAAGCGCCGCGCGGACCTTGGCCGCTTTCTCAGGATCCATGGCGGCGAGCTTTGCCTCCATCTCGGCGGCCTTGAGCGCCGCCTTCGCAGCAGCCCCATCGTGCTGAGCATCGGAGCCGGCAGCCGCAGCGGGCTGAGCAGCGGCGCCCGCGGCATCGCCGGCGCCCGCAACGCCCTCCCCTGCAGCAGCCGCAGCCGCGGCGGCCTTCTCGGCAGCGGCCTTGCGCGCCTTGGCCTCGGCAGCCGCGCGGACCTTCATGGCCTTCTCGCGCGCGGCCTTCACCTCGGGCGTGATAACGCTCATGGGTTCAGCGGTCGAGACCTGGTAGAAAAAGCCCTTAAAGTCGATCTGCATATCGGTGATGGCAAGACCAAACAGATCGTGCGCTTCGTTTTCAAACGGGAATACCGCCGGATAATACGAGCTGATGGACGGAATCTCCTGGTACTGGTCGATGCCTTCGACCACCAGGTTCTCGATCGCATAGCTGCCGCCCTGCGCAATATGCTCCTGAGCAGCACGAACGTTGATAAACGTATAGACCAAGCGATACGAGCCGTCGTCGACGTTACGCTCGGCGTGCATTTGCACAAAGCGCGCACCGACGCCCTTAAGCGCCTGGACATGCGACAGGAGCTCGTCGATCCCAACGATGGTATAGATAGCCTTTTGCATTACTCGGCCTCCTTTGCAGCGACGGGCGTCTCAGCAGGTGCGTCGCCAGCAGCGGGTGCGGCGGGCTTCCCGGCAGGCGCGTCACCGGCACCGTCAGTCCCGGCCCCCGCAGCCACAAACCCGTCCTCGCCCAGCTCAACGCCACCGTCCCAGGTGGCGGCGCCGCCCACGGTGAGCGGATCGCCGCCGGCGCGCATCACGGCCTCCTTCTGGTCCAGGATACCGCACGCCTCCACGATGGCATCGATCACCGTTTCGGGACGAATGGCGCACCCGGGCGCGTACACATCCACGGGAATCGCGCGGTCCACGCCGCCGATCACGTTGTAGGCATCGCGGAATACGCCGCCCGAGCACGCGCAAATGCCGCATGCCACCACGCACTTGGGCTCGAGCATCTGGTTGTAGATCTGGCGCACGATGGGCAGGTTCTGGGCATTGACCGACCCCGTCACCAAAAAGATATCCGCATGCTTGGGGTTGCCGGTGTTGACCACGCCAAAGCGCTCCGCATCGAACAGTGGCGTGAGCGAAGCAAGCACCTCGATATCGCATCCGTTGCAGCTCGAGCCGTCGTAATGAATAACCCACGGCGAGCGCGACATTTTATGATCCATGGATGCCGCCTCCTAAATAAACACGTCGACGAGGATGGGCATAAGGTTGAGCAGGCCAAACACCAGCGCCACGCCCCAGCCGAGCTTAAAGCAGCTGCGCCAGGTGCTGCGTGCGAAGGTGTTGTCGATCAGCACCTCGACAAAATACGTCGCGGCCATCACGACCAGGGCTACGACCCAGCTCACCGGGTTGTCCCAAACAAAGAACATGCCCACCCACATCAAAAACAGCACGGTCTCGCACCAGTGCATAAGGGTCATCTTGGCCAGCGTGCCGCCGCTCATCTCGGTGGCGATGCCCTGGACAATCTCCTGATGCGCGTGATGCGAGTACGAAAGGTCAAACGGCGACTTGCGTAGCTTGATGGTGAGCACCGCAAGCAGCGCCAGGAAAATGGGCGCACTGTACACGATGATGGGCGCCGACTGCCCGGTCACGGCGATGGAATCGAAGCTATCGGTGGCAAGATACAGGCCCACGCTCATCAGCAGAACGGCGGGCTCGTAGCTCATAACCTGCAGCAGCTCGCGATCGGCGCCGACCTGCGCAAACGGGCTTTGCGTCGAGGCGGACGCCAGCACCACAAAGATCGCGGCGAGCGTCACCATAAAAGCGCACAGCAGCGTGTTGGAGCCCGACACAAAGATGCCGCCGCCCACGACGGTAAAGATGAGCGCGCACGCCATATAGGTATCGTCCATGGTGTTTACGCTGGCAGGGGCCTTGCGCAGCAGCTTGGCAACGTCGTAGAAGGGCTGCAGCAGGCGCGGGCCCACGCGGCCCTGCATGCGAGCGGACAGCTTGCGGTCAAGGCCGTCGATCAAGCCGCCCGCAAGCGGCGCCAGCAAGGCAAACGCCACGGTGCCAATAAAAATGCCCACGACGCCCGAGCCTTCAAAATACTTGCCGCGCAGCACCGAGGGCGCACTCATGGCGAGTCGCTCGGGCCCAATCCACGCGCAGCACAGCAGCGCAAACAGGATGATGGCACAGCAAACAACACTACCCGCGGGGCCAATACGTTTCTCGCCAAGGGCGTCCTCCGAGTACCAATTGCGCTTTTCGGCCTTCACCTCGCGTCCCATCGAGCCGCGGAAATGGCGGTAATTGTCGGTTCCCACACCCGAAAGATATACGTTGACGTGCGGCTTATTGCTCACGCGGAATGAAGTCAGCAGCACCACGGCGATAAACGCCACGATAACCACCATCAGATACATGGCGTCCTTGCCAATAACGTACGGCACGCGGCCAAACACCATGGCCAAGTAAGGCGACACCAGGCCGCTCGAGATGAGCGGGAACGCCACGCAGCAAAGAATCAGCAGCGCGGCGATGGTGTTGAGGGCCATCCATTCGGTCTTATGGACATTGACCTCAACGTTTTGAGCCGTGGGGTCGACGCCCGAAAGCTTGGCAAGCCACTTGCCCCAGAAGAAGAACGTCGCGGCCGAGCCAAAGGCAAGCACCATGATCATGAGCACGTTGCCGGTCTGCGCGAACGCCACCAGGGCGCCCCACTTGGACACGAGCATGCCAAACGGTGCCACGAACATGCCCATGATGCCCAGCATCATCAGACGCGTAAGGTGCGGCATGCGGCTGAACATACCGTCCATGTCCTCGATATTGCGGCTGCCGATATGATGCTCGGCCGTGCCCACGCACAGGAACAGCAGCGACTTGGCCACCGTGTGGAACAGGATCAGGAAGATGGCGGCCCATACGGCCTCGGGCGCGCCGACACCCAAGCAAGCACTGATGAGGCCCAAGTTGGAAATGGTGGAGTACGCGAGGACGCGTTTGGCGTTGCTCTGCGAGATGGCCATGAGGGCAGCGAGCAAAAACGTGATGGCACCCACGCTCGTGACCATAAAGCCGGTCACGGGATAGATGGCATAGAGCGGGCTGAGCTTGACCATCAGGAACACGCCGGCTTTGACCATGGTTGACGAGTGCAGCAGGGCACTCGTGGGCGTGGGGGCAACCATGGCACCCAATAGCCAAGTGTGGAACGGCATCTGTGCGGCCTTGGTGAGCGCGGCAAGCGACAGCAACAGGACCGGCATCACCAGCAGCGCGGATTGCGCGGTTCCGGCGCTGGAAAGCTCGATCATGCCCGAGATGGTCAGCGGCATGCCGTTAACGTGCAGGTACATGAGTCCGGCCAAAAACGCGATGCCGCCCAGCATGTTGAGGATGATCTGGGTGAAAGCGTTTTTTATGGCCTCGGGCGTGCGCGTGTAGCCAATCATGAGGAACGAGCACACGGTGGTGATTTCCCAGCCACAGAACAGCCACTCAAGGTTGTCGCTTGTCACGATGACGAACATGGCCGAGAGGAACAGGAACATAAGCGCCAGGAACTGCGGGCGTCGGTCGGGCGCCGCCTGCCCGCGCAGCGCTGCCTCGTGCTCGTCGTGGGCCTGGAAGTCCTTCATGTAGCCCAGGGCGTACACGCAGATAAGGCTGCCGACAATGCCGACGGCAAGCACCATGATCACACTCATGTAATCCAGGTAGAGCGGCGTGGCGGTGACAACCTCGGCCGCGGGCAGCGTCATGGCAGCGAAGGCAACCGAACCCACCAGCTGCACCACGCCGAGCACCGTGGTGAGCGTGCTCTTATATTTACGCGCGTTGTACAGGATGACGGCGCACAGGATCACGTCGATGACGGAGCTGATGATCGAGAGCACATGCGAGGTGCCGGGGGCAACCTCGAAGCTCTGCGGGTCCGTGCCAAAAAACATGACGGCGACTACAACCGTCACCGCCATAATGATGCCAGAGCCTACAAGCCCCGCCGCATCGCGGGCGCGGTCACCGCGCGCGAGCAGCATGCCCAGCGCCGGTACCAGCGGAAACAGGGTAAGGAAATACAGTAGCGTCATACCATCACTCCCCCATGCAAAAACGCTGCAATTGTTTAACGTTATAGCTCAGTTGAGGAGTAGCGGCGGCGGGTTTTCGGTCAACTGGGGAGTTTTAGGCGTACGGGGTAACGAGTCTGTCCGCTTTGGAGCAGAGAGGCGACGCTCCCCCTATCGCGGCGGCGGGCGCACGGGCCACTGCGCGCGGTTTATTAACCACTTTGGAGGATGTTCCAGTAGGCTCACGACGGTCCAAAAAGTTGGCGCGGCAAGAAAAATGCGCCCCTGTGGGCGCACCATCCCGTTCGCTATTCCGCCTTTTTAACGCGCAGCTTGCGACCGCGCGGCTTATCAACCAGCGCGGACTCACCGCTCTCGCGATACTGGCGGCACCAAGCCTTGACCGAAGACTCGCTGGGAATCTTGTGCTTGATCATGGCCTCGCGAACCGTTAAGCCGTTTTCCAAGCGGTCCTTGACCACGGCGAGCTTAACTTCGTACGAATAGGTGTGATGATGCGAACCGGCGTTGAGAACGGCGTCGGCACCGCCCACGGCATATGCGCGGGCCCACTGACGAGCCGTGGCCTGGGGAATGCCGAGCTCCGCGGCGAGGGCGCGATGACCGACCCCCTCTTGGAGGACCTCGACGGCGCGCTGCCTAACCTCGGGCGCATGCGTGCGAGTCCTTGTTGCTTCCGACATACCTGCCACTTCTTAGCCTTAACCGTTAATCTGCTTTCTTACGTGCATGTTAGATAGTAGCATTTTGCTGTTTACGCGTAACAGTTAATTGAAAATCGCACGGCGGCATCTGGGCATTTGCCATTAATTTGCAACAGTTCTTTAGGTTTTATTTACGCAGCTAGTTAGCTCGCGGCTCATTGACGGTGTTTTACCAACCAGATTGGTATCTTTTTGTTTGGCTGGTATGGTTTGTGTAATTATTAACCCCTCTTCAGCCCGCACCTACATGTCAACTTTCCACTTACTTTCCAGCTTTCCACCTAGCTTTCCAGCTTTCCACTTAACTTACCACCTAAGGTGGAAAGCTGGAAAGCTAGGTGGGAAGCTGGGGCAGCAGCAGGCCAGGAGAACAAGAAAAGGGGCGGCAACCGGGTGGTTGCCGCCCCCTTTGCGAAGCCAGTTGGCTTCGGAACTAGTGGTCGATGCCGTTGAGGTTCACCCTCGTGAGCGTATAGGTCACATAGTCGGGCGATTGAGGCGTTGCGCTCGCCACGTCACCCTTAACCAGGCTCGCTGTCATCACCAAGCGATAGTTCGCGTAGAACTGCTCACGCTGTTCAACCTGCGTGTTGACCTTAACGGTAAAGGGCAGGCTAAACGTCGTATTACCGTTCTTCGTTTTGAACTTGCCGTTCTCCTTCGAGTCAGTGAAGGTGATCGTGCTACCGGAGGGAGCGACCGCGGCAAGCTTACTCTCCGTCACTGTTACGTAGTTTGAGATATCATCCGTTACGCTCTCATACGTGCCGTCGGTTCCGCGGCGCTGAAGCGAGAGCGTGTACACAACAGAGTCTGCGTTCGCAATTGCCTCGGCGGCGTTGCTGAGTCCACCCAGTTCATACGTGGCACCCAGACCAATCGCGCCATTCGCGATCGGACGCAGGTCGTCCACGTTAATGCCAAGCTGCGACTTATCTGGCGCAGAAAGCGTAATGGTCGTATCACCCGTGTCCATGCGATAGTACCCGACGTTACCGCGCTTCGTCTGCGTCAGGCTCGAGGTATTAAGGCCTTCCTTACGCGTCGAAAGCTTGGCGGTATAGGACATCTTGGTACAGGCGTCCTCGCCAGACTGCTTGGACAGGGAGATAACCTTGTTGCAGCCGTCCGGCGTAAGGCGAATCTCTTCCACTACCGTACGCACGGTAAAGGATCCGCCCGCTGCACGCTTGCGGATTCCGGCAAGGTCATGGTCGAGCGTGAGCCTCAGTGAGTCATCACCCGTATCCGTCACAATCTGTGTAAACGCAGGCGTCGAAGCGTCATACGGCTCCCAATCGCTGCCACTCCACCTGTAGTTCTGATTGCCGATGGCAACATAGAACTTCGCAATTGCCGAAGTTCCGCTCGGGAAACTGCTTACTCCCATTAGGTTGTTGTTGGCGCCATAGCGACACAGCGATGTATCGAGCTGATAGAACAGATGGTCGCTCTCTGTATAGTATTGGCTCGGGCTAAACGTAACCGTATCCATGACATCGAGAGAAAGAACGTAGGCGGCACCGTCCTCCGACTTCGAAACCGGAATGCACGCCCCATCTTTTTTGTCGACTACATTCTGCTCATAATTGGACAAGATGCTGTATGTCGATGCCGTACTGTTTTGAATATCGTCGCTGCCATCGGTGCGTAAAACATGATGCAGATTCCAAGATATGCGGCCACCCGAAGAATTCGAGTCAATAGACGAAGCCGTAAAACCGTTGATACTAGCTTGCGTCACGCCGTCGCCCGACTTGGGCACATTGACAACTAGGTAGACGCTCTCCGATGCACGCTTCTCTCTGCCGGCATCCTTCTCCTTGGGTACCTTTAGCGTATAGCGACTGTTGCTGGGAACGTCAGCACCCGCAACCTTAAACAGCGTCCACTTGCCATCGAGTTTCGCTTTAGCGGTCGCCTCTGCCTCGTTATCACACACGGTCCATGTGCCGGCGCCATCCTGCGTGGCCGACACACCCAAGATCTCGCTCAGCCATCGCTCCTGATATGGATTGCCCGCAGAATCCTTAAAGCCGTCGTTTCCGCTCAGGGAAACGCTCGTTGCTCCGCCTTCGCCCACCGTATAGTGATACTCTCTGCCGCCGGCCTTGCCATCAACGTTCGCATCGATGAGCGTAAGCTGGGTGCCCTGGGGCAACCTTCCGTCGGCACCATTGAAGAGGATACTCTTGCCGAGCCCCTTCATCGAGCCGCCAGCAGCCATATAGCTGTCCCAGCCAAAGTCGACTTCCTTCCCATTGGCAGAATTGTATGTCCAGGTAAGCAGACCCGTCATCGGCTCGCCAAAGCTCGTAAGCACGTGTGCATCTTTTCCAAGGTTAGCGTAGTCTTTTTCTTTAAATTGAGTGCCGTAATCATACGTTGCAGTGAAATCGATCTCGAGCTTGCGCTTAACGATGATCGGCACCTGAACGTTGTAGCTCTGACCCGCCTCGGTAAAGGTAACGGTCAGGAGCGTAAAGCGACCTTTGCCGTTGTCCCAATCGGAGCTTGGGCTAAACGACATATTGTTCTTGCCATTGTTCACTACGCGAAGCGTGGGATTGTTCGACGCGTCACCGTCTTTAACGAACACACCGTCCTTGAGTTGGAAAACCTCTGCTTTGGCCGTCACGTGCGGATTGGTGCCATTCTCGTTATTCAATCTGCAGGCATCGGAGAAGCCGCCGTTCGTGACGATGTTTAGATAGCTCTTGACCGTCGTGTTGTCGTTGCCAGAGATCACCAAAACGGGGAAATCCGCTGTGGCTTGGTTGCTGCTTGTATCATTATTCGAATTGAACTTACTGGCCACGGATGAGGCATCGTAGCTCGACTTATTTTGATAGGCGCCGTTGTCATTAATGCCGCCGATATTCGTGTAGGTGTAGCGATCGGCAACACCGGTGCCTGCCTCGCTCTGGACGGTCGCCGCGGTGTCGATGGTGGCGCCGTCGCCAAACAGGTAGCGATCGGTGGTGTCGTTGTCGGAGGCACGCGCCGCCAGCGTGCTTACGGGGCTCGTGGTCACATACGGGCTCGCTGCCGTGGTGGCGGTATTGTCCGCGCCGTAGAGCGTGATCCCCTTGTCAGGTGCTTCCAGTGTGTCGTTATAGTCACCAAACGCGATATACGACTTCATGTTTACGGCGGCCGCATTGGTCGTGTAAACCATCGGCGGCAGATCACGCGTGGTCTTGCCGTTGCCGAGCTTTACGTTCACGCCCGCTGCGGAGAGGCTATAGCCGTTTGTGTCAACCTCGCCTAAGAGCACGCCCTGCTTAGAGCCCAATTTGTAGGTATTGCTGTCCATGAGCACGTTTACCAGATGGAACTGGCCGCGTCCGTCGCCCGCAATGCCGCCGTTGGAGGTTCCGCCAAACGTTGTGTTAGATACCTTTGTGTTGGTGACGTTGATGACGTCGGCACCGCTGTTAATCGCGCCAAGTAGACCGCCGCTCCACCTGCCCTTGATCGTGGCGCTCTCAATCGCGATATTGTTGCAGGCTATGTTCACATTGCTGAAGTAGTAGCCGATAAGTCCGCCCGAGCATTGGTCGGTGCCGGCAATGTTGATATTCTCGACGCTACAGTCCTCAAACCAGTACGTGTTGGGGCTGCCACTGCTCGTGACCTCGCCAATCAAGCCGCCCGCATTACGGATGCTATTGTTCGTTCTGGTGGCATCGCCGATGATGGCGCTCTTGGCATCGCCTCCGGCATCAATGCGCACGTTGCTTATAGAAATAACGCCTCTATAGGCGCTTCCGACCACACCGCCGGCGCCCATGTACTTATCGGTGTTCGACCCGGTGGCGAGTACATTTACCCCAGAGATGACTGCCGTGCTCGATGCGACGGCTTCCGTGATGCCAATTTTGGTGTTCACCGATACGTTACTGGAGGTATAACCGAACACGCCGCCCACGTAGGGTGTTGTACCCGTGGCGGTTATGGTCGAGTTTTTGCCAATAGTCTTCTCGTATACCCCTGTGGCCGCGGTTGTCCACACGCCGCACGGCGAGGCGATCGCACCCACATAGCCGCCAACGTACTTCTCGCCCGTGACGCTAAGGCCAGTGTATGAGCAGTCACAGAGATTCGCGGGCGCCTGCGTGCCGGAGCCGAAATTGACCATATAGGTCACGTCGTTATCCGTCCTTCGGCTGGTACGGCCCGAGCTGCCAAGAAGCCCTCCTACGCTCTTTGCGCCCAACACGGTGCAGTTCTTCATCTGTACGTTGCGGTAGACGCCACGCGTGTTGCCGTCGTAGTTGGCCGTTGCGCCCGCCAAAAGGCCGGTGCCGATGAGGTCGTTCGATGCCGGTCCCGAGGCAATGCTACCGTTGGCGTCTTTGTACGTGAGCGATACGTTGCAGTTACTAAAGGTGAGGTCTTTGACCTGAGCGCCGTCATTCGCGGTGACGCTCTGCCCCACATTGGTTGAGGTGAACATCACGGTGCTGAATAGGCCGCCCACGCCCGAGACCTTATAGTCGTCATCGGCATATTCGACGACGCCGTAAGTGGCATCTTTGGTGCCCACCGTGATGGTGGCCCCGTTGCCGTCGATCGTTGCCACGTGCGGCGTGATGCGGTCGCGATCGGTGGACGCCTCGTTCGAGCTGCAAGCATTGGAATAGTAACGGCCGCTGAGACCCACGTATCCCGTGCCGTAGCCAGTCATATCATAGGTGGCATTTTCCTTGAACTCCAGGCTCATGCCGATCGATTTCGACGCGCACACGTAGCCCGTTTGGTAGTCGGCAGCGTAGGACGCCACCAGGTAGGGCGAATTTACATCGTCATCATGGTTGAGCGGGCCGTGCCACCCCTGTTTGCCCGGGGCCTTCTGGTCATCGTTTTTGGCGGTTTCGAAATCGCCGGAAGCGCTCGCAGGCTTGCCCACGCAGTCGTAGCTGGCATTTCGCACCTTACCATATTCCTTGTTGCCAAACAGGTAGCCGTTTATCGCCGGGTCCTGCTTATCGCTGCCCCAGTACGCCTTGGAGCCGCGGAACACGCCATAATTAGCGTAGTCAGTATGTGCCGCTCCAGCACCCGCACCCGAGCTAATGATGGCCGAGAGCACCAAAAGGCCCTGGGCGTTTTCCACCGTGGTCACGGGTGCCTCGGCATCAGTGCCGATATACTTGTTGTCGGTGCCCGTGGTAGTGACGCAGGCAGCTCCCTTGTTTGTGAGCTCGTTGATCTTGTAGTTAGCGTTACCGTTTTCGACTTTGCAGCCCTCGCTAAAGGCATAGCCATCAATCACACGACCAACGTAGGGATTGTCGTACTGCCGGAAGTTGCCCGTTCCAAGACCCTGAGACTTGTCGCTGGTTCCAGCGCGCCAAGACGTCCCTGACATATTGCGGAAGATCACACCGCCGCCCGCAATGGCACCAACGTAACCGCCGATGGGAACAAGATGTGGCTTAGTTCCGCCACCAGCAACCGTAAAGCCGGTTGTGGAGTTATCGGGCGTTGTCCCATTCACGGCCACACCGTCGATAATGTTATCGCCGCCAAGGATGCAGCCGATAACGCCACCGAAGAACGACGTCGGAACACCGTCGGCATCCTTGGCAGAATAAGTAATAGTCGCCGACGCGTTCACATAGCGAATATTCAGATCGCGCACCACGCTGCCGTAACTATAGGGAATAAGGCCGCGAAGCGAACCCTCGTTATTCTCTATCTTGATGGTTGCCTTTTTATCACCTTTAGGGTTGCCAACGATGACGCCACGGAACGGGTTGGCTTTGTTGCCAAAACCGCCAAACGATGCGCCGTCGAGGGTGATCGTATTACCCCCGGTAGGTTCAATACTGTAGTACGCGCTTTGGATATAGCGGTGCATCATCTCGTCGGAAAGTGTGGCCGAAGGATCAGTGGTGTCGCCGGTCTTCTTTTCCCACTTCTTCCCAGTGTCTTTCGCCTGCTTATAGACGTACGTAACCTCATTGTCGGTTTTATTGTCGCTGCGGCGAGTACAGAGCGTACTCTGGTTGACGGCAATGGTGACCTCCCAACCGTCGAGCGCAGTTTGGTTGTTGATGTAGTTGGCGATGGCGTTCATCTCAGTCGCGTCCTTAACGGCATACGGATCGCCATATGTGCCGCATCCCTCTACCAGCTTTGGAATGCGCTGGTTGACTTTAATTTCATGATATTGGACGCCGCTCTCGGTGGCCTTTCCCTTATAAACATAAGGAAGATAGCCACCAAACCAAGGCCTGACGTCACCGTCCTTCTTACCATCAACCGTCACATAGCCGCTCACGGCACCATACGTCGCTTCGTCGTAATACCAAAGCTGCTTGCCCGGGTACTCCGTACTCCCATCAATCTCAGATCCGTATGTCACCTTGCCTGCATCGGCATCGGCATCGGCCTTAGTAAAGGTGTAGTCCGCAGAGCCCGTGCTCGTGCTTCCGTAGCCAAAACTCTCCAGCAGGCTCGCATGGGTGAAGATCGTTTTGTTCTTTTGGCTGGGCAAGCTGATTTGCTCAAACTTTGCCGTCACCTGATCGGCCTCACTGCCTACACCAAGCTTTCCGAACAGCGACGTAGCCGCCTTGGTGTCACTCGTGTACCCAGTAGTCTTGATATTCTTCGCGTTCAGGCTCACGTACTTCTGCATCTCGTTGATGAGCAGAGGCATATAGGCGTTAGCATCCGTGGCGCTGTTGGCGCCGTCGACAATCAGATTGTTGAGCGTAAGACCATCAATTGAGATCTTTCTAATCTTGGTGCCATTGCCGTCGCTGGACCCATACACGTAGCGGCACACGAGCGCGCCCGAAGAGCTTCCGCTTGCTCCATCAGTGTCTTCAGAGCTCTTTCCGTCATTAATAACGGGCCCAACAGTACCACGCAAAGTGACGTTTTTTACTGTGAGATCGCCGTTTGCCACCGTTCGAAAAAGACCGCAGTGCATGTTCTCGTGCTGGGTAGCATCGGAATTTAGCTTGTTGCCATTCTGCTCGGCCTTGATCTTGGAGTAACAGAAGGTAATGGTCGCATTCTCAACCGTCACCTCTCCGCTCGGCTGAGTTGGATAATAGCTGTAGCCGGCCAAATCGATTGTACCCGTTATGGTTATGGAATCATCGAGCCCTGTCGTGCCATTGGGAACGATTGTCGAACGAATACCTTCGGGAGCATAACGGTAAGCAGACCATAAGAGCAGCTTTTCCGCTGTATCGATTTGACTGCCACTAAAGCCGCCTTCACAATTCTTAGAGACTATGTCGAGGTTGTAGAAGTAGCGGGTATTGCCGTTCGTATTCTGGCTTCGACCGAAAGACGAGCGATTATGGTAGCTGTTGTCTTTTGTGGAATCGCCGTCCATGTCCAGCTTGTTTTTCTGTGTGTGTAGCGAAACGACCGTGTTCCAGTCGGCGTCCATGAGCTTGCTGCCGTTGTTTGGTTTTACACCGCTGCCAACCCATTCATCGAAGGACGTTACGCCCGACGCAACGATGGCCCCCTCGCCGGTGGGCACCCTATAGGCGGTATCCCAATAAGCCCTGTCCTCCAAGTACAGGCCTAGGTAGCTCTCGACGCCATATGTCGTCTTATCATCCACCTTGCAGCCGCGGCAAACTAGAACGCCGAGCGTCTGAGCGGCGCCCGCATTAATGGTTGTGCCCGAGAGATCGATGGCATAGTTGTTGATAATCCAGTGGCCGCTCGCGGCGTATACAAGACCACCGAGTTCCTTGGAATCATCCGCAGTCGCGGTTATAGAAGCGTTGGTCGTTTTCAGAGCATAAGAGTTTTCATTCTTGTTAATGCTCTCATCTCCGATAGTTACGACCGCGTTGCCCCAGCTATAACCCAAGAAACCACCCGTGCCATTGAGCTTATCGCCGTTCCTGCCGACTTTCATTTCGAATGAATTGAACGAAAGGCCCGAAATGTTCACGTACTTATCAGCTGAGTTGGCTATTGTCCCTGCATTGTAGGTACTCTGTGCGATGCAGCCGATAAGACCACCGACTTGGGCAATCTTGCCGCCGGCGCAATCGCCAGTTTCGATTGATCCGGCGACTTCGAGGCCCGCAACATTGAATGACGAGCCATAATCGCCCGCATAACCAATGGCGCCGCCAATGCGACTATTGCCGTTAAGCGTTTTAGTTGCAGCGATGGTCGCTTGAGCCTTGCTGTTATCCTTAAACGCAACCGTAGAAGCCGCCAGCACGCTGCCCGCAATACCGCCAATGTTCACGTCATTGGCAAACGTATCATCGCACGCGATATTCGTTTTGCACGTTACGCCAGACAATGACAGGTTGCCGACGATGGCACACGCAAGCGACCCGGCATCGATAGCCGAACCGTTATCGAACTTCATGGAGCCAGCGATTGTGACGTTGGAGATGGTTGCACCGTTGACGGCCGCGAACAAGCCCAAGCGGCCGTGGCGGTAGATTTTGCCGTTGCCGTTGCTCGTGTTATTGCCGTCGAGCACGTCTTCACCACGCTTGCCGTACGCCTCGCCGACGGCAAGATTGATTGTGCCGCCACCGTTCAACGTTCCCGAGAAAACTTGCGAGCCGTCTGCACGATCCTGCGTGAAACCCGTCAGGCCCGTGCCCTTGAGATCAATAGTGCCGTTCACCGTAATGGTCGAGGACTGCAAGCCGTTAAGGTTGTTTTCGGTAACGCCGTCAACCATCGAGTAGTAGCCGTTGGTTTGCCAGGTAATCGCAAGCTTGGCGAAATCCTCAGCTGTGGTTAGGGCGTAGGCACCGTTAGCTGCCGTCAGCGAATCCGGCAAGGTCAACTTATGAGTGTCCACATCAAGCTTAATGAAGTCGCCGCCCAGACGAACAACTTCACCGTAGGTCGCGATGTCGTCCGTCTTTGAGGCTGAGTTGCTACGCTTGAAGGTCCAGACCGCAGCGCCCTTGTCTCCCAGATCACCATTAGAGCCATTGCCGGCAGCGAAGATCAGCGCGTTGTGGTTCTCGTATACGAGCTGACCCGTCGTGGCGTTCTCGGCAAAACTTGCGCCCGACAGATCCGTGATGCCGCTGAATTTGATTACAGCATTCCACGCGGATCCCGCAATTCCCGCGGCACGGTTGCTTTGCGCCTTACCGATAGGATTGTCGCTTGTAAGTTTGAAATCTCGCACGTCAAGGACATTGCGCGTATCGACAACGCCCACGGCGCCACCGAACTTTCCGGTACCCGTTCGCGCCGAAGCATCTCCCTTGCACGCAACCGTCACGCCGTTGAAGACAACGGCAACGGGCTGCGAGTTAGGATTTGCGCTATCGCCAACATAGCCAACAACGCCGCCTGCGTCGGACAACTTGCTCGCAAGGTCAAACTCAATTGAGCACGTATTCTTATTATCTGCATCCTTTTCAACAACAAAGGCGCGCAAAGCGCCGTCGTCGTCCGTTTTCGTCGCGAACACCTTGCCGACAAGGCCGCCGTAGCTGCCGTTGACACTAACATCTTCTGGTAAGGCGAGTTTGCTCTTATACGTCCCGCCTTGCACCACGATGTCTCCATTAGAGATATCGGCCATGCCAAAAAGAGCGCCGGCGCGCTGCGACGCACCAAGAGTCACAAGGTCGCCCAGGTCGAACATATTGGACGTAACGGCAAATCCTTGCGCAAAGCTCACGTCGCCGATAACGCCACCAGAGCAAGCGCTGTTCTCGTCGCCAATATTTAGAGGACACCCAATCTGCTTATTATCCGCGCCCAGTGTGAGCACGGTCGCTTTACCAATAAAACCGCCGCTGGCAGTTGTGCCCTTGACGGTGAGCGCGTGTAGGTCGAGAGCTTTCGCGACGTTGACCATGGCACCCGTGCTCGAGCCAACGAGTCCTACAACGCCACCGGCGGAGCCGTTCGTAGACTGGACGGTGGCGGTGGGAACGTTTGCCAGAGTGCCAATGCTCAGGGTCGCACCGTCCTTGACTTCGCCTACGAGCAGGCCAGCGTTGCCAGAGCTCGTTTTGACGGCTCCGCCTGAGGTCAGATCGTTGGGGAACGTGACGGACTCAACCGTCAAGCTCCCGCTCTCGACCGTGTTGGCAATCAAGCCAATGTTGCCCGTCGCATTCGCGTTGAGATTCTTTCGAGAATCGGTGAGGCTATAGGTAACGTTCGCAGCAAGGTCGCCCGTCGTCGCACCCAGGAGGGGTGCCGTCAAGGCGGAAGTCGCATCCTTCACATCAACGTTCACGGGTTCCACGATGTCAACCGACGCGATGAGTGTCTTGCTCTCTTCGCCGTTTTCCGCACCGCTGACCTTCGAAGCGATCATCGGTGCGCTATAGCTAGTCGCGCCTACCCACTTTATCCTGACCGTTTTGTTTTGGTCAGACAGCTTGAGGTTATTAAAAACCGTCCGATCAGTCGTAAGCTCGACGGGACTATCAACGTCCCTATAGATCCTGCCTTCAAACGGACATTCATCACTGCCAAGACCCTGGAAAGACATGCCGTTATTAGCCGACTCGGTGAGCTTCGCATCGCCCGTGATGATAACCTTGATCTGCGCATCATAGTAAAGCGAAGCGTCGGCGTTAGACAGGACGGCGAACGCCTCCGACGACTTGACATCAAGGCTTCGGATTCCGCTCCTGTCGTCTTTGCGTACGATGTTTTCCGCGCCGTTCGCCTTGAGCAGCTCGACAAGCTCATCGAGATTTGTAATCGACGCATCGGCCTGGGCCTCAGCGTCTTCCGAAACCGCGGCATCGGCATCTTGCTCGACATCATCAGCGGCAGCATCCCCTGCCGCATCGTCGCCCTCCGTCTGATCGCCCGTAGAATCGGAACCCGTGGCACTATCGGAAGTATCGCCCGTTGCGGCGTCGTCCTTCGCGGCACCATCCTGGGCACCGTCACCTGCTGCACCAGCATCACTCGCCCCAGACCCATTCGCGGCGTCGCCGTTGGTCTCGCCGCTCTCGGCAGTGTCCGATGCCTCCGCAGCCGCGGTGGCAATCTCGCTCGAGATGTTCTGCCAGCCGGCCGCCACGGCGGCCACCGTGGGCGAGCATGCCTGGAGCACCATGACCACCGTCATGAACTCTGCGAGTATGCGCTTTGCCGTTCTCATCGATTCCGTACCTCTTATCCTAAAAACTCTGCTTCCAGAGTTATTGAGTCTTCGTCGTGTCTGTTTGGGTAGTTCCGCTCACCCTAATACCCAGTTTGTTCCAGCCATCGGGCGTTTTGCCGTCCGCTCGGTAAAAGTTGACGACCATCGAACCCGGCTCCATGGTGAACGTAGCCGTGCGTTTTTCAACATTCACCGTCGCTCCATGGTTGATCTCGAAGAACCGGTCGATCTCCACGTTCTCCCCCCACGTGAGCGTGACGCTTGCCGGTGCGCCCGTAACCGTCACGCGGTAGTTGTACGCAGCGTAATCAGCAAACTTGCCAGCCTCATCAACAAGCGCGCCCTCAACCGCAGCGGTCTTGACCTCGGCCTTCTTTGACGGCACGACTTTCGCCGCCAGACAGGCTAGCTCGGTGCCGGGGCTCTGCTCCGATACGACCGTGGCCTTAATCACAAAGTATGCTTGTCCCAACTTACCCTCGGGGAAGGTCACGGTGTAGTCCTTCTTGGTGGGCTGATTCTCCGGAAGCGTGACGCTGCTACCGGGCTGGGGTTCATAGCTCCACGTGGCGCCATCGAGCCCATGCCCCTCGACCGTCAAGGTGTACGTCACGTTTTTGTCGTTGCAGAAGTTGCTGTTGCTCAGCAAGTAGTTGTAGATGCTAAAGGTAAAGTTGCACTGCCCGCTGCTGGGATACACCGTAACGGAGCGCTGGGCACGGTCGAGCTCGTCGCTGCTAGGCGTACTCATGTAGCCCGTGAGCAGGTCGCTCGCAAACAGGCTCTGAGCGGTGCCTGTCGCGGCGACGGACTTAAGAAATCCGTTGGCGATGTAGGCGGAATAGGTAAAGTAGCCACCCGCCACGAGCGCCACGGCACAAACAAGCGCGATTGCCGCCACAACCAGCTTATTCTTGACGAGGCTTTTGCTTTTTACCAGCTGCTCGCACTCGGCATCCTGCTGCTTCTCTTGCTTCTCCATGTGCGCCCCCTCTCCTACTTACCGCTCGTGTTGCGCGCGATCAGGTAGATCACGTCGGTCTCTTTGGTGCTCTCGTCCCACGAAAGCTTGATGATAAAGTTGAGCGTGTCATTGCCAGTCGAGCCGTCGAGCGTCTTGGCGTTGAGTTCGCTTTTGCCGAATTTCTTGTATCGGTAGAGCGGGCGCGCGTTGCGCTGGACGTTTTGATAGTCCTTGAATGTAGGGTCGCTTGCGCCCTCGCCCGGGTCTTCGATGGGCGTGAAGCTCTTCAGCAGATCCGTTTCATACATTTTCCAGCTATAGGGCTTGCCGCCCGCAGTGCCGCTCACATCGTGAGCATCACCTGGGCCCGTATCCTCAGCTTTATACAGCTCGATAGTGAGACCCGTAATGTTGGTCGTATTCGCAAGCTGCAGCTCAAACCCGTCGCCGCCCGTCTGCACGCAAAACGGGCGCTTGAGCGTCACCGTGCTGCCAGTCTTGGTATCGCCGTATTCGGGGTTGTAGCTCAGGTCGATCTGCTCTGTTGCCGTAGCGTTGGGGCCCAGCACCTTGAGCTCTGCCGGCTCCTTGATCTTGCCGACGGTGGAGCCGCGATTGGCATCGACAAACCATCCGAGCGTCAATCCCAGCAACACGAGAAGCACGGCCACCAGACCCATGATGGCCAGGGATTCGCGACGGTGGTCGCTCACCCAAGCCTTGATGCGCTCGATGCGGCCAGCCGGACGCGCTTCGCCGTGCGAGCCGAACCCGTTGCCGCCGGGGTTTGCCGCTCCTTCGTTGTGTTTGATATCGCCCTGCTCGCGGGCATTAAGCTGCTCGTCCATTTATTTATCCGCCTCCTTGGCGGTGAAGCGCACGCGAATGTACTTGACGTTCTTGCCGATAATCTCGTCGGCGTTGTTGTAGTAGCTGGCGCAGGTTTCCACATCCGCAGAGGACATGCCGGCTCCGACAGGCGGAACCGCGCTAGGCGCCTGACCTGGCACGCTCGTGCTATCGGCGCGGAAATAGCGCGCGTGGTTATTGTTGATGTCGCCGACGAGGGCTGCGTATCCCGCGGCGGGGTCCGTGCTCGCAAAAAGGTTGCCACCGTAGCCGGCGTTGCCCGTGCGAACGTAGCTCTTAAACTGCTCCGGCCAAATCCAGTAGAGGGTTTTGGGTACGGTTTTGGTCGTGCTATTTGAGTCCGCAGGGCAAAAGTCCGACGCCGGAATGGTAAAGCTCTGCGTGATGACGGTAACGCTGGCTCCGTCCTGGGTCACCGTGGTTGTCGTGGGGACCAGCGGATTGGAGTAAAAGCCAGAGGTGTCTTTGCCCTGAAAAACCAGGATATGACCGCGCACCAAATCTTTAAGCGAGTTGATGATCTCTTCGTTTTTCGATGCATCCGCAGCGGAGCCCATGCCGACAGCACTCGTCTGGACGGAAATCTCCCAGGTCATCTCCACCGTGATATCGTGCAGATCGTTGCAGAGCGGCTTGACGTTGAGCTGGAGCTGACCAGCCGACCCCGGAGAGAGACTGCCATCGGCACTCATGTTATTGAGGTTGAAAAGATTGTTCACGGCAAGGCTTGTACTGTCCGACGCGTAGTTGTCCTGGGCGTCGTACTTGCCCGCCGTGCCGCCCTGCGTTCCCGAGAGCACAAACCGCGGACCCTTCGCCCCGATCGTGCTCCCCGTGGCGCTCACTCGGTTATTCGCGGCAAACCAGGCCAGGCATGCAAAGATGGCAACGATGGCGGCCAGCACAAACAGACCGCTCACCAGGAAATCCTTCCAGAAATCCTTGAGGGTCCGCGCGTGCTCGTCGGCAGCTTGGCGGTACTCGGCCGCCGTCTTGTGCTGCTGGAGCTCGCTATGTCGGTCCATGCCACTCATCGCTTGCGTTTGCCCTGCTAGCGGGCGTGCCATCCTTTCCGCTTGGTCGCGATCAATCCGTTGCTCGTAGGCATAGAATTCAGGCAGAATACAACACCATACGATAAGGTAAAAGAATAGCATTGACCTGCGGTTTGCTCCACAGCGCAAGCCTTAATGATGTCTTAAAGATTACGAATAGCAGCTTCTTCCATATGCCAAGGACATGGTGCAAACAAACCTGACCACTTGCACCAATCCGCAGCACCGGGCAGCGGGCACACGGCGTGCCGCCCCTTAACACCCCAACGCGCGCACGGGTATCACGTAGATACCGTCCTCGACCTCGCGGGCGTACTCACCCACCCCCACAATCACGGCCATAAACTCCGGTTCGCGTGTGCGTGAACGAGGATTTCCACAGACCTTCTTGCGAACGCGCTTGAGGCTCTCGACGCCGGCGCTCGCTTTATCTTCACTCACCTTAATCTCAAAGGCGGCCCACCGTCCGTCGGCTAGCTGCACGATAGCATCGCACTCAAGGCCCGAATCGTCGCGATAATAGCGCACGGGCGTGCTATCCAGCAGGTCGAGCGAACGTGCGTAGACCGAAAGGTCGCGTATGACCAAATTCTCAAACACCAGACCAAATGTCTGCCAGTCGGCAAGCAGCGCCTGCAAGGACATACCTAGCAAGGCGCAAGCAAGGCTCGGATCTGCCAGATAGCGCTTGGGCTTGACGGTAAAGCGTCGTTTGTCGCGCGCGGCGGGAACCCAACCGGGGACCTCCTCGAGAATGAACATGCCTTTGAGGGCATCCAGGTACCTACGCACCTTGGTCTCGTCGGCAAACGCTGCGGGCTCCTCCTCGGCACCGAACATATCCATAAGAATCGTTTTATACGTGGTTGCCTGTCCCAGATTGCGCGCGATCGATGCAGAGACTCGACGAGCAATATCGGGGTCGAGACCGACCGCCGGAAAGCTGCTCGAAAACGTGGTGTTGAGATATTCGCGGGCGATGAGCTGGGCGTCAGCCGAAACCATATCGATCGCCTCGGGCCAGCCGCCGCGGCAAGCGGCTTCGACAAGCCCCGGTGTATCGCCATTGCACCGACAGGGCTCAAAACGATGCTCAAACAAGCCCGCCAGGCTCACCTTGCCGTTGGACTCGCCTGTCTCGGCAAGCGTCATGGGGTGCATGCGGACGCGGCCGATGCGGCCGGCTCCACTATGCGCGGGCGCCTCCGCCTTTGAGCCAAACGCAGGCGTGGAGGAACCCGTGAGGATATAGGCGCCGCGCGTACCCCGGGTGCGGTCAACCTCGTGTCTAACGTAGTCCCAAATTTGGGGAACGCGCTGCCACTCATCGATAATATGCGGACGGTCTCCCAGCAACATCATCGCCGGGTCGGCACGCGCGAGGTCGAGATTCTCGTCGACATACGAGACGGACGCCCCATGCTCAAGCGCGGCCCACGTCTTGCCACACCACTTGGTGCCTGCAATCTCGACCGCGCCAAAGACGTGAAGGTAGCGCTCGATTTGCGCATCCACGATACGTGGGATGTATCCGTCCCGATGTAGCCTCTCACCTGCCATGAGCCACCCCCGCAGATTTCCAGGTCCTGCTTTCTGATTCTTCTATTCCACTGTAGCAAATTCGGATTTTCGGGTAGTTGCGATTCGGATTTTCGTGTTCATATAGTTCGGATTTTCATGTTCTAAGGATTCGGATTTTCGGGTGCTCAAGATTCGGATTTTCTGAACCCGCTGATCAGGGACACTCTATTGGCAAAAAGGCGGGGAGCGCCGATACGGCACTCCCCGCCCACTCAATACGCGATAGCTTTCTTGCTTAGAGCTCGTTGGCCGCGTGATACGCCGTGCGAATGGCGCTCGCAATATCGGCGGTACGCTCGCCCGAGCAGTCGCCCACGCAGGTCACGGGCACCGTCACGCCGTCCAGGTCAAACGCGTTGGCCTTGGAGCCCACGGCCATCACCACGTAATCGCAGGCGATCTTCACCGGCTCCTCGGCGCCGTCCTCGGTGGTGCGAATGGCCTCCACGCCCTCGTCGGTAATGGCGGTCAGGCGGGTCTTCACGTGCTGCTCCACGTTGTGCTCGGCAAAATCGCTCATGATCAGTGGCAGAATGGTCTCGGACTCGCCCGCGGCAATCTTGTCGAGCATCTCCACGATCGCCACCTCGCAGCCGTGCTGCAGCAGGTACTCGGCAGTCTCGGTGCCCACCAGGCCACCGCCAATGACGGCGACGCGGCCCGTAAGCTCCACCTTGCCGGCCAGCACGTCCCAACTCGAGACGACCTTGTCCGAATCGGCACCCGGAACGGGGATGACCACGTCGTGCGCGCCCACGGCCACAATCGCAGCGTCGGCGGCGTTGAGGTCCGCGGGGCTAGCGGCATGGTTGAGCTCAACCTTCACGCCCAGGCCGGGCAGAATCTTCTCGTAGTACTCGACCGAGCGCATGATCTCGTCCTTGCGCGGGGGCGCGGCCGCCAGCACAATCTGACCGCCCAGATGATCGCTCGCCTCGTAGACGGTCACGTCGTAGCCGCGCTTGGCCGCCACGCGCGCGGCCTCCAGGCCGGCAATACCGCCGCCCACCACGGCAATCTTCTTGTCGCCCTCGCCCGGCTTAATAGCGATGGTCGCCTCGTCGCCGTTCTCGGCATTGAGCACGCACGAGATGTACTGGCGGTTTTGAATCGCATCGACGCAACCCTTGTTGCAGTTGAGGCACTCGCGGATGGGCTCACCCGTGGCGGCCTTGAGCGCAATGTCGGGGTCGCACATGAGCGAGCGGCCGTACGCGACGATGTCGGCCGAACCGTCCTCCAGGATCTTCTCGCCGGCCTCAACCGAGACAACGCGGCCGACGGTTGCCACCGGCACAGAGACCAGGGCCTTGACGCGCTCGGCCACGGGCAGCGTCCAGTTGTAGGGCATGGCGCCCATGGGCGGAATGGTGTCGCCCATGTTACCGGTGTGGTTGGCCTGCGCGACCTGGATCATGTCGATGCCCGCGCCCTCGAGCAGCTTGGCAAACTCGCAGGCCTCGTCGGGCTGCAGACCGCCCTTGCCGCGCGGCGTGCCGTCGGGGTTCTCCATGATCACGGGGAGCTTGTACTCCACCATCAGCTGCGGCGCGGCCTCCTTAATGGCGGCGACGACCTCGAGCGCATAGCGAACGCGGTTCTCGAACGAGCCACCGTACTCGTCGGTACGCTTGTTGAGGATGGCAGAGCACAGCGAACCCACCAGGCGGTCGCCGTGGACCTCGATGGCATCGATCCCAGCCTGCTGTGCGCGGGCGGCCGAGGCGGCGATGGCCTCCTTGATCTGGGTGAGTTGCTCTACGCTCGCCTCGTTCACAAAGTGCTGCATGTCGTGGTGCAGCTTGGCATAGGCCTGCTTGCGGATCTCGTTGGACTCGGCCATCTTGGCGGCAAAGGTCTCCTCGTCGCCGGCGGCCTTGGCCTCCTGCGCAGCTTTCGCAGCGGCCATGGAGCCCATGACCATGCGGCCGACGCCGGGCACGTCATACTCGGGGTGGAACAGCTGCAGCGCGACCTTGGCGCCGTGTTTGTGAACGGTGTCGGCCAGCGCCTTAAACGTGGGGATCTGGGCGTCGGTCGCCAGCTTGGGCGTGGGGCTCGCGGTCATAACGGGAGCGACGTCGCCGATGACGATGTAGCTCACGCCGCCACGGGCCAGACGCTCGTAAAAGGCCAGGCTGCGCTCGCCGATGGAACCGTCGCGCTCCTCGTAGCCGGTGGTGAGCGGCGGGAACATAATGCGGTTCTTGAGCTCAAGGGGGCCAACCGTAATGGGCTGGAGCAGCTTGGATGCAGGTGCGGTCATGGATATTCCTCTCTTGTAGGCGCGGCGGCGATGGTGCCGCGTAGTTGTCTAGAGGATATGGCATGGGAGCACAGTGGCGCAACGGAAATCGGCGAATATCAGGTGGCGGCGGGTGGATGGGGATGGGCGGGGCGGCCCGTCGGTTTATCTCAATCTGTAACAGTTACGCGGCAAAATCGGGTCTTACTGTTACAGATCGAGACAAACGGGACCCGCCTGCTAGAAAATCTCAATCTATAACAACAACTCGGCGAAATCCGTCCCTCGTGTTATAGATTTAGACAAACGGGACCCAATCCACCGGTATATCTCGATCTGTAACATCTAGCCGCCCAAATCGGGTCTAGATGTTACAGATCGAGATCTTTGATTGAGAGGTTGGGAATTGGACCGAAAACACGGTCCCGGAATAACAAAAAAGCTCGCCGGCTAGGCCGACGAGCTGCAAGTTCTTGGTCGCGGGGGCAGGATTTGAACCTACGACCTCCGGGTTATGAGCCCGGCGAGCTACCAGACTGCTCCACCCCGCAATGTCTGGGCGCCTCATGTGCGCAAGAAAGAATATTACGCGGGAGTTCGGTAAACGGCAAGGAAAATCTCGTAGAGCATAATTCCTTCATATTTAAACCCCTCAGCCCCTATCACCGTAAACGAATCGCGGCCGAGCGCCGTCGACGGCGCGTATACAATGGTGCGCGTCCTTTTATGCCAACACTGGGAGTAGACATGCTGCTCGCTATCGATATGGGAAACACGCAGACGGCCATGGGCCTGTTCGACGGAGACGAGCTGGTGCAGTCGTGGCGTATGCCCACCGACCGCTCCTATACCGCCGACGAGATCCACGTGCGCCTGATGGGTTTCTTTAAGATGTACGGCCTCTCGCTCGATACGGTTGACGCGATCGCCTTTGCGGGCGTGGTGCCGCAACTCTCGCGCGAATGGCACGCCGTGGCCAACCGCATCGCGGCAGACGCCATCGTCATCGGGCCGCAGACGGCCGCCGTGACCAAGCTGCGCGCGGCGCGCCCCCAGGCCGTGGGCGCCGACCGCGTAGCCAACGCCGTTGCGGCCGAGACTTTCTACGGCGCGCCGGCAATCGTGGTGGACTTTGGCACCGCGACCAATATCGACGTCATCGATGAGGACGGTTATTACATTGGCGGGGCGATTGCGCCGGGCATCCGCATCTCCATGGACGCGCTTGCCGCCCGTGCCGCCAAGCTCGCCAGCGTGCCGCTCGAGGCGCCCGAGCACGCCATCGGTCGCGACACCGAAGAGTGCATCAAGGTCGGCGCCGTGGTGGGCGCTGCCGCCATGGCCGAGGGCCTGGTCGCGCGCATGAAGCGCGAGCTGGGCCGCGAGGATGCCACCGTTATCGCCACGGGCGGTCTCGCCGGCATCGTCGCCGATTCGACCGATGCCTTCGACGTGGTGGACGGCCAACTCACCATCAAGGGCATCTGCGAAATCTACCGCCGCATGCAGAAGCTGGGGGTAAAACAGGGACATAAGTCGAGCACGCCCGATGTCACAGCCCCGCAAACGTTCGCCAAGCCTATTCCTCAAAACTGAAAAATTTTCAATTTTGAGGAATAGGGCGCTGGCAACCCATTCACCAGATAGGCGAAACCCTCCCCGGCACAGGCCGAAGAGGGCTTCGTTGTCATCGTTATCTTTGAGCGCGGGCGCCTCGCGTTACAGTCCGCGAATCCGTACGGCCTCGGGCGGAAACTCCTGCTCGCCGGCATCGGTCTTGATGGTCGCGCGGCCCCAGATGTCCAGGCCCGCAAACACACCGACCGCAAGCGGCAAACCGTTGGGCGACACCGCCGCAACCTGACGACCCAGCAGCGGCACCATATCGAAGTACTCACCCAGCACCGGAGCCAGCGGGCCGGCAGCGCCCTGTGGTGTGTTGGCGGCAACCGCCCAGGTGTCCACGCGGGTCAGCACGGCGGCAGCCAGCTCCTCGACCAGCGCTTCGTCGGCCACATCTACACCGAGCTCGCTCAGCGCCGAACGCTCAATATCCACCGTCACGGCACCGAACATGCCCGCGGCACCGGCACCGCCGTTGACGGCGACGCGCGCGAACGACGTCTCGAACGCGGGCGCGCCGCACACGATATTGCTCGGCCACTCAATGCCCACCTTGCCGGCAAGGCCCAGGCCCGGCGTCGACGCCGTGCCCACGAGCGCGTCCATCATGCCCATCGCCGCCACAAACGGCAGGCCGTGGAAGGCATGCATGTTCACGTCCGGGCGCACGACCAGCGAAAACGTCAACGACGTCTCGCCCGCGCTCCAAGCACACCAGCCCGCAGACGCACCCTCGCGACCAGCGTCGCGCGCGGTGTCGAGCTCGGTACCGACAGCTACGGCATTCATCTCAATCATCTACATACGCCCCAATTCGCCCACGATATGGCCCACGCGATCCTCGGGCTCCTTGACCTCGACGCCGTTGTAGCGGAAGAACCGCGCCGGGTCGTGCATCAGGTCCTCGAGCGGCACCAGCACAAAGTCACGCTCGCCGATCAGCGGATGCGGCAGGCGCAGCTTTTTGCCGCCGTGGGTCTCGCCGTCCATCCACAGCAGGTCCAGGTCGATGGTGCGCGGACCGTTGGCCTTGGCCTTTTTGGAGCGGTCGCGGCCCAGCTCGGCCTCGATCTTCATGAGCTCGTCGAGCAGCACCAACGGCGCCAGCTCGGTCTTGATCTCGATGACGGCGTTGGCAAACGCGTCCTGGCGCGTCTCGTAGGCCGGCTCGCTCTCGTAGATGCGCGAGCAGTTGGACACGCAGGTGAGCGGAATCTCGGCGATCATGTCACGTGCGGCGCGGATGTTGTCGCAACGATGCCCCAGGTTGGAGCCCACGGCCACAAACGCACGGCGCGGCTGCGGCTTGGCGACAGCCCAGTAACCGTTCAGGAACTGCGCAAAGCCAGTGGCGTCGTGCACGCGCACGATGTTTGCACCGGCCTGGATAGCGCCCAGGCACACGCCAAACGTGGCGGCATCGCGCGCGGCGGCCTCGGTCACGCCCGAGACGGCGCCCACAAAGCGTTTGCGCGACACGGCACACATGAGCGGGTAGCCCAGCGACGCCATCTTGGCGGTCTCGCGCTGGATGACGATGTCCTCGTTGGCCGTCTTGCCAAAGCCCGGGCCGGGATCGATGCAGATGCGGTCGCGCGACACGCCGGCATGGATGAGCGTGCGGGCCTGGTCGGATAGGAAGCCCATGACGCGGCGCATGATGGGCGCCGAATCGGGCAGGGTGAAGCGGCGGAGCTGAGAGGTGGGCACGTAGGCTTCCTCGCGGCGGGCGCTGCGGCGCATCATGGCAGCCAGGTGGTCATTGGGCTCCGGCGCGGGCTCAGGGGTCGCGGCGGCCTCGGCAGCAGGGGCGGTCTCTTCGGCGGCCGGCGTCTCCTGCTTCTGCTCGTCCGTAGGCTCCGGCGCGGGCTCCGGATCGCCGAACGGCAGTGAGGGCTGCACCACGCCTCCCGGAAGCTTGGCCTCCGTCTTGGGCTCGCCCAGCAGCTTGCCGCGGCGACGGCGGGCAGGCTTCTCGGCCTCGCGCGCAGCCTCGGCAGCCGCTTCGCGCGCCTTCTCGGCAACAAACGCCGCGGCCGAGGTATCGAGCTGCACCGTCGCATGCGTGCGGGTGGGCGCCGCGACCTCGCCGGCGTGCATCACGATGACGCCGCAGGTGCTCGTCGCGACAAACTCGACCATCTTGGGGTCGGTGAAGCCCGTCACGTCGTTGACGATCGAGGCGCCGCAGCGCACGGCCGCCTTGGCAACCGCCACGTGGCGCGTGTCGATCGAGACGATGGCGCCCTCTTTGGCCAGCGCGCGCACCACGGGCAGCACGCGGCGAGCCTCCTCGTCGGGATTAACCGGGGTAAAGCCGGGGCGCGTGGACTCGCCGCCCACGTCGATGATGTCGGCGCCGGCGTCGAGCATCGCCAGGCCGTACTCGATGGCGGCATCCGGGTCGAAGTGCTCCCCGCCGTCACTAAACGAATCGGGCGTCACGTTGAGGACGCCCATGATGCGCGGGCGGTCAAAGCTGAGCTCGTACTTTCCGCACCGCCATGTCTTGCTATCGTTCGCCATGAACATCCTCCTCAAATGCCCGCGCCGCCGCGCTCGGGCGCAGGCGGCGGGGTCGCTTTGCAATCAGTCTTTCTATTGTATCCGCGCACGCGGGCTAAAACGCAAACGCAGCCGCGATGTCGCAAGAAATCAGCAGGTCGGCATTTGCATCCTGATCGGTGGGAGCAAGATTGCAAATGGCCAGCGTATCGCCGGTAAAGTAACGCGTAAGGCCCGCCGCCGGATACACCACGAGCGAGGTCCCGCCCACAATGAGGGCATCGGCCGCGGCGATGGCGGCAACGGCGCCGGTCAGCACGCACTCATCGAGCGGCTCCTCGTAGAGCACCACATCGGGCTTAATGCGCCCGCCGCACGCAGGACACATGGGCACGCCCGCGGCGTCCTCGTGCTCGCGCGAGCAAATCCACTCGGCACTATAGACCGCGCCGCACGACTGGCAAATGTTGCGATGGACCGAGCCGTGCAGCTCGAACACACGCTGCGATCCTGCCATCTGATGCAGGCCGTCAATGTTTTGCGTCACCACGGCATTTAGCTTGCCGGCGCGCTCCAGCTCGGCCAGCTTGGTGTGGCAGCGATTGGGCTTAGCGCCAAGCGCGATCATCTTGGTGCGGTAGAAGTCGAAGAACTCGGCCGGATGCGCCTCATAAAAGCTATGCGAGAGCATGGTCTCGGGCGGGTAGGCAAACTGCTGGTGGTACAGGCCATCCACGCTGCGGAAATCGGGGATGCCGCTCGCCGTGGAAACACCCGCGCCGCCAAAGAAGACCACGCGCTCGTGGGTGTCGAACAGCTCCGCCAGCGCGGCGGAGGCCTGCTTGGAATCCGTTATTGCCTGCGTCATATGAGTTCTCCGTCCCTGCTGGTCGGGCAGCGCCGGGCGATGTCCCAGCATGCGACCTTTAAGTCAGCATGCGCGGAGCCCACCCCGCCCCTGTTGCGCTAATCTTAAGCCTGCCAACCCCGTCGAAAGGACACCATGCCTCAGACTTACACTTTCGCCTCGTGGAACGTCAACGGCCTGCGCGCCGTGCTCAAAAAGGACCCGAGCTTTATCCAGATCGCGCAAGAACTCGACGTCGATATCCTGGCGCTGCAAGAGACCAAGTTGCAAGAAGGCCAGGTCGATATTGACCTGCCCGGCTATCACCAAACCTGGAGCTACGCCGAGCGTAAAGGCTATTCGGGCACTGCGGTCTTTAGCCGCCAGGAACCGCTGCGCGTGCTGCACGCCGACGCACTGCTACCCTACGCCGGCGAGAACGAGGCGGCCGTACTCGTCGCCCAAGCCGCAACCGAGGGCCGCGTCTGCGCGCTGGAGTTCGACAAGTTCTGGTTTGTGGATGTCTACACTCCCAACGCGCAAAACGAACTCGCCCGCATCGACGTGCGCATGGCCTGGGACGATGCTTACCGCGGCTTTTTGAACGCGCTCGAGCGCGAGACCGGCAAACCCGTCGTGACCTGCGGCGACTTTAACGTGGCGCACGAGGAGATCGACCTTAAGAACCCCAAGTCCAACCGCGGCAACGCCGGCTTTTCGGACGAGGAGCGCGGCAAGTTTACCGAGCTGCTCAACGCCGGCTTTACCGATACCTGGCGCGCGGCAAACCCCGACGTCGAGGGCGTCTACAGCTGGTGGAGCTATCGCTTTAATGCCCGCAAGAACAACGCCGGCTGGCGCATCGACTACTTCCTGGTAAGCGACGCAATCGCCGACAACGTACGCGACACCGGCATCCGCGGCGACATCTTCGGCAGCGACCACTGCCCCGTCACCCTCACGCTAGAGCTCTAGCCCCAGCTGATCCCCTGGGGACGGAGGAAAACGAATCATTTTGGGCCTCGTGGTGGTATCCACGTGACCCATCCGCCACGAAACACGCCCATCTACTACGTTTAAGCCACCACCCTCAACCACAGCGAACAACGCAAAAAGAAAACCGCAGGTAGAAAGCCTGCGGTTTTTCATAAAACGCGGTTGTGTTTGGGGGTGTCGGGTCAAACGTAGTAGATAGGCTGATTTCGTGGCGGGCGAGTTCAGCTGATTCCCCGGGGACGTCTGGAGACGGAAGAAAACGGATCAATTTGGCTCTTGAGGGTCACGACGCCCGTCATATCAGCCGGCCATTCCAAAACTATGCCAGTTTACGGGGCTAAATCGCGAACCCCCAACCATACGCAATTCCGAAATAATAAAACCGCAGGTAAACGGCTTGCTCTATTTCAAAAATAGCCGGCATGGTCTGCTTGTGCCAATCTGGCCCCGTAAACCGGCATAGTTTTAAAATGACACTTCGGCAGTATTGATTCCCGCCCCGGCGCAACCAGCCCTACAGTCCGTACTTCACGACGACTCGGTTGATGCGGCGACACCAAGGCTTGTACAGGGCGACCAAAAACACGCAGGTCGCAAGGCCGTGCGTGATATCGAACGGTACGGCGGTGGCAAGACGCGCCATGGCACCCGCCCACGTGAGCGGTTGAACAAAACCGATAATGTCGTAGGCGTTGATCACAACGCCGTACAGCAAACCCGAAGCAAAGCCGTAGGTCAGCAGCGCCGGCATACGCACGGTGCCGTCGGCGCGGTCGAACGCACCCGCATGCGCCAGCGCACCGCCAACGTATCCCACGAGCCCCCAGGCATACATCTGCCACGGCGTCCACATGCCCTGTCCAAAAAAGAAATTGCTGGTCAGCGCCGCCAGCGCGCCAACCATAAAACCATTGCGGCGACCAAGCGTCGCCCCCGCGATAATGGCGATGGCACTCACGGGTTTAAAGTCGGGAATGGGGCCAAACAAGATGCGCCCCGCCGCGGCCAACGCCGCCAGAACCAGCGTTGGCATAATCTGGCGCAGGCCCGGTCGCGACGCCTCATAGCCTGCAAAGAACAGCGCAAGCACCAGCGCCACCACGACAAGCATGGCGAGCGCCGCCTGCTCAACGCCCGCCAGCAACGCCGAAGCCATCACGGCTGGCACCGCCAGCAGCAGCGGTATCTCCAGTTTTGCGAGTAGGCGCACGATGCGATAATCCGCCATCCCATCACGCCCTATAAAACACGTTGTCGGCAAAGAAGTCGGCCGGCGGCTCCATGCAGGCAATCTCGCCATCGAACATCATGGCGATGTCGTCGGCGACCTGCTCGGCAAAGTCCAAATCGTGCGTAGCCATGATGACGGTGCCGCCAGCCTTCGCATGGTCACGCAGGGCGCGAGCGATGATGCGGCGGCTCTCCAGGTCCAAGCCCTTCGTGGGCTCGTCAAGCAGCAGCAGCTCGGGGCCAATCAGCAGCAGCTTTGCCAGCGCGAGCAGCTGGCGCTGTCCGCCCGAGAGGTCGTAGGGGTGACGCGTCTCCAGGCCGTCCAATCCCAGTTGCGCCGCACGCTCCCGCGCCAAGTTCTCGTCATATCCGCAGGTCGAGGCCCATTCCATCAGCTCATCGTGAACCGTCTCGGCAACCAGCAATGCTTTGGGGTTCTGAGGCAGCAGCGCCGCCGAGGCCGCTCCGCGCACCATGCGGCCGCGCTGCAGCTTGGCGGTCTTCGCCAGCACCGAGAGCATCGTCGACTTACCGCATCCGTTGCCGCCCACGATCGCATGCACCGCACCGGCCGAAAACGCCACGTCGAGCCCGCGCAGCACCCAGCCGCCCGCGCGATCGTAGCGAAACCAGCTCCCTGCCAGGGTGGTAGCCGACCCGCCGTGCATTTTTTGGAGTATTCTGCTCCCATCCGTGCGCGGGAAGGCTTCCGAGCCGTTCTCGAGCGACGTTTGCGCCACAAATTCGGACGATTTGTCCAATTCCGAACTTTTTTTCGCGCTCGATACGTCCCCGGGCGGCTCCAGAGAGCCCAAATTGTCCTCACGCCTGCTGAATACTCCGTTTTTTGCACATCGGACGGCACCCCACCCCAACATGTCGTCGGAAAACAACGATTCTCGGCGTCCCAAAGAAGCCATATCCGCCACCTCGCGCACGCGACCGTCCTCAATCCGGTACGCACACGTCGCATACTCGAGCATTGGACGCGGTTGATGCGTAGCCACAACAACCGTGCAGCCCAACTCACGGTTCACGCGAAACAGCGCGTGCAGAAAATTCTTCTCGGCAACGGGATCGAGCTGAGACGTGGGCTCGTCGAGTAGCAGCACACGCGGACGCAGCGCCAGGACGGCGGCAAGCGACAGCAGCTGCTTGCGGCCGCCCGAAAGCGTATCGGTATCGCGATGAAGCCAGTCCTCCAGACCAAAGAAATAGCTGGTCTCAGCTACGCGACGGCGCATCTCATCACGTGCTAGCCCCAAGTTTTCCAGGCCAAACGCCATCTCGTGCCACACGGTTTCGCACACGATCTGGTTCTCGGGATCCTGGAACACATAGCCCACGCGCTCCGCCGATGCCCGCACGTCCATGTCGGCAACGTTCTCGCCCAGCACGCGCGCATCACCAGTGCGCTCGCCCGCCGGCGCGATCTCGGGCTTGAGCAGCGACAGCAGCGTCGACTTGCCCGAACCGGTACCGCCAACAAGCAGCGCAAATGCACCTTGGGGAACACGCCAATCAAGCCCCTCGAGCACCGGTGCCTCGGCCCCGGGATAGGCAAAACTAAGGCCCTGCACCTCAATCGCCGGAATATCCGGGCCGCACGCCGCGCCCGACACCGGGCCCCTATCCAACCGAGCCATCAGCCAAACCTCTTCTCATCAATCGCGTGCGACGCGCAAGGCAGCATCATCCAGGCAGCGTACACGACATAGCCCCGCCACGGCGCCGGCACCGAGAGCTGCGGATAAAACGAATACTGCGTTGTCGCGGTCCATGCCACCGCCACCGCGGCGGCACCAAACACCGCAAGCCCAGCCAGCGCGGCAACGTCGCTGCGCCCCAGTCGATACCGCGCATACGTCGTACGACGCGTCGCGGCACCCCACCCGCGCGAGCGCATCGCGTCCGCGCGCTCCAGCGAATCTTCCATGCCCCAGCCCATCAACACACTCGATGCCCGCAAACGCGAACGCACGGGGTCGGCCGGCGCGCTGCCCGGCACATCAATCGCATCCTGCACCGCCAGCACCGTACGACCGCGGCGCAAAAACTGCGGGATAAGCCTCATGCACATCGAGATCATGAGCGCAATCACCGGCGCGGCATTGCCCAGCAGCGCGAGTACCTTGTCGTATTCGAGCATCGATGCCGCCGCCTCAAACCACAACACGCTCGCCACAAACAGCCCGCCCATGCACAGGCCGTATACCATGCTCTCCAGATACACCGCGCGCATGCCAATACGGAACAGCTCCGTCGAACCCGAGGCGCTAAACAGCGGATTGAGCAGCGCGACGATCAAAATCACCGGCAGCTGCCAGCGGAGCGCGCCCAGCGTGCGGGCAGCCCCACGCGTCGCAAATCCATACGCCAGCCCGCCTGCGAGCGACAGCGCGATCAGTACCGGCTGCATCGAGAACATAGTGAGCCCCAGCGTCAGCACTATATAGAGTGCCGGCACAGCCGGATGCGACATCGAGAATGCCGCGACGGGCCCGCCGCCAAACTCCTCTCGTATGTTATCCACGGGCACCCCCGTTCCCTCGCTCAAACAACAGCTCCGCAGCACCGCCAACGCCGCACGCACGCAGTGCAAACGCCACGCCGGCGGCGCAAGCCTCAACCGCCGCAAACCAATCGTTACGCGCTCGTCATATGCCTGCGGTATCATATTGCGCCGTGTATCGTTTCCAAACACACGTCTCTATAACGTAACAGGAGATCACATGGACGCAACCGCAATTATCCTCGCTGCCGGCGAGGGCACCCGCATGAAGTCGAACCACTGCAAGGTTTCGCACAAGATCCTGGGTAAGCCCATGGTCCAGTGGATCGTCGACGCTACCATCAAGGCCGGCTGCAGCCGCGTCGTGGTCGTCATCGGCAGCCACGCCGACGAGATGCGCGCCCTCATCGACGGCGCCTACGCCAACAGCGCCACCAAGGTCGAGTGCGTCGAGCAGACCGAGCGCCTGGGCACCGGCCACGCCGTAAAGGTCGCGCTCGAGGCCTGCGGCATCACGCAAGGCCCCGTCGTCGTGCTCAACGGCGACCTGCCGCTCATCACCGCCGACACCGTCGCCAAGTTCGCGCAAACCGTCGCCACCGGCGAGCTCGCCTGCACCGTCATGACCATGACCCCGCCCGATCCTTTCGGCTACGGCCGCATCAAGCTGGGCGCCGATGGTCAGATCGAGCGCATCATCGAGCAGAAGGACTGCACGCCCGAGCAGGCCGCCACGCTGCTCGAGTGCAACGCCGGCTGCTACGCATTTGACGGCACGCAGCTCGCCGCCCACATCAACGAGATCGGCAACGACAACGCGCAATCCGAGTACTACCTGCCCGACATGCTCGAGATCCTCAAAGGCCACGGCCAGGCTGTCTCCATCTTCCACTGCGACGACTACCGCGACGGCCTGGGCGTCAACAGCCGCATCCAGCTCGCACAGCTCACCGCCATCGCGCGCGACCGCATCAACGAGCACTGGATGGCCGAGGGCGTTACCTTCATCGACCCCACACAGGCCTGGATCGGCCCCGATGCCGTTATCGGCCGCGATACCGTCGTGTGGCCGCAGACGCACCTGATCGGCCACGTCACCGTGGGCGAGGAGTGCCAGCTCGGTCCCAACAGCCGCCTCACCGACACCACCGTCGGCAGCGGCTGCACCATCGATGAGACCATCGCCATTGAGGCCGTCATCGAGAACGGCGTCGACTGCGGCCCGCGCGCCTACCTGCGCCCGGGTACCCACATGCTCGACGGCTCCAAGGCCGGCACGCACGTGGAGATCAAGAAGTCCACGATCGGCGAGGGCTCCAAGGTGCCGCACCTGTCCTACATCGGCGACACCACCATGGGCTCCGGCGTCAACGTGGGCGCGGGCTCCATCACCTGCAACTACGATGGCGTGCACAAGCACAAGACCGTCATCGGCAAGGATGCCTTCATTGGCTCCGACACCATGATGGTCGCGCCCGCCCAGATCGGCGACGGCGCGCTCGTGGCCGCTGGCTCCGTCATCACCGAGCCGGTCCCGGCCGACGCACTTGGTCTGGGCCGCGCCCGTCAGGTAAATATTGAGGGCTGGGCCGCCGATTACCGCCGACGCCTGCGCGAGGACGACGAGGTATAACGTTTTACCAAGCATCTAAGGAGCTGTTCCCATGGGGACGGCTCCTTTTTCTATGCTGACCTGCGCGACCGGATGAGTGGTCGGTTCGTGTCCGTTGACGGTAAAGACGTTATCAAGACTCGATAAACCCCGTCGCGCGGTTACAATGCAACAAGGCATCTATATGGCATTCGATATAAAGGAGAAGGGTAATGCCGATTAATGATCCCGAGAAGTCGGAGAATATGCGCAAGTCCATCCGCGTGTATTCCGGTTCCTCCAACCGTCCCCTCGCTCAGAAGATCGCTGAGTACCTTGGGGTCGAGCTTTCGGGCCTTACGCTAAAGCAGTTCGCCAATGGTGAGATTTACGCCCGCTACGACGAGACCGTCCGCGGCGCCGACGTCTTCCTGATTCAGTCCGTGGCCGGCGGCAACGTCAACGACATGCTCATGGAGCTGCTCATCGCCACCGACGCTGCCAAGCGCGCATCCGCCCGCTCCATCACCGCCGTTATCACCCACTACGGCTATGCCCGCCAGGACCGCAAGGCCGGCCCGCGCGAGCCCATCACCGCCCGCCTCGTCGCCAACCTGCTCGAGCGTGCCGGCGTCAACCGCATCATCACCCTCGACCTGCACCAGGGCCAGATCCAGGGCTTCTTCGATATCCCGGTTAACCACCTGTCCGCACTGCCGCTATTTGGCCAGTACTACAACGACATGCACTTCGACACCGACAACCTGGTTGTCGTCTCCCCCGACGTGGGTCGCGCCAAGGCCGCCAAGAAGCTGTCCGACATGCTCGGCTGCGACCTGGCCATCGCCCACAAGGGCCGTCCGCGCCACAACGCCGCCGAGGTCATGGGCATCATCGGTGACATCAAGGGCAAGACCTGCATCATCAACGACGACATGATCGACACCGCTGGCACCCTGTGCGCCAACGTCAAGGAGCTCAAGGCTATGGGCGCCGGCGACATCTACGTCTGCGCCACCCACGGCATCTTCTCCGGTCCGGCCATCGAGCGCCTGAACGATGCCCCCATCGTCGAGTGCGTCGTCACCGACGCCATCCCCGTCGAGGTCGGCGGCAAGATCAAGACCATCTCGGTCGCCGAGGAGTTCGCTCAGGCCATCTCCGCCGTTTACCACGAGGAGCCCGTCTCCACGCTCGTCGGCGGCGACTTCGCGCTGTAGTCCAACGCGTATCGCATCATCTTTGATGTTTTTAAAGGGTCGGAAGCTCGCTTCCGACCCTTTTTCTATTCCTCGCCAATCCGCCCTGGACAGTTAGTTCAGATACGTATTTTTTAAAGCTCCAAAGGTCCGTTCGGAGCCTTCTGAGCTCCCCGGCGGATGCCATGCCGCCCGAAGCTCATCGTTTTCGAGTACAACCGCCGCATATATTATCTTCAAATCGCCCTCGAAGGCCCTTAGAAACACCTCGAACGCCCGCCGCCTTATACGTATCTGAACTAACTGTCCAGTAGCCATCGTCAACCTTCTCGGCAGAGCTCAATTTCCTGCAATCCCCTCAACCGATTCCACCGATTTCCTAACACCCGGCCGTTCATGGCGCCCAGCACCCCGCTGAGCGAAAAGAACGGTATGGCGGTCGCATTCTGCCGCCAACTTAGTACGTTATAGCTATGACGACCGTGATTTCACATTTCTCCGCCCTCCGCGCAATTCGTCGCGCACGACGGGCGTACTCTGCCCTACCCTGGAGCTCCATTGATAGTGAACAGCAAGCACAGGCCTTGGCTAGCTGCATTCCCAATAATGACGCGATAGACTTTGGCGCACTTTCGATACTCGACGCCTGGAATGAAGATGATTCCGAGCTGCTCGATCTTCTCGTTTCAAACGAAGGCAACCGACGCCCCGACAAGCGACTTCTTCAGCATATTCTCTCCGCTCCGCTTCCTGAAGGTGCAATTATGCACGTCGAGGCCGACATCTACGCAACGTCTCCTGCCATGACAGCCATGCTTTGTTCTAAAAATGAATCAGTCGCCAAAACCTTGATGCTTCTCATGGAACTGGTCGGAACTTACTCCCTTCCTCCCGGGGCAACATACCCCATTGCCCATGACGACATCTGGCCCAAGGGCGATGGCTACGAAGCGACGGGCGATCTTGATTGCCTGGGCAACCAGTCAGCGGCCGAACAACAGAACGAAACCCGCTATGAACAGGCGCACTACAAATGCGAGCCCGCCACGACCATCGAAGAGCTCGAGGCGGTCGCACGGTTCGCCAAAAGTAGCTCATACGCCTCGTTTCGCACGGCAGTCAAACTCGCCCGGGCTGGATCCGCATCCCCAGCCGAATCCCTAATGTTTGCCGTTCTCGGAGCGCCCATGCGCTTTGGCGGATTCGGATGTTGCAGCCTGCCCATGGGAGGCCTGCTACTCAACCATCGAATCGACTTCGATACTCTTGCGGCCAACATGTCCTCGGGCATCCCCTATGCCATCTGCGACCTATATTGCCCGGCAGCCGGAGTCGACAACGAATACAACGGAATTGGGCATGAGCTTCAAAACGCTCGCATCCACGATGGCAATCGAAATAATGGCCTCAAGGCCATGGGCATCCACGTCCTGGTTATCAATCGCGACCAAATGAAAGACCTTGTTGCACTCGAAGCCTTCGCCCAAACGATGCATCGACTCGCAGGAGTCCGATTCCGGTACCGTATCAAGGGCTATCGCAAGCGTCAGGCCGCTTGGCTCAACGCTCTGCGGGCCGGAACCGGCCTCGCGCCGGTCTAAACGGCGAATCACCCGTGCGCCGTCGAGCAGGGCTGGGCAGTTAGTTCAAATACGTATAAATGGACGCATTGAATTAGACTGTTTTGCAGCTATCTCTATACCATTCGCCCTATTTGAAGGCAGGGTAGACTTCAAAACAGCGCCATATGGACTAACTAAAGCTCCAAAACAACGTATCGGCATTGAATTGAGTAATTCGAGTCCTCAGAACTTATACGTATCTGAACTAACTGTCCACCTCGGATTTTGACGGCCGTCCAAACGCCCCCAAACAACCTCAATTGCCCTCCATTTGACAGCGGCAACAGGGTCGCTCACCATAGCAGGCGACAAATCAACGAAAGGATGAACATGGCAGCTGCACAGCCGCTTAAGATTCGCATGGTTGCCGGACTTGGCAACCCTGGCGATGAGTATGCCGAGACCCGCCACAACGCCGGTTTTAAGGCGATCGACGAGCTGGCCCGTCAGGCCGGCGTCACGTACTGGAAAAACCAAGCAGGCGCCGAGGTCGCGCTCATCAACATCAACGATGCCGAGGAAGAGAACGGCAAGCGCCAGATTGTACTGGTCAAGCCGCAGTCGTACATGAACACCTCGGGCGGGCCCATCTCCAAGCTCTGCCGCGAGTACAAGATCAAGGCCGAGGAGCTGCTCGTCATCCACGACGAGCTCGATATTCCCGCCGGCGACGTGCGTGTTAAGGTGGGCGGAGGCCATGCCGGTCACAACGGCCTGCGCTCCATCATCGACAAGATGGGCAGCCGCGACTTTAGCCGTATCCGCACCGGCATCGGCAACCCTCCCGGCAAGATGGCCGTGGCAGACTACGTGCTCAAGCAGCTGCGCGCCCGCGAAGCCGAGGATTTCCAGGACACCTGCGCCCGCGCCGCAGATGCCGCCGGTCTGGCCATCGTCCACGGCGTAATCTACGCCCGCGATCACGTAAACGGCGCCGCTTCCGCCAACGGCAAGCACTAAAACCTACCATTTAGAGATGTTTATTTTGGCAGGTTTCATCTGCGGAAACGCCGCGGCGGCTGCGTCGCAATAAACCCTGTGCCGCTATACATATGCAACGCTCCAAAGGGGGCCGGCCTCACCGAAGCGCGAGGCCGGCCCCCTTTGCCGTTTTGCCTGATAAAACCTGCCAAAATAAACCTCTCCCCCTTTGGCAGGTCGAAGTGGATAAACCCTGCTCCCAACCGCCGAAGACACACGTAAGTGACATGTCCATGAGGGTATAATTTGCACCGTATGTCTGCACAACGCCTGTGCGCGTACGGTTTTATTCGGGCTACCGTCCATTTCCGTGGAGGCACGGTTCGGCGGCCCTAACAAGAGAGGGGTTCTATGTATAAGATCCTGGAGAAGACGCAGTTCTCGGAGAAGGTGTTCAAGTTCCGCATCGAGGCGCCCGCAATCGCCAAGCATGCGCACGCTGGACAGTTCCTCATGGTCCGCGCCAACGAGACGGGCGAGCGCGTCCCGTTTACCCTGGCCGGCTGGAACGGTGACGAGGGCTGGGTCGAGTTCATCTTCATGGTGATCGGCAAGACCACCGAGATGCTGTCCACTTACGAAGCCGGCGAGTCGCTGCGCGACGTCGTGGGCCCGCTGGGCGTTCCCACCGAGATGGCCGAGGGCCCCTGCGCCGTCATTGGCGGCGGCGTCGGCCTGGCAATTGCCTTCCCGGTCGCCAAGCACCTGGTCGAGACCGGTCACGAGGTGCACGCCATCATGGGCGCCCGCACCAAGGACCTCCTGCTCATGGAGGACCAGTTCCGCGAGCTCCTCGACGAGGACCACATCCACATCACCACTGACGACGGCTCCTACGGCGAGCAGGGCGTTGTCACCGCTCCGCTGGAGCGCCTGCTGCAGGACAAGGCCGTGAGCCAGGTCTTCTGCGTCGGCCCCGTTCCGATGATGAAGTTCTCGACCCTCACCGCCCAGAAGTACGACACCCCCATCACCGCGTCGCTCAACCCCATCATGGTTGACGGCACCGGCATGTGCGGCTGCTGCCGCGTCGAGGTGGGCGGCGTGACCAAGTTCGCTTGCGTCGACGGTCCCGACTTCGATGCCACCCTGGTCGACTGGGATGACCTTCGTGCCCGCCAGGCCGCTTACCGTTCCGAAGAGGGCGAGTCCCTCAAGGCCTATGAGGAAAAGAGCTGCGCATGCCACTAGTTAACGGTCGTTTCGTTGCCGATATGAAGTCGCCCCGCACCCCCGATAACGAGGAGCCGGCTGCCGAGCGCGCCTGCGACTTCCGCCCCGTCGACAAGGGCTTCACCGAAGAGATGGCGCTGGCCGAGGCCGAGCGCTGCCTCAACTGCAAGAAGCCGTTCTGTGTTGAGGGCTGCCCCGTCAACATCAACATCCCCCGCTTTATCGAGCAGATCCGCGCGAAGGACTTCGGCGGCGCTCTCGATACCATCCGCGAGGACTCCATGCTTCCCGCCATCTGCGGCCGTGTCTGCCCGCAGGAGAACCAGTGCGAGGGCAAGTGCATCCGTGGCAAGAAGTCCGAGCCCGTGGCCATCGGCCAGCTCGAGCGCTTCCTGGGTGACCGCCCCGAGCTCGCCTCCACGCCCAAGATGGCCCCCAAGAACGGCAAGAAGGTCGCCGTCGTGGGCTCTGGCCCGTCCGGCATCACCTGCGCCGGCGAGCTCGCCCGTAACGGCTTTGACGTCACCGTCTTTGAGGCCTTCTTTACCGGCGGCGGCGTGCTGGTCTACGGCATCCCCGAGTTCCGTCTGCCCAAGGCGGTCGTCAAGCGCGAGATTGACGGCCTGGAGGACATGGGCGTCAAGTTTGAGTACAACTCCGTCGTGGGCAACATGGCCACGGCCGAGGAGCTGTTCGAGCAGGGCTTCGACGCCATCTACGTGGCGACCGGCGCTGGCCTGCCCAAGTTCCTCAACGTCCCCGGCGAGAACCTGCCCAACGTCTTCTTCGCCAACGAGTACCTCACCCGCGTGAACCTGATGAAGGCCAACAAGTTCCCCGAGTACGACACCCCCACCAAGCACGGCAAGAACGTCGTCGTCTTTGGTGGCGGCAACGTGGCTATGGACGCCGTCCGTACCGCCAAGCGCCTGGGCGCCGAGCACGCCATCATCGCCTACCGTCGTACCGAGGACGAGATGCCCTGCCGTCGCGCCGAGCTGCACCATGCTAAGGCCGAGGGCGTCGAGGTTCTGCCGCTCGTCTCCCCGCTCGAGTTTGTCGCTGGCGAGGACGGCTCCGTGTGCGCCGTCAAGGTCCAGAAGATGGAGCTCGGCGAGCCCGACGAGTCCGGCCGCCGTCGCCCGGTGCCCATCGAGGGCGCCATCGAGGAGATTCCCTGCGACGTCGCGATCTCGGCTATCGGCACCAACGCCAACCCCTTCGCAAAGAAGATCGGCGGCAAGATGGAGCTCAACAAGTGGGGCTACATCGTTGCCGACGAGGAGACCGGCCAGACCACCGATCCCCGCATCTGGGCCGGCGGCGACATCGTCACCGGTGCCGCTACGGTCATTCTGGCGATGGGCGCCGGCAAGAAGGCCGCCGCTTCCATCACCAAGAGCCTGCTGGGCGAGTAATCACCTGCAGTGCTAGCCATCAAACGGCAAAGTCCCCGTCGAGCACACGCCCGGCGGGGACTTTTTTATGCCGGCCGCCCAAACCACCACGATGGGGCAGGCACCTTTGTGGTGGTTTGGGACTTGCCCGGTCGTTTTGTCTCAATCTGTAACAGCTGGAGTCCGTTGAGCCCTGCAGTTGTTACAGATTGAGATATTGTGCCGGCCGGCCACGCTGCATCTCAATCTGTAACAGTTAGAGACCAAATATGCCGCCTGGTGTTACAGATCAAGACGTTGGGCTGACGGCCGAACGGTTCATCTCAATCTGTAACAGTTAGAGCCATTTTCGCTGGCTTGGTGTTACAGATCGAGACTATGCAAAAGCCGAGGATAGGCACTGCCGCCAAGGCCTTCCCCTCAGCCTAAAACAAAAACCACCACAAAGGTGCCTGTCCCCTTTGTGGTGGTTTTGGTCGGCTAGCCTTCGAGCTGCGCCACTTTATAGCGGTAGGCTGCGGCGATGACGTCTTTACAGCCCTCGCGGCCCAACTTGGCGCGGTTGACGACGATGTCCTTGCCGCTCGTCATCTTCCACTTTCCGGCGCTGTAGCGCTTGTAGAACGCCTCGCGCGCCTTCTGCTGCTGCTTGACCAGCTTGGCGCCCTTCTTTTTGTTAAGGCCGCGCTTCTTGCGCACGATCTCGACGCGGTCCTCAAAGGGTGCGGTCACCAACACGGCAATGTGGTTGGGGTTGTTGTGAAGCAGATAATCGGACAGGCGGCCTTCGATAATGCAACTCTCGGTCTCGCCCAGGTCCAAAATCACCTGGCTCATCTTTTGGAACAACTTGTCCGAGTACGAGCGCGCGTCGTAGCGGTCGGGCAGAAACGCCATGTTCTCCACAGCCAGACGCTCGTCGTAGGCGGCCATCTTATCGAGCGACTCGCCCGCACGCAGCGACGCGCGCACCAGCAGCTCGTTGTCGTACAGAGGAATCCCCAACTCGTTGGCGAGGATGCGTCCGATCTCGTGGCCCTCGGCACCAAAGTCGCGCGCGATGGTAATGACCACAGGACTCTTCTTGTTCTCCAGATCGCTCATCGCGATTCCTTTCTAACAAATGAGAAAAGGCAATTCCTGATTCCCATTTTGTCACTTACGACCGTCCTGGTTTCCCAAGTGCGGCAGATTGCCCCGAAAGAGGAGCGCCGCGTACTAAATGTACGCAAGCGACGATTGAGGGGCAAGGTGCCGTGCTTGGGGAAGCAGGACTATGCGGCCACGATGCGGCGTTGATATGCCCTCACCAACAACGAGATACCAAAGTTGAGCATAAAGTACATCGCAAACACCAGGCCGTAGAGCATAAGTACCTGCGACAGATCAATCGCGTGGGCCATCACGACGTTTGCCGTGTACATGAGCTCGGCCACGTTAATGCCCGAAAGATACGAGCTGTCCTTAATGACGGTCGTGCATTGGCTAAACAGCGCCGGAATGATCGTCTTAAACGTCTGCGGCAGAATGATGTAGCGCATGGTGGCAAAAAAGCCGAAGCCTTGGCTCTGCGCTGCCTCAAACTGGCCGCGCGGAATCGAGTTGAGGCCGCCGCGCACAATCTCGGCCATAACAGCGCTGGTAAACAGCGTAAAGGCGATGGTCGAAATCACAATGTCCAAGCCCTGCACCGTAAAGTAGATAAACAGGATCCACAGCAGGTTCGGCGTGCAACGGAACAGCTCGATATAGGCACTCACCAAAATACGGAACGGGCGGGGCGCATAGCTTTTAACAAGCGCCAGCACCGTGCCAAAGATGAGCGAGAAAAAGATCGACAGCGCCGAGATCTCGATCGTCTTAACAAAGCCGCCCCAAATGTAGAGCAGGTTGGTCGCGTTGAAGATTTCCATGCGCTAGGCCTCCTCTACGTTGTCGAGCCCCAGCTCGGCGAGGCTCACGCCGCGCGGACGCTCCTTGGAGCGGCGCTCGAGCCACTGCACCAGCATGGCGAGCGGAAAGCAGATGATGAAGTACATAAGGCAGCAGACGATGTATCCCTGCAGGTAACCGTACAGACTCACAAAGTTGTCGGAACGGTACATAAGGTCGCCGCCGGCCACAAGCGCCAGCACCGACGTGTTCTTGACCAGGTTGAGCGCCTGGTTACACAGCGGTGGCAGAATGATCTTGAACGTCTGGGGCAGCACAATGTACCAGTATGCCTGCGCACGGGTGAAGCCCTGGCTCTGGGCCGCCTCCATCTGACCGCGCGGAACGGCCTCGATACCGGTGCGGATGACCTCCGAAATGTAGGCCGCGTGATACAGGCCCACGCCCAAGAAGCCCAGCACGAACGGCGCGATGCGCACCGGCTGGTCGGCACCAGTTATGGCCTGCAAAAACTGCGGACCGGCCATGTACATAAAGAGCACCTGAACGGGCAACGGAGTGTTCTGGTAAAACTCCACGTACACACGGCTTATGGCGCGCAGCACGCGCGAACGGGTGGTGGAGAACACGCCCAGCAGCGTGCCCAGCACGAGCGACAGTAGCAGACCGGCAATGACCACCTGCAGCGTCACGCCAAAGCCCTCCCAGAAGGGCCCCATGTTTTGAAATGTCGTCGACCAACGGTCGGCGTCAAATAATCCTTCGAGCATTTGATTCCTTCCTTGGACGATGCGCCTATACAAGACCCCAGGTCTTGACCTCTTGGTCGAGCCAGCCGTCGGCCAGACGATCGCAAATCACCTGATCGACCACGGCCGAAAGGTCGCAGCCCTTCTTGGTCGCCACGCCGTAGCCCTGCTCGCCAAACTTGACCTCGGGCTGCAACAGCTCAACGGTCTCGTTCATGTAACCGGCCAGCGTGGAGCGGTCCATGGCAAAGACGTCGATATTGCCGGCGTCGAGCGAGCTCTTGATGATGGGGTAGCCGCTAAAGGCCCTAAACTCGGGCTTGCAGCTAAAGCCGTTGTCCTTGATCATCTGCTCGATCAGGCCCTGCGTGGTGGCACCCTGGCTCACGCCGATGACCTTGCCGTCCAGGTCCTCAATCGAGGTAAAGCCCGAACGCTTCTTGACCATGAGTCCCACGTAGTCGGTGCGGTACGGCGTCGAGAAATCCCAGCTCTTCTTGCGCTCGTCGGTGATGGTGTAGGTCGCCGCGACCACGTCGAGTTGGCCGTTATCGATCAGCGGGCCGCGTGTCTTGGGCGTTACGTCGGTAAACTCGACAAGCTCCTGGGCACGGGCTTCCTTGTAGCTCACGCCAAAGACAGCGGCGGCGATCTGGTAGCACAAATCGACTTCCATGCCCTCAAAGCGGCCTTTGGCGGTGTCGTAATAGCCGTAGCCGGGAACATCTTTCTTGACGCCGGCATTCAGATGGCCGCGCGACTTGATGGCCGCAAGCTTGGATCCCTTGTCGGAACCCTCGCCGCTGGTGGAGTTGCCGCAACCGGTGAGCGCGGTCCCCGTCAGCGCGAGCATGCCGGCGCCCGCCAGCTGCAAAAAGTGACGGCGCGACACGGCCGCCCTCGTCATATCCGTCATGTCCATCACCGCGCCTAGTGCAGAATCTTGGACAGGAACTCGCGGCAGCGCGGGTTCTCGGGGTTATCGAAGAAGTGCTCGGGCGTGCCCTCCTCCAGGATGCGGCCGTCCTCCATAAAGATGACGCGATCGGCCACCTGGCGCGCAAAGCCCATCTCGTGCGTCACGCAGATCATGGTGATGTCCTCCTGCGCGAGCTCAATCATAACGTCCAGAACCTCCTGGACCATCTCGGGGTCGAGCGCCGAAGTCGGCTCGTCAAACAGGATGATGGGCTGCTTGGTACACAGGGCGCGGGCGATGGCGATGCGCTGCTGCTGACCACCCGAGAGATTCTGCGGATACTCGCCGGCCTTATGCGCCATGCCGACGCGCTTGAGTGCGGCGATGGCGATCTCGGTCGCCTCCTCCTTGCTCTTCTTTTGCAGCTTGATGGGCGCGAGTGTCAGGTTGCCCAGCACCGTCATGTTGGGATACAGGTTGAACTGCTGGAACACCATGGAACTATACTTGCGAGCCATCTCCAGGTGATTCTTTTTGGTGAGCGGCGTACCGTCGATGATGACTTCGCCCGACGTGGGCTCCTCCAGATAATCGACGCAACGGATGAGTGTCGACTTACCCGAGCCGGAAGGCCCAATCATTACGAGCTTCTCGCCGCGCTTGACGGTGAGATTGATATCTTTGAGTACATGCAGGTCGCCAAAGTACTTGTTGAGATGCTTAATCTCGATCATGTCTGCCATGAATGTCCCTTCCCTGCGTTAATACGAATTGCACTATTGTACGGAAAGAACCACGTTTCCGCAGCCCACACTACATCCCCGTAAAGAACCCGCAATCTTCCACCCACTCATTAGGCACTCATTGGGGACAGACTTAAATGAGTACCCGGGAAGTGGGCACTCATTTTAAGTCTGTCCCCAATGAGTGCCCTTCAGCTGCCATCAAAAAGGGGCGCGACCACGTGGTCGGCGCCCCTCGCTATCAGCGATGTGTCGATCGGCCCTTAGGCAAGCTTGGCACCGACGATCTTTGCTGCTGCCGGCTTATCGAAGTTGCCGCCAGTGGCCTTGCCGAGTGCTCCCATGACCTGGCCCATCTGCTTCTTGGACGTGGCGCCCAGCTCGGCGATAACCTGCTCGATCAGAGCCTCGAGTTCCTCGCCCGAAACCTGTGCGGGCAGCAGGCTCTCCAGAATCTTGACCTGCTCGGTCAGGTTGTCGGTACGGTCCTGGTCGGTACCGGCCTTGATGGACATCTCCAGCGTCTCGCTCGTCTGCTTAATCAGACGCTTGATCATGCTGTTGACGTCTTCCTCGGTCACATCGCGGCGCTCGTTGACCTCGATATTCTTCACCTCGGCCTTAACCTGGCGAATGATGGACAGGCGAACCTTGTCCTTAGCCTTCATGGCTGCGATCATTTCCTTCTGCAGCTCTTCGTTGGTCATCTGCAAATCCTCCTCGATAGCGTGGGCGGCACTCACGCGGGCACCGCCCCATGATTACTCAGTCGTCGACGAATTGTCGGTCGAACTCTTGGTGACGCCCTTCAGGCTGACGTTGTACGGCACGTCCTTGGGCATGGGGTTAACGGTGATGTCGGCGTCCTTCTTGTACTGCTCCAGCCACTCGCTGTACGCAGTGCTCTCTGCCTGCGTCTTCACCACGTTGGAGACATACTTCTTGATGTCCTTGGGCACCTGTTTAATGTCATCGACCTGGCTATCGACATGGAAGTAGTCGGTGCACTTGATGATGTGGTAACCATACGTCGACTCGACGACGTCGCTCACGTCGCCCTTGTTAAGGCCTTCGAGCGCCGCCTGATAGCTGTCGACGAAGGTGGTGAGCTTGTCCCAGCCCACATCGCCCTTCTTCTCCTTGGAACCGGTGTCGTCGGAATACTGCTTCACGGCGTCTTCGAAGCTCAGCTCGCCGGAGTTAATCTTGTCCAGGCACTCCTGCGCCTTGGCCTTGGCGGCAGCCTTGTCCTCGTCGGATGCGTCGGAATCGACCTTGATCAGGATGTTCGACGAGCGGCGGGCATCGTTGTACTTCGACAGGTTCTCGTTGATGTAATCGACAATCTCGCTGTCCTTGGGCTTGCTGGTGGGCGCCACGGCTTCCTTGAGCTTTTGCTGCGCCAGGCTCTCCTTGAGCGAGCTCTTATAGGTGTCCTCGGTGTAGCCGTAAGTCTTAAGGGTCTTCTTAAAGGTCTTGGCGCCGCCCGCGCTCTTGCACGCGTCCTTCCAAGCCTTCTCGACTTCCTCATCCGACACCGTCACGCCGTTTTCCTTCTGCGCCTGCTGAAGCAGAATCTGCTGCGTGTAGGAATCGATGAGCTGCTTGCGGTACTTCTTGGGCGTAAGGTCGTTGTTGACCAGGTACTGCGCCCAATCCTTGTCCTTGGTATAACCATAGGACGTGCGCATGCTCATGATCTGCTTGGTCACGGTGTCCTCGGTGAGGTTGGTGCCGTTGATGGTGGCAGCCACGCCACCAGTGAGCTTATAGCCCGAGCTGGCGCTTTCGGTCTGCGACATCAGGCCGGAGCACGCCATGGCCGAGACGGAGAGCAGCATCGCCAGCACGCCGATGACCACCAGGACAATCTTGACGGTCTTGGACACATAGGTCTTGCGCTGCTTCTTGCGAGAGCTAGAGGCGGCGCGGGACCGTTGCTCGGACGTCGGCGCGACCTCGGGGTTCTTTTTCTTGTTTGCCATGTTTGGCCTTTCGCATCACGAATCGAACAAACGCCATTGTGTCACAACGCAGCCCCCGCGACACGCCTGGTGCATGGGAGACGGGTTAATCTGCACCATTTTGGTGCAAAGGGGACAGGTCTGGCAGTTGACAGTTAGGGACGTTCCTTTTCTGCCGACAGTTAGGGACAGCCCCCAAGTGCCGGCCTTAAAAGTGGCGGCGGATGGCGTCGACCATGCCCTGCGGCGTGGTCTGGCCGAGTACATCGGCTGCAGCGTCGGCATCCATAAAGATATTCATAAGCGCTTGCAGGGCCTCGACCTGGCCGCCAGGCTCGGCAATGCCCAGATTGATGATAATCTGCGCCAGCACCGGGGCGCCCATACCCGCCATCGCGTTGAACGTCACAGGTGCAGCGGGCTTTACCACCGCGATATAGGGCTTGGCCACAAATCCCGGATCGGTATGCGGAATGGCGATGTTTGCCGCCGGCATAGCGAGACCCGTGGGATAGGCGTCCTCGCGCGTGCGGACGGCGTCGAGCCAACCCTCGGCAATGTAGCCGCGCGGAGCGAGCTCGTCCTCGAGCTGCGCAAACACCTCATCCGGCGTCGCACACTCCCAATCAAAAAACACCAGCTCAGGCG
>CATYVH010000007.1 GCA_958413765.1 uncultured Collinsella sp.
TTGGGACCCATTTGTGCGGGGGAGTTGTGGAGTTGTGCAGGCAGACGAGGTTTTTCTGGAAATACGCTCTCGATGCGCGTATACTACCGATTGTTTTGTCGGCTCCTGCTGTGTCGAGTCCAAACCGCGAAATGCCATGAGCGGCGCGGATGCAGCCAGGAGGCACGAGGACAACCCATCGTGGCCACGCCCCGTGCTTAAAACCCCAAGAAGGAGTGAACAATGGCAGAAGAGAAGTATGTGCCGCGTCTGAAGACCAAGTACAACAACGAGGTCAAGCAGCAGCTTCAGGACAAGTTCCAGTACGAGAACGTCATGATGATCCCCAAGTTTGAGAAGATCGTCGTGAACATGGGTGTCGGCGAGGCCGCTACCGATTCCAAGGCCATCGACGGTGCCGTGCGCGACCTGCGCGCCATCACCGGCCAGCAGCCGATGATCACCCGTGCCCGCAAGTCCATCGCTACCTTCCGCCTGCGCGCTGGTATGCCGATCGGCTGCAAGGTTACCCTGCGTGGCGACCGTATGTGGGAGTTCTTCGATCGTCTGACCTCCGTCGCGATCCCCCGTATCCGCGACTTCCGCGGCATCTCCGCCAAGAGCTTCGACGGCCGTGGTAACTTCTCCATGGGCGTCACCGAGCAGCTCATCTTCCCCGAGATCGACTTCGACTCCGTCGATCACCAGCGTGGTATGGACATCACTTTCGTGACCACCGCCAACACCGATGAGGAGGCCAAGGCCCTTCTGGACGCCTTCGGTTTCCCGTTCAAGAAATAGGTTCACCTGCCCTATGAGCGCCGTTCCCAGAAGGGGGCGGCGCTTGGGGCGAACAATACTCTATGTGAGGAGGATATAAGTGGCTAAGACATCGATGATCGTCAAGTGCAATCGCAAGCAGAAGTTCTCTACTCGTGAGTACACGCGCTGCCAGCGCTGCGGCCGTCCGCACTCTGTGTACCGCAAGTTCGGCCTGTGCCGTGTCTGCTTCCGCGAGCTTGCACTCAAGGGCGAGCTTCCCGGCGTTAAGAAGGCCAGCTGGTAAGTCACTACCAGCGTTTCAAGCATCCGTTTGGAACAGGGAAAACGCGCTAGTTAGGCTTTGCCGTTAAGGGCGGCGAAGAACCAAGAGCACGTGTTCATCAAGAACGAAGGAGAATCTGTATGAACCTTACAGACCCGATCGCAGATATGCTTACGCGCATCCGTAACGCTAACTCTGTGAACAAGGCCACGGTCTCCATGCCGAGCAGCAAGAAGCTCGTCGAGATCGCTCGTGTTCTGCACGAGGAGGGCTACATCGAGGGCTACGATGTCGAGGACACCGTTCCCCAGAAGACTCTGCACATCACGCTTAAGTATGGTCCCAAGAAGGCTAAGGTCATCAACGGCATCCGCCGCATTTCCAAGCCGGGCCTGCGTAAGTACACCGGCGTTGCCGACATGCCCCGCGTCCGCGGTGGCCTTGGTACCGCCATTATTTCCACCAGCCATGGCGTCATGACCGACCGCGATGCTCGCAAGCACAACGTCGGCGGCGAGATCATCGCTTACGTCTGGTAATTCGCTCGGTAGGTAGAAGGAAAGGAGATCACCGTGTCTCGTATCGGTAATAAGCCTGTCCAGATTCCCGCCGGAGTCGAAGTGGCAGTCAACGGCAACAACGTTGTCGTCAAGGGCCCCAAGGGCCAGCTCGAGCTCGATGTCTTTGAGAAGCTCGCTATTAACATCGAGGACAACGTCCTCACCGTTTCCCGTCCCGACGACGAGCGTGAGACCCGTGCCCGCCACGGCCTCACCCGCGCCCTCATCCACAACATGGTTGTTGGCGTTTCCGAGGGCTTCGAGAAGAAGCTCGAGCTCGCCGGCGTCGGTTACCGCGTGCAGATGAAGGGCAAGAACCTCGAGTTCTCCCTGGGCTTCTCGCACCCCGTGATCGTCGAGGCTCCCGAGGGTATTACCTTCGAGGTTCCCGACAACACCCACGTGAACGTCAAGGGTATCAACAAGCAGCAGGTCGGTCAGATCGCCGCTGAGATCCGCGGCCATCGTCCTCCCGAGCCTTACAAGGGCAAGGGTATCCACTATGTTGGCGAGCACATCCGCCGCAAGCTGGGTAAGGCCGCCAAGTAGTCGTAACCGACTCACTCGCATAAGACCAGCACCCCGTCAGGTGCTGGCAAGATCAACCTTTTTAGGAGTTTACGTATGAACAAGCATAAGGCGAAGCTGGAAGGCCTCAAGCGTCGTCAGCGTCGTGTTCGCGGCAAGGTCTCGGGTACCGCCGAGCGTCCGCGTCTTCGCGTGACCCGTACTAACGCCAACATCTATGCCCAGATCATCGACGACAGCAAGGGCTCCAGCCTGACGCTCGTCTCTGCCTCGACCCTCGAGGCTGAGTTCAAGGGCACCCACACCTCGAACAAGGAGGCTGCGGAGAAGGTCGGTCAGCTCGTTGGCAAGCGCGCCATCGAGGCCGGCATCACCAAGGTCGCCTTCGATCGTGGTGGCCGTATCTACCATGGCCGCGTCAAGGCCCTCGCCGACGGTGCTCGTGCCGCCGGTCTCGAGTTCTAGGAGGTATGTAGCACATGGCTCGTAATCAGAAGCAGCAGCGCGAGGCCTCCGAGTTCGAGGAGCGCGTCGTTTACATCAACCGCGTGTCGAAGACCGTCAAGGGTGGTCGTCGCATGAGCCTCGTCGCTCTCGTCGTCGTTGGCGACGGCAAGGGTAACGTCGGCGTTGGCATGGGCAAGTCCGCTGAGGTGCCCCTGGCCATCTCCAAGGCGTCTCTCGATGCCAAGAAGAACATGTTCCACGTGCCGGTGACCGAGCAGGGCACCATCCCGCACGAGGTTCTCGGCCACTTTGGTGCCGGCCGCATCATCATCAAGCCCGCTGTCGAGGGTACCGGCGTTATCGCCGGCGGCGCTGTGCGTCCCCTCTTTGAGCTTGCTGGCATCAAGAACGTCCTGTCCAAGTCCCTCGGTACCGACAACGGCCTCAACATCATCAAGGCTGCCGTCGAGGGCCTCAAGGAGCTCTCCAGCCCTGAGGACGTCGCGGCTCGCCGTGGCCTGACGGTCTCCGAGATGTTCGTCGGTAAGGAGAACTAAGCATGGCTGACACCATCAAGATCAAGCAGGTCCGCAGCACCAACGGTTGCAAGCAGGACCAGGTCCGTACTGTCCGTGCCCTCGGTCTCCACAGGATCCGCGAGGTTCGCGAGATTGCTGACAACGAGTCCGTCCGCGGCATGATCTTCAAGGTCAAGCACCTTGTCGAGATTGTAGAGGAGTAGCAAATGCAGCTTCACGATCTTACTCCCGCGCCCGGTTCCACCAAGAACCGCAAGCGCGTCGGCCGTGGCAATTCTTCGGGTCACGGCACCACTTCTGGCCGCGGTCAGAAGGGCCAGGGTTCCCGCTCTGGCGGCACCAAGGGTGCCGGCTTCGAGGGTGGCCAGACTCCGCTGGCTATGCGCCTGCCCAAGCTTCCGGGCTTCCGCAACCCCCGTCGTATCGAGTACACCGCTGTTAACGTTGAGCGTCTCGAGCGTAAGTTCGAGGATGGCGCTGTGATCGACGGTGCCGCTCTTAAGGCCGCTCGCATCACCAAGAGCGAGTTCGAGCCCGTCAAGGTGCTCGGCAATGGTGAGCTCACCAAGAAGTTCACGGTCAAGGTCGACAAGGTCAGCGCTTCTGCGCAGGCCAAGATCGAGGCCGCCGGCGGAAAGGTCGAGCTGCCGTGCTAAATGGTCTTAAGAATGCTTTCCGCATCAAAGAATTGCGCGAAAAGATTCTTTTTACCATAGCTATGCTCGTCGTGTACCGCATTGGTGCGCACGTTCCTGTGCCCGGCATTCCCTTCCAGGGGATGCTGGGCCTTTTCTCGACCGATAACAATTCGGTCGCCGCAGGTGCTATGGCCCTCCTGAATCTTTTCTCTGGCGGCGCGTTGAGCTATGTGTCGGTGTTTTCGCTGGGCATCATGCCTTACATCACCAGCTCAATCATCCTCCAGATGCTCCAGGCCGTTGTGCCTTCCCTGCATGAGCTTGCCCGCGAGGGCGAGGTCGGTCAGACCAAGATTACGCAGTATTCGCGTTACCTCACCCTGGCTCTGGCAATCCTCAACTCCGTGGGTTACCTCTTCCTCTTTAAGAGCTTCGGCATCAGCTTTAATGGCGCCGGCGCTCCCGAGATCATCTTCGACCTCATGATCGTCGGCACGCTCACTGCGGGTGCCATGCTGATCATGTGGATTGGTGAGCTCATCACCCAGCGCGGTATCGGCAATGGCATGTCGCTGATCATCTTCGCGAACATCATGGCCGGTCTTCCGCAGGCGATCTTCTCCAGCACCGAGGGTAACGCCGGTGGCATCATCACCATGGTGATCATCTGCGCCATCATCCTGCTGGTTATCCCGCTGATTGTTTTCCTTGAGCGCGGCCAGCGCCGCATCCCGGTCTCCTACGCCAAACGCGTCGTTGGCCGTCGCATGATGGGTGGCCAGACCACCTACCTGCCCATCAAGGTCAACACCGCGGGTGTCGTGCCGATCATCTTCGCTTCGGCGTTGCTGTACTTCCCGGCTCAGATTGCCGTGTTCTTCCCCGGCATCGGCTGGATTCAGGCAGTTGCCTCCGCGCTTTCGACCGGTTGGCTCAACTGGGTGCTTAATGTTGTCCTCATCGTGTTCTTCGCGTACTTCTACACCTCCATGGTGTTCAACCCCGATGACACCGCCGACAACCTTAAGAAGCAGGGCGGCTTTATTCCGGGCGTTCGTCCGGGTAGGGCTACCGCGGCCTACATCAAGAACGCGCTCAACAAGATTACGCTTCCCAGCGCTGTCTTTTTGGCGCTCATCGCCATCGTGCCTTCGATCATCTTCTCCTTCACGGGTAACCATCTGATTCAGGCATTTGGTGGCACGTCCATCCTCATCATGGTCGGCGTCGTGCTCGACACGGTCGATAAGCTCGAAGGCCAGATCAAGATGTATGATTACGATGGATTCTTTAAATAGGCTAGAGGAGGATTGCTCATGAACCTCGTATTGCTCGGAGCTCCGGGTGCCGGTAAGGGTACCGTCGCACAGGAGCTCGTCGCCGAGTTTGGCGTCGCCCACATTTCCACGGGCGACCTGCTGCGTGCTGCCGTCAAGGGCGGCACCGAGCTTGGTATTCAGGCTAAGAAGTACATGGACGCTGGCGAGCTCGTTCCCGACCAGCTCGTGATCGACCTTGTCAAGGAGCGCCTTGCCGCCGATGACGCCCAGCAGGGCTTCATTCTCGATGGCTTCCCGCGCAACACCGCCCAGGCTGTGACGCTCGATTCCGAGCTCTCCGCCATGGGTCGCGAGATCGATTGCGCCCTTCTGGTCGATGTGGCCCCTGAGGTCATTATCGATCGTCTGTCTTCGCGTCGCACCTGCCGCGCCTGCGGTTACACCGGCACTGCTGCCGATGCCACCTGCCCCAAGTGCGGTGGCGAGATGTATCAGCGCGACGACGACAAGCCCGAGACCATCAAGAACCGTCTCGACGTCTACGAGAAGTCCACGAGCCCGCTCGTCGACTACTATCGTGGCCAGGGTCTGCTCAAGTCGGTCAACGGTGACCAGGCTCGCGAGACCGTGTACGGGGATGTCAAAGAGGCTCTCGGTCTATGATCAAGATTAAGTCTGCAACGCAAATCGAGCAGATGAAGAAGGCAGGAGCGCTATCTAAGATGGCGCTCCGCCACGTTGGAGCCATGGTGCGCCCCGGCGTTTCGACTTTTGAGCTCGATCAGCTCGCGGAGCAGATTATCCGCATGCATGGCGGCACCCCTGCCTTTAAGGGTTACGGCGGGTTCCCGGGGACCATTTGCGCATCGATCAACGATGCCGTGGTCCACGGTATTCCCAACCCCGACATGATTCTGCGCGATGGCGATATCATCTCCATCGATACGGGAGCCGTTGTCGACGGTTGGGTCGGCGATAACGCATGGACGTTTTTCGTCGGCACCCCCACGCCCGAAGCCAAGGCTTTGTGCGAGGTCACGCGCGATTGCCTTAAGGCTGCCATCGAGCAGGCTGTTCCCGGTAACCATATCGGGGACGTCGGTTATGCCGTTCAGTCCCTCGCCGAGTCTCACGGTTACGGCGTGCTTCGTGATTATGTGGGTCATGGCATTGGCCGCGTGATGCACGAGGACCCCAACGTTCCTAACTATGGAAAGAAGGGGAGGGGCGTTCGCCTCCAGGCCGGCATGGTCATTGCCATCGAGCCGATGGTTACGATGGGTTCCAACCATGTGAGCACGGGCTCCGACGGTTGGATTGTTACGACCAACGACCACCTGCCCGCCGCGCACTACGAGAACACCGTCGCCATTACCAATGACGGTCCGGTGATTCTCACCACGGATGCCCAGGGTGCTTGGTGTTCGCTCCAAGGCGGAGAAATGTAACAAGTTCCACTTAGTTGTGGAGCCATTACGAAGTTATTACGATGCGTGCATACGTGTTGTAGAATACTCAATCGCTGTCGTTTTCTAGAGAAAGATGATTGCTTGTGAAGAAGGAAGACGCAATTGAGCTCGAGGGTACGGTAAAGGAACCGTTGCCCAATGCCATGTTTAAGGTTGAGCTCGAGAACGGTCATTCGGTTCTGTGCAACATTTCTGGCAAGATCCGAATGAATTACATCCGTATTCTCCCCGGTGACAGGGTTGTCGTGGAGCTTTCCCCGTACGACCTGACCCGCGGCCGCATCACCTATCGCTACAAATAGCGGCACGCATACACGCACTCCATTTCCGACTGCAGGCTTAGCTCAACCTACGGTCGGATTGTGTGTGAAGACCAGCCATAGTTTTAAACGCCTGCGGCTGGGCGAGTAGATAGTAGGGAAGTAGTTTGAGCGCTACCGAAAGGAAGAACGATGAAGGTACGTCCTTCGGTCAAGAAGATGTGCGATAAGTGCAAAATCATTAGGCGCCATGGCAAGGTCCTCGTCATTTGCGAGAACCCCCGTCATAAGCAGCGTCAGGGTTAAGAGAGGAGACTACGTTGGCCCGTATTAATGGTGTCGACCTCCCGCGTGAGAAGCGCGTTGAGATCGGTCTGACCTACATTTACGGCATCGGCCGCACCACTGCGACGAAGATCTGCGTCGAGTGCAACGTTAACGTGGATACGCGCGTTAAGGACCTCACCGAGGATGAGGTTAACGCCATCCGCGATTATATCGATAAGAACCAGATCATGGTTGAGGGCGACCTCCGCCGTGAGCGCAACCAGAACGTCAAGCGCCTTATGGACATCGGCTGCAACCGCGGCCTTCGTCACCGCAAGGGCCTCCCGGTCCGCGGCCAGCGCACCCACACTAACGCTCGTACCCGCAAGGGCCCGAAGCGTCAGATCGGTGCTAAGAAGAAGAAATAAGGAGCGCTAGATAGATGGCTACTGCTAAGAAGAACGTTCGCGCTGCCCGTCTGAAGCGCGCGGACCGTAAGAACATTTCCGTGGGCCAGGCTCACATTCGTTCTACGTTCAACAACACGATCGTTTCGATCACCGATCCCCAGGGCAACGTCATTTCCTGGAAGTCGGCTGGCCAGGTGGGCTTCAAGGGCTCCCGTAAGTCCACGCCGTTCGCTGCCCAGATGGCTGCCGAGGCTGCTGCCAAGCAGGCCATGGAGCACGGTATGAAGAAGGTTTCCGTCTTCGTCAAGGGCCCCGGCTCCGGTCGTGAGACCGCCATCCGCTCCCTCCAGGCTGCTGGCCTCGAGGTCTCGAGCATCCAGGACAAGACCCCCATTCCGCACAACGGCTGCCGCCCCAAGAAGCGTCGCCGCGTGTAACTGAAAGGATCGTATCAATATGGCAATCGACAGGACTCCTGTTCTTAAGCGCTGCCGTCAGCTCGGGATCGATCCCGCTGAGCTCGGTTACAGCAGCAAGAAGGAATCTATCCGTCAGCCCAAGCGCCGTCGCAAGGAATCTGAGTACGGCATGCAGCTGCGCGAGAAGCAGAAGGTCAAGTTCATCTATGGCGTTCTGGAGAAGCAGTTCCACGGCTACTTCAACAAGGCCCGCAAGATGAACGGCGTCACCGGTGAGAACCTCATGATCATCCTTGAGTCTCGCCTCGACAACGTCGTCTTCCGTCTTGGCTTCGCCCGCACCCGTAAAGAGGCTCGTCAGTCCGTCCGTCACGGTCACTTCACCGTGAACGGCAAGCGCGTGGACATCCCGTCCTACCGCGTCAAGGCCGGCGACGTCGTCGCTGTCGGCGAGAAGTTCCGTGACCTCCTCCCCATCAAGGAGGCCCTGATTTCCTCCGAGCGCTTTGAGGTCCCTGGCTGGCTCGAGGTCGATATCGAGAAGCTGTCTGGTAACGTGCTCGCTCTGCCGACGCGTGAGCAGATCAGCGGTGATATCAACGAGCAGCTCATCGTCGAGCTCTACTCTAAGTAGTCCATCCGGGCTGCTGAGGCTGGAGGTAATACATGTCAGAATTCATTAGGCCTCAGGTTCAGGTCGAAGAGATTAACGAGACGTCTGCTCGTGTCTCCGTCGAGCCGCTCGAGCGTGGTTACGGCGATACGCTGGGTAACTCCCTTCGTCGCGTTCTTCTGTCCTCGCTCGAGGGTGCCGCCGTCGAGGCTATTCAGATCGATGGTGCGCAGCACGAGTTCATGACCATCCCTAACATGGTCGAGGACGTCACCGACATCGTCCTGAATGTCAAGGGTCTTGTCTTCAGGGCTCTCGGCACGACCGACGAGGCGACCGCCACCATTTCTGTTGACGGCCCCTGCGAGGTCACCGGTGCGGACTTCTTTATTCCGTCCGAGTTTGAGCTGGTCAACCCCGAGCAGCACATCGCTACGCTTACCGAGGGTGGCCATCTCACCATGAGCATGCGCATCGGCTATGGCCGCGGCTATGTCTCTGGCGAGGCTAACAAGCGCGACAACGATCCCATCGGTGTGATCCACGTCGACTCGCTGTACTCGCCGGTGTCCCGTTGCGCCAAGCTCGTTGAGGCTTGCCGTGTCGGTCAGCACACCGACTACGACCGCCTTGTCCTCGAGATCGAGACCAACGGCTCCATCGCTCCGCGCGACGCCGTGGTCCAGGCTGCCAATATCATCAACCAGCATATGGCTGCCTTTATGAACCTTGCCGAGACCCCCGAGGTCGAGGAGGAGGCTTCGATCTTCGCTCCCGAGGTCACCAACGACAACGCCGAGCTGGACAAGCAGATCGAGGATCTGGACCTTTCCGTCCGTTCCTACAACTGCCTTAAGCGCGCCAGCATTCACTCGGTCCGTCAGCTCGTTGAGTTCTCGGAGAACGATCTGCTCAACATCCGTAACTTCGGTGTTAAGTCGATCGAGGAAGTGAAGGACAAGCTTGAGTCCATGGGCCTGAGCCTGAAGGCTTAATGCTTCGCATATTTGAGGAGAAACTAGACCATGCGTCACAACGTTAAGAAGGGCCTGAAGCTCGGCACCGATGCGAGCCACACCAAGGCCATGAAGAAGAGCCTGGCCAAGGCCCTCTTCGAGAACGACCGCATCAAGACCACCGAGACCCGCGCTAAGGCGCTGCGTTCGGTCGTCGATCCGATCATCACCTGGGCCAAGAAGGGCGACCTGCACTCTCGTCGTCTGGCCATCGCCAAGCTCGGCGATAAGCAGCTCGTTGCCGAGATCTTCGACAAGGCTGCCCAGGGCATGTGGCAGGACCGCAACGGCGGTTACACCCGCATCATGAAGCTCGGCAACCGTAAGGGCGACAACGCTCCTATCGTTATCATGGAGCTCGTCACCGAGCCTTGCACGCCTAAGGCCAAGAAGGCTGCTCCGGCCCCCAAGAAGGCCGCTGCTCCCAAGAAGGTCGAGGCCGTCGAGGAGGCTCCTGCTGAGGAGACCGCTGAGTAGACAATCCGTCTGCATAGGCTATATTCGAGGGGTACGTTCGCGTACCCCTCTTTTTTTTGTCGCGATACCGTTGATTGTTTGTTGGGAGCGCCCATGACCGCGCCGTCTGATTTCAATTCGATTCCTGAGCTCGATGCCACGCTTGTATTCCGTGTTGCCTATGATGGCTCGTCCTATAGCGGATTTGCCGAGCAGCCGGGCCAGACGACCGTTGCGGGCGAGTTACGCCGCGCTATCGAGACGCTGCTGCGCCGCCCGATCGATCTGACGTGTGCGGGTCGTACCGATGCCGGCGTGCATGCGGTGGCCCAGTACATTAGCGTGCCCGTAACGGACGCTGAGCTTGCTCTGACGCGCCGTAGGTGGCTGAGGGCTATGGATGCCCTCCTGCCCAAAGATATTGCCATAAACGAGGTCTACAAGGCCCGTAGGGGCTTTTCTGCCCGCTTTGACGCGCGGTCCCGTACGTATACGTACCGTATTGCCGATCGCGATGCGCGCCCCGTGCTCTCGCGCGGTGCGGTGTGGTGGCATCGCTATCCCCTCGACGTCGATGCGATGGCGGCCGCCTGCCCTGCGCTTTTGGGCGAGCAGGACTTTAAGAGCTTTTGCAAGGTTGCCTCGGCCGTTGGCAAGCCCACGCATCGCTGCGTGATGCGTGCCGAATTTGGCCATGAGGTTGCGTTTGGCGAGGACAACCTGACGTTCACCATCGAGGGCAATGCGTTTCTGCATTCGATGGTCCGTACGATCGTGGGCACGCTTGTCGAGATTGGCATGCATCGCCGTGAACCCGAGTGGATGCGCGAGGTTATCGATGCTTGCGACCGTACCGCTGCGGGCCCCACGGCTCCTGCCTGCGGCCTTACGTTTATGGGCGTGGATTACGATCCCGCCGAGCTTGTCGTGCTCGACTAGGGGAGGGCTCGACGTGTCGTGCGTCGACACCTGTCATCTGTGGGCTGCGCGTGTGCAACATCTGTTCTTGGCGTGCAATGCAACCGGTGTCTCATTGCTTTTATTGCCGGGGTGTACCATGAACCACGGTTTGATTCATTACTGTCGAGAGGACGGATAATTTGGTTCGACGTGGCTCGCATCCGCGACTTTCGGTGATCCTTGTGGTAGAAGGTTCGCCCAGCTATGCGATGCGTGCGCTCGAGAGTATCCAGAACCAAGACCTCTACGATTTGCAGATTGTCGTTGTCTGTCGCGATACTGCGCCCGGTGTGCGCCATTCGCTTCAAGTTGCTGCCGACAGGGACATCCATATTGATTTGATTGACGTCGAGGACGCGACGCGCGGCGCGTGTCTTCGTGCCGGTTTTGCTGCCTCGCGCGGCTCTCAAATCATCGCCATGAACGCCGATGAGTGGTTTGCTCCGCAATCCCTTTCCAAGATGGTCGATATCGCGTGCGATACTGCGGCAGACATAGTGTTCCCCACGGTGTCGCTCGACCGCTATGATGCACATCGAGAGCGCCATTCGCGTGTCTTGGATGCTGCCTCTATTGTCATTGAAGACAAGTCTTCGATGGTGGCCGGGCTGCCTCAGTTGATTTTAGGCGGCTTGGTTGCTCAAGTCTCTGGCGTGATGTATAGCCGTCCGCTGTTTGAGGCATGCCTTTTGTGCGACAAGGCGTTTCGCACAGTTGGGTTTATGGCATGCGCGCTCTCGCAGGCGCAGCGCGTCTCCGGATGCGGCGACGCTTGTTTCCACGCGGTGGCGCCTAAGCTTACAGATGCCTTTGATCCCACCATGTATGCCAGGGTATCCGATGACACCCGAGCACTCGACGAGCTTGCGGACTCACTCTCGGAAGCAGATAGCGGTGGCCGGCTCAAGCTGGCAAGCCAAAAGTTCTACTTTGCCGGACTGGTCGCCTGCATCGAGAATTTGTGTCTGAGCCCGCATGGGGTGTCGTCAATCGAGCGTTCCGCCCGCATGCGTGATATGCTCGAGGCGCCTCGAACCCGTCAGATGGTCGCCGCGCTCAAGGATAACCATCGGGGGCTCGGTCTGTTGTTTGGGCCGATCGCTAGCGCCAAGCCCGCGCGTTGCGTGATGTGTACGCATCTGGCAGCTTTTCTTAACCGGACGGGCGCAAAAACCGCCTAAACGGCTCATTACGAAACAAACTTGCATAGAATTGTTTCGAAATGCGTTCTTATACACAAAAGCCTTCAAATAGCGTTAAACTATTCAATCACTGATTGATTGTCTCCGCCATCTTTTGGAGTGAGGGTTTGTATGGCTAAAAAACGCAATGGGCGCCAGGATGCCATTAGAGATATTGTGCGCAATAAGGACGTCCGCACGCAGCGTGTGCTGGTCGATGAGCTCCGTGCTATGGGCTTTGATTGCACGCAGGCGACTGTCTCTCGCGATATTGCCGATATGGGGCTGCGTAAGCTCCCTGAGGGCATCTATGTTCTGGCAGAGGACCTGCACCTGCAGCGCATGGTTTCCGAGCTCGTAACGGGCGTTCTGCGTACCGATAATCTGGTTATGATCAAGGCTCAGCCTGGCACGGCTTCCGGCATCGCCGCCGCCGTTGATGCGGCAGAGTTGCCCGATGTGCTTGGCTCGCTTGCCGGCAACGATACGATTTTGGTTATTGCCCAGACGGCCGAGGACGGCGAGCGTCTCGAGGCGCTGATCAATAAGCTGAGCAATTCTCGCAAGTAGGCGTGCGGGTCGTGCGCTCGGCACTGCGTGCGCTTACATAGTGGCTTGTAAGGGGTGTCGACGTTGGTCGGTATCCCCTTTTTTTGTTTGCTGGTATAACGACCGCCCAGTCGCTTCAAACTAAAAGGCCCCGAGCAGTTCAATAAGCTGCTCGGGGCCTTGTTGGCTTTAGTCGCGTACTTCTTAGCCGACCGTATCGTCAGGCGTGGGCGAGGGGTCGGGAGTGGGAGTGGGCGTAGGCGTAGGCGTGCCGCCATCGCCGCCGGTCGAACCACCAGTGGAGCCGCCCGTCGAGCCACCGGTCGTACCGGTGCCGCCGGTGGTGTCGCCATCGCCGCCGGTCGAACCACCAGTGGAGCCGCCCGTCGAGCCACCGGTCGTACCGGTGCCGCCGGTGGTGTCGCCGCCCGTGGTCTCGGTGGTCGTGGTCGTCGTGGTAGTCGTTGTGGTGGTTTCCTCTTCCTCTTCGTCCTTGTCCTTGTCGTCGTTCTCCGACTTCTTGGTGTTATTGGTGCCGTAGAACTTCCAGACGCTGTTGTTCTTGTAGGTGGGCGCCGTTCCGGTCGCAAACTCCTCGCGCTCGGTACCGGTCAGAACGGTGTTCATAAACCGCTTAAAGACAGGCAGGTTGGTGCTGTCGCCCAGCAGGTCCGTGCCGTACTTTTGGATGGGGATCTCGCCCGCGGAATAGCCGGTCCACAGGGCGCACGCCAGCTGCGGGGTATAGCCGCAGAACCACAGGTTGGTGGTGTTGTCGGTGGTGCCCGTCTTGCCGGCATAGGGCTGGTTGACACTCAGGGCGCCGGCAGCACCCGTACCGCTGCCCTTCATGACGCCGGACAGAACATCGGTGACCGCGGCGGCCTCGCCCTCGGTAAGCACCTGTGAGGGATTGTCGGTGTGCTGGTACAGCACCGAACCGGTACGAGAATCAATCTCGGTGATGGCGATCGGCTGGCGATAGTAGCCGCCGTTGGCAAACGTCGCGTAGGCGGCGGCCATCTCGAGTGGCGAGATCGAGCCGGTGCCGAGCGTCATGACGGGAACGTCCTCGATGTTGTCCTTGGCGGGGTCGATGCCGAGCTTTTTGACGAGCGAGATGATCTTGCTGTTGCCGACGGCTTCCGCCACCTGGATGTAGCCGGTGTTGGAGGAGTATGCCGTCGCCTGCTTAAGCGTGATGCTGCCGTAGCTCTGGTTGGCGTAATTTTGGACCTCGGTCGTGGTGCCCTTGGCCTTGAGCGGCGAGTTGCAGTTGAGGGTGACGTTGGGGTTCATGCCGTTTTGGATGGCAGTTGCCAGCGTAAAGGCCTTAAAGGTGGAGCCGACGGGACGCTTGGCCGTGGCATGGTTTACGTGGTTCTCGTCGGCGTTGTAGTCGTAGCCGCCCACCATGCACTTGATGTAGCCGGTCTTGGGGTCGACGACGACCATGCCCATGTCCAGGCCGTCAAGCGAGAGCGTGTCGAGCTGCTCGCGGACGGCATTCTCTGCCACCTGCTGCATCGTGGGGTCGATGGTGGTCTTGACGGTCAGGCCGCCCTTAAAGAGCACGTCGGTCGAGAACTCCTGCTCCAGCAGCTGCTTGACGTAGGAGACAAAGTAGGGCTGCGAGTATACGTCGACGCCGCTGCCCGAGATTTCGGTCACATTGAGGGTGATGGGCTCGGCCTGTGCGGCATCGTGCTCCTCCTGGGTGATGTGGCCCAGGCGCAGCATGTTGTCGAGAACCTTGTTGCGGCGAGACAGTGCCAGATCGGGATTGACCGTGGGGTCGTACTGCGAAGGCGAGTTGGGAAGGCCGATGAGTAGCGCGGCCTCGCTCAGGGTGAGGTCGGCGGCGCTCTTGGACAGATAGGTCTCGGCTGCGGCCTCGATGCCGTAGGCGCCGTGGCCGTAATAGATGGTGTTGAGGTACATCATGAGGATCTCGTCTTTGGAGTACATGTCCTCCATCTTGATGGCGATGTAGGCCTCGCGCACCTTACGCTCAATGGTCGAGTCGAATTGCTCCTCCTGCAGGATGGTGTTGCGCACAAGCTGCTGGGTGATCGTCGAGGCGCCTTCGTGCCCGCCGCCGAGGGTTGCCACCGCAGCACGCGCGATACCCCACAGGTCGATACCGCCGTGCTCGTAGAAGCGCTCGTCCTCGACGTCAACGGTGCCCTGCAGCACGTAGGGGGAGACCTCGTCCTTGGTGATAGACTTGCGGTTTTGCGTGTAGAAGCTCGCGATCTTGTTGCCGTTGCAGTCGACGATCTCGGTGGGCTCGCTCACCAGATACGCGTTGGCGTCGGTGTAGTCGGGCAGATCGGACAGCCAGCGGTTGACGTTGCCGACCATGCCGATGCCAAATGCCACGCCCGCAATCAGCAGAAAGCCCAAAAACGAGAGCAGGATTATGGGCAGAGCATGCGTCTTTGAACGGCTGCGTCCCTGTCGTTGGCGAGGACCCATATATTGACCTCCAGGTATGTCGTGCCGGACGGTGGATGTGCCGTCGGGGCAGGATGGACATAAGTTATTACACGATAAACCAAACGGGGCGCGCGAGGCCTCGTGTATGCTGGAAGACGGCATTTTTCAGAGTGAATGCATACCTTGGTAAGGAGTTTGCCGATGGCGATTCGGGCGATGGGGCCGAGCGGACAATACGAGACTGGATTGGATGCTGCCGGTGCGGCGCTGCCCGAGTTGCTGGCGCCGGCGGGCGGACTCGACCAGATGCTTGCGGCCATCGCCGCGGGCGCCGATGCCATCTATGCGGGGTTGGGCGGCTTTAACGCCCGTGTGGGCGCCCATGGCTTTACGGATAACGAGTTTGCGCGCGGCTGCGCCGTGGCGCATGCCCATGGCGTGCGTGTGTACGTAACGCTCAACGTGTTCGTGTTTGACGATGAGTTGTCCGACGCGGTGGCGTTGGGAGCTCATGCACTGGAGCTGGGCGCCGATGCTCTGATTGTCGCCGATGCCGGGTTGGCCTGCGCGCTGCGCGCGGCGATTCCCGGGGTCGAGATTCACCTGTCCACGCAGGCGGGCGCTCATAGCGAGGGTGCCGTGCGGCTTGCCGCCGATGAGCTGGGGGTCGAGCGCGTGACGACGGCACGCGAGCTGACGGTCGACGAGATTGCGGCGCTATGTGCCACGGGCGTGCCCATCGAGGTATTCTGCCACGGTGCGATTTGCATCGGCTATTCGGGGGCGTGCGAGTTCTCGGCCTTGCGGCGTGGGCGCTCGGCGATGCGCGGCGACTGCACGCAGCCGTGCCGTCTGGCGTACGACCTGGTGGACGAGGCGGGACAGAGCGTTGTCGCCGTCGAGGGAGATCGCCTGCTTTGTCCGCGTGACTATCTGGGTATCGCGCACCTGCCCGAGCTTGTTGCCGCCGGCGTGGCATCGCTCAAGATCGAGGGACGCATGAAGAATCCCGATTACGTATTCAACGTGGTGAGGGTGTGGCGTCGGGCACTCGATATGCTGTGCGACGGCGCGTGGGACTCCGGTGCCGTGGAAGAGCTTGAACGCGAGCTTGGAAGATCGTTTAACCGTGGGTTTACCGATGCGTACCCGCGAGGGCGTTCGGGTGCCGAGCTGATGAGCTTTGAGCGCGCAATTAATCAGGGCGTGCGCGTGGGGCGCTTGGTCGCTGTGGGCCACGAAGAGGTGACCGTTGAGCTCGACGCCGCCGTGGCGGCGGGTGACACGCTCGAGATTCGGTTCTATCCGGGTGCCGACGCGCGTCCCGATGTGCCCAAGCGCTGGCCGCAGGTGCCCTGCCCGGTGGATGCCGCAGCGGGGAAGCGCGTCGTCGTGCATTGCAAGCGTAAGGTGGACACGGGCTGCGAGGTATACCTGATTCGCAGCGCCGGCGTGTTGGATCAGACAGCGGCGGTGTTGGAGCGCATGCGGGCCGAGGCGGATGCGATTGCGCCCGTTGCGCGTGCCGTTGAGGTGCTGCCCTTTGAGGACGTTGCGGTGGATGGCGGTGCGTCGACGGAGTTGGTGGAGCGCGCGGTTCCCGCTCGCATGGTTTTTGCTTGGCAGCTGATGGATGCCGACCCGCGCGGAGAACTTGATTTGTCCGACGCCGTTGTGGTGCTGGACGAGGTGTGCCGCACGGGTGACGCTGACCGGATCCGCTCGCTGACGCAGCGTGCCGGGCGCGTCGTCTGCCGCAACCTGGGACAGGTGGCGATGGCGCGCGAGCTGGGCGTGGCGTTTGACGTGGCGGCGCCGGTGTTCTGCGCGAATCGGGTCACGCTTACCTGGCTGCGCGGACTCGGGGCGGGGTGGGTGTACTTGTCGGCCGAGTTGCTCGGCAATGATGCCGAGCGTGTTGCCGAGCTTGCCGCTTGTCCCGGTGTCTTGGGGCCTGTCGATGCCGACCGTCCCGAGCTCATGGTGTGCGAGCACTGCTTACTGACTGCCGAGGGCGCCTGCGCCACGGATGCAACGGGGCAGGTTCGTTGCCGTGACTGCTCGCGCCGTCAGCAAACACGATATTTGGTCGAGCGCGACGGCATGCGCCTGCCAGTCGCCGTTGATGCGTGCGGCAGGACGAGGATTTTCCTGTCGTAGGTGTTCGGCCGCGCCGTTTTGGTTATCATAAGAGAGTTTATGAACTTCCAGCACCGCCGTATCCGGTGAGGGTGCTATGGCAAAAGGAGGATACCCAATGCTGTCTGTTGACGAGCAAATGCGTATCATCACCTCGGGCGCCGCGAAGATCGTCCCCGAGGCCGACCTTCGCAAGAAGCTTGAGAAGGGCGAGCCCCTCAACATCAAGCTCGGCGTCGATCCCACCAGCCCCGACCTGCACCTGGGCCACGCCGTGCCCCTGCGCAAGATGCGCCAGTTCCAGGACCTGGGCCACAACGTCACCCTCATCATCGGCAACGGTACCGCGCTGATCGGCGACCCCTCGGGCAAGAACTCCACGCGTCCGCAGCTTTCGCAGGAGCAGATCGAGGCCAACGCCGAGACTTACGTGAGCCAGGCCATGAAGATCCTGGACCCCGAGAAGACCACCATCGTGCACAACGGCGACTGGATCCTTTCGATGGACCTGGCCGGTCTTTTGCAGGTGTGCTCCAAGTTCACCGTCGCTCGCATCCTTGAGCGCGACGACTTTACCAAGCGCTACCAGTCCCAGACGCCGATTGCCCTGCACGAGTTCCTGTACCCCGTGATGCAGGCCTTCGACTCCGTGCAGATCAAGGCCGACGTCGAGATGGGCGGCACCGACCAGCTCTTTAACCTGCTCGCCGGCCGTGAGCTCATGGAGAAGATGGGCATGGAACCGCAGATCGCGCTCACCATGCCGCTGCTCGAGGGTACCGACGGCGTGCGCAAGATGTCCAAGTCCTACGGCAACTACATCGGCCTGACCGACGCTCCCAAGGATATGTTCGGCAAGACCATGTCCATCCCCGACGAGATGATCGGCAAGTACTATCGTCTGGCCAGCTCGCTCGCCCCGGCCGAGGTCGACAGGATCGACGCCGCCCTGGCCGACGGTTCCGCCGACCCCTACGAGCTCAAGCGCGCTTTGGGCCGCGACCTGTGCGATACCTACCACGGCGCCGGCGCCGGCGACGAGGCCCAGGCCGAGTTCGACCGTGTGTTCAAGGAGGGCCAGCTTGCCGACTTCCCCGAGAAGCACGTTGAGCTGACCGTCAACGACGAGGGCCAGATTTACCTCGCCGGCCTGCTCAAGGACCTGGGCCTTTCGGCCAGCGCCGGTCAGGCCCGCCGCGACATCGACGGCGGCGGCGTCAAGATCAACGGCAAGGCTGTGGCTCCCAAGAGCTACAACATCGACCCGAGCGCCCTCAAGCTGGGCGACACCCTCTCCGTAGGCAAGCGCAAGGGCTTCAAGTTGATTTAACGAGTGAGTTGACCTTACAAGTTGCAACAAGGCCGCAGCCGGGATTCCCGACTGCGGCCTTGTTTAGTTACGCGGTTTTACCAAATACGATTCGCTCGCTGTCGTTGCCAAAACATCGGCGCTGCCGTTGTTGGCACTTGGGGACGTTCCTTTTGTGCCGGCACTTTGGGACACTCCTTGTCATTGGTACAAAGCAACCTGCCCTCATTGCGCCAAGCGGCGTGTGCCGTTAAGCGGAGGGGGTGTATTCCCGACCCATCGTTTTGGCATACAATGGCTATTGGCTTGCTGCGGTGAAGGTCTGTCCGCTCCGCAGCTTTTTTCTACAGTTAAAGGAGTATGTATGTCCGTTGAGGTCATGAGGTCTGTGATCGAGGCCGCCGAGGGTCGCGTGCCCGTCGACACGCTGTTTACCAATGCGCAGATTGTCGACGTGTACGGTCAGCGCGTGGCGCCCGGTAGCGTTGCCGTCAAGGGCGGCGTAATCGTCGGCGTGCTCTACGACGGTCGCGACGATGCCGCCGGTACCTATGAGGCTGCCGAGGTTATCGACTGCCAGGGTCTCTATCTCGCCCCCGGCTTTATCGACGGACATCTGCACATTGAGTCCTCGAACATCCGCCCCGCCGAGTATGCGCGCATGGCGGCGACGCGCGGTACTACCACCGCCATTGCCGACAGCCACGAGATCGCCAACGTGGCGGGCCTGGACGGCCTGCACTTTATGATCGAGGACGGTCGCCGCGCGCCCATTTCCATCAAGTACATGATGCCCTCGTGCGTGCCCGCGCTGCCCGATGAGCAAGCGGGCGCTGTGATTACCGCCGCTGACATGCAGGCGTTTTTTGCCGAGCATCCGGGCGATGTCTTTGGCCTGGGCGAGATGATGAACCTGCCGGGTGTCTTTATGGCCGACCCCGAGACCTGTGCTCGCATCGATGCTGCCAACCAAACGCCGTCCAAGCAGGTTGACGGCCACGCGCCGCTCGTTGCCGGTAAGGACCTCAATGCCTATGCCGCGGCGGGCATTATCGCCGACCACGAGTCGACGATTCCCGAGGAAGCACTCGACAAGCTGTCTCGCGGCATATATGTGATGCTGCGTGAGGGCACGTGCAGCCACGACCTGGCCAATTTGTCTCCGATGCTGCTGGAGAACCCTGCCCGCGCCCGCCGCTGTTGCTTTGCGACCGACGACCGCGCTCCCTCCGATGCGCTTTCGACCGGCATGATCGACAATGCCTGCCGCGTGGCCATCGAGGCCGGCATCGACCCGGTGGTCGCTATTTCCATGGCGTCCCTCTCCACGGCTGAGGCATTTGGCTTGGACCACGGCTGCCGCGACCCGCACGAGCTCCGCGGCGCAATTGCCCCGGGCAAGCGTGCCGACCTGCTGTTACTCGATGATCTGACGTTTGCCAAGGCTCCGCATCGTGTTTATGCCGCCGGTGCTCTGGTGGCGCAGGACGGCACCTTTGTGGGCGAGATCGCACCCGAGATGGCCGAGGTTGCGGCTCTTGCCGATGAGCTACGCGCCTCCGTTAAGCTGCCGAAACTTTCGCTCGACGTGTTTGACTATGCCTTTAAGCCGGGCGAGGCTGTGATTGACGTGGTGCCGGGTAAGGCCATCACGGGTATGGTTCGTCCCGAGACTGACGAGGACTTGCGCCGCATTATGCTGATTGAGCGCCATGGCCGCGGCGTGTCGCTGCAGACCGAGGGTGCCGATGGCGACGGTCCCGCCGGCATGGGGCTCGTCGGCAAGCATATCGGTCGCGGCTGGGTGCGCGGCTTTACCATCACGGGTGGCGCCATTGCCTCCACGATTGGCCACGACTCGCACAACGTGTGCGTGGTGGGCGACAATGCGGCGGATATGATGGCTGCCGTTGAGGCCGTGGGCCAGGGCGGCCACGTGCTGGTGCGCAACGGCGAGGTCGTGGCGCGCATTCCGCTGGCGCTCGGTGGCCTGATGAGCGAGGGCACGGCCGAGGATGTCGCCGCGCAGCACGACGACTTTATGGTCAAGGCGCGCGCCATGGGTATTGAGCCGCCGCTCGACCCCATCATGGGCATCATTTTCCTGCCCCTGCCGGTCATCCCAACGCTCCGCATCCGCCCCGAGGGCATGTTCGACGTCACAACCTTCACCTACGCCGGCTAGTCGTTGGGGACGATCTTAAACGACTAGTCGTGGACGTTCTTAAACGACTAGTCGTTGGGGACACTCTTTGACTTGTCGCCTGACGCTGCGATCGTGGGCTCTCTGGCGCGCGTGAGCTATTTGCTAGGTCCATGTAACGTTTATGACTGCGGGGTCTTATTTGAGCTCCCTTTGGGTACGTTGGAATCGGATACGCGTTCGATTCCATCAAGCCCGAAGGGAGCTTTTTATGATCAAATTAATCGCATCCGATATGGACGGCACGCTGCTCGATGAGAATAGCCAGGTACCGCCCGAGACCTACGAGCTTATCGAGGCCCTGCGCGAGCGCGGTGTACATTTTGCCGCATCGTCAGGCCGCCGCTACGATCGCCTGTGCGAGTTCTTTGCGCCCGTGGTCGACAAGATGGATTTTGTCGCGGCAAACGGTGCCCAGGTCTATGCGGAAGGGGTTGAAGTCGATCGCGAGGTCTACTCACATCTCGCCATCCGTAAACTCGCGCGCACGGTCAAAATGTTCCCCAACATGCACCTGGCGCTCTTTGATCGCACCAAGTCCTTCCTGCTCGACGACGAGGACAAGTTTGTCCGCGAAATCGACAAGGACCTGCCCAATGCTGAGCGCATTTGGGGCCTGCCCGATCCGCACGTGAATATCATCAAGGCGTCGATTATCTGCGATGACGGCAACGTGATGGACAATGCCTACGTGCTGCAGCGCGAGCTGGGTGACCTGTTTGCTTTTGCTCCCTCGGGTAATGCCTGGATCGATGCCATGCAGCCTGGTGTGTCGAAGGCCTCGGGTATCGCGCAGCTCGCGGAGCATTACGGCATTGGTCGCGACGAGGTCATGGCGTTTGGCGACTCGATGAACGACTACGAGATCATTCGCTTTGTCGGCACGGGCTGCGCGATGGAAAACGCGCGCCCCGCGCTTAAGGCGGTGGCCGATCGCGTGGTGGGTTGCAACCGCGACCACGCCGTCCAGCAGGAGCTCCGTCGCGTGCTGGAGAGTCTCTCCTAATTCGGCAGATGGGGACGTTCCTTTTCTGCCGACAGTGGGGGACAGTCCTTGCAGCCTTTCGCGAAGAGTGTCCCTAACGACTAGTCATTCAAGAACGTCTCCAGTGACTACCAATGACTAGGCGAGGGCGGCCATGATGGTGCGGGCGACGCCGTCGTGGTCGTTGTCGTATTCGGTGATGGCGTCGGCGGCGTCGCGATCCTCGGGCTCGGCGTTGATCATGGCCATGCCATGGCCCGCTGCCTGCAGCATGGGGATGTCGTTGATGTTGTCGCCGAACGCCCAGGCGTCGGCGAGACGCTCGCCCAGGTGCTCGCATAGCCACGTGAGGGCCGTTCCCTTGGTGGCGCCCTCGCCCATGACCTCGATATTCATGGCGTACGAACGTGTGACCTCAATGCCTCCGAGCGTGTCGAGCTCCGCCGCGATGACGTCGCGATCGGCCGGGTTGTGCCAGTACATGGCGATGCGTTCGAGTGTCTCGACCTCGTCGATCTTGCTGTCGATATCCATATCGATCGGTGTTCGTGTGCGCTTGAGCGAAGCCGCGATGTGGGGGTCGCCGCCGCAGAATTCGTCCAGGCGCGTGTAGAGCGAGCGGGGGAGGAAGCACTGCCCGTCCGCGAAGATATCGAAGGTGACGTCATGGCCGGCGGCAATGCTATGGATGCGGTGGGCAATGCCACGGTCGAGCGGTCGGCTCAAAATGCGTGTAGCACGCGAAGCATCGTTGGGCACATCGTCGTCGAGCTGCCAGACGCTGGCACCATTGGCGCAGACCGCGTAGTGCACGGCAGGATGGGCGAGGATGGGCTCAAAGACACCCGACAGCGGACGCCCCGTGCAGGGCACAAACTCAACACCGCGGCGCGCAAGCTCGTCGAGCATCGCCCAGGTGGCGTCGCTCATCTGCTTGTCACTCGTCAACAGCGTTCCATCCATATCGGAAAAAACAATCATTCGATGCAGCCCTTTCTGCTGGCATAAAAAGCGTGGCCGAGGGCGGTGATGCCCTGGCCACGCTCGGGTTCTATAACGGTCCGCGTCCTAGCGGTCGGCGAGCGGCTTGTACTCCAGCGGCTCGATCACCGGACGGTATGCCGGGCGGATGATGCGGTGCGCGCAGAAGAGCTCTTCCATGCGGTGCGCCGACCAGCCGGCCATACGGGCGACGGCGAACAGCGGTGTAAAGAGCGTCTCGGGCACGCCGAGCATTTTGTAGATAAAGCCCGTGTACAGGTCGATGTTGGCGCAGATGGGCTTGGTCATGCCGTGGTCGCGCATCACCTGCGGGGCCAGGCGCTCGATGCGCTCGATGAGTGCGAACTCCTCGCCCAAGTCCTTCTTGGCGGCAAGCGAGCGCGCGTAACGGCGGCACACCTCGGCGCGCGGGTCGCTGAGCGTGTAGACGGCGTGGCCCATACCGTAGATGAGACCCGTGCCGTCGAAGGCCTGTTTGTCGAGGATCTTGCCCAGGTAGGCTGCGACCTCGTCCTCGTCCTCCCAATTGGAGACATGCGCACGGATGTCCTCGTGCATGGACACGACCTTGGCGTTGGCGCCGCCGTGGCGCGGGCCCTTGAGCGAGCCGATGGCCGCGGCGTAGGCGGAATACGGGTCGGTGGCCGAAGAGGACAGCACGCGGCAGGCGAACGTGGAGTTGTTGCCGCCGCCGTGCTCGGCATGCAGCATGAGCATCACGTCGAGCAGCATGGCTTCGTCGCGGGTGAATGCCATGCCGCCGCGGAGCACCTGCAGGATGGTCTCGGCGGTGGAGAGACCGGGCGTGGGGTGCGGCACGTGAACCTCGGAGCCGCGAAGCTTGGCGATCGAGGCCATGTGTGCGAAGGCGGCGATGCGCGGGAGACGTGCGAGCATGGAAATAGCCACGTCGATCTCATGCTCGGGCGTAATCACGTCGGGCTCGGCGTCGAAGGCGTAGAGCAGCAGCACGGCGCGCTGGAGCACGTTCATGATGCTCGACGACACCGTGGTCATGGGGAACTCTTTAACGTATTCGTCGCTCAGATGCCTAAAGGCGCCCAAGCGCTCGCAAAAGCCGTCCAGCTCTTCCTTATTGGGCAGCGAACCCGTGATAAGCAGGTAGGCGACTTCTTCGTAGCCATAGCGATTCTCGGCCTGGGCATTGTTGACCAGATCCTCGATGCTATAGCCGCGCAGCGTGAGCTTGCCCTGGTCGGGCACGACCTTGCCGTCGACCTTGTTGTAGCCGTGCACGTCCGAGATGCGGGTAAGGCCCGCAACCACACCCGAGCCGTCGGCGTTGCGCAGGCCGCGCTTGACGTTATGCTCGACGAACAGACCCTCGTCATACGGATCAGTCGGCATGCCGTGGTAGAGGTTTTCGCTCTCGGGCGAAATCTGGCGGCTCGCCTCATAATCCAAGACCAGGCGGCTCAGATGGTCATCGAAGCGGTAGTAGATTTTCTTGGCGTCGTAAGCCATGCGCGCTCCTCTCGGGGCCGTGTGGGGGCGGCGTGCTTGGGTGCAGATGCGCCGGCCTGTTCCCGTACGGCCTGTTCGCTACAGGCGGTACATAAAGTTGAAGACGTCCTCGCGCTGGATGGACACGTTGACGCCCGAAAGCTCGCCGGCCTCGGCCAGCGCCTTCTGCAGCTCGGCGAAGTCGAGCTTGGACTCGGCGGTATCGGCCAGCATGGTCATGGTGAAGATGTCCTCGATAATGGACTGCGTGATGTCGCGGATGTCGACGTTGGCCTCGCCTAGGACACGGGTGACGCCGGCGACGATGCCGGGGCGGTTCTTGCCAAGGACGGTGATGACGATACGGGAGGACGAGATCTCGGCCATGGGAAACCCTTTCGCGTGATTGCGGCGCGCGCGGGGCGCTCCGCTACGGTACAGTGTTCATCATTGTACCTGTCTGGCGCAAAAAAGGCGCGCTCGCTGCGGCGTTACATGCCTGCAACATGAGCGTAAGGGGGAAGGCCGTACGGGGAAGAGCCGTCTGGCGCGTGTCCGGCTCGTGTTGGGTTGATTTCCGATCTCAGCCGAACACATTGAGCGGACAGGCCGTTCCCGCAGTCAGCCGAACGCCTCCGACGGCTGATTCCGAACTGGAAGCGGAGGGCATCCCCGCCCTTCGGTAGGGGATACCGCTCCGCGGCGCATGCCGCGGGCGGCGCCCCTATCGGACCACCGTGACCTCAGTTGGGATGGGTCCAGCACTGCCGCGTACTCGGTGAGCTAGAGCCAACTGTTCGTCTTCACGTCGCGTATGGCGATATTTCGGTCGTCCGGCTCGGTGATGCCGTAGCCGAACGCCTGGAGCGTCTCGATGGACTCCTGGATCCTCTGTTGGAACATGGGACCCGGATCGACCATCGGCCCGAGGTGCCCGCGCCAAAGGCACGGCGTGGCGCGCAGCATGTTATGGATTTTGGAGATGGGCTCGATGTCGGCGTAGACGTTGAGCGTCGCCATGGCGTCCTTGTGGCCGAGGATCGATTGGAGCGCCTTGATATCGCCGCCTTGGCGGATCCACTGCGTTGCGAACGTGTGGCGAAGGCCGTGGAACGTGATCAGCTCGTCGTTGGTGCCCATGAGGCCGTTGGTCTCCGAGAACGTCTTGAACGCCCTGCGGATATAGCTTGTCGTCGCGAAGGTCGCGCCCGGCTCCGACAGGATGTAGCAGTCCCCGATCTCGACCGCCCCGGTAAGGCCGCGCAAGCGCAGCTTTCCGCAGTCGATCTCGTGGGTCTCCTTCAGGAAGGGGAGTAGGCCGACCGGGTCGATGGGGATACCCCTGGCGTCATGGGTCTTGGTGTCCTTGATGAACGAACCCATTCCCTTCGCGTACGCCACCGAGTGTCTGATCGAGATCAGGCCCGTCTCGAAATCCACATCGCACCACCGAAGGCCGCAGACCTCGCCGATTCGCATCCCCGTGTGCAGGGCGAGTACGACCGCCCTCTAATCCTCGGCGGACCAATCGAGTCCGAACTCCTTTCGGGCATCCTCTTCGCTCATGACTTCGAGAAGGTCTCCGGGTTGGCAACGAAGGGCGAGGCATAGCTGCTCGAGTGTGTTGAAGCGAATGCCGCGAATATGCCCTTTTTTAATACGGGACAGGTTCACGGGCGTGGTTCCAATCCTTTCGGCAAGTTCGTTCGAGGAAATCTTTCGCTCGGCCATGATCTTGTCGAGGCGAACAATTACGGGCATGGCGTTTCCTTACGCAATCTCGTCGGAGTCGAGGTACAGCTCTCGGGCGTACAAGAAGAGCTGGGAAAGCATGAACAGGACGATGCCGGGAACCAGAGAGGTCCAATCGAATGATGAAGCGATCTCTTGGGCGCCGACGGCCCCCTCGCCGCCAAACATCGAAACGGAGGTTTTGAGTGAGCCGGCGTAGAGGCTGGTGGCAGCTTGAACAACGAAGAGAATGCCGAGCACCTTCAAGCATGTCGCAGACCCTTTCTTGAAGGGGTCTCCGCTCTTGATCGTCCACACGAGAACGGCGCTGAGGATGGTCGTAGCGATACCGATGACGGCAGGGACCAATGTCGAGATCGCAAGGGCTGGATACGCGGGGGAGTCTGCAATTACAGGGTTGTCGAGCACTTCGATTGCTGGCTTTAAGGAGAACGCCACTTGTGCGATGGCGGTGGCGCAAAGGGTCGCAGAGGCTATCGCACATGCGATGCGGAAGGAATGAAGCCGGGGAGTGCGATTGTCGGAACTCATAATAACCTCCGAAGAATTTAAAAAACTCAGGTTACTTTTTAACAGTTTATGTTAAATTGACTTTGCCGGCAAGTAATAAGGGCCGAGCATTTTGTTCGGCCCCTCTGTTCCGACTGGATGAGGTTAAGGTTGGCCATGAATATGCTCAAAATCTCGAAGGCGATCTTTAGGTCGCTTCTCTCCTCCAGGTCGCTCTGTGTTGTCGTTGTTGCGTTGATGGTTCTTTGTGCTCTGCCCGTCTTCAGGAGCGCGGCTGGCATCGACGGACGGGTCGAATACCTCGAGTCGGGAATAACCCGTGTTGAGCAGGAATTGTCAGCATCCTATGCGGATGCGCTTGTGAATGCGGGGGAGGACGGTGTCTATACCTCTTCATCAAGCATGCCCGCGCTTCTGTACCCTCTTGCCGCGGGACGTCTTATCTTGGCACCGCTCTCTCCCCTACTTCCGTTTCTGCAGATATCGGATGGAGAGTACACCTATTATGACGGATCGAAGGAGTACTTGCTATGGGTCGCAACGGCCGTTGCCGTCTCGTTCCTTGCCGCGCGTCTTAACAAACGTGAAAAGCTCATCATCCAGGCACCGATGGGCGAGCTGGGTAGACTTGTTGCATCGAGCGTATGGGCGAGTGTTTTTGCAATGCTTGCCGTCCTCGCCATCAATCTTCCAGGGATAATCGCCGCGCTTGTGAAGAATGGCCCGGGCTCGCCGTTCTATCCGATAGGCTACATTCAATATGCGACTCCGGTTATCAAACCGGCTTGGCTGGTGTTCGCGCAGACGGCCATCTTGCAATTCTTGGTGGCAGCGTTCATCTCGCTTGTCGTTCACCTTGCCGTGAAGATTGCCAATAACCCTACGCTTGGAATCGTGTTCGTATGTGCCCTGATGGGGGTGACGATGGTTCCCGGGTATTACGGAAGATCCATCGCTTTACGTGAGTTCGCCCTGTTGAATCCCCTTACGTATGCGAACACTGAGTTGACCGTCGGCGCCTATAGCCCGTACCCGACAACGCAGATAGTGAATCTGCCTGGACTTTGCTTCGAGCGTGGCGCGATTGCCCTCGTATGCGCAATCGGGATCGAGGTGCTGGCAATTAGCCTGCTTTGCGTTGCTGGAAAGAGCGGCTGCGCGTGCCCGATATCCCCGATTTGTCTTGAGAGAGAGGTTCCTTCACTGCATCGAGAACGGCAACTCGTTCGAGCGCTTGTGCCTCCGCCGTTGCATACGTAAGAACGATGGGGAAACTGCTCCTGCGTTCTCCTACCCTCGCCGTATGCGCGATTGCAATGTCGACGACGATGCTGGCCCCGGCTCTGGTCGAGATGTTTCCTGACGCTGATAACGTTTCCGCTGTTCGGTATAGGGATGGGGAGCTCCGTTCAATAGATCGGTATCTAGAGCAGAACGCTGCGAATATGGACGTCGAGGGCAAAGCGGCCCTGGAAGACATGCGGGATGCTCTTTCGGGTTTCGTGTACGCGCCTATGCCTGCGGAGGGGTTTCGAAGCCTTGCGACGTACGAGCGCGCTCGAGGTGAGCTGGGCGCGGCAGATGCGACTCTCCTGCAATCGATCGGAATCGAGCCGGAGACTCCTTCTCGTGCGGAGGCGCGCGCCCTTCTGCTTGAGTCGATCGCGAGCTTGCCGGACCCCAAGGTTTACGAGTTAAGTACGAAGATGCCCCCATTAATCCTCCTTTCGTATCTCCAGGCAGCGCTTCCCTCCTTATTTTTGCTGTTGCCCGTGGTTGTCACATCGCTCGCGTGCACCCACCTGCAGTGTCGTTCCCTTCTGGTTCTCCAGATCCCCGCAACAGCGCATGTGCGTTTTCTGACGGCTGTTGCGCTGGCTCTCCTGCTTGGCTTGGTGCTGCTTTTGGTGTCGATGGTTCCCGCTGTCGTTGTGTCCGTGATTAAGAACGGTGCGGGTGGATCGGAGTATCCCGTCGCTCTCATTCGGGCGGGAGCTTCGACAACGTCCATGGTGGGGGAGGCGGTGTTGTGCAGTATTCCGTTGCTGGTCATGGCATACGGCGTGATTTCCGTCGTCGCTGCGTTGACAGCAGCGATTAGCCGCAACCCCGTTGTCACCGGAATGGTTTGCGCGGTTCTCTTGGTGTTGGGTTCGTTGAGCGCTCATGTTGAAAGCGTGGGCATGGGCGTCGCGCTGCTGGCTCCATTCGCCTCGTTTGATCCCGCTTCCCAGGTGGGGACGATTGGGTTCCTTGGGCGAGGGACGAACGCGATGCCTTTTGGAGAGGTCGTCGGCGCATCGGGCGCTCTGCTGGTGGTCTTGGGCGCCGTATCTCCGTTGATGGTGCGCCTGAGTGTTCCAAAGATCGAAAGGGGATGATCTCGATGATTGACCTTCAAACGCTGACGATCTCTTATGGAAAGAAGGTGCTCGTAGATTCGGTGAACGCTGAGTTTGCCCCGGGTACGGTCTACGGTCTCGTCGCTCCGAACGGGCATGGAAAGACGACGTTGCTGCGTGCGATGGCAGGTTTGCCGGGTCCTCGCGTGGACGGGAGCATCGTTCTGGATGAGGTGCAGGGTACGGGTGCGAGAGAGGTCCGTTCTATGATCTTCTATGCACCTGGTGAGGGGACGCTGCTGTATCCCGGATTGCGTGCGGAAGATCACCTCAAGATGGTTTGCGATATGTGGCCGCATGCTCGCGATATCGAAGAGATAGTGGAACAAACGCAGATAGGCGAGTTCGCGAAGATGAGGATCCGCACTCTGAGCCAGGGCATGAAGCAGCAGCTTACCCTGGCGATTGCGTATGCGACGGGCGCGCGGTACCTTCTATTAGATGAGCCCATGAACGCGCTCGACCCCAGCAGGGTGGACTTGCATTCCGAGATTCTCAGGAAGCTGGCCGATTCTGGTACGTGCATCATCATGTCATCCCACATCTTGGATTCGGTCGATAGGCTGTGCGATGAGATTCTGTTTTTGAAGGATGGGAGGCTCATTAGAAGCATTCCGCAAGATGATGCTGCGCCGAAGTCTCCTGGATCCCATTTCGCAAAGCCTGCCGGACGCGCCGAGGGTGCGCTAAGCACGTATCGGCGACTCTACGAAAAGGGCGGGTAGAAATGCAAGTTAAAAATCTATGTGGTCAATATAATACCGTTAAACCCGCATATCGATACCGCTCAGCCATTCGCCTCGCCCCCGTCGCACGTATCTTCATCCGGTCTGTTACTTTTAATCTAACGATTCTTTGAGGAACGTAGGTGCTTCTAAATGTACTGTCGACTTCTTCTCAAACTAATCCTAAGAGACAAGGCCGTATGGATTTGTACGCTCGTTCTCGCCGCGGCCTTCTCCGTCCCCATTGCGTTCAATTCACCCATCTACGGGCCCTTCTTTATGAAGCAGGGCATGCAGAGCTTTGTCGACGCATTCAATACGCGCGCGCCCCAGGCCAGCGGCACAGACCTATCTCCAGAGCAGCAAAATGACGCGGAGCTTGCAAGATACGCGAACGCCGCCCTTGCCGCTCAAACCGACGCCGCCTTTCTCGATTCTGCCGAGAGCTACTACGCGCTCATGGGCGAAGGCTTCCAATCCGGGTCCATCGTGGGAGACCGAGAGACCAATGACGCGGAGCTCGCATATTGCCGTGCTCTGAGCAGTTCCGGCATCACGGATATCCCGGCCTCCGCAAACGACCTGCCATTCCTTTCCTTCCTGCCTTACGCCGTTGCCATGGTGCCGTCTTTCCTTCCCTTCATTCCCTTCCTTCTCTCGTCGATACTCGTGCTCGGCGCCACAAGGCCCGGGACCCTGGCGGCGAAGGCGCCCGTGCCCAAATTCCGGCGCCTTATCCAGATCGTGTTTTCGATAATCGCCGCGGGGACCGCGATGCTCCTCGCCGGCCTCGCACCCGGGGGCATTTACGCCTTGGCCCTAAACGGCTTCGGGCAAATTGGGTACCCGATCGCCTTCTTCCATGACGGCGCGCTTACCACCACGACTGCGGGAAACGTCTTCACAGCCCTGCTTATCGCGCTTCTTGCGGGCGGAACCTTGATATCCGTTTGCTCCGTCGTCCTATCGACCGCAACGAGGCGCGTCCTCGCGGGCCCCCTCACCTCCGCGCTGCTTGTCGCGGCCCCGGTATTCCCGTTACTGTCCGATTCGGCACTGGAGCATAACGCCGCGCTCAATCTCCTGCCGCTGGCCGTATTCTCGCCTATCGAGGCAACGGGTTACGTAGGATGCTTCCCGACAGAATTCATTGGCTCCGGTTCAAGCGGTGCATCGATGCTTGCCGTGGCCCTGATATACGTCGCGGTCTTTTTTGCGGTCGGCGCCGTTGCGACACGTTCGCCCAAACAGCCTGGACCCGCGAAAAAGCACCATGGGCTCGAGCTTCTGGACGCGAGCGTGGGATACGGAAGCACGACGATACTTTCAATCGGATCGCTTTTCCTGAGCCCGGGAACGGCGGCGGGCCTCATTGCTCCCAACGGCTCGGGGAAAACCACCCTTCTTGAAGCGCTGTCGGGCCAATTTCCCACCCGTATCCACTCGGGAAGCCTGGCGGCAGACGGAATCAGCCAACGTCAATCAGCCGAATTTGCAGAACTCGTCTACCTGAGCTCTTCGGGCAGCGCGGATCTCTATCCCACGCTATCGGCCCTCGAGCACCTTGCTTTCGTTAGGGGGGCGTGGAAATCGGCCGCCGACATCGACTCGCTCTGCGACTCCCTCGGAATCTCCCCATATCTCGACAAGCCGACCCGTAAACTCTCGACAGGAATGAAGCAGCAGGTAAAGCTTGCCATGGCGATAGCGACCGATTGCCCGTACCTCATCCTCGATGAACCGCTGAACGGCCTCGATCCGGGAAAACGGAAAACCTCCTGCGACGCGATGCGCAGCGAGGTGGCGCGGGGACGCAGCGTGCTCATTTCAAGCCATCTACTCGACGACCTGGCAGACCTCACCGACTCGTTCTACTTCATCGAAGCCGGCACGCTCGTGGAAAAGATCAAGTCGTCCTCGCAGACGCTCAAGCAGGAATACCTCGATACATACGAAGGAGGTGAATGACATGAAACTATTTGAACAGCTGAAGTCCAACGCGTCGCGCATGGCTGTCTACGCCATCCTCGTGGCAACGGCTTTATGCGGAATCGCGGCACCCGTCTATGCGCTCAACGGGGAGAAAGGCGATGTCGAACCCGCGTACATGGCTTCGACGGTTAAGGACCGGTACAAAGCCTTCTCTGGAGACACGTTTTACGTAGCAGAGTACGACACGACCTACCGTCAGCTTCGCTACAACAAGGGCTACGACTATCTAGGCGCAAAGGCAATCAGCTATACGTCGGGTTGGTACGGCTCAAACTATGGACACATAACCCAGTTCAAGTGTAACTACCGTGTGTACAACTAAAGCAACCGGCCGGGACGAGGGGTGACGCAAAAGCGTCGCCCCTCGTTTTTAACCATGTCAACTGAACCTAGTTCAGTTTGGTTGATTTCCGATCTCAGCCGAACACATTGAGCGGAAAGGCCGTTCCCGCAGTCAGTCGAACGTCCCCGGGGCCCTTCTCAGGCCCCGGGGACGGCATTTTCCCAGTTGAAGGAACGGTGGAGATGTGTTTCGATGGGTCAGATTCGTGTCGTTCCGAAAAGACCGTGAACCTTTTGTGGGACACGCGGCGCCGTGGTACCATAGCCGAGTTTGTTGTCTTGGTCGGAAACCAAGACGCCTTATGCGCTGATCGGTAACCAGCGCCTGACCAATAAGGAGTCCTACCATGAAGCAGGGTATCCATCCCCAGTATGTCGAGTGCACGGTGACGTGCTCCTGCGGCAACACCTTCAAGACGCACGCTACCGTGTCCGAGATGAAGGTTGAGCTTTGCAACGAGTGCCACCCGTTCTACACCGGCCAGCAGAAGTTCGTCGACACCGGTGGACGCGTCCAGCGCTTCGCCGACAAGTTCGGTGGCGCCGCTGCCACCCAGCTCAAGAAGGCCGAGGAGGCCAAGGCTGCCAAGGCTGCCAAGGCTGCTGAGGCCGAGGCCGCTCGCAAGGCCGCCGCTGAGGCTAAGGCTGCCGAGAAGGCCAAGCGTGCTGCTAAGTTTGCCGAGGAGGCTGCCAAGCAGGCCGCCGAGGCTCCCGCAGAGGCTCCCGTCGAGGAGGCCGCTGCCGAGGCCGAGACCACCGAGGCTGCTGAGTAAATAGCTCGCCGAGGAATCGCTCGCATTCATGGCAAAAGGGCCGTGCATCCAATTGGGTGCGCGGCCCTTTTCTTGTTGGTGCAAACTAACCTGTCCCCATTGCACCAGATTGGTGCGAAGGGGACAGGTTGGTTTGCACCAAATGACAGAGAGACGGCGTTTGCTCAGATAAAACTTGCCAAAATAAACCTGTCCCATTGTGGCAGGTTGGTCATAGTTATTACGTGGCGGTCGAGGTCGACCGTATAGGCCGCGCCTTGTTTGGCTAAAGTACAATCATCTGTGTTTAACTCGCCCGCAGCTGCACGGCGTGGGCGATGGCCAAAAAGGAAAACCACATGGGATTCATGTCAAAGCTGCTGTCCTTTGGATCCGATAAGGACCTTAAGCGCTACTACAAGATCGTCGACCAGATCAACGGTCTTGAGCCCCAGTTTGAGAAGATGACCGAGGAGGAACTCCGCGGCCAGACCGATAAGTTCCGCGAGCGTTACGCCAACGGCGAGTCGCTCGACGACATGCTCCCCGAGGCCTTTGCCACCGTGCGTGAGGCTTCCAAGCGCACCATGGGTATGCGCCACTTTGACGTGCAGCTCATTGGCGCCATGGCACTGCACGAGGGCCACATCGCCGAGATGAAGACCGGCGAAGGTAAGACCCTCGTCTCCACGTTGGCCGGCTATCTCAACGCTATTGCCGGCAAAGGCGTGCACGTCGTTACTGTCAATGATTACCTTGCCAAGCGCGACTCCGAGTGGATGGGCCGCATCTATAAGTACCTGGGCATGACCGTCGGTCTGCTCCAGAACAACATGCCGCTCGAGCTCAAGCGCCCGGCCTACCAGGCCGACGTCACCTATGGCACCAACTCCGAGTTCGGCTTTGATTACCTGCGCGACAACATGGTTACCCGTCCCGAGCAGCGCGTGCAGCGCGGCCACCATTACGCCATCGTCGACGAGGTTGACTCCATCCTGATCGATGAGGCTCGCACCCCGCTGATCATCTCGGGCGCTGGTACCAAGTCCGCCAGTACCTACAAGGACTTCGCGCGTGCCGTGCGTGGCCTTGAGCGCGGCGAGGACGTGTCGCACGATATGCTTACCGCCACCGAGGATGTTGAACCCACGGGCGACTACGTCATGGACGAGGCCAAGCACACCATCGCCGCCACTGAGCGCGGTCTTAAGAAGATCGAGCGCCGCCTGGGTATCGATGACATCTATGCCGATCTCTCCGGCCAGCTGGTCAACCACCTGCAGCAGGCGCTGAAGGCCCAGTACATGTTCCACCGCGACAAGCAGTATGTGGTCACCAACGGCGAGGTCAAGATCGTCGACGAGTTCACCGGCCGCATTATGGAAGGCCGCCGTTACTCCGAGGGCCTGCACCAGGCCATCGAGGCCAAAGAGGGCGTGCTCGTGCGCGAGGAGAACCAGACGCTGGCGACCATCACCCTGCAGAACTACTTCCGCCTGTATGACAAGCTCTCCGGTATGACCGGTACGGCACTCACCGAGGACGCCGAGTTCCGCGAGATCTACAAGCTGCCCGTCGAGGTAATCCCCTCCAACAAGCCCGTGCAGCGCGTGGACCACGAGGACCTGGTCTACCGCACCATTCAGGCTAAGTACAACGCCGTTGCCGACGACGTTGAGCGTCGTCACGCTAAGGGCCAGCCGGTCCTGGTGGGTACCGTCTCCATCGAGAGCTCCGAGAAGCTGTCCGCCGCCCTCACGAAGCGCGGTATCGCGCACGAGGTCCTCAACGCCAAGCACCACGAGCGCGAGGCCCATATCGTTGCCCAGGCTGGTCGCTATGGCGCCGTGACCATCGCTACCAACATGGCCGGCCGCGGTACCGACATCTTGCTGGGCGGTAACCCCGACGAGCTGGTGCGCGAGCGCCTGGAGTACGAGGGCCTGACCATGGAGGACGTAACGCCCGAGCAGCTTGAGCAGTTTAACGCCGAGGCCAAGGAGACTTGCAAGGCCGAGCGCGAGCGTGTTCTTGCCGCCGGCGGCCTGACCGTTATCGGCACCGAGCGCCATGAGTCCCGCCGTATCGACAACCAGCTGCGCGGCCGTTCCGGCCGTCAGGGCGATCCGGGCGAGACCCAGTTCTACCTGTCGCTCGAGGACGATCTGATGCGTCTGTTTGGCGGCGACAAGATGGACCGCGTCTCCAAGATGATGGTCACGGCTGACATGGGCGACGATATGCCCATCCAGCACAAGATCATCTCCAAGGCTGTCGAGAGCGCCCAGCACAAGGTCGAGAGCATCAACTTCTCCATGCGCAAGAGCGTCCTTGAGTACGACGACGTCATGAACAAGCAGCGCCAGGTCATCTACGCTGAGCGCAATAAGATTCTGGACGGCAAGGACCTGACCGACCACATCACCGAGGTCATGCACGACACCGTGTACCGCTGCGTTCAGGAGTTCTGCACCAAGGACAGTCACGATGGCGAGCGCGACCTGGAGGGCCTGCGCAAGTGGGTTGTGGAGCTCACCGGCCACATCGATACGCCGAAGTTCCCCGACGAGGATTATGAGGCTCTGGCTGCCGATGTCCTGGCTTACGTAGAGAAGTGCTACAACATGAAGGCCGAGCGCTTGGGCGAGGACCTGATGCGCGAGCTCAACACCCAGGTCATGCTGCGCGTCATCGATACCCGCTGGATGAACTACCTGCAGGAGATGGACTATCTCAAGACCGGCATCGGCCTGCGCGGCTTTGGCCAGCGCGACCCGCTGGTCGAGTACAAGACCGAGGCCTACGGCGCGTTCCAGATCCTCGTCGACACCATGTACGAGGATTACCTGCGCACGGTTCTGCGCATCGAGATCAAGGCTGCCCCGCGTGCCGTGGAGCACAAGGAGGAGCCCGCGCTCGAGGGTGCGCACTTCTCCGGTCCTGCCGAGGTCGATGGTGACAACGGCGACTCGGTGCTGCGCAAGCAGGCGCAGGTGCAGGCCCGCACGGCTGTCCAGGGTGGTCCGGCTGCCGTCAACAACGGTGGCAAGGTGACCACCTATCGCAAGTCCGAGAGCGACGATCCGTACGTCAACGTGGGCCGCAACGACCCGTGCCCCTGCGGTAGCGGCAAGAAGTTTAAGTACTGCCACGGCAGGAATCGTTAATGGCTGAGGCTTTAGAGGTAACGCCCGCCGAGCTGGACGCGTTTGCGGACCGGCTCGGCGAGGTCGAGTCATATCTCCACTTGGACGAAAAGCGCACGCGCGTGACCGAGCTCGAGGCCAAAAGCGTGGCCCCCGGCTTTTGGGATGACGCCGACGCCGCCCGTGTCACCATGGAGGAAATCGCGCGCACCAAGGAAGATATCGCTGCCGTGGACAACGCGCGCGGCGAGCTTTCCGATGCCCGCGCCGCGCTGGAGCTTGCCGAGGAGATGGGGGATGACCCCGATGCCGCCGCCCTTCGCGAGGAGGCTACAGCCACGGCTGAGCGCCTGGCCCGTGCCATCGATGAGCTTGAGCTTTCGAGCTGGTTTACCGGTGAGTTCGATCACGGCGATGCCATTGTGACCATCAAGCCCGGACAGGGTGGTCTGGAGGCCCAGGACTGGACCTTCATGCTCTTTAAGATGTACATGAAGTACTGCCAGCGTCGCGGCTGGAAGGTCACGATTAACGACTGCCCCGCTGCTGAGGTCATCGGCATCGACCGCGCGACCTTTACCGTCGAGGGCAAGGACGCATTTGGCATGCTGCGCGCCGAGGCCGGCGTCCACCGCTTGGTTCGCATTAGCCCCACCGACGACAAGAAGCGCCGCCAGACCACGTTTGCCGGCGTCGAGGTCATCCCCGTGCTACCCGATGATATCGACATCGAAATCAGTCCCGATGACATCCGCGTGGACGTGTACCACGCGAGCGGCCCGGGCGGTCAGGGCGTTAACACCACCGACTCCGCCGTGCGCGTGACGCATTTCCCCAGCGGCATTGTGGTCACCTGCCAAAACGAGCGCAGCCAGATCCAGAACAAGGCCGCGTGCATGCAGATCCTCAAGGCTCGCCTGTACGAGATTGAGCTCGAGAAGCGCGCCGAGGCCCTGGATGAGATTCGCGGACCCAAAACCACGATTGGTTTTGGCAACCAGATCCGCAGCTACGTGCTCTACCCGTATCAGATGGTTAAGGACCTACGCACGGGCGTTGAGACCAGCAACGTCGAGGCAGTTCTTGACGATGGCGACCTGGACCCGTTTGTTATTGGCTACCATCGCTGGGCCACTGGCAACGCTGACGCAGAGATCCCATCTGCATAAACCGCCCGGTTTATGTGGAAATGGATAAAACCCTCCGAGCAGGGTGGTTTTGTATCCAAAGCAAACCCTGCGCAGGGGTGGTATTTGCCCGGTGAATCGGTAGAATCGAATACAGCAAGAAGTTCAAAGCGCACTCGTTTGGGTGCGCTTTTTTGAGGGAGGCAGCATGGCATATCGTCTGGACATCAAGCGCATTCTTTCGATGAACTTCTTTCATGACTTGCCCAAGATTATGTTTGGCTGCGCCCTGGCAGCTATCGCGACAGACTTGTTTTTGATCCCCAACGGCCTTGCCGCCGGCGGCGTCACAGGTCTTGCCACCATTATTCAGGCGGTCGGCGCCTCGCATGGCATATCGCTTCCCGTCGGTATCCAGACCATCGTGATGAATGCCTTGCTGCTGCTGGTTGTTATGCGCGAGGGCGGCATGTTCTACGTGGTGCAGACCGCGACGGGCTTTGTGCTGCTGGGCTTCTTTACCGATCTGTTCGCCCCGTTTGTAGCACCTCTGGCGGATGCGGACCTGATGCTCCCTGCCATGTGGGGCGGCATTATTACAGGCATCGGTTACGGCATAGTGCTGCGCGCCGGCGCCAACACCGGCGGCTCGGACACGATTGGCCAAATCATCTCGCGTAATACCTCGCTGCCCGTGGGCTCGACCGTCATGGCGATCGATGTTGCCGTATGCGCGCTGTCGGCTCCGGTCTTTTCAATCGAAAATGCACTATATGCAGGCCTTTCGATGGTCATTAGCGGCTACGTGATCGATGCCGTGGTCGATGGTGGCAACAAACGCCGTATGGTACTCATCATCTCGGACAAGTTCCCTGATATCGCTGCCGATATCATGTATGGCCTGGGTCGTGGTTGTACCAAGTTTAAGGCGACTGGCATGTATTCGGGTGCCGAGAAGCCGGTGATCATGGTCATCGTGAACCGTCGAGAGCTCAATACCCTCAAGACGATCGTGCGCGAGCGCGATCCTCACGCCATTGTGACGGTCGCCGACGTTACGGAAGCTTTCGGCGAGGGATTCAAGGACATTAGCGCGTAGGGCCGACCGCGTCCCATCCAAAAGACGTTCACATTGATAAACCGTTTCATCAGCGGTTCTGCCTGCTAAATTGTTCAAATAATGATAAAAAGTCTGGTAAAGCCATCAGTTTCCAGCATAATGAAGGACGTACGTGCATCGCGGCTGGGTTGGGATTACCTTTCCATGCCGTGCGCATCTTGTCTAAAGAGGATGAAAGGAAGGCACAATGAGCGACGAAGAGCTCAAAAAGGTTGCCAACGAGGTAAGGAAGGGCATCGTCACCGGCGTGCACGCTGCCAAGTCCGGCCATCCGGGCGGTTCGCTCGGCGCTGCCGACATCATGACCTATCTGTACTTTGAGGAAATGAACGTCGACCCGGCCGATCCCCGCAAGGCCGACCGCGATCGCTTCGTGCTTTCCAAGGGTCACTGCGCGCCTGGTCTGTACGCCGTGCTCGCCGAGCGTGGGTTCTTCCTCAAGGAGGATCTTGAGACGCTGCGCCACATCGGCAGCCACCTGCAGGGCCATCCCAACATGAACGACACTCCGGGCGTCGACATGTCCACCGGCTCGCTCGGCCAGGGCATCTCCGCCGCCGTGGGCATGGCCGTTGCCGCCAAGCACTGGGGCGATACTTATCGCACGTACGCCCTGCTGGGCGATGGCGAGAGCGAGGAGGGCCAGGTCTGGGAGGCCGCCATGTTTGCCGGCAACCAGCAGCTCGACAACCTCTGTGTGATCGTCGACCACAACGGCCTGCAGATCGACGGTCCCGTCGAGGAGGTCAACGACCCCATGCCGCTCGCCGACAAGTTCCGCGCCTTTAAGTTCCACGTGGTGGAGCTTGCCGACGGCAACGATTTCGATCAGATCCGCGCCGCCTTTGCCGAGGCTCGCGCTACCAAGGGCCAGCCGACCGCCATTATCGCCGAGACCCTGAAGGGCAAGGGCGTGTCCTTTATGGAGAACCAGGTTGGTTGGCACGGCAAGGCCCCCAACGATGAACAGTTTGAGCAGGCCATGGCAGAGCTCACGGCCGCCGGAGAGGAGCTCTAGGATGGCAGACGTCAAGAAAATCGCCACGCGCGTAAGCTACGGCGAGGCCCTCGTCGAGCTCGCCAACGAGCACGATGACTTTGTGGTCCTCGACGCCGACCTGGCCGCCGCCACGCAGACCGGTAAGTTCAAGGCGGCCTGCCCCGACCGCTTCTTCGATGTGGGCATTGCCGAGAGCAACCTGATGGGCGTCGCCGCCGGTATCGCGACCACCGGTCGTGTTGCCTTCGCGAGTACCTTTGCCATGTTCGCTGCCGGTCGCGCCTTTGAGCAGGTTCGTAACTCCATCGGCTACCCGCACCTCAACGTTAAGATCGGTGCCACGCACGCCGGTATCTCGGTGGGCGAGGATGGTGCCACGCACCAGTGCTGCGAGGATATCGCCCTCATGCGCGTCATCCCCGGCATGACTGTGATCGTTCCGGCCGACGATGTCGAGGCCCGCGCCGTGACGCGCGCCGCCTACGAGTGCGACGGCCCCGTGTACATGCGCTTTGCCCGTCTGGCCTCGCCGGTTATCAACGACCCCGAGACCTACAAGTTCGAGTTGGGTAAGGGCATTGTCATGCGCGAGGGTGCCGATGTGACCATCATCGCCTGCGGCCTGATGGTCGGCGTGGCTCTCGAGGCCGCCGAGCAGCTTGCTGCCGAGGGCATCGATGCCGAGGTCATCAACATGCACACCATCAAGCCCATCGATGCCGACCTGATCGTCAAGAGCGCCACCAAGACCGGCCACGTCGTGACCGTCGAGGAGCACTCTGTGATCGGTGGCCTGGGCAGCGCCGTTGCCGACGTCCTGTGCGAGCAGTGCCCGACGCCGCTCAAGAAGATCGGCGTCAACGACACCTTCGGTGAGTCTGGCCCGGGTGCCGAGCTCCTGCACAAGTACGGCCTGGACGCCGCCAACATCGTGGCGACCACCAAGGAGTTCTTGGCATAAGGCAAGACGAGGCAAAGCATCGTCTCAACAACCACATCCAAGCCAGAACAGGGGCATCCCCAAAGAGGGCGCCCCTGTTTTTGTTGAATTTAAATTAGAGTCCTGCCAAGCAAAGTTCCCATGGGGAAACGGGCCCATCCCAACAAAGTGCAATTCAGACCCTTCCAACTTTGTATGCGCAGCATCTCAAGTTGGTGCGTCGGCCCCCTAGTAGTCGCAGGCTGGGCACAGGGTTACTCTCCAAATCTTTCCGCAGGACGGAGGAGCCCCCGCCGCACGTAGTGCGCAGCGGGGGCTCCGACATGTCCGAGGACGATTTGGAAAGTAACCCTGTGTCCGGCCGGAGGGACCCAAACACGGCCATGCTTCTTATGTGCAGCAAAGCTAATGCTGCTAAAATACAAAGCGCTCATGTAGTTTAAACGCACGACGATAAGGAGCACCAGTGGGTAACCACTTCCGTACCTCCGGTGCGGGCGATGATGCCCCCAAGACGCAGACAGGCGTCCAGGGCAGTCGTTTCGCCACTCCGGATTCAGAGGGCCAGCCTGTTGCTCAGGCCCCCACTCAGCCGGCAGATCAGGCACAGCCGGCATCCGATCCCTTTGCCTACAATCCCACCAGCGATGTTGCGCTTTCCGGCACGGCGGGTTTTGAGCCCGTTCAGGCCGTGACCGCTCGCGTGGAGCAGCCTCAGGCTGGTGCCGCCGCGCCGCAGCCTAGCATGGCCGGCATTCCCGACCCCATGGCTCCTGCGACACCGGCTCCTCAGCCTGCGCAGTCCGGCCTCTTTGCCGCTATTCCCGATCCCACGCAGCCTGCTGCCCCGGTGGTCGAGAGCGATCAGGCCGCCGAGGTCGCAAGCCTCGATAACGCGCTCAACAACCCCGATTTTACGTCGGTGTTTGCGCCCATCGATCCGCAAGCCAGCCGCAAGAAGATGGCCAAGCAGGCCGGTGTCGAGCCCGTCATCCTTATGGAGCATGTCACCAAGATCTATCCGGCACAGCCCAACAAGCCTGCACTCGACGACATCAACATTGAGATCTATCCGGGCGAGTTCGTCTTCCTGGTCGGTCACTCCGGCTCGGGTAAGACCACGCTGCTGTCGACGCTCAACCGCGACGTCAAGCCGACGAGCGGTCGCATCCTGGTTGCCGGTCAGGACCTCATGAAGATCAAGAACCGCAAGGTTCCGTTCCTGCGCCGCCAGATTGGCGCCGTGTTCCAGGACTTTAAGCTTCTGCCGCAAAAGACCGCCTACGAAAACGTGGCGTTTGCCCTGCAGTGCATCGGCAAGCCCAAGGGCGTCATTCGCAGCCAGGTGCCCGAGGTGCTGCGTCTGGTCGGTCTGGCCGATCAGATGGACTCGCTGCCCGACCAGCTTTCCGGTGGCGAGCAGCAGCGCGTCGCCGTCGCCCGCGCTATGGTCAACCGTCCGCCGCTGCTGATCTGCGACGAGCCCACGGGTAACCTCGACCCGGCGATCTCGCTGGGCATCATGAAGCTGCTCGAGCGTATTAACCGCACCGGCACCACCGTGATCGTCGCCACGCACGACCGCGAGATGGTCGATAGCATGCACCGTCGCGTGATCGCCCTCGAGGGCGGCCACGTTATCCGCGACCAGGAGAGGGGAGGTTACGGCAACTATGGCACCAACTAACGTGGGCTACTCCTTCAAAGAGGCAATCAGTCACTTCTTCCGTAACTGGACTACCTCGCTCGGCGCCGTCATCACGATCTTCCTTTCGCTGTTTATCATCGGCCTGTTCATCATGGGCTCCGCGATGCTGAACTCCGTGATCGGCACCGTCGAGGATCAGGTTGTCATCAACGCGTTCATTAGCGATGACGCCGATCAGGCCGATGTTCAGGCTTTTGAGGCCGAGCTTAAGACGTGGAATAACGTCAAGTCCGTGACCTATAAGGACAAGGACGACGCGCTGGCCGAGTATACGAGCAAGATGTCGGGCAACGCCGACGCCACCATGAGCGCGCTCGATGGCCAGAACCCGCTGCCGGCTTCGTTTGCAATTGAGATGGACGATCCGTCCAAGGTCGAGAGCACGGCAGAGAAGCTCAAGAAGAACGCCGACTTCCAGAAGATCGCGGATGACGGCGACGTCAACGCGAGCGTGCTGTACGGCCAGGAGGAAGTGAGCCGCCTGTTCCAGGTGACCAACTACATCCGCATCGCCGCCGTGGTGCTCGTTGGCCTTCTGACCTTTATCGCATTCATCTTCATCAACAACACGATTCGCCTGTCCATCACGGCGCGTCGTCGTGAGATTGCGATTATGCGTCTGGTCGGCGCCAGCAACGGCTTCATTCGCGGCCCGTTTATCACCGAGGGCGTACTGCAGGCCATTTTGGGCTCGCTGCTTTCCATCGGCGTTCTGGAGCTGCTGCGCAATCTGATGATTCCGCGTTTGCAGGAGAGCATCGGCTGGATGTCGTTTGCCCTGCCGATGCAGTACTACCTGGTGACCTATGCTGCGCTGATTCTGGTCGGTGTGATTATCGGTCTCTTTGGTTCTGCCATAGCCATGCGCCGCTACCTGCGCGTGTAGGCATGTCTGGAATTCATCCCTTCCAACGGGTCGTCTCTTATGGGGCGGCCCGTTTTTTGATCTCTAGGGGACGGCAGGAAAGCGAATCATTTGGGTAGACTCTTTGGAGTTCGTCATCGATAGCAAGGAGGCGCCATGGGGCGCAATAACAAGCATAAGCGCGGTGCCCGCAATAAACGTGGGCCGGTGCGCAGCGAACGCCGTCCGAGCCTGACCGGGCGCGTGCAGCTCCATGAGCATGGCGCCTATGTCATAACCGAGAGCGGCGACTACAAGGTTATGGGCCGCGGTAAGCGCGAGATCATGGATGGCGATACCGTTGCCGTGAGCATTAAGAACAGCCCGCACGGTGAGCGGCGCGCCGTGATCGAAGGCGTGGTTGAGCGCGCAGCCATAAGCGTGGTGGGTACGTACCAGACCGCTGGTCCGCTCGGTGTGATCGAGCCGCTCGATTCGCGCCTGAAGGCCGACTTCTTCATTCTGCCCGAGGATACCTCGGCGGATCGTCTGGGCGTCCACCCGGGTGATGCCGTTGTCGCGCGCATTTTGACCTACCCGACGCGCCTGGAATCGGGCACCGTGACGATCGAACGCCGCATTGGCGGAGATGACGCGCCCGATTTGGGCGTTCAATACGTGATGGCGCGTTACGGCTATACCGATAGCTATCCCGAGGCCGCGCTGGACGAGGCCGAGGGGCTTTCGCTCGATGTGTCCGCGGCGCTTAAGGACCCGCTCCGCCGCGATCTGCGCGACCGCTTTGTCATCACGATCGACCCGGTCGACGCGCGCGACTTTGACGATGCCATTTCGCTTGAGCGCACGCCCGAGGGTGGCTACAAGCTGGGTGTGCATATCGCTGACGTTTCTCACTATGTGGCTTGGGACGGGCATATCGATCTTGAGGCTCGCCATCGTACGATATCGGTGTATCTGGCCGATCGCGTGCTTCCCATGCTGCCCGAACGCCTGTCCTGTGACCTATGCTCGCTTCGCCCTGACGAGGACCGTCTTGCGTTTACCGTTGACATTGAGCTCGATGCGCAGGGTCGCGTGCGGCATTACGATCCTTACCCCAGCGTGATTCGCTCGCGTGTGCGTATGGACTATGACGGCGCCGAGGCGCTGCTGGTGCGTGCCGACGCGGTTGAGTATTCGGTGCTGGAAGGCGCCGTGGAGGATGTTGCGGCTGCTGAGGTCTCGCGCGAGGAAGCGCTTGAGCGCGGCCTTGCGTGCGAGGAGGCCGCCCGCGGCTACAACGTCGACCTCGGCGATTTCCTTGTCGCCGCCAACGAACTCGCCGAACTTCGCCGTCGCATTCGTCGCGCCCGCGGCTCAGTCGATTTTGACACGGCCGAGATTCGCGCTCTATTGGATGAGGACGGAGTGCCCGTGCAGATTGTGGCGCGCGAGCGTTCGTGTGCCACGTCGCTTATCGAGGAAGCCATGCTGCTCGCCAACGAGTGCGTTGCAGAGTGGCTGGCAGACCGTGATATCGAGGCCTGCTATCGCGTGCATGAGGATCCGAGCCTCGATAGCCTGCACGGTGCCGCCGTTGCGCTGGCGCAGCTGGGCATCATCGACGATCGCCGTGCTGCCGGTATTGCCCTGGGGAGTCCCGATGAGCTGCAGGCTGCAGTTGATGCTGCCGCCGGTACGGCAAACGCACCGCTCGTCAACACGCTGCTTCTGCGCAGCATGCAGCGTGCGCTGTACAAGCCGCGCAACGAGGGCCACTTTGCGCTCGCCGCGCCGTGCTACTGTCACTTTACGAGTCCCATCCGTCGCTACCCCGATCTGGTGGTGCACCGCGTGCTCAAGCTACAGTTGGCCTATGAGCAGCTCGGCGGCAAGGACGCCCTGGTCCGTACGCCGCGGCTGATCGGCAAGGGGCGCGAGTCGCTGCCGCGCATTCTGCCGCAGATCTGCCGCGCATGCAGCGATGCGGAGCGTGCGGCCGATGCCGCCAGCCATGCGACGCAAAAGATCAAGATTGCCCAGTACTATGAGGACCGTCTGGGCGAGCGCTATGCCGGAACCGTCTCGTGGGTTAGCAGCATGGGCCTCTTCGTGCGCTTGGACCTGACGCAGGTCGAAGGCTTGGTTTCGATCAAGAGCCTGGGCAACGAGTGGTTCGAGTTCGACGAGGACGCGCTCACGCTCACAGGTGCCGACACGGGCACTCGTTACGAGCTGGGGCAGCGCGTGATCATCGAGGTCTCGCGCGTCAATACCACGCGCGGGCACTTGGACTTTAAGCTTATCCATTAGCCAAATCCCGACTCGCGGCGGGAGAGCGGAGGGCGGTCTTTCGGGGCCGCCCTCCGCATTTGGATCATGGCTACCTTGCCGTCTGCTCGGCCGCCCGCTTACCTGCTATTCGAGAGGTAAAACCTACCAAAATAAACCTGTCCCTTTTTGGCAGGTTTACAAGAAAGCGGGGATGAGATGGCGACGGTGTATGGTTATGCGCGGGTGAGTTCGCGCGATCAGAATCTTAATCGGCAGCTGGATGCGCTGGGCGCCTATGGCGTGGGCTCGGCGAATATTTATGCCGACCATGCGAGCGGCAAGGACTTCGATCGACCGCGCTATCGCGAGCTGCTGCACGTCCTGGGAGACGGGGACGTGCTGGTGGTGCTTTCTATCGACCGACTTGGTCGTAATTACTCCGAGATTCTTGAGGAATGGCGTCGCATTACCAAGGAGCTCGGGGTTGCCATTGTGGTGTTGGACATGCCATTGCTTGACACGCGCGCCGGGGCAAGCGGCACGCCGGATGTGACTAATACCCTGATTGCCGATATTGTGCTGCAACTGCTGAGCTACGTGGCGCAGGTGGAGCGCGAGAATATCCATCGGCGCCAAGCGGAGGGAATTGCAGCGGCGCGGGCGCGAGGGGTCCGTTTCGGTCGACCTCGCAAGCCGTGCCCTCCTCAGTTTGATCTGGTACGCGATAGCTATGAGGCGGGCGATATTACCCGCAGCCAGGCAGCAAAGTGCCTGGGCGTGTGCGTGGGGACGTTCGATCGCTGGATGCGCGAGGCGGGGTAGGGGTTTGCGTCGCTTTGTCGCTTCCTGTTGCGATTCAAATTTTGATACGATGGCGATGTCATTTGGGGCTACACTCGCTGATATTCAAAAAAGGAGGTAGGCCCTTGGCGCGCGTAAAACAAATAATCGGATGGACCGCGATCGTTCTGTTCGCTGCAACGCTGGCGGGCATCTGGGTGCTGACGGAGCAAAATGCGGTGGAGACGTCGTTGCTGAGCGAGTCCACCGCGCGTGTAGTGGAGGGTCAGGCTACGGGCGTACAGGCTGCCGATGTCGCGGGTGAAGCTCAGGCCGAGAACGGGATGACCGGGGGCACCGATTCGGCTGCTTCGAATGTCCGGTCTGGCCGACTTGCTTCCATTCGCATGTGGGTGGGCACGAACGTCCGTCGCGTTGCCCATACCGTAGAGTTTTTCTTCGTCGGATTGTTCGCCTCGGTGGTCGTGGTTTGCTTTTCCAGGCGTCCGTGGAGCGTTTGCTCCCGTTGCGTGCCCGTGTTGCTCTTTTGCGCCGTCTGCTCCGTTGGCGATCAGGTACATAAGATCTTTGTTCCCGGCAGGCATTTCGACGTTATCGATTTAGGATTCGATGCTGCGGGCTATGTCACCGCGATGCTGTTGGTATTGCTGGTCTCCGCATGGGTGCACCACGAGACGCGCCCCATCGGCGCCCATGCGAGGCGCTAGCCGGTAACAAACCCGTTTCTGATCATGCGACCTTGTTGAATTATTTTGTGTCGCGCGTATTTCCGAGCGGTCGGATTTGAGGGGCGAGCGGTAGAACGCTCGCCCTTTGTGCGCCACGATGCGGCACAATGTACCGTAAAAGCTGTTTGTATCCGGTACGAATCGTTCGTTGGTCTTTAATTCTTCTCAACGGAGGTGTTTGAGATGGCAAACGGATTGCTTTTGCGGCTTCGCGAGCGTGAACTCAGCGCGAGCCCGGCGGAACGCAATGTCGTCGCATATGTAAGCGCTCATCCGCACGAGGTGGTCGGGCTGTCCGTCCGCGGTCTTGCCGATGCCACGTTCTCCTCGCCCTCGAGCATTTTGCGCTTTTGCAAGCGCTTGGGTTTTGCGGGCTACAAGGAGTTCCAGCGCGAACTGATTGCCGAGCTGGCGCTCTTGGGTGACAAGAAAGACGTTGCCCTCGAGGACATCTCCATGGATGACAGCGTCGAACGTATCGTGGGGAAGGTGATGAAAAGCAACGTGCGCACGATCGAGGCGACGGCGCGAACGCTCGATTACACCGTCTTGGAGCGATGTGCGGCCTATCTTAAGCGGGCACGTGCGGTCAATCTGTTCGGTATCGGTGCCTCTCGTTTGGTCGCGCACGATCTGGCGCAAAAGCTCATGCGTGTCGACAAGGAGTGCCATCTGTACGACGACTGGCATGATCAGCTCTTGTGTGCCAAGAACATGCATGAGGGCGATATGGCAATCGCCTTTAGCTACTCGGGCTTGACGCAAGAGGTGCTGGACTGCACCGCCGAGGCTCAACGTCACAACTGTCCCGTTGTGGCCGTTACCAAAGTAGATGGATCATCCAAGCTTGCCACCGTGGCCGATGCCGTGCTCGGCGTCGCTGCGAGTGAACCCTTGGTCCGCAGCGGTGCCATGGCTTCGCGTATGGCCCAGCTTATGGTTGTCGATGCCCTGTACGCTGCTTACGTTGCCAGCGACTACGAACGGGCGACGCATGTCATTAAGCAAAACTACATCGAGAAACAGGAAAGATGAGGTGAATGAAATGCTCGATTTAACAAAATTCACGACCGAACAGCGTAATCAAAGTTCAATGGACCTCGATACGATGACATCGCTGCAAATCGTCACGACGATGAATGATGAGGATCTTCGTGCCGTCCAGTCGGTCACGAAGGTGTTGCCCCAGGTTGCCACAGCAATCGACTGGGCTGCTGAGGCACTCGAGCGCGGCGGGCGCGTCTTTTACATGGGCGCAGGCACTAGCGGTCGTCTGGGCGTACTCGACGCTTCGGAGTGTCCGCCCACGTTTGGCGTGTCACCCGATCTGATTGTCGGGCTCATTGCCGGAGGCGAGACGGCGTTTATCAAGGCTGTCGAAGGTGCCGAAGACAGCGAGGAACTTGGCGCGAGCGACCTGCGGGAGCGTGGACTCTCGGACAAGGATCTTGTCGTTGGCCTGGCGGCAAGCGGCCGTACTCCCTATGTGGTGGGCGGCCTTGTGTACGCCAAGGCAACTGGGTGCAAGACCATTGCAATTGCCTGCAACCAAGGGTCGAAGATCGGGGAGAGCGCAGATCTTGCCATTGAACCCGTGCCCGGTCCCGAGGTGCTGACCGGCTCAACGAGGCTCAAGGCGGGAACGGTTCAAAAGCTCATTCTCAACATGATTTCGACCGGTGCCATGGTCAAGATCGGCAAGGTATACCAAAACCTGATGGTCGATGTGCAGCAGACGAACGAGAAGTTGGTGGTGCGCGGCCAGAACATCGTGATGGAGGCGACCGGCTGCACGCGCGAGCGCGCTATTCAGGCGCTTGCAGATGCCGGCGGCCACGTAAAAACCGCTATTGTCTCGGTACTGCTGGACTGCGATGTCGAGCAGGCTGCGGTAGCTCTTGAGCGAGCGCGAGGCCATGTCCGTGCTGCGGTGAGTGGCCATGAGAAGAGCAATGCCGATGCCCAATAGGTGCGCGGCGTGAGCTGATATGACATTCAGACGAGATACCCAATACAAGGAGGAGTTATGACGAACAAAGAGCTGGCTCAAAAGCTGCTGGACCTTTTGGGCGGTAAAGACAACGTGCTCGCAAACGCGGCGTGCATGACGCGCCTGCGCGTGACCGTCAAAGACACGGGCAGCGTCGACACGGAGGGTATTGAGGCACTCGACGGCGTGATGGGCTTGGTCGAGGACGACACGATGCAGATCGTGCTGGGGCCGGGCAAGGTGAATAAGGTGCTCGAGGAGTTCTCCAAGCTCACCGGCCTTGCGAAAGGCGTTGCCGACGAGAGCGTGGTTGACGCTGCGGCCACAAACAAGGCCGCGCAGAAGGCAAAGTACGAGTCCAAGCCGGTTCAGGCCTTCCTCAAGAAGATTTCCAATGTCTTCGTCGCCCTGCTTCCCGGCATCATTGCGGCTGGCCTCATCAACGGTATCTGCAACGTCATTAACGTCTCGACGGCAGGCGCGCTTGCAGGCGAGTGGTGGTACCAGGGCATTCGTTCCATGGGCTGGGCCCTGTTTGCCTATCTACCCATCTTGGTGGGCTATAACGCGGCACGTGAGTTTGGCGGCTCCGCTGCGCTGGGCGGCATCGCCGGCATGATGTGTATCGCCAACAGTGCCATGCCCCTGCTTGCGCCTGGCGCGGCTGATCCTGCCACTGCCATTCTGCTGCCGCTCACCAATGCGCAGTACAACCCCGCAGCGGGCGGCATGATCGCGGCTCTTATCGCTGGCGCATTTTTTGCCTGGATGGAGCGTCAGATTCGCAAGGTTATGCCCAACGCACTCGACACGTTCTTGTCCCCGCTGCTGGTGCTCATCATCGGCGCCTTTGCTCTGATGCTCGTCATCCAGCCGGTTGGCGCATGGCTGACGACTGCCATCTTTAGCGTTTTGACCTTTATCTTCGAGAAGCTGGGCGTCCTGGGCGGCTATATCCTGTCGGCAGGCTTCTTGCCGCTGGTTTCCGTCGGCCTGCATCAGGCGCTCACGCCGATCCACGCTATGCTCAACGATCCCGACGGTGCTACCAAGGGCATCAATTACCTGCTTCCCATCCTTATGATGGCTGGCGGCGGCCAGGTCGGTGCCGGTCTGGCGCTGTACTTTAAGACCAAGAACGCCAAGCTCAAGAAGTACGTCGCAGAGTCCATTCCCGTTGGAATCCTGGGTGTGGGCGAGCCTCTGATGTATGCCGTTACGCTGCCGCTCGTTCGTCCGTTTGTGACGGCCTGCCTGGGTGCCGGATTTGGCGGCGCGCTCGCGGCGCTGCTTCACATCGGCACGGTTTCTCAGGGCGTTTCCGGTCTGTTTGGCCTGCTGATCGTCGTTCCTGGCCAGCAGCTCGGCTACGTTGCCGCTATGCTGCTTGCCTATGCCGCCGGCTTTGTCCTGACGTGGTTCTTTGGCGTCGACGAGCAGAAGATCAATGAGTTCTTTGGCGAGTAGTTTGATATCGTGAGCCGTGTTGCTCGGGGTTCGCGGCGCGCGGCAGATTTCTTGATGCTATGGTTGTGCCGGCGGGGCTAACTGCTCCGCCGGCCTTTTTTAAAGGAGCGTTGTAGCGTGAAAACGGGTATTTCGATTTATCTTTCCAGCCCTTTGCAGGATATTGAGCGGACAATTGAGCGTGGTGCCGCGGCGGGTGCGCGCTATGCGTTCACCTCGCTGCATATTCCCGAGGATGGGGGAGCGGCGTATGCCGATAAGGTCCGTCATGTGCTGTCGCTGCTTTCCGCCCGCGGCATTGCGCTCATTGCCGATGTGGGGCCTCGCACGTGCGATTTGCTCGGGCTTGACCGCATCGAGGACCTGCGCGATCTGGGGTTGGAATACCTTCGTTTGGACTATGGCTTTAGCGCCCAGCGGGTCGCGGAGCTGTCCGGTGTATTTCGCATTGTGGTCAATGCATCGACGGTGAGTTCTGATGAAATCGCATCGTGGCGTGAGGCCGGTGCCGATGTGACTCGTTTTGCCGCCTGCCACAATTTTTACCCCAAGCCTTATACCGGTTTAGCTCTGGAGGACATTGCTCGGGTGAATCTTCGTCTTGCGGCGCTTGGATTCGAAATCATGGCTTTTGTGCCGGGTGATGCCAACGTTCGCGGGCCGGTATTCGAGGGACTGCCGACGGTCGAGGCGCAGCGCGGTCGCGCGTCAAAGGTTGCCCTCAACATGCTTGAGCTTGCACATGGCGCCGATTGCGACATTGTGTTGGTCGGCGACCCCGATCTTTCCGATGCGGGCTGGACGCAGTTTGCTCATGTTTCCGCCGGATACGTGGACCTGCAATGCGAGCTTGAGCCCGGTTATGCCTATGTACGTGGGCAGATTCATCACGACCGACCCGATTCGAGCACCCTCATCTTTAGGTCTCAGGAGTCGCGTACGACGCTTAAGCCGGATTCCGTGCCGATGGATGCCGGTGCCGGCCTGTCACGAAAGACGGGGTCGATCGCTGTGAGCAATAGCGGCTATGGGCGCTACGAAGGCGAGCTTGAGATTGCGCGGGTCGATCTTCCCGGTGACGAGCGCATGAACGTTGCGGGTCATATCACGCCCGAGGCAATGGAGCTGCTGCCGTTCATCAAACGCGGATTCGGGGTACGGTTCGTTTAGCGTGTGACCCGTGGGCTACAATTGGCCCATCATGCGAAGGCGCCTCGTGTGGCGTGTGCCTGCGTTGGCCGATCTATATTCGGAGGATTTCCATGACCGTACTGTTTGTTGAATATCCCAAGTGCTCGACCTGTAAGAAGGCCAAGGCATGGCTGGACGAACACGGGGTAGAGTATATCGACCGCGATATCGTTTTGGACAATCCCACGGCTGATGAGCTTGCGACCTGGATTGCTCGTTCGGGACTGCCGGTGCGGCGCTTCTTTAATTCGTCGGGCATGAAATATCGAGAGCTGGGCCTGAAGGCGCGTCTAGATGCGGGCATGACGGATCGGGAGTGCTACGAGCTGCTGGCGACCGACGGCATGCTGGTCAAGCGTCCGCTGTTGGTGGGCGACGACTTTGCGATTCCCGGCTTTAGGGAATCGGCTTGGGTCGAGGCGTTGCTGTAGCGGCTGCGGAAAGTGCGACCCGTTTTGAGCTTCGATTACGGGATACGGTTTCCGGTTGAGGGCTCGATGGGAAAGTGGGGACCGGTTTGAGCTTGAAATCTGGGACGCACTTTCCGCCGGCAGGCTTGCCCCAGTCAGTCCTCCAACTGCGCCCATTCGTGCGGATCGTAGACCTTTACGTGCTTGTTGGGCTTGCCGCTCCAGTACTCCTCGTCCATAAAGGGCAGATATGCCTGAACGCCGGGGCAGATAAAGGGGATCCGCTGCTGTTGCAGTCGCTCGCGCTGGCGCTGCTCCAGGTGCGCCTCGGATATGACGGTCGGCATACCGGACAGCTCGACGAGGCTTGCCTGGATTCGCTTAAGGTCGGGGAGTCCCGCGTGCCATGACATCCGCATGATCAAAAAGGATGCACGGCGGTATTTTGCCTGCATCACCGTGATGGCGGGGCGCAGAGTGGGATGGATTTTGTCCCGTTCGGGCCAAAGGTCAGCAGTGATCTCGAGGCCCAGGGTCTCCCATAGGTAATCAAGCTCTTCGTCCATGGCGCCTCGATATCTACGTGATCATTGATACTTCGATTGTGTTGCCTGGTGCTATCGTTTTCGCGGTAGAATCTGCCAACGGTTGACGGCTACCGCTCGCGGCGTTTTGCCCTTCGTGTGCAGCGGTCGACTTCACAGGTCCTTCACGTGTTGGCCGTATTTGACTGAATTTCAAAAAAGTCAAAATTGGGGCTTGCGTCACGGCCGGACTTCCCGTATATTTCTTTCTTGCGCAAAGGCACAGCCGAGCGCAGCGATGCAGTCATTGGGATGTCGTCTAATGGCAGGACAGCGGATTCTGGTTCCGTCAATGGGGGTTCGACTCCCTCCATCCCAGCCATTGCATTTGCTACATATGGCCCGTTCGTCTAGCGGTTTAGGACGCCGCCCTCTCAAGGCGGAGATCACCAGTTCGAATCTGGTACGGGCTACCAAAATTGAACGCCCGGGCCTCGTAAGAGACCCGGGTTTTGTGTATTGACCGATATTTAAGGCGCGCGTTGAGTTTGCCGCCCGGACCGAGGAGTTGTCATGGACCTGCCTATCAGCTTGGAAGACATCACGTATGCCGAGAACTATCTGGCGCAGGGCGACCTGGCTACGGCGACGCCGCTGCTTGAGCGTCTGGTGGAGCTCGCCGAGGAGTATATCGACGCTGAGTGCAAGACGGAGGAGAAGCGCCAGTACTTTAGCTTCGACAGCAAGTTTGAGCGCCTGGCCTATCGCCGCGTGGAGAAGGATCCGCGCGAGCTGGTGCAGGTCGAGGTTCCCTTTGACCGCCTGTACTCCGACATGGCATTTGCCTACATCCGCCAGCAGGATTATGTGAGTGCTCGGAATGCCCTGATGCAGGCCGTGCGTTGGGATCCCATGAACTGCAACTATCGCTTGGACTTGGCCGAGCTGTTCCGCGCGCTCGAGGACAAGCAGGAGTGGGCATCGCTCTCGTTCTCGGTGCTGGAGCGCGCGAGCGACGGTAAGTGCGCCGCACGCGCCTACACCAACTTGGGTCAGTACTTCTTGGAGCCCGAGACCGAGAACATTTCGGCTGCCGTGGGCTGCGCGCGTCTGGCGCTGCGCCTGGCGCCCAACGATGCGCATACGACGCGCCTGCTCAACAAGATCCATACCACCTATCCGGATGCCGCGGACGAGAGTGACGACCATGTGATGGGTGAGCTCGCCCTGCAGGGCGTGCCGACCTCGCCTTCGGCCGAGATTGCCATCTGCCTGATCATGTGTGCGACCGACGCTGCGAGCGACGGCGACAAGCAGGAGGCTACGCGCCTGACGGTCCGTGCCCGCGACCTGGTGGGCGAAGAGGCGTGCGCGGCGATTATCAAGCTGGTGCGCGAGAGTGATGCCGAGCTTAACGCCGAGCGCAAGGCAAAGCGCGAGGCTGCGGGCTCAAACGCCGATGGCGCCAAGGAGGCCGGCAATGCCCAGTAAGCGCGAGCGCAAGCTCATTTCCAAGAATCGCTCGGCTCATCACGAGTACTTTATCGATGAGACGTTTGAGTGCGGTATTGAGCTGAGCGGTACCGAGGTCAAGTCGATTCGCGAGCGCGCGTGCCAGATTACCGATACCTTTGCACTGATTCGTGGCGGCGAGTGCTGGCTCGTGAGCCTGCATATCCACCCTTATAGCCATGGTGGCGTGTGGAACCGCGACCCTGATCGCCGCCGTCGTCTGCTGCTGCACCGCAAGGAGATTGACTTTCTCGACGGTAAGCTGCGCAACCGCGGCTATGCGCTGGTGCCGCTGGAGCTCTACTTTAATACCGACGGCCGCGTAAAGCTGCTGCTGGGCCTAGGCCGCGGCAAGAAGCTTTACGACAAGCGCGAGGATATGGCCAAGCGCGATGTCCAGCGCGAGATCGACCGCGCCCTCAAGGAGCACAATCGCTAGGCGTTCTGTATAAGTTGCGGTGGAATACGGACTGTTTTGCCTGTTTGAGGGGCTATTCAGTCCCTATTTCACCGCAACTGCGGGCGTCTCATCTTTCTTACTGTTCTGACACATATGTCTCAAAGGCGGCATCCGTTATGGGCGCCGCCTTTTTTGTGGGTACATACATCCATGAGGTTCCAACCCGGGTTAGGGGAGTGATCGTTATGGACAAAACTGCGTTCTTTACCATGCCGAGCGGTCTGTACGTGGTGAGCGCCGCGGCAGACGGGCTGCGCGCCGGCTGCGTCATCAACACTGCGGTGCAGGTGACGTCCATGCCGCCGCGCATTTCGGTTGCCGTGAACAAGGACAACGTCACCTCGGGCGTCATCGCATCGGCCAAAGCGTTCGCGCTGACCGTGATCGATCAGACCGCCGACATGCTCTACATCGGTAACTTTGGGTTCCGCACCAGCAGCGATTATGACAAGTTTGCCAAATACGAGACCCGCGAGACGGCTCTGGGCATGCCCTATGTGCCCGAGCACGCGACGGCCCTGTTTAGCTGCCGTTTGATCGACACTGTGGATGTGGGCACGCATCTACTGTTTATCGGCGAGGTCGAGGATGCCGAGCACCTGAGCGACGAGACGCCGCTCACCTACGATTACTACCATAAGGTCCTGAAGGGCAAGACGCCTCCGAAGGCGTCCTCGTATCAAGGCTAGAAATGTTCTAATAATACTTGCATTATATTATTGATAACATATACTAATAAGCGAAGTACATTACCAGTCGCGTTCGAGAGGAGAACATCATGGCTGAGGAGAAGAAGACGTATAAGTTCGTGTGCATCGTTTGTGGCTACGAGGTTGAGGTCGACACGCCCGAGCTGCCCGAGGACTACGTGTGCCCGGTCTGCGGCGTCGGTCCCGATCAGTTTGAGCTCGTCGAGGAGTAGCTCGCAGACACACGGCGAAAGCCGAACATAGCTCTGTCCAAGGGCCTCGGTCGAATTCTCGCCCGGGGCCCTTTTCCTCCGCCCCCAAGGGATCGCGGTTGCTGTTGGCCGATCCTGTCTGTTGTGAGTCCGGCCGACCTTTTGTCTCAATCTGTAACATCTAACGGTGGAAATTTGGCCCACTTGTTACAGATTGAGACAAACGGAGCTGACCCTCGGAATGATCTCGATCTGTAACATCTAGACATCAAAAGCGGGTCTAGACGTTACAGATCGAGACGTTTGCCTAGGTAGGTGCCCCATTACATCCCTGTCAACAACACGACATCGAGAATCGTCACGATGGCACCAATCCCTACGAGCAGCGCGTTGAGCGGGCGCGAATTGGCGTATTTGCCCATGACGCGGGGTGAACTGGTGAGCCGTATGAGCACAAAGACCGTAATCGGCAGCTGAAGCGACAGCAGTGCCTGACTCCAAATGAGACCCTCAAAAGGATTCGGGACGACCAAGCACGCCGCCACTGCGCCGACGAAACAGGCCGCCACCCCGATCGAGGAATGTCGGTCGTGGATATCGTATTCCTCGTCGAACATGCCCGCGGTGATGGTGCCCGCCGCCATGCCCGCCGTCACGCTACTCGAGAGGCCCGCAAACAGCAGCGCCACGGCAAAGATGGTCGAGCTTGCCGGGCCCAGAATGGGGGAGAGCGTGGCCGCTGCGACGGCGAGGTCGTCTACGACCATGCCGTGCGCAAAGAAGGTCGTTGCGGCCAGGATGACCATGGCCGAGTTGATTGCCCAGCCCACGCCCATCGAAAAGAGCGTGTCGAAGAGCTCGTAGTGCAGACGCTCTTCGATAACCTGCTCGCCTTGGCCTTCGAAGTGCATGGATTGGATGACCTCGGAGTGCAGAAAAAGGTTGTGGGGCATAACGACCGCACCCAGGACACTCACGATAATCGCGGCAGAGCCAGTGGGCATACTGGGCGTGATCCAGCTTGCGGCGGCTTGCGGCCAGTCGACCTTGACTAGTGCAAGCTCGGCCAAAAACGAGAGTCCTACCACGCCTACGAAGGCGATGATCCAGCGTTCGGCATGCTTGTAGGAGTTCGTCATGAGCATCGCCATCGATACTGCCGCCACGATGACGCAGCCCGCGCGCACGGGCAGCCCAAAGAGCATTTGAAGGGCAATCGCGCCGCCCAGGACTTCGGCCATGGCGGTGGCGATGGTCGCGAGATAGGCGCTGGCGAGCACCGTACGCCCGACGAAGCGGGGGAGGTAACGTGTCGTGGCCTCGGCAAGGCAGGCGCCCGTGGCGATACCCAGGTGCGCCGCGTTGTGCTGCAGCACGATGAGCATAATCGTGGACAGCGTGACGATCCACAGCAGCGCGTAGCCAAACTGCGAGCCCGCGGCCATATTGGAGGCCCAGTTGCCCGGGTCGATAAAGCCGACGGTCACGAGCAGCCCGGGGCCGATATGCCGCGCAATGTCTAGGCCTCCGTGACCACCGGTGCGTCGGGAGCCAAAGTGTTGTTTGAGATGGTTGAGCATGGTGCGCTCCTGTGTATGGGCGGCGTGACGTCGCATCTGGGTCGTGCGGCGCCACGCGTCGGATTTGGGTTGGGGCTACTTGTGCGCTTTGCCCTGATTGGCCACGGCGTCGATCTTGGCGGCGATGGTCGCCGGGTCACCGATGTAGCGCTTGTCGAGGACATTGAAATCGGTATCGAAGGTGTAGACGAGCGGCACGCCAGTGGGGATGTTGACCTTGAGGATCTCCTCGGGCGTGAGGTGCTCGAGCTTCATGACGAGTGAGCGCAGGGAGTTGCCGTGCGCGGCGATGAGTGCGCGCTTGCCGGCGAGCATCTGGGGGCGAATCTCGTCTTCGAAATAGGGCCAGGCGCGGGCGATCGTGTCCTTGAGGCACTCGGTATAGGGCAGCTGATCGGGCGCGACGTCGCGGTATTGCTCCTGGGTGTGGGGGTCGCGCGCGTCGTCCGGCTCGAGTGCCGGCGGGCAGACATCGAAGGAGCGGCGCCAGATGAGCACCTGTTCGTCGCCGTGCTCCGCGGCGGCATCGGCCTTGTTGAGACCCTGCAACGCACCGTAGTGGCGCTCGTTGAGCTTCCAGGATTTGATGACGGGCAGCCACTCGCGATCCATTTGGCCGAGCACGATGTTGAGGGTGTGGATCGCGCGCTTGAGGCGCGAAGTGTAGCAGACGTCAAAGTCGAAACCGGCTTCTTTGAGGGCGCGGCCGCCTGCCGCCGCCTCTTCGCGGCCCGTGTCGGTGAGCTCGACATCGGTCCAGCCTGTGAACAGGTTGAGCTTGTTCCACTCGGACTCTCCGTGACGGATAAGGACGAGTTGCATCGTCTGCTGGTCTGCTTGGTGCGCCATAGGGGCCTCCTTGATCTGGCACGGTGTGCGTGCCGTTTGCTTGACGCCGCAAAGGATACCCGTTTTAAGCTTAGAAGTTAACCAAGACTAACAAAATTGTTCTATTTGAATGGGATGGTGAAGGGGGCTGCCGAAATGTCTCGATCTGTAACAACTAGGGATGGAAATTGGGCCTAGGTGTTACAGATCGAGACAGGAAGAAATGGTCCTATGGAAAATCTCGATCTGTAACAGTTAGCTGCAAAAACCGGCCCTTCATGTTACAGATTGAGACATTCGGAGCCGTCTCTCGAAAACATCTCAATCTGTAACAGTTAGTCGTCGAAATTGGGTCTTACTGTTACAGATTGAGATGTTTGAAGAGGTGAGTTTGCAGGCCGAACTTGGGGCCTATGTTTTCGCCCTTGAGGTCGGCGGTGCCCACTCGTAAGGTGTGCGTTACGCGATTGTTTCGAAACGGGCGGGAAACACAACGGGCCGGCGATGCTCCTACTATGCCTATTCAACTGACTGTCTAAATATCTAGGGGAGGATCGCGATGCAGGCAGATTCCGCTCAGCAGCAGGGCCTTTATCGCCCCGAATTCGACCACGATGCATGTGGCATCGGCGCGCTTGCCGATATCAACGGTGAGCGCCATCACCAGATTCTGGACGACGCGCTGTCCATTCTGGTCAACTTGGAGCACCGCGGCGGTACGGGACTCGAGAAGAACACCGGCGACGGCGCCGGCATCCTGTTCCAGGTTCCGCATCACTTTTTCCGTAAAGAGGCCCAAAAGTGCGGCCAGATTCTGCCGGCAGAGGGCGACTATGGCGTGGCCATGCTGTTCTTCCCGCAGGACGACAAGGGCGTAGAGGATGCCCGTCGCGTGGTTGAGGAGGGCTGCGCCGAGGCCGGCGTGCCGCTGCTCTTTTGGCGCGAGGTGCCGGTCGATCCGCATGACCTGGGCGAGACAGCCCGCGCCTGCATGCCTACCATCCTGCAGGCCTTTCTGGGGCGCCCCGACGACACGCCGGCGGGCGATGCCTTCGAGCGCCGTCTGTATGTGTGCCGCCGCACCATCGAGAAGAAGGCCGACGCCGAGTTTGCCCTGCGCGACAAGATCTTCTATGTGTGCTCCATGAGCTCGCGCACCATCGTGTACAAGGGTATGCTGGTTGCCACGCAGATGCGCCGTTTCTTCATCGACCTCAACGACGCCGCCGTCAAGACGGCCGTGGCGCTCGTGCACTCGCGCTACTCCACCAACACCACGCCCAGTTGGGAGCGTGCGCACCCTAACCGCTTTATCATCCACAACGGCGAGATCAACACCCTCAAGGGCAACGTCAACTGGATTCGCGCCCGCGAACCCAACCTGTACAGCCCCGTGTTGCAGCACGATCTTGAGCGTGTGATGCCCATCATCAACCGCGAGGGTTCCGACTCCGCGATTCTGGACAACGTGCTCGAGTTTTTGGTCATGAACGGCCGTCCGCTCACGCGTGCCGCATCCATGCTGCTACCCGAGCCGTGGGACCACAACGACAATCTGAGCGAGGAACGCCGCGCCTACGACGCCTACCAGTCCATGCTCATGGAGCCTTGGGACGGCCCGGCGGCCATCGCCTTTACCGACGGTCGCACACTGGGCGCCGCCCTCGACCGCAACGGCTTGCGCCCCGCCCGCTACTACGTGACGCGCGATGGCCGCTTTATGCTGGCAAGCGAAGTGGGCACCATCGAGGTACGCCCCGAGAACATCCTGACGAGCGGCTGTCTGGGGCCGGGCCAGATGCTCGAGGTCGATTTTGCCCGCGGGCGCGTCATCTACAACGACGAGCTGCGCGCCCGTTACGCCAAGGAAAAGCCCTACCGTGATTGGATTGCCGAGGAGACGCTGACTGTCGACGTGCTCGATAGGCCTGCCGCGGCAACGCCCGCCGAGGACGCCGAGGTACCCGCCGCCGTGCGCATGGCTAAGCTCGGGTATCACTGGGATGACGTCGATGAGGTCGTGCGTCCCATGGCCCAGCAGGGCAAGGCCCCGCTCGCCTCGATGGGCATCGACGCGCCGCTGGCTTGTCTGTCCAAAAAGACGCGTTCGTTCTTCGACTATTTCTATCAGCTGTTCGCTCAGGTCACGAACCCGCCCATCGATGCCCTTCGCGAGCACATGGTGACTTCGACCACGCTCTACCTGGGCAACCACGGCAACCTGCTCGAGGATTCCCGTACGGCCTGCCAGCTGGTTCGCCTGGAGCGTCCGCTGCTGAGCGAGGAGGAGTTCGACCGCATTTGCGCCATCGACCGCGTGGGCTTTAAGACTCGCCGTTTCCGTGCCGTCTACCGTCGTGACGCCGGCGAGGGCGCGCTGCAGGCTGCGCTCAAGCAGCTTGCAGAGGACGTTGAGGCTGCGGTCCGCGACGGCGTGAACATCGTGGTGTTGAGCGATCGTGCCGCTGCGGGCGAGGTGCCCGTGCCGTCGCTGCTTGCCGTGGGCTGTGTGCACAACCACCTGATTCGCGCTGGCGTGCGTACCTTTGCCGACATCGTGGTGGAGTGCGGCGATGCCGTGTCCCCGAACGACTTTGCGGCGCTGGTGGGCTACTCCGCAAGCGGCATCTATCCGTACAATGCGCATGCGTGCATCCGCGACTTGGCAGCACGCGGCGACCTGGACGTGACGGCCGAGCAGGGCATCGACAACTACAACAAGGCCGCGACGGCGGGTATCGTCTCCATCATGTCCAAGATGGGTATCTCCACGGTGCAGAGCTATCACTCCGCGCAGATTTTCGAGGCCGTCGGCTTTACTCCGGAGTTCGTCAACGCGTACTTCGCCGGCACGGTGAGCCGTGTGGGCGGTATGGGTGTCGAGGACGTTGAGCGCGAGCAAAACGAGCGCTATGACGCTGCGCTCGCCATCCTTAAAAGCCCGGCTCCCGATCAGCTGCCCACGCTGGGCCTGACCAAGTGGCGCCCGCTCGGCGGCGAGGAACACCTCATCGACCCCCAGGTCGTCTACCTGCTGCAGACCGCCTGCCGTGAGGACAGCTACGACACCTTTAAGGAGTACAGCGCCCGCCTGCACCGCACCGGCCGTGCCGTGCGTCTGCGCGACTTGCTCGACTTTGATGCCAGCGGCCGCACGCCGGTTTCGCTCGACGAGGTCGAGCCCGCGCTCAACATCGTCCGCCGCTTTAACACCGGCGCCATGTCGTACGGCTCCATCAGCAAGGAAGCACACGAGTGCATGGCCATCGCCATGAACCGCCTGCACGGCCGTTCCAACTCCGGCGAGGGCGGTGAGGATCCGCGTCGCGAGACCCCGCTGGCTAACGGTGATTCCAAGAACTCCGCGATCAAGCAGGTGGCAAGTGCGCGCTTTGGCGTGACGAGCCGCTACCTGTGCAGCGCCTTCGAGATTCAGATCAAGATGGCCCAGGGCGCCAAGCCCGGCGAGGGTGGCCACCTGCCCGGCAAGAAGGTCTACCCCTGGATTGCCGAGGTCCGTCAGTCCACGCCCGGCATCGGCCTGATCTCGCCTCCGCCGCATCACGACATCTACTCCATCGAAGACCTGGCCGAGCTCATCTTTGACCTTAAGAACGCCAACCCCGGCGCACGCGTGTCGGTCAAGCTGGTCAGCGAGGCGGGCGTCGGCACCATCGCCACCGGTGTGGCCAAGGGCGCTGCCGACAAGATCTTGATCAGCGGCCACAATGGCGGCTCGGGTGCCGCTGCTCGCGATTCGATCTGGCACGCCGGTCTGCCGCTGGAGCTTGGTCTTGCCGAGGCTCAACAGACGCTGCTGCAAAACGGCCTGCGCTCGCGCGTGGTGCTCGAGGCCGACGGCAAGCTCATGGACGGTACCGATGTCGCCGTTGCCTGCCTGCTGGGCGCCGAGGAGTTTGGCTTTGCGACCATGCCGCTCATCTCGATGGGCTGCCTCATGCAGCGCGACTGCCAGCAGGATACCTGCCCCGCCGGCATCGCCACGCAAAACTGCCGCCTGCGTCGCGGCTTCCGCGGCAAGCCCGAGCACGTCGAGCACTTTATGCTCTTTGTTGCCGAGCAACTGCGCGAGGTCATGGCGAGCCTGGGCTTCCGCACCGTCGACGAGATGGTCGGCCATCCCGAGTGCTTGCGCCAGATCGAGATCCCGGGCAACCGCAAGGCTAACCTGCTGGATCTGTCGCCCGTGCTGGCGAGCGCGACCTGCGAGTTCGGTGCCCATATCCCGGGTGCCGACGGTCGTCACTTCCTGCCCCAGATGGCCGCGGACAGCGAGCTCGACAAGACGCTCGACTCCACGCTGTTTGTGCCTTACACGGCCGACGCTCGCGCGCACCTGCGCCCGATTCGCTTCCGCGCCGATATCGCCAACGTCAACCGCTGCGTGGGCACCATCTTGGGCAACGCGGTGACCAAGGCGCATCCCGAGGGTCTGCCCGCTGGCTCCATCACCATCGATTGCGATGGATCGGCCGGTCAGAGCTTTGGCGCCTTCCTGCCGCGCGGCATTACGCTCAACGTGTGCGGCGACGCCAACGACTACTTTGGCAAGGGCCTTTCGGGCGGCGAGGTGTCGGTGCGCCCCAACCCGCATGCGACCTATAGGTTCGACGAAAACATCATCGTGGGCAACGTTGCGTTCTTTGGCGCCACGAGCGGCCGTGGCTTCATCAACGGCCTGGCCGGCCAGCGCTTTGGCGTACGCAACTCCGGTGCCACCGTGGTGGTCGAGGGTTGCGGCAACCACGGTTGCGAGTACATGACGGGTGGCCTGGCGCTCATCCTGGGCGAGGTCGGGCAGAACTTCGCTGCCGGCATGACGGGTGGCGTGGCTTATGTCTTTGACCAGTACGGCACGCTCGATGCCCGCGTGAACCACGAGAGCGTTGAGCTCAAGGCCCCGACTGCCGGCGAGCTGGCGCAGATTCGCGAGCTCATCCAGGAGCACGTGGACGCGACGCAGAGCCCGCGCGGCATCAAGCTGCTCTACAGCTTTGAGACGATGAGCAAGCACTTTGTGAAGGTCATTCCGACCGAGTACGAGCGTGTGCTGGCGATTGTCGCTGCGAGCGAGGCTGCCGGCAAGACACATGCGCAGGCAGAGGAACTGGCGTTTGACATTGTGACCGGTCGCGCGAGCGCCGCGGATGTCGCTCGCTTCGATATTGCGGGCGGTGCTGCGGGTGCTGCGTCCGCGGCCGCCAGCTCTGTTGCTTCGACCAAGAAGGAGGCGTAAGTGCCATGGGTAAGCCCGGTGCTTTTCTTGATATCGATCGCGTGACCCACGAGCTTCGCCCCGTGGAGGAGCGCAGCCGTGATTTCGATCCGCTGTACGTGGAGCTCGACGACGACGCACGTCGCGCCCAGGCGAGCCGCTGCATGATGTGCGGCGTGGCGTTTTGCCAGATGGGCGCGAGCTTTGGCAAGGCACGTCCGAGCGGCTGCCCGCTGCACAACTTGATTCCCGAGTGGAACGAGCTGGTGTACCGCGGCCGCTGGGATGAGGCTGCCGAGCGCCTGTCGCTCACCTCGCCCATGCCTGAGTTCACGAGCCGCGTGTGCCCGGCACTGTGCGAGGCCGCGTGCAACCTGGGCTCGGTCGACGGCCAACCCACGACGATTCACGATAACGAGCGTGCGATCAGCGACCATGAGTGGGCCAACGGCGGCCTACGTCGCTTTGAGCCGGCAGGGGAGGACGCGCCCTCGGTCGCCGTGGTTGGTTCCGGCCCGGCTGGCCTGGTGGCAGCATGGGAGCTTGCGCGTCGCGGTGCCCGCGTGACGGTGTTTGAGCGCGACGACCGCCCCGGCGGCCTACTCATGTACGGCATTCCCAACATGAAGCTCGAGAAGTCTGTGGTCGAGCGTCGTGTGGCGCTCATGCGCGAGCTGGGTATTGTGTTCGAGCTGGGCGCCGACGTGAGCGATCCCAAGGTTACCGCCAGGCTCGACGACTTTGACGCCGCCGTGGTGGCTGCCGGCGCCCGTGCTCCGCGTGGACTTTCGGCTGCGAACATTGATGCCCCGGGCGTGGTGTATGCCGTGGACTACCTGACGGCTTCGACCGTCTCGGTGCTCGATGGCGGTGAGCCTGCTATTGACGCACGCGGCCTGGACGTCGTGGTCATTGGCGGTGGCGATACCGGCAACGACTGCGTGGGTACCGCGGTGCGTCAGGGCGCGCGCAGCGTGCGCCAGTTTGAGTTCTTGCCGGCTGCGCCCGATAAGCGCGCGGTAGGCAACCCCTGGCCGCAGTGGCCCAACGTTAAGAAGACCGATTACGGCCAGCAGGAGGCTATCGCTGCGATGGGTGGCGAGATGCGTGCCTGGGCCGTGGATACACTCGAGGTGCTGCTGGACAAGAAGGGTGCGGCTGCGGGTCTGCGCGTGGTCGATCTGGACTGGTCGGCGGGAAAGCCCGAGCGCATCGCGGGCTCCGAGCACGAGGTGCCAGCGCAGCTGGTGCTCATCGCCTGCGGCTTTACGGGTCCGGAACACAGCGTGTTCGAAGCTGTCGGCGTGCCCGTTGCCACGGCGGGCCGCCCGCTGCCCGTGATGGCTTCCGAGGGCTCGCACCTTGCGGCCCGCGTGGATGGCGTTGCTGCGGATGCCGCGCCGGTGTATGTGGCGGGTGATGCCCGCAACGGCAGCTCGCTCGTGGTGAGTGCCATGGCCGATGCCCTGGCCTGCGCAGCCGAAGTCGCCGAGGCACTGGAACTGTAAAGTAGTCATTTAAGAACGTCCCCAATGACTAGCCTTTTTTGTCTAGTCGTTGGGGACACTCTTTGCGAGCAATTTGCTCGTTTGTCGACGTGCGGGTGTTCATTTGTCGACTTCTTGGGCTGTGGTCACCTGTTGTTTCTGTGGTGGCTGCGGGCATCTGGCTCAAAAGGGCGGGTTGGCCGTCGATGTTTACCTGCGGTTTTGTTGCGGCGCGCATTTTCGGTCAAGCTTTTCGTCAAGTGTTTGGTCAGCATCTGGTTTGCAGCCGGAGGCCTATTTTGCCCGCGCTGGTCGTGGCTGCCCACTCTCCTCGTAAGCTCAAATTGAGGTCCATCAGTTTGAGGAGGATGCCATGACTGACCACGCTTTTGACCGAGCAGAGCTGGCTGAAGCCGTCGGCAACGATATTGCCGACATGGCTCACTTTTGGATGCTGCGGAAGTTTCAATTCCTGGAGCCGGCGCGCGAACAGTTCGAGGTCATTGTCGACCCGTGGCTCAGCTATTGCGAGGGGCCTTCTCAAAACGAAATCATGGCCTACAACATGGCGTTTACCGATTGGCTGCTCTTCGAGCGCCCCTATCGCCATGGCAAAACGCTGCTCGAGCTATATGTTGACGAGCCGCCGGCATCGCTTTCGCCTGCCTCGCTCAAGCGGCTCGAGCAGGTACGCGACACGCAGTATTTCTCGCGCTTTGGCATTTTGGACAAGAATCCTGCGTCCGGCATGGTCGTGCTGAAGGACACGCGCACCGATCATCGCTTTGATGTCTACGACCCGCATATCGTGCGGAAGGAGCATTGGAACGACGGCGCGATTGCGGTGCGCCTCGCCTGCGTCGACGATGTCTGGCTTACGGCGGGACAGCTCTACCTGTATGACATCGCGCGCCTGAACGACACGGCGGTCGACGGGCCGGGTGCGGTGCATCCCGAGGACCTGCAGGACGGCTTTGACACCTCGTGCATCAGCTTCTTCTTGCGTCTGGTCCGCGACATCATGGGCGCCCAGGGGCGTTACGTAAAGTCGCTCAATATTTACGAGCAAGAATGGGAGTAGGGGATGGGCGGTTGTCGCCTGCCTCGCCTTCTGCCTTTATGTGTCGATCTGTAACGTTTGGGGACAAAAAACCGGTCTACCTGTTACGGATCGAGACGAATGCTTGGGGCGCCGCTGGTTTGTCTCAATCTGTAACGTTTAGGGGTCTGGAGAACGTCTTACTGTTACAGATCGAGACGTTTGGCACCTGGCTGGGGGGAATGTCTCAATCTGTAACATCTACAGTCCAAAAATCGGTCTTCTTGTTACAGATCAAGACGTTTGTCGGTGGAGGCAACGGTGACGATGGTCCATTTGTCCGATGTGGTGGTGATGGAAGTGTCTAATACCGTTTTCAAGCACAAGCATACGACTCGCAACACGTTGGCGCGGAATAGGATGCTCGCGCGACTCACGGAGGCGACCGAGCAAGGTGCGCTGCTCACAACGCATGACAATGCCGAGCTCATGTGGCTGCGGCGTCATGTTGGAACCGACGATATCGCGGAACCCGAGCCGTATTTGTTCTGCTTTCAACATGATTGGGGTGTACTGACGCCGGCGGAGCGAACGCTGCGTACCATCAAAGGGCTTGCAGAGTTTCATCCCGATTGGGCGTTTTGGGGCTATGACGCGGCGCTTTTGTGGGGTCTGGAGGTGCCGAATGATCTGCTTGGGTCGCGTTTTCTTGTTAAGACGGGTTGTTCGGTGACGTTGAGCGGCGGGTGCAGGTTGTTGCGTCCGCAGATGGCGGGCGCACTCGAGCATGTTGATGGCGTGCGGGTGACGTCGTTTTGGCGCACGGTGGAGGATTGCCTACTGCGTGCGCCGTTCTCCTACGGGTTGGCGATTGCCGATTCTGCACTGCGGGCGAAAGGCGTATCACGTGGGGATTTGTGCGAGCGCCTCCGCGCCGATTGCGAGGGCAGGCGAGGGTATCGCAGGGCACAGGTGATTGCGTCGTATGCGGACGGGCTGTCTGAAAACGGCGGCGAGTCTCGGTTCCGAGCATTCTTTATTGCGTACGGCTTTCCGGTTCCGGAGCTGCAGGTGGAGTTTCGCGACCCGCTCGATCCGAGCCAGGTGTTTCGCGTCGACTATTTTTGGCGGCTCGAGGACGGGACGTGTGTCATCGGCGAGCTCGACGGAAAGGGGAAGTACACCTTGCAGAGCGGCGAGGGTCGGGAGTCGGTTGACCCATTCGTGGCAGAGCGTCAGCGGGAATCTCATCTGACAATGCTCGGGCATAAGGTGCTTCGGTTTACGTTTAACGAACTCAAAGGCCCGGGGAAGCTAGTCGAGAAAATGAGGCTGGCGGGTATTCCTCGGCAGGTTGAATTGGCTGAGGAGTGGAGATGCCAGTGGTATGGGCGCTGAGAGGTTTTGTCTCGATCTGTAACGTTTAGAGGTTGTTTGAGCTCGTAATTGTTACAGATCGAGACAAGCCGGTGAAACGTCGACCGAATGTCTCGATCTGTAACATCAGGGGGCCCAATAACCCTGTACCTGTTATAGATCGAGAGATTTCCCTAGTGCCGCTGGGATGGGACTGCAACGTATTCCGTCCCCCACATCCTCTCTTCCTTCCGTTAACCGATGCGTCTGCAGCAATCCAGCGGGACTAGGTGATAATGGACAAATGTTCAAGTTAATCGTGAGGGAGGAGCTCGATATGGCATCTGCCGATCGTTCCACGTTGTTTATCAATGCGACTATTCTGGATGGTTCGGAGCATATGGAGCCGCAACCCGATATGGCCGTGACTGTTGAGCGCGGCGTCATCACCTGGATGGGGCCGAGTGCTGTGGCGCAGGCGCCTGCAGGTGCCGAGGTTATCGACCTGGGTGGTGCGTATCTCATGCCCGGTCTCATCAATATGCACGTGCACCTGTGCGGCTCGGGCAAGCCTGTCTCGGCCGGCGATGCGGGAGCGCTGATGAAGAAACTCGATAATCCCGTGGGCCGTGCCATCGTCTGCCGCATCCTCAAGGGCAGTGCCCAGCAGCAGATGGCAAGCGGCGTGACCACGGTGCGCGGCGCGGGCGACCCGTTGTTTGCCGACATTGCCGTGCGCGACGCTATCGACGCCGGCAAGTATCAGGGTCCGCGCCTGGTGGCGCCGGGAACGGGCGTCACGGTGCCGGGCGGCCATGGCGCGGGCTTGTTCGCCCAGGTGGCCAACAGCCCCGTCGAGGCAGCCGAGCAGGTGCGAGACCTGTATGCGCGCGGCGCCGACGTCATTAAGCTGTTCGTAACGGGCGGTGTGTTCGATGCGACCGAGGTGGGCGAGCCGGGCGTGCTGCGTATGCCGGTGGAGGTTGCCGCGGCGGCGTGCAAGGCGGCGCACGAGGTGGGCCTGCCGGTTATGGCTCATGTCGAGAGCACCGAGGGCGTGAAGGCCGCGCTTGAGGCCGGGGTCGACACGATCGAGCACGGTGCCCCGATGACGCCCGAGATCCTGGAGCTGTACCGTGGCGCCGCGGGCACGCAGCTCGAGGGACGTGCGCCCAGCGTTACCTGCACTATCAGCCCGGCGCTGCCGTTTGTGTTGCTCGATCCGGAGAAGACCCATTCGACTGACACGCAAAAGAAGAACGGCGACATCGTGTGCTCGGGCATTATCGAGAGTGCTCGTGCGGCGCTGGATGCCGGCGTTAAGGTGGGCTTGGGCACGGACTCAAGCTGCCCGTTCGTGACGCAGTACGACATGTGGCGCGAGGTGGCCTATTTTGCCAAGTACGTGGGCGTGAGCAACGCCTTTGCGCTGCATACGGCCACGCAGGTCAATGCCGAGCTCCTGGGGCTGGGCGGCGAGACCGGTACGATCGAGTGCGGCAAGGCCGCCGATATCCTGGTGACGCGCAAGAATCCGCTCGATGACCTGTGCACTCTGCGTGAGCCGACGCATGTGATGTGTCGCGGTGATCTGGTACGCAAGCTCAAGGTGAAGCGTATTCCCGAGGTGGACGCCGAGCTCGACGCGATTATGGCCATGCCTGCCGAAGCGCTGGCTGAGGAGCTGGCCCGCGACGGCGTGGCGTAGGTGTGACAAAGGTGCAGCTCCGTTGCCGCATACAAAAAGCCGAGGTCTCAACACGAGGCCTCGGCTTTTTAATCGAACAAATACTTAAGATTTGGGACAAACAAACCTGATTAATTTGTCCCGCGTGCGGGCGCTAGGAGCGGGTTTCCATCTTGGCGTGGCACTTGGGGCAGGTGACGCGGATCTTGCCTTTGCCCTTGGGGACGGAGAGCATCTGGCCGCAGTTGGGGCACTTGAGGTATGCCGTGGTCTTGCGACCCTTCCACATCTTCTTGGCCGTGCGCTTGGCACGCTCAAAGTCTTCCTTACTGGTGCCGGCTGCGCGTGAGGTGCTGGCCGCTGCAGTTCCACCGCCCAAGCTAGCGACGAACTTGCCCAAGCCGGGGACGTTCGCGGTCGCGGCGACAAAGGCCTCGTTCTCCTTGCGACGTGCGTCGATGTTTTTGGACAGGCCGCGCAGCACGCCGATCACGATGACGGCGATGGCGATCCAGCTGAGCCACTGGATGCGGGCTATCGATCCGATCATCGCGATGACAATGCCGGCAAAACCCATCACGATGGTGAGTTCATCGGCACCATTGCGACCCTTCATAAAGTCATTCATGCAAATTGCCTTTCATTCGATATGCCGCACGCCTTTATACCCGATTTAGAGCAAGGGGGACAGGTTATTCTGCACCAATGTGGTGTAAACGTGCCTGTCCCCGATACACCAAGATGGTGCAAAGCAGTCCGTCCCCAATGCCCCAATCACTTGGAGAGCTTGTCGACGACGCGTTCGATCTCGGCGAGCTTGGCGGCCTTGAGGTCTTCGTCGCCCGATTCGATTGCCGAGGTCACGCAACCCTCGATATGCGCCTTGAGCACGTCGGCGTTGATGCGCGCAATGAGCGCCTGCGTTGCCATGAGCTGCGTGGAAATATCGACGCAGTAGCGGTCCTCCTCGACCATCCGCAGGATGCCGTCGATCTGACCGCGTGCCGTCTTGAGCATGCGGGTCACCGATTTATGGTCTGCCATCATGGCGGGTCCTCGTTTCTGGTCGGGGTGCGCGTGGGTCGTTACGCGGCGGTTACGGACAGGGCGTGGAACTTCTCGCCGGCGCCCTCGACGGCGGCGGCGAGCTGCTCGGCGGTCACGGTGTCGGCGCACTCCACCTGGACGGTCTGGGTTTCGTGATCGGCGTCGGCGTCGGTCACGCCGGCCACGTTGAGCAACGCCGTCTCGACGGTGGCGTCGCAGTGGCCGCACATAAGGCCGGAAGTCTTAATTGTGAAACGCATGGATATTCCTCTCTGTTGTGTCGGCTTTCCTAGGCACCCGACCTTGACCTTCAAACCGTCGCTCGCGTACCAAAGTACGCGTCGCTCCTCTTTCAGGTCAATCTCGGGCACCTGGAAAACCCGTTCTAAATGGACTTAATGGTGAGCCTATTTTGCCACTTTGGATCTAAAAGTTCGCAGGCGCAGGGCATTGCTTACGACGCACACGCTCGACAGGCTCATGGCCGCGGCGCCGAACATCGGCGAGAGCTGCCAACCGGTGAGGGGGAAGAACACGCCCGCCGCCAGCGGAATGCCGATGCCGTTGTAGAACAGCGCCCAGAACAGGTCCTGCTTGATGTTGCGGATTGTGGCACGTGACAGCTCGATGGCACGGGCGACGTCCATGAGATCGCTGCGCATGAGTACCACGTCGGCGCCCTCCTTGGCGATGTCGGCGCCGGTGCCGATAGCAAGGCCCACGTCGGCGCGCGCCAGGGCGGGGGAGTCGTTGATGCCGTCGCCCACCATGGCGACCTTGCTGCCCGCATCCTGCAGTTCGCGCACGTGGCGCTCCTTGTCGGCGGGGAGGACGTCGGCGATGACCTGTTCGCTGCTCAGCCCCACGCGGCGGGCGATGGCCTCGGCCGTCACGCGGTTGTCGCCGGTGAGCATGCGCACGTCGACGCCGAGCGAACGCAGCGCGGCGATGGCCTCGGCGCTCGTCTCTTTGACCTCGTCAGCCACGGCGATGGTACCGACAAGCTCGCTGTTCTTGGCAAAGAACAGCGGTGTCTTGCCTTCGGCGGCGAGCTGTTCGGCAAGGCCCGCGGGCACGGTAACGCCCAGCTCGTCCATCAGACGCACGTTGCCGGCTGCGATGACATTTTGTCCCTCGCGCGCCGTAACGCCACGACCGGGCACGGCGGCAAAGTCCTCGACCATGCGCGCGACAATTCCGCGCGCCTCGCACTCGGCCATAATCGCCTCGGCCAGCGGGTGCTCGCTTGAGCGCTCCAACGCGGCGGCCAGCTTGAGCAGCGCCTTTTCGCTCATGGCGCGCGAGCCGTCAGCACGCGTGGCTACCACGATATCGGTCACGGCAGGCTTGCCGCGGGTGACCGTGCCCGTCTTATCGAGCACCACCGTGCCCACGCTGCGCAGATTCTCCAGCGCTTCGGCGCTCTTAAACAGAATGCCCATCTCGGCGCCCTTGCCGGTGCCCACCATAATGGCGACGGGCGTGGCTAGGCCGAGTGCACACGGACAGCTGATCACCAGCACAGCGACGGCGGAGGTGAGCGCTTCGTTGACGCTTCCGGTCAGTGTCATCCACGCCAAGAAGGTCACGGCCGAGATCACGAACACCACGGGCACGAACACGCCGGCGACCTTGTCGGCCATGCGGGCGATGGGCGCCTTGGTGGCGTTGGCGTCCTCGACAAGCTTGATGATCTTGGCGAGCGATGTCTCGGCACCCACACGCGTGGCGCGGAAGGTAAACGAGCCGGTGCGGTTGACGGTGGCGGCGTTGACGGTGTCACCGGCGGTCTTTTCCACGGGGATGGACTCGCCGGTCAGCGCGCTCTCGTCCACGGCCGAGCTGCCCTCGAGCACCACGCCATCGACGGGGATGGACTCGCCGGGGCGTACGCGCAGGATCTGGCCGGGAAGGATGCTGTCGACGTCGACGGTGGTCTCGCTGCCGTCCTCTGCCACGACGGTCGCGGTCTTGGGCGCCAGGTCGATCAGCGCCTCGATAGCGCCGCCGGTTTTGGACTTGCTGCGCGTCTCGAGGTATTTGCCCACGGTGACGAGCGACAGGATCGTGCCTGCGCTCTCAAAATACAGATTGTCCATGCCCGTCATCATGGCCTCGTGGACCTGACCCGCGGCTAACTGGTCGGCCATGATGAACATGGCGTAGAGCGACCAGGCGATGGAGGCGGTGGCGCCCACGGCGATGAGGGCGTCCATGGTGGGCGCGCCGTGCGCGAGCGATTTAAACCCGTTGATAAAGTACGCGTCGTTGACATAGACGATGGGGATGAGCAGGACGAGCTCGGTGAGGGCGAGCGTCATGCTGTGGGTATGGTCGGTGAAGACGCCGGGCAGCGGCCAGCCAAGCATGTGCCCCATGCCTATGTAGAACAGCGGGATGAGGAATACGATTGAGACGATGAGACGAGTGCGCATGGCAGAGGCGGCGGCCTCCAGTTTTTTGGTGGGCGACTCCATATGGGCGGCGCCGGACCTGGCTTGCGTGCTGCCGTTTGAGCCGGCGGCACCGGTGCTCACATCGACGGGCGAGGCCGAGTAGCCCGCGCGGTCGACGGCGGTGCAGATATCGTCGGGGGAGACCTGCGCGGGGTCGTAGTCCACCAGCATAGAGCCGGCGAGCAGATTGACCGCGACGCTCTCGACGCCGTCGAGCTTGCTCACGGCACGGTCCACGTGCGCCTGACAGGCGGCGCATGTCATGCCACCCACATCGAATTTATCTTGAGCCATGGCTTCTCCTTTCTGTGGCTCGGTATTGGAATTGTTAACCTGCCGATACTATACACCCATACCCCCTGGGGGTGTCCAGTAATAGTTGGAATGTATGACTTTTCATTACAGATGAGGGTGGCTGCTCAATCGGTGGCCGTCTCTGCCAAACATCTCAATCTGTAACGTCTGGACCGGTTTTTGAACCATAGCTGTTACAGATTTAGACAAACATTTCAACCGAAAACTAACGTCTCGATCTGTAACA
>CATYVH010000008.1 GCA_958413765.1 uncultured Collinsella sp.
AAAACCGGCATCGACGGCTCCATGGACGATTCGGATTCCAAATAGGCCCTGTTAGCGTTTCTTGATGTTGTAAATAGCAATAAACGCGATCAAAGCGATTGATAAGGGGCCAGCCACATAGAAAAAGATGGTGTCAATTGCGCTTAGGGTGTAATACGCTTTATCGCCAGATGTTACTGCGTACAATGCGTAGCCAAATCTCGGCTGGTTCACATACCAGCTCGAGTAAGCGAAGATTGCTAAAAGGGCTACTGAGGTTAGTGCATTCACGACAAACCGTTTGCTATTCATCGATCGCTCCTTCCGGACGATTCTTTATTCATCTATCGCTCCTTCCGGACGATTCTTATATGAAATTTTACCAAAATCATTTTTTTCAAAGTATTTGACAGACCATAATAACGTGCACTTTCGCTGGAGGGTCGCTGTTTGGCGGCCCTCTTTTTTTTGCACAGGCGCGGTGGGATGGTAATATCGTTACGTTTGAACTGTTTCGATGTGAAACCGAGGAGATTCCCTCTATGAGTGCTGACTACCCGTCAATGACTACGGCCGAGATTCGCTCCAAGTTCCTCAACTTCTTTGAGGAGCGCGGTCTTAAGCTCTATCCTTCTTCGTCCCTCGTCCCCGACGATCCTTCGCTGCTGCTTGCCAACGCCGGCATGAACCAGTTTAAGGAGTACTACCAGGGCAAGAAGACCATGAAGGAGATCGGCGCGATCTCCTGCCAGAAGTGTGTCCGCACCAACGACATCGACTGCATCGGCGAGGACGGCCGTCACCTGTCCTTCTTTGAGATGCTCGGCGACTTCTCCTTTGGCGGCGTCTCCAAGCAGCAGGCCTGCGCTTGGGCCTTTGAGCTCATCACCAAGGAGTTCAAGCTGCCGCTCGACCGCCTGTACTTCACCGTCTTTACCGAAGACGACGAGACCCACGACGTGTGGCGCTCTCTGGGCGTTGCCGAGGATCACATCTCCCGCCTGGGCGAGGACGACAACTTCTGGGCCGCTGGCCCCACCGGCCCCTGCGGTCCGTGCTCCGAGATCTACTTTGACATGGGCGAGGAGGTCGGTTGCGGCAGCCCCGACTGCAAGCCTGGCTGCGACTGCGACCGCTTCCTTGAGTTCTGGAACCTCGTGTTTACCCAGTACGACCGCCAGGAGGACGGCTCCATGCCGGAGCTGCCGCACCGCAACCTCGATACGGGCATGGGTCTGGAGCGCATGGCCGCTATCATGCAGCACAAGACCGCTAACTACGACGGCGATCTGATGCAGCACCTCATCAAGCTCGGTGAGAAGATCAGCGGCAAGACCTATGACGCCGACGATTACTCCGGTGCCAGCCGCTCCCTGCGCATCATCGCCGACCACTCCCGTGCCGTCGACTTTATGATCTCCGACGGCATCCTGCCCGGCAACGAGGGTCGCGAGTACGTCCTTCGCCGCCTGCTCCGCCGTGCCGTGTTCCACGGTCGTCTGCTGGGCATCGAGGGCGCCTTCCTGACCAAGTTCATCGACGAGGTCAACGCTCAGATGGGCGAGGCTTATCCCGAGCTGCTCAAGAACGTCGCGCTCGTTAAGGGCATCGTCGCCTCCGAGGAGGAGCGTTTCTCAACGACGCTCGACAACGGCCGCATTTACCTTGACGAGGCCCTGGCCGCGCTCGCCGACGGCGCTGTCCTTCCGGGCGACGTTGCCTTTAAGCTGCACGACACCTTTGGTTTCCCCATCGACCTGACCGTCGAGATTGCCGGCGCTGCTGGCCACGACGTCGACATGGACGGTTTCACCGCCTGCATGGAGGACCAGAAGGCCCGCGCTCGCGCCAACGCTAAGGGCGATGCCTGGGGCAGCTTCAATGACGTGTGGGTCGAGCTTTCCGACAAGGTTGCCGCGACCGAGTTCGACGGCTATGACAACGATGTGATCGTAGGCGCCAAGGTTGTTGCCATCGTGCGCAACGGCGAGTCCGTCGAGTCCGCTGCCGCCGGCGAGGACGTCGAGGTCGTTCTCGACCGCACCCCGTTCTATGCCGAGATGGGTGGCCAGCAAGGCGATGCCGGCAAGCTTTCCGCCGAGGGCGTTGTTCTGACCGTTGCCGACACCAAGAACCACAACGGTCTGTATGCCCACGTCGCGCACGTTGTCGATGGCACGCTGACTGTCGGTGCCGCTGTGACCGCCACGCTTGACGCCGAGCGCCGTGGCTTCCTGCGCCGCAACCACACCGCCACGCACCTGCTCGACGCCGCGCTTAAGCAGGTCCTGGGCGAGCATGTGTCCCAGGCCGGCTCGCTGGTGACGCCTGAGCACCTGCGCTTTGACTTCACGCACTTCGAGGCCCTGTCCTCCGAGCAGCTCAAGGCTGTCGAGGACCTGGTCAACCAGCAGATCTTCGCCTCCAAGCCGGTCTTGACCCGCGTCATGGGCATTGACGAGGCCAAGTCCGCCGGTGCTGTCGCCCTGTTTGGTGAGAAGTATGGCGACGTCGTCCGCGTTGTCTCCGTGGGCGCCGAGGACCAGCCGTTCTCCCGCGAACTCTGCGGTGGCACGCACGCTGCCAACACCGCCGAGATCGGCCTGTTCAAGATCATTTCCGAGTCCTCTACGGGCTCCAACGTCCGCCGTATTGAGGCCGTGACCTCTAAGGGTGCTCTCGACTACATGGCCGACCGTCTGGCGCTCGTCGACGCCGCCGCTGCTGCGCTCAAGTGCCGCGTGGATGAGGTTCCCGCCCGCGTGGAGAACTTGCAGGCCGAGCTGCGCGAGACTTCCAACAAGCTCAAGAAGGCGCTGACCGGTGGCTCCTCCGACGCTATCTCCAGCGCCATCGAGGGCGCCGTTGAGCTCGACGGCTACAAGCTCGTCGTCGCTGAGCTCCAGGGCCTTGAGGCTGCCGACCTGCGCAACGTCTGGGATACCGTGCACCAGAAGGTCGCCGGTCCTGTCGCCTGCGTCGTCGCCAGCGTGACCGAGAAGGGCACCCCGGCCCTGCTCGCCGCCGGCTCCGATGACGCCGTCAAGGCCGGTTTCCACGCCGGTAACGTGATCAAGCAGATCGCGGGCCTGGTCGACGGTCGCGGTGGCGGCCGTCCCAACATGGCCCAGGCCGGTGGCAAGAATGCCGCCGGCATCGCCGATGCCCTCGCGGCCGCTAAGACCGCGCTCGGCGCCTAAGAATCTAGGTAGTCGCTGTGGTCGCGCTTGCGCTGGACATAGGGGAGACCAGGATCGGCATCGCCGTCTCGAGCCGTGATGGCAAGATGGCGATGCCTGTCAAGGTGCTCCCGGCTGCAGAGGTCACCGGTATGGCCAAGACGTTCCGCTATCTGGTCGAGGACTATGAGCCCGATATCCTGGTAAGTGGGCGTCCCCTGACCATGGCCGGTGAGCCCGGTCCCCAGGCCGAGCGTGTTGCCGCTGTTGCGCAAAAGATTGCCGACGAGCTCGATCTTCCGTTGGAGTTTGAGGACGAGCGCCTGTCCTCGCAAGAGGCCAAGCGTATCCTGCGCGAGCAGGGCCTCAACGAAAAGCAGATGAGGGGCAAGATTGACATGATTGCCGCCAGCCTGTTTTTGCAGACGTGGCTTGATCGTAAAAACGAGGAGGTCTCGCATGCCTAGCGCTTCCGATCCGCGCCAGCCGATTCGTACACGTCAGCCTGTGCCGCGCCCTGCCCAGCCTGGCCAGCGTCCGGCACAGCCGACGCAGCGCGCAGCTCAGCCTGCCGCGCGCCCGGTGCAGTCCTCCTCTCGTTTGGCTCAACCTGCTCAGCGGACGGGTCAGCAGCCTTCTGCTCGTTCGGTTCAGTATCCGGCTTCTCACGCGGCTCAGCAGCCCACTGCTCGTTCGGCCCAGCCTGCAGGCGGTGCTCGCTTTAAGCAACAGGCACCTACCCAGCGAACGCAGGTCCCCCAATCGCATTTGCATCACGCTCGCGGTTCGCATGGCGTTGCTCCGGCGACTCGCTCGAGCTACAACACGCATGCTCGTCGCGGTGCTCAAAAGAAAAGCTCCCCGGTGCCTATGATCATCGGCGTTGTGATGGCCGTAATTGCGCTTGCTACTATCGCTTTCTTTGTCGTGCCTGCCGTCAAGGGCTTCTTTGCCGGTGAGGATACGAAGGTCACGGCTGGTCAGCAGGTTACGGTGACCATTCCCGACGGTGCTTCGGGCGATGCGATCGCCTCGATTCTCTCCGAGAACCATATCGTCGAAAATCCCAAGGATTACTACGCGGCGGTGAAAAAGCTCAACGCCGATATGTCGCTCAAGCCTGGTACTTATTCGTTCACCACACTCATGGATGCGACCAAGGTTGTTCAGCAGCTCATGGAAGGCCCCAACGCGGGCTCCAATGCGCTGACTATCCCTGAGGGTCTGACAGTCGATCAAGTCGCCGACCGCGTGGCCCAGGCCTACGACAGCATCTCTAAGGAAGACTTCCTCAACCAGGCCAAGGCCTCCAACTACGTGGACGACTATAGCTTCCTTAAGGGCGCCGCCAACGATTCGCTCGAGGGTTTCTTGTTCCCCAAGACCTATTCGTTGGGTGATTCGCCGACGGCCGATGACGTGATTCGTGCCATGCTCGATCAGTTTAAGACTGAGTACAAGTCGCTTGACTTTGCGAGCTGCGAAGCCAAGATCAAGGAGCGCTACGGTGTGGAGATGTCCGACTACGACATCGTCAACTTGGCCTCTATCGTTGAGCGCGAGGGCCTCAACGCCGATCAACGTGCGCACGTGGCCTCGGTCTTCTACAACCGCCTTGCCGGCAAGCTCGACGGTCTGCGCTATCTCAACAGCGATGCGACCATGATGTATGTCACCGGTGGCGAGGTTACCGCCGACGACCTGCAGAGCGATAGCCCGTATAACACCTATAAGCACGAGGGCCTGCCACCCACGCCCATCTGCTCTCCGTCGCTCGAGGCACTCAAGGCCACGCTTGAGCCGACCGACTCCGATGACCTGTATTTCTACATTACGCAGGACGAGGAGTACTTCTCGCAAACCTACGAAGAGCATCAACAGTCTTGGAATTAGCATGAGGATTTTTAGCCCCAAACGATACGTTGCCTCGGTCGATCGCATCGACCTTGATACCCTGTGGGCCGACGGCAAACGCGCCATTCTGCTCGATCGCGATAACACTCTGGTGCCGCGCGACACCGAGCAGGTTCCCACTGCGGTTTCCGCTTGGCTCGACGCCGCCCGCGCCAAAGGCTTTAAGCTGTGCATGGTGTCCAACAACTGGCATCGCGACCAGGTCATGAGCTCTGCACGCGAGCTGGGACTCGAGGCCATTAGCCACGCCATGAAGCCGGCGCCGTTTGCCCTCAAGGCGGGTCTTAAGCGCCTCGGCGCCACGGCCGACGAGGCGGTATTGATCGGTGATCAGCTCTACACTGACGTGTGGAGTGGCAATTTCGCCGGCGTCGATACCATCTTGGTAAAGCCGCAGGCAACCCAGGACCTGTGGTACACGCAGATCTTCCGTATCTTTGAGCGCCGGGCCCTGCGCGACCTTCCCTGCGAGGAATAGGTTTCGCCATGTCTCAGCACATCAAACACGGCTGCGACCATATTTTCTTTATCGGCTTTTTGGGTGCGGGCAAATCGACGCTCGCGCGCAACGTCGGCACTATGTTCAAGCGGCGTTTTATCGATACCGATCGTTTGGTTGTGCGTCGATGTGGCAAGTCGGTAACCGAGATTTTTGAGACCGAGGGTGAGGATCGTTTTCGCGAGCTCGAGACCTCGGCGCTCCGTTCGCTCCAAAGCGAGCGCAGCCTGTTGGTTTCGTGCGGGGGCGGTATCGTCGAGACGCCGGTGAATATTGAGCTGATGCACGAAATGGGTACGTGCGTGTACCTCGAGGGCGACTTCGAGGACTCGTTGCGCCAGATTCGCCGTTCTGATACCCGGCCCGATTTCCGCTCGCCCGAGCATGCTGCGCGCCTGTTTGAGCATCGCCGTCCGCTGTATCGCCAAGCCGCCGATATTACCCTTGATATTCGCAACAAGTCCTTCGAGGACGTTTCCTACCTTTGTGCCGAGATGCTTTTGGAGCGTGGACTGCTATGATTCGCCGCCAACTTATCAATTTCCAAAACCGCAGTGTCGATGTCCGTGTCGGATTGGGCGCGTTCGATGAGCTGCCGCGCATGTTTGCCTCGGTTGTGGGCAAGCCTAAGCGCGCGATGGTGGTTTGGAACGACGCCACATCCGAGCGTTTTGGCGAGGCTGTCGAGCATGCACTGGTTGACGCCGGTTTTGCTGTGTCGTTGCTCGTCCTCGAGGTTTCGCCTGCCGGTGCTACGCTGGTTGATGCCGATACCGTCTTTGGCGCCCTGTCGGCTAATGGCATTACCTGTGACGATCTCGTTGTCGCTGTCGGCGACACGGCGACCTGCTCAGTCGTTTGCTGGTGTGCCAATCAGTGGTGCGGTCGCACCGAGTGCGCCTTGCTGCCGACGACGTTCGACGCCATGCTCACGGTCGCGACGACCATGAAGCCGCTCGTCGCCTCGTCGGAGAATGCGCTTCCCGCTATCGCGTTCCGTCCCGAGCCGGGCTTGGTCGTGTGTGACCTTGATCTTGTTCGCGAGGCGGACCCCGATGACCTCAAACTCGGCTATGTGGTACTTGCTGGCACCATGCTTTCGAGCAGCAAGTCCCGCTGGAATCAGTTTACCGAGACCATTCCCGAGATTCTCGCGGGCGAGGAGGTCGCGCTCGTCAATGCCGTTCAGTGGTCTCAGACTGCCCGCAAGGACGTACTGATGGCCACGAACCCGAGCGCCCGCCATGCGCTCGATTTTGGCAAGATGGGGGAGCGTACCCTGCGCGCCTGCTTGGGCGATGCCGCGTCGCAGGTCCCTTCCTACCAGCTGTTGTCCGAGGGCATGCGCTTTGAGGCGCGCCTAGCACATGATGCCTGTGACTTTGATATCGATTACGTCTTTGAGGTCGATGACTGCCTGGAGGACTTTGGTATCGAGGAGCTCGCCTTCGATCTGGAGCCTGCCGCATATATCGAGGAGTTCCGCAGGCAGCAGTTTGCCCGCTCGAACCGTAGTATGTTGCCGCTGCCCGCGGCACTCGGCGCCATTCGTCTAACGAGCGTTGAGGACGAGGTCCTCGACCGCCATGCTCACGCCTACTTGGCTTCTCGCAAAGAACTTTTCTAGGATTTATTGACATACATCGTCTTTCGTATCATGTTGAGGGGCGGGTTTCCAATCGGTTGCGAATCGCGCGCGATTCCATCTTTCGATCGAGGCCCGTCCCGCTTTTATGAGGACAATAAGAAAGGAATCTGCATGTCTGAGTTTGATGCCGGTCCTGCCGGTCGTATCGAGCGTGTCCGTGCCCTGATGGCTGAGCGCGGCTACGACGCTATCGTGGTGCGCGACGAGGCCAACCTTCGTTGGCTTACGGGCGTGAAGGGCGTCTTCGATTACACCTTCGAGTTCCCGCACGCTGCGTTTATTACGGCCGGCCAGTGCCTGTTCCATACCGACTCGCGCTATCTCAACAGTTTTGAGGAGAACACGCCCGCCGGCAGCCCCTGGGTCTACGACATGGACGAGGGCACCATCCCCGGTTGGGTCGCCGGCAAGATCGCGGCCAACAAGTGCCGCGTCTGCGCTGTCGAGGACGATATGCAGATCAATTTCTACCAGGGTATTCAGCGTGGCCTGGAGGACCGCTCCGTTGCCTGCATGCTGCCGCTGATGCATGACGACATCCGTAAGATGCGCGCCATCAAGGACGCCGAGGAGATCGAGCTCATGCGCCACGCGCAGTCGATCACCGACGCCGCCTTCCAGCACATGCTCGGCTATATTAAGCCCGGTATGACCGAGAAGCAGGTTCGCAACGAGCTCGAGAACTTTATGTTCGCCAACGGTGCCGACAGCCTGGCCTTTGGCTCCATCGTGGCGAGCGGCCCCAATACCGCCAACCCGCATGCCGTTCCGAGCGACCGCGTGATCGAGAAGGGCGACTTCGTCCTCATGGATTACGGCGCGGGCTACTGCGATTATCGTTCTGACATGACGCGCACCGTCGTGATGGGCGAGCCTACCCAGGAGCAGCTCGACCTGTACGCGCTCGTGCGCCGTACGCACGAGGAGTGCGTTGCCGCCATTCATCCGGGCGTCGAGGGCAACGACATTTTCAAGCTTTCCAAGAAGATCATTGGCGATGCCGGCTATGGCGATTACTACAACCATGGTCTGGGCCATGGCGTGGGCATTGACATCCACGAGCTGCCTAACTTCAACCGCAGCAAGAACATCATCGAGGTCGGCTCGGTTATCACCATGGAGCCCGGCGTGTACCTGCCCGGTGTGGGCGGCGTGCGCCTGGAGGACTACGGCGTGGTCACCGAGAACGGCTACGAGTCCTTCACCAAGACGCCGCATGACCTTCACGTCATCGATTGCTAGCTCATTTCGATAGATTTTTGGGGTGGGACGTCCGGATCGATTCGGATGCCCCGCGTTCTCTTTTTATGCGCTCGCTGCAGGCGCCGTCTGCAAGTGTATAATTTCGGTCGTATGTAATTTGGACGCCTGTGCGTTCTGCCCATAAGAAGAAAGGTCGCTATGCCTACCATTTCTACCGCCGACTTCAAGAACGGCCTCGGTCTCCGTATTAAGGACAAGGTTTATACCATCGTCGAGTTCCAGCACGTCAAGCCGGGCAAGGGTGGTGCTTTTGTGCGCTACAAGACTCGCGATATCAAGAGCGGTCGTGTTGTTGAGAACACCTGCAACGCCGGCACCAAGTTCGAGAGCGTCATGCTCACCACCCGTGAGTTCCAGTACCTCTACAACGACGGCACCGACTACATCTTCATGGACAACGAGTCCTACGAGCAGGTTCCCGTTCCCGAGGACATGGTGGGCGAGAACTCCAAGTGGCTGCGTGAGAACGACATCTGCCAGCTGCTCTTCGCCGACGACGAGCTCATGGGCGTGACCCCGCCGATGTTCATCGAGACCACCATCGTCCAGACCGACCCGGGCTTTAAGGGCGACACCGTCCAGGGTTCCACCAAGCCGGCCACGATCGACACCGGCGCTGTCATCCAGGTCCCCATGTACCTCAACGAGGGCGAGGTCATCAAGGTTGACACCCGCGACGGCAAGTTCGTCTCCCGCGTCTAGCAACCAACTCTTCTAGGAGGACTCATGCCCCAGGAAATCAAGATTGACGGCATCGGCATTTCGCCCGATGTTCTGACCGCCATCGTCTCGCGCGCCGTCACGGATGTCGAGGGCATCGCCTCCGTGGGCGTCAAGGACCTTGCCACCAACCTTGTCTCCATGATGCTTTCGTCTAAGGCCCCGGCTTCCGAGCCGGCGGTCGAGGCCGAGGTCATCGGCGACAAGCTTGCACTCACCGTGCGCGTCGTGGTGTTCTTTGGCTATCCGTTCAAGAAACTCGCCGAGGCCGTTCGCGCCGCCGTGGTCACCGCCATCGATGCCCAGGTGGGCGTCGAGGTCGAGCGCGTTGACGTTTGCATCGACGGCCTCGTTTTCCCCAAGGAGTAACCTTTGAGCCTTAAGGTTTATCGCGGGCGTACGCTTGCCCGCAGTCAGGCGCTGCAGCTGCTGTTCCAGGCCGAGGCCACGGACAGCCCGCTCGAGCGCGTCCTCGAGGGCGATTTCCTGATCTCGAAGGGCCCCCTCGACCCCTATGCGCTGGAGCTGTGCCGCGGTGCCTACGAGCATATCGATCGCATCGACTGCGCTCTGCGCTCCGTTGCCAAGAACTGGGATCTTATGCGCATGCCCGGCGCCGACCGCAACCTGCTGCGTATCGCCGTCTACGAGATGCGTTTCCTCACCGACGAGGAGGTCTCGGACGCCATCGTGATCAACGAGGCCGTCGAGCTCGCCAAGGCCTATGGCACCGACCAGTCCGCGTCGTTCGTCAACGGCGTGCTGGGCAAGATCGCTCGCAGCGAGGAGCTGCCGGGCGAGGACTTGTACCAAGAGCTGCTCGCCGAGGATCGCGCTCGCGAGGAGGCCCAGACTGCCGAGGCTGCCGCTAAAGTTGCGGTTGCCCAGGCTGAGGCTGGTGTGCTGGCCGAGGGCGCGGACGCCGCCGAGACTGATGTCGACTCCGTCGAGGAGTAGCCATGCCAGAGGGTTCCGTCCGCAACTTTGATGAGATTTCGGACCGTCTGGATCAGATCATCGCTACCGTTCGCTCCAAGGATACGTCCTTGGAGCGTTCACTCGATCTGTTTGACGAGGCGATTGAGCTGGGCTCCCGCGCGGTCGATATGGTCGACAAGTTTGAGCTGACGCCTCGTGAGGCCGATAAGCTCGAGCAGGAATACGATGAGGATGCGGCAAACGAATCCCAGGATAGCTAGGCCGCATCTCCGGATACGAATGGTTGATGGCATTCATGAAACGTGTGCGTCTCGATGACGAACTGATTTCACAGGGCATCTGCGCCGATCGCGCGGATGCCCTTCGCACTCTTATGGCCGGCTTGGTCTCGAGTGGCGGCGAGCGCTTGACTTCGCCGGGCCTTAAGGTGACCCCGGGCCTGCCGCTGCACGTGAAGGGGCGCATTCCCTATGTTGGCCGCGGCGGGCTTAAGCTCGAAGGCGCGCTCGATGCGTTTGGCATCAATCCGACGGGCCTTGCCTGTCTGGATGTGGGCTGTTCTACCGGCGGCTTTACCGATTGCCTGCTCAAGCGCGGAGCCGCGACCGTTGTCTCGGTGGACGTGGGTCGCGCCCAGTTCGATTGGTCGTTGCGTCAGGACGATCGCGTGACGCTGCATGAGCGCACGAACGTGACGCAGCTGCCTGAGCTTGGCTATGCTGGCGCCATCGACCTGGCAGTGTGTGATGTCTCGTTTACCAGCATCGCGAACATTATCGATGCGGTGCTGGCGTGCCTGGCGCCTACGGGTGCATTCTGCACGCTCGTAAAGCCGCAGTTTGAGGCTCCGGCGGCGCTGGTGGGCGAGGGCGGCATTGTGACCGATCCCGCCGTGCGCCGCGATACACTCGTGGCGGCGATTGAGCTTTTTGCCGCCAAGGGCCTGTTCCCGCTTGACGTGTGCGTGTCGCCCATCCATGGCGCTAAGGGCAACGTTGAGTTTTTCTTGTACGGCACAAGGTTTGTCCCCGGGGAGCGCGCCGACGATGAGCTGCAATCCCAGGTATCGGCTTTGAGCGAGAAAGCTGCAACGCTATGAAGGTCTTTCTGGTTCCCAATTACTACAAGCAAGAGGCGGTCGAGAGTGGCCTGATGCTCGAGCTTTGGCTTTCGCGCCAGGGCTACGAGGTCGCATGGGCGGCCGATCAGCGATCGAAGATTCAAAGCACGCCTGATATTGACGGCTCAGATCTGGTCATTACACTCGGCGGCGACGGTACGTTGCTGCGCGCTGCCCGCATCCTCAACCATCGCGAGATTCCTATCCTTGGTCTTTCCTATGGTCACCTGGGCTTTTTAACTGCTGCGAGCCCCGAGGAGCGCGACATTCTGCAGGTCGTGAGCGATGCTCTGTCCGGTGAGCTCCACGTGAGCCGCCGCGCCACCATCGCCGCGGATATTGTGTCCGTGCGCGAACACGGCACGAAGGATGTCGTGCGCACGTTTGCCCTCAACGATATGGCACTTACGCGCGGCCCCCTGTCCGATATGGTTGAGTTTGACATCACGGTGTCCGGCCATCATATTGATCGCCTGCGCGGCGATGGTGTGGTCGTATCGACGGCGACCGGCTCCACCGGCTACGCGCTTTCCGCCGGCGGTCCCATTGTCAGCCCCGATTACACGGGCATGGTCTGTGTGCCCATCGCCCCGCATACCATTCAGGCTCGCGCTTTTTTGACCTCGCCGAGTGATGTCGTCGAGATCTTTATGTCCGATGATCGCCCGAGTGTGCCGGCCATTGCCATCGACGGACAGTTTATTACCTGCGACGGCACGGTTGAGAGCGTGGCTGTGCGCCGTGGTCCCGGCGATGTACTGCTGCTGGATTACGGTCCCGAAAGCTTCTATAACTCGGTGAGCCGCGTGTTCTACGGAGTCCGTCATGATCGATGAGCTGCAGGTTTCCAACATCGCGCTCATTCGCGAGGCGACGTTGGTTCCGAGTGCGGGCCTAACGGTTTTGACCGGCGAGACCGGCGCCGGCAAGACCGCGCTGCTCTCGGCCCTCAAGCTTATTTTGGGCGAGCGCGCGGATTCGTCGACGGTGCGCGAGGGCGAGGCGCTGGCGAGCGTCGAGGCGCGCCTGTTCGACGGTCCGCACGACACGGATGGGTTCACCGTACAGCGTAGCCTTTCTGCCGAGGGCCGCAGCCGCGTAAAAATTGACGGCCGCATCGCCAGCGTGCGTGAGCTTTCGGAGCGCGTCGGTGTGATGATGGATCTTTGCGGTCAGCACGAGCACCAGCGCCTCCTCGATCCGGCGCATCACGTTGCCATGGTCGATGCCTGGGCTGGTCGCTCTGCGCTCGAGGCGCTCGACCGTTACCGTGCCTGCTTCAAGGCTTCGCGTGACGCCGCCAAGGAGCTTCGCCGTGTGGAGGAAGCCTCACGCGCGCAGGGGAGTCGGGTCGAGGAGGCGCGCTTCGCCCTGGAGCGTATCGCCGAGGTCGACCCCAAGCCGGGTGAGTATGAGGAGCTCGAGGAGCTGCTGCCGCGTTCCGAGCATGCCGAGGTGCTGGTGGCGACGGCCAACGATGCCCATGCATCGCTTACTTCCGAAGGGGGAGCGCTCGATGCCGTGAACGGCGCCGTGGCAGAACTGTCGCGCATGGCTACCGTCGATCGCAAACTGGGTGACATCGCCGATGCACTTTCGGATGCCTGCATCTCACTCGAGGATTGCGCCAACGAGCTGCGTGCTTATCGCGATGGCGTTGCGTTCGATCCTCGCGAGCTTGCTCGCATGCGCGAGCGGTATTCCGACCTTAAGGGACTTCTGCGGCAGTGGGGTCCCACCATGGACGATGTATTTGCCATGCGTGATCGCTCGCGGGAGTTGTTATCGCTGGTGGACGATGGTGACGAGCAGATTAGGAAGGCACGCGAGGCACTTGGCGCGGCGGAGCGCGAACTGTTCGCTGCCGCCAAGGCGCTTAAGCGCGCTCGCAATACGGCGGCCCCGCGCTTCTGCCACGAGGTTGGTCGTCAGATGGCACGCTTGGAGATGGGCGGCGCCGAGCTCGTTTGGGAGTCGCGTGATCTTCCGCGCGCCGAGTGGACGCCGGCGGGTCCTTCGAGCTACGAGCTTTTGTATCGCAGCGGTGCTGGCTTGACGCCGCGACCCCTGCGCCGCATTGCGTCGGGCGGCGAGCTCAGCCGCGTTATGCTGGCGAGCAAGGTGGTCTTGGGTAATGCGGACGGTGTCGATACGCTGGTGTTTGACGAGGTCGATGCCGGTGTCGGCGGCTCCACGGCTCGTGCTCTTGCTGGTGTGCTGGCCGATCTTGCCGCGACGCATCAGGTGATAGTCGTTACGCACCTGGCGCAGGTCGCCGTTATGGCCGATAAGCACTACGTGGTGAGCAAGGAACCCGGCGATGTTCCCCAGACGCATTTGGACGAGGTAACTGGCGAAGCGCGTACCGCCGAGATCGCCCGCATGCTCAGCGGCGATCAGTCCGAGGCAAGCCTGGCGCACGCCAGGCAGATGCTTGCGGAGGCGCGTGCCTAGGCCGAGCCGCCACATGCATGTCCAACCCGGCCGCCACGAAACGGGTCCATCTACTACGTTTGGTAGGGCATCGGCAACCACGCCAAGAATTTCAAAAAGAAAACCGCAGGTAGAACGCCTGCGGTTTTCTCTATTTTGGGTGTATGGTTGGCGGTTGCGGTTAAAACGTAGTAGATGGGCGTGTTTCGTGACGAGAGGCGTCTATCGGCTCCCCAATTTACCTACTCTACGACCTTATCCGGCTGGATGAGCTCCTCGTAGTAGCTGATATGCTCACGCGCGTCTTCAATCTCGGGCAGCAGGAAGTTGTAGATGACTTCGATGATCATCGTGGCGCTGATCTTGGAGAACGCAAAGTCGCCCGTCGTCAGTAGCGCTTCGTGGTTGACGGTATTAAAAGTGTAGTCTGCCAGACGCGCGAGCGGGGATTTGCTGTCGCTGCTGATGACGACTACGGTTGCGCCGCAGTTGCGAGCCGCTTCTGCCATGCAATTCAGTCGGCGCGATTTGCCGGAGTTTGAGATTAGCACGATGACGTCACCTGGGCGTAACGTGAGCGCAAAGCCAATTGATGTCTCGCTAATGGTGCTCGCCATGCAGCGCAGGCCCAGCTGCGAAAACTTAAACGTCGCATCGAGCGCGACCGCGTTGGTATTGCCCACAGCCGCAAACTCAATAACCCCTGCATGCTTAAGGGCATGCACAACAGCCGCCAGCGTATCGTGGTCGATCCCGTCGATGGTCGCATTAAGCTCGCTCACCTTGGCAGCCAGGATGTTCTTGAGGCTCTGCTCCATATTGTCGAGCGAGACCTCGTCAGTCAGGCCCTCGTTGCGCTGGCTTTCCAAATCCCTCGCCAACGAAAACTGAAAGCTGCGGAAGCTGCCAAAGCCAAGCTTGCGGCAGAAGCGCGAAACGGTCGCCTCGGACGTGGCGGCGGCGCGTGAGAGCTGAGCGGCCGTGAGGCGCGGCGCCTCGGACTGGTGCTCCAATATATAGTCGACAATGCGCTGCTCGGACTCGCTGTATCCCTGATGGGTACTAATGAGGGAAAGTGCGCTCTTGCTACTATCGGTCATGGATGGCTCCTGGTTGGCATGAAAATCTAATTTGATTTGCAATGCCACAGTATAAGGGCATTTTCAATTACAAGATACACCTTGCCGTTTCAAATGTTGATGGTAAACTTTCACCTACCGTTTACGGTTATGAAAGAACCTTTCACCGGAGAATTGCACCTTGTCTCTTCTCACGTGGACGGTAGGTTGGTATCTTTCAGTTGTGGAAAAACGCGTATCCAAGCGCGTGTAGGGGAGCGCCCGCGGGCGCTGTACTCAAGAAGGAGGGACACATGGCTAAGTTTGACATCATCGCCGCCACCGGTTGCCCGACCGGCATTGCGCACACCTTCATGGCTAAGGAGGCGCTGGAGAAGGCAGCTGCCGAGCGCGGTCTGACCATTAAGGTCGAGACTCATGGCCAGGTCGGTGTCGAGAACGAGCTCACCAAGAGTGAGATCGCTGGTGCCAAGGCCGTCGTCGTCGCAGCCGACAAGGATGTCCAGGCTGAGCGTTTCGCCGGTAAGCCCATGGTTTCCGTTGGTGTTTCCAAGGCCCTGTCCGTTGAGGCCGCCGGTAAGCTGATTGACCACGCACTCGCCGCTAAGGGCGACAGCACGGTTGCAGCCGCTGCCGATGTCGAGGACGAAGTCGAGGAGAAGGAGTCCATCGGCCACGTCATCTATAAGCACCTTATGAACGGCGTCAGCCACATGCTGGTCTTCGTCGTTGCTGGTGGTGTTCTGACCGCCGTTTCGTTCCTGTGGGGCATTACGTCCTTCGATTCGACGGCGTCTGACTACAACAGCTTTGCTGCGTTGCTCAAGATCATCGGCGGTATCGCTATGAACCTCATGGTTCCGGTGCTTTCCGCCTACATCGCCGAATCCATCGGCAAGCGCCCGGCGCTCGTTCCCGGCTTTGTTGCCGGTATGATCGCCATCCAGGGTCTGCCTGTTAACGCCGAGACCGGCATGATCGACGCCGGTGGCGCCGGCGTGGGCTTCGGCTTCCTGGGCGGCATCGTCGGCGGCTTCCTCGCCGGTTATGTCATCCTGCTGCTCGAGAAGGTCTTTGCCGGTCTGCCCAAGAACCTGGACGGTCTCAAGGCTATCTTCCTGTACCCGCTGTTCTCGACGGCTATCGTCGGCCTGGTCATGCTCGGCATTTCCGGCCCCATGGCTGCCATCAACACCGCCATGATGGACTTCCTCAAGGGCCTGTCCGCCTCTGGCGCCGTTGTCCTGGGTCTTGCCATCGGCTGCATGTGCGCCTTTGACATGGGTGGCCCGGTCAACAAGGCTGCTTACGTCACCGGTACCGCCATGCTCACCGAGGCACTGGCTGCCGGCGTTGGCACCGATACCTACAATTTCGGCACCAACTTCATGGCTGCCGTCTCCGCAGCTTGCATCGTTCCGCCGCTGATCACCACCTTCGCCGTCGTTGTCGGTAAGAAGTACTTCAGCCAGGAGGATCACGACGCCGGTATCGTCAACCTCATTCTTGGTTGCACCCACATCACCGAGGGCGCCATTCCGTTCATGACCAAGAACATCTGGCCGGTCATGCCCATCATGATGCTCGGTTCCTCTATCGCTTCGATCCTGACCATTATGTTCAACGTTCACGATCCGGCGCCTCACGGTGGCTTCCTGGTCCTGCCCGTTGTCGAGAACGGTCCGCTTTGGGTCCTCGCGATCCTCATCGGTGCTGTTGTCGGTGGCATCCTGTTCGTGGCCTTCAAGAAGTACGACTTCGAGAAGAATCAGAAGGCCGCTCCTGTAGCCAAGCCGGTTGAGGCTTCCAAGGCCGCTGCCGTTGAGGCCCCTAAGGCCGAGGCTGCCGACTTCGTGAAGGTTGAGAATGTCTTTGTCGCCGAGGACTTCGCTTCTCGTGACGAGGCTCTGAGCTTCGTTTCCAACCAGGCTGTCAAGGCCGGTATCGCCAGCGACGCCGACGCCGTGATGAACGCCTTCCTGGCCCGCGAGGCCGAGGGCACCACGGGCATGATGGAGGGCTTCGCCATCCCGCATGCCAAGTCCGACGCCATTACCGAGGCTGCCGTCATCGTCGTTAAGGACGAGTCCGGCGTGACCGGTTGGGATACCATGGACGGCGCTCCTGTCAACGTGGCTATCGCCCTGCTCATCCCTGGTGCACAGGCTGGCACCACGCACCTCAAGATTCTGTCCAAGGTTGCCGAGGCGCTCATGGACGAGGACTTCCGTGGCACCGTCAAGGGTTCCACCGACGCCGCCGAGATCGCCAAGACGATCAACGCCCGCCTGGTCTAATCCCACAGTACGCGAATAACATCGCCCCCTGTAACAAAGGCGAGGACTCCCTACGGGTCCTCGCCTTTTTTCATACCACCCGGCACTCAGGGATGTTCCTTTCCTGCCGGCACCCCGGGACACTCCTTAGTCCCCAACAGGGCATAAATAGCCCTCATCGACTGAATCACCCACGCGAACAATAATTCAGCCAGAATTCCTTTTGCACGATATTTCTTGGACGGAAGCATGTTCCCGCAGCTCGCCTGCCGGGCGGGGCGGTTAAGTTTGTCGCGAGTTCCGCTCGCAAAGGAAAGCACTTAATGTGCTTTCCGTCTTGCGCAGGACTGTAGAGCAGCAAACTTAACCGCCCCGCCCGGCAGGCGAGCGGACAGCGAACGACATCTGTCCAACAATTCGTGCGAAACACAATGAAAAACCGTTTGATGTGAGTTAATATAAACAACGTCGTGAATCTGACTCCTGCCACATGCATGACAGGGGTTAAACACAAAAAAGGAGTCAACTATGGTTTCTGAGAAGGCTACCCTCGTTAATCCTCAGGGTCTGCACATGCGTCCGGCTGGTCTGTTCGCCTCCACCATGGGCAAGTACGCCTGTGACGTGACGGTCGTCACCCCCGAGAAGGAGGTCAACGGCAAGTCCCCGATGGCTCTCATGGCTGCTGGTATCCCCTGCGGCACCGAGGTCGAGGTCAAGTGCGACGGCGCCGACGAGGCCGAGGCTCTGGCTGCTGCCATCGAGCTCATCAAGAGCGGTCTTGGCGAGTAGAACTCAAACGGGTCGCATGTTGAACAACTAAGTTCATATTTGGGGGCGCAGTGACCTGTCTTAAGGTAGCTGCGCTCTTTTGTCATGGATATGGCAAAACGCTTTATCACATGACACGGAGAGAGGAATGGGAATGTATCAGGGAGTCAACGCTTCCGAGGGCATCGGTATCGGCACCGTCATGGTCGCCGTCGATCCCGACTTGACGTTTGAGCCGCACGAGGTTGCTGATTCGGCAGCAGAGAAGGAGCGCTATCAGACCGCTCTTTCGGTCTTCTGCGAGAAGACCCAGGCTCAGGCCGATCACATGAAGGAGACGGTGGGCGAGGCCGAGGCCGAGATCATGAGCGGACACATTGTCCTGGCTCAGGATCCGGGCATGACCGACGCCATCAACGCCGCCATTGACGGCGGCACCTGCGCCGAGCAGGCGCTCATGGACACCTCGACCATGTTCGAGAACATGTTCCTGTCCATGGACGATGAGATGTTCCGTCTGCGCGCGGCCGACATCGCCGACATCCGCACCGGTATTCTGGCCGAGCTGCTGGGCAAGGAGGTCGTCGACCTTTCCGTCCTGCCCGAGAACACCGTCGTTGTCGTGCACGACCTCACGCCGTCCATGACCGCCACGATCGATAAGGCGCACGTTGCCGGTATCGTCACCGAGACTGGTGGCCGCACGTCGCACTCCGCAATCATTGCGCGCGCCCTCGAGATCCCTGCTGTCCTTTCGGTTTCCAACAGCTGCACCGCACTGCGCAACGGCATGACCGTTGTCGTCGACGGTGGCAAGGGTATCGTCGAGGCTGATCCCGATGAGGAGACGCTCGCCGCTTACACTGCCAAGGCCGAGGCTTTCGCTGCCGAGAAGGCGGCTCTCGAGGCCTTCCGCGGCAAGCCGTCCGTGACTGCCGACGGCATCAAGAAGATCATTGCCTGCAACATCGGCAATCCCGATGACGTGCCCAACGCGCTCGATCACGACGCCGAGGCTATCGGCCTGTTCCGTTCCGAGTTCCTGTTCATGGACTCTGCTGAGCTTCCTTCCGAGGAGGAGCAGTTCAACGCCTACCGTAAGGTCGCCAGCGCGCTCAAGGGCGCTCCGGTCATCATCCGCACGCTCGATGTGGGTGGCGACAAGGAGATTCCGTACCTGCACATGGTCAAGGAAGAGAACCCCTTCATGGGCTTCCGCGCCGTGCGTTACTGCCTGGCCAACCCCGACCAGTACAAGGTCCAGCTCCGCGCCCTGCTGCGCGCCAGCGCCTTCGGTGACGTCAAGATTATGATCCCGCTCGTCACCTGCGTCGAGGAAGTCTTGGCTGTCAAGGAGCTCGTCGAGCAGTGCAAGACCGAGCTGACCGAAGAGGGTCGCAAGTTCAACGAGAACATCGAGGTCGGCATCATGGTCGAGACGCCTGCAGCCTCGCTGCTCGCTGACCGCCTGGCCGAGGTCGCCGACTTCTTCTCCATCGGCACCAACGACCTGATCGGCTACACCATGTGCGCCGACCGTGGCAACGACACCATCTCCAACCTGTACCAGGTTTACTATCCCGCCGTGCTCCGCTCGCTCAAGAACATCATCGAGAGCGGCGTGAAGGCCGGCATCATGGTCGGTATGTGCGGCGAGGCCGCTGCCGATCCGTTGCTCGAGCCGCTGCTGATCAGCTGGGGCCTGGAGGAGTTCTCGATGAGCGCTCCGTCCATCCTGCGCGCCCGCAAGACCATCAGCCAGTGGACCAAGGCCGAGTGCGACGAGCTCGCCGAGAAGGCGCTCGCCTGCAACACCGCTGCCGAGGTCAAGGCACTGCTCGAGTCCGCAGCTCGCTAATTTGGTATCAGAGGTAACCGCGTGGTTGGAATGGGCCGGCCACGCGGCCCTCACATATACAGGGGGTACTGTAAATGTTCTACACGCTAACCGCTAACCCGGCTGTCGACATGACGGTTTCGAGCTCTCCGCTCGAGCCCGACGAGAACGTCCGCACCGGCTCGGCCAGCTACACGGCTAACGGCAAGGGCCTCGACGTGTCCTTCGCCTTTAAGAAGATGGGCGTCGACACCGTCGCGCTCGGTTTCTTCGCCGGCTTCACGGGCAAGTTCATCGTCGAGGAGGTCATGAACCTGGGTTGCCTCTGCCGCCCGGTCTGGACCGACGGTATCACGCGCATCAACACCTACGTCAACGATGGCCAGCACGAGTACGGCATCCTGAACCCCGGTGCTCCGATCACGCCGCAGCATCAGGAGGAGCTCTACAACATCCTGGACACCGCGGGCGACCTTGAGTGCCTGATCGTCTCCGGCTCCGTGCCTCCCAAAGCTACGCCCGACTTCCTGGCTCAGGTCATGGAGCACGCTCAGGCCCGTGGCGCCGACGTCGTCCTGGACCTGTCCTCCGACAAGCTCAAGGAGCTCGCTCACAAGAAGCCGCTGCTCATTAAGCCGAACCATCACGAGATGAAGGCTATCTTCGGCGTGCCGGTCGACACCGACGACGAGGTCCGCGTTGCCATGAAGCTGGCTCACGAGGCCGGCGTCCAGAACGTGCTGCTCACCCGTGGTAGCCGCGGTGACGCTTACTTCTCCAACGGCGAGGACATCTGGTATGCCAAGCGTGAGTTCAACATCAAGCTTGTCTCTTCCGTCTGCGCCGGCGACTGCACCCTCGCTGCGTTCCTGCACAAGTGGTACAGGGATCGCGACAACGTCGAGGAGGCCATGAAGCTCGCTATGGCCACCGGCGCCAACGTTGCTGAGTCCGTCGGCATCGGCGACTTTGGTCACGTCGACGAGTACAGCAAGCGCGTTGCCGTTCGCAAGCTCGATCGCAAGTAAGCGAAACACGACAAACTCGTGCGCATACGGCGTCCCGGTTTCGACCGGGGCGCCGTTTTTTGTCCCACTCGAACCTCGGAGCCGCGCTTCACGCGTTCCACACCGTTCACCGAGTTGTTGTAGCCTTTTGCCGAAGCGTGGAATATACTTTCATTAACACGTTGCTTCGTGAAAGGAACATTCATGATTTACACGCTTACTGCAAATCCCGCTATTGACTACAACATCTCCTGCGATGGCTTGTCCGCCAACACCGTTACCCGCACCCGTAACGCTGTCTACACCCCCAACGGCAAGGGTCTCAACGTTTCGTTTACGCTCGACCACTACGGCGTCGACACCACGATCCTGGGCTTCTTCGCCGGCTTCTCGGGTGAGTATATCGTTAAGGGCGCCGAGGCCCTGGGCGTGCCCGTCAAGCCCGTGTGGACTGACGGCATCACGCGTGTTAACGTGTTCCTCAACGCCGGTCCCGACACCGAGTACAACATGGTCAACGCCGGTGCCGCCATCAACGAAGCCAACGAGCAGGAGATGTTTGAGCTTATCGATTCGCTCGATGACATGACCTGCCTGGTTATCAGCGGCTCGCTGCCCCCCAACACCTCCGAGAGCTTCCTGGCAGAGGTCCTGCGTCGCGTGAAGGCGAAGGGCGCCGAGTTCGTGCTCGATATCTCGAGCCATCAGCTGGCCGACCTCATTGCTATGGAGCCGTTGCTCATTAAGCCTAACGACGACGAGCTGCTCGACATCTTTGGCATTAAGGTGAGCGGTGGCGACGACGAGTCCGTCAAGGGCGCCATGGCCGAGCTGCACGCCAAGGGCGCTAAGAATGTACTGCTGACGCTCGGCGGCGACGGCGCGTACTTCTCCAACGGCGAGCACATCTGGTTTGCCAACCGCACCTTCGACGTCAAGCTGCTGTCGACCGTCTGCGCGGGCGACTCCGCGCTGGCCGCCTTCCTGTCCGTGTGGCACGACGCCCCCGAGCGCGTCGAGGATGCCCTGCGCCTCTCGATGGCCACCGGCGCCAACGTGGTCGAGTGCCCGGGTCTGGGCGATTTTGCCAAGGTCGATGAGTATCAGAAGGGTATTGCAATCCGTCAGGTTTGCTAGTTCCGGCACCTTGCCTGAATAGTTCAATTATTTCGCATCCGTCTTAGACCAGGACGGATGCGTTTTTGTTTATCGGACTTGCGTGTGCAGTGGAGGCTGTTTCTTGCTAGACTTCTTGCAGACGCAATCGATAGCCAATTTGATAGTCGCAGGAGGCCATAGGCATGTGCAATGTTTCGCTCAACGGTACGCAGCCGACCGATGCCTCTATCCGTGTCCTGCGTGCGCTTGAGGCAGCAGGTCTTGAGGCTTGGTACGTGGGCGGTTGGGTACGTGATGCCCTGATGGGACGCCCCAGCCACGATGTTGACATGTGCTGCAGCGGCCTGTGGCAGGAGTCCAAAGAGGCGCTCGAAGCGGCTGATATTGCCGTGGTTGAGTCGGGCATAAAATTTGGCGGCATCACGGCTATTTGCGATGATGAGCGCATTGAGGTCACCACCTACCGCCTAGACGGCTTTTACACCGACGGCCGCCATCCCCAGAGTGTGGAGCGTGCGGCGTCGCTTGAGGACGATCTGGCGCGTCGTGACTTTACCGTTAACGCTATGGCCTGGCATCCCGAGCGTGGTCTTGTCGACCGCTACGATGGTCAGGGCGACCTAGACCGCAAGCTCATCCGCGCCGTTGGAGATCCCAAGCGTCGTTTTAACGAGGATGCCCTGCGCATGTTGCGCGCGGTGCGTTTTGCCTGCCGTCTGGATTTTATGATCGAGCCCAAGACTAAACAGGCGCTTGCCGAGTGCGCGCCGCTGCTCGATGCTGTAGCGCGCGAGCGCGTGGGCATTGAGCTCGAGGGTATCCTTTCGACCGGCCACGGGGGAGACGCCATGCTGCGCTACCCCGAGCTCATCTGCGCCGCCGTGCCCGAGTTTGCAGCGGGTCGCGGGTTTGATCAGCGCAGCGTCTATCATGCGTTTAACGTTTACGAGCATATCGCCCGTGTGCTGACGGTGGCGGGGGAGTTGGCGCTGTGCGACGGCTTTACACCCTCAATGAGCCTAATGTGGGCGGCGTTTTTGCACGACGTTTCCAAGCCCGATTGCTTTACGGTCGACCATGCGGGCAGCGGCCACTTTTACGGTCACCCCGAGCTCGGGGCCAAGAAGGCGCGCGCCATCATGGATCGCTTGGCGCTTTCGCACGACTTGGTCCGCGACGTGTGCCTGCTCATTAAGTACCACGACAAGCCGCTGCGCCCCGAGCGCTCCTGCTTGCTCAATATGATGCGCTTGCTTTCGGGCGAGGGCGTCGATACGCCGCGCCTGATGGACGAGCTTATGGACCTTAAGCGTGCCGACACGCTGGGCAAGGCGCCGTCGTGCTTCTATTACGTCGAGACGATCGAAGAGATGCGCTCACTCGCCCATGATTTGTTGGAGGCGGGGGAGCCCTATTCGCTCAAGATGCTTGCTATCAACGGCGGCGACTTGATTCGTGCCGGTGTGAAGCCGGGGCCCGAGCTAGGCCAGCTACTCAACGCCGCCCTCGAAGCCGTTATCGAGGACAACATCCCCAACGATCGCGAAACCCTTTTGGTTCATCTCAACTTGAATTAGCTAATTAGTTGACCTGCGCGTTCCATAACCTGTCGACAATTTTTCGGCAATTTGGAATTTCTTCTTGCGCTGATGTTTTTTGTCCCGTAATATATTTCCTCGCAGCACGGCAGTGCAGATGTCATGTGGCCCGTTCGTCTAGCGGTTTAGGACGCCGCCCTCTCAAGGCGGAGATCACCAGTTCGAATCTGGTACGGGCTACCACTTCTTTTCTGCCGAGGCCTATGGCCCGTTCGTCTAGCGGTTTAGGACGCCGCCCTCTCAAGGCGGAGATCACCAGTTCGAATCTGGTACGGGCTACCACGCATCTGATACCCGGTCTTTCCACGGAAGACCGGGTTTTTTATTATCAAACAACTGTCTGTCATTCCCGTTTGAACAAGAGCTTTGCGTTCTGCTTATGGCCCTTACGGGTACAATAACCAAGATATTTTGACTGTTAGAAGGAGTCTCATGACGGAGTCCTCTCAGCATACGTCCAAGCCCCAGGTCGAGGTTGAGGCCTCGGGCGGCGATGACAATAAGAGCGCACGCCGCGGCGCAATCTTTATCGGCGTTGTGCTGGTGGGTTATATCGTCTATCTGGTGGTAACCGGGCAGATGGGGCAGTTCTGGGCTGCTATGTCGAGCGTCCAGGCGCCCTGGCTCGTTGTCGCGTGTCTTTGCATGTTCATGTATCTGTTCTTTGGCATTGTGGCCTATGCGATCGCCGTCTGGCTCGACCCCAATTCACCCGTCGGCATTCGCGACCTGATCTCGGTCGAGGCGAGTGGCATCTTCTTTGGCAACCTGACGCCCATGATGATGGGCTCTACGCCTGCCCAGATCTACCGCCTGACCAAAGCGGGCCAAAACGTGGGCGAAGCGGGTGCCACGCAGTTCACCCGATTTATTGTGTATCAGTTTGGCCTAGTTGCCTGGGGCGCTATCCTATTGCTTGCTCGCATGCCGTTTTTTGCCGAGCGCTATGGCGACATGACGCTGCTGTGCGTCTTTAGTTTTGGCGGTCACTGCTGCATCCTGCTCGGCATCTTCGCCGTCGCGCTCATGCCTAAGACCGTCACGCGCGTCGCCCATTGCATCATCAATTGGCTCGAGCGCATAGGTGTCTCGGCCACTAAGATCGATGGATGGCGCTCGTTTGTCGATGGCGAGATCTACTCCTTCTCCGAGAAGTTCAAGCTTTCGGCCGGACATTTTTCTTCCATGCTGCTCACCGTGTTTATCACCATGCTGCAGCTCGCGTTTTTCTATCTGGTGCCGTATTTTCTGATGCTCGCCTTTGGCCACCACGAGGTCGACTTTTTCTCGGTCATGGCCGCGAGCGCCTTTGTCCAGCTGCTGAGCTCTGCGGTTCCCTTGCCCGGTGGAACTGGTGGCGCTGAGGGCGGCTTTGCTTTGTTCTTGGGTCATTTCTTTGGGTCGGCTTCGACCGCCGGCTATCTGCTGTGGCGTCTCATTACGTTTATCGCGCCGACCATTTTGGCTGCGCCCCTGCTGGGCCTTAAGAGCGCCCACAACGAGAGTATCCATGCGCGCTGGGATCGCGTGATGCGCAAGCTCGGCCGCGCGCCTCAGACGCCCTCTGCGCCCACTAAGCCGCACCCCACGAATGCAGTTACCGTTGATCCCAGGAAGCACGCTCAGAAGGCTTCTGGGACCGCTAAGCCGGCTCATAAAGCCTATGTGCGACAGACGGGCGACGGTATCCGCGTATCTCCGTCGGCACTCAATAAGAAGAAGCACCCTAAGTCGCAGTAGGACAGTCGTGCGTTCTTCATGATGCGGGGCATATTTGTGCTGTATGGGGGATAATCCTCTTACGTAGATTATCTCTCATCTGTTGATGAATGCCCGCATATCGAAGGGACACGTCTATGGACACCAGCAAACCGCGTCTTGATCGCCGCATCGTTCGCAGCCGCAATGCCATCCTTTCCGCTTTCGAGCGCCTGCTCATGGAAAAGCCGCTGGCAGACATTACGGTGAGTGCCATCGCGCGCGAGGCCAATGTCGACCGCAAGACCTTTTACGTTCACTTTGGTACGGTTGATGGCTTGCTCGATGCCATTGCCGTCGATGTGGTGGAGATGATTGTCGACTCGGTTGAGAAAACGCTTGCCTCCATGGACGGCGACACCAACGAGCGCGCCCTGGGCGCGGCGGCGACCTTCTTTAAAACCGTTAACGAGGCACTATGCAACAACTTGGTGCTCAATCGTCAGCTGATCGAGAACATTCCGCTCGATGATTTTATGGCTCGTCTTCGTGCGCCGCTCGAACACGAGATTGCCGAGCGCGATCTGCTGCCCCAAGGTCTCAAGGACGAGATGTTCGACTACTATCTGGCGTTCTTGCTGTCGGGTATTATCGGTATCTATCGCACGTGGGCCCTGTCTGATGGCTCGGTTCCTATCGAGCGCGTCTCGGAGGTCGCCAACGACCTGACTCTCAATGGCCTATCGAGTCTGGAATCTCGCTTGGATTAGGCGCAGGCTCGAGTTCGTGAGGCGCTTGTCGGGGTGCAGCCCGATCGACCAGGCGACGAGCATCCCGCCGAAGCAGTCGATGACCGGGCTCAGGTAGACCTTCTCGCCGCCCGGGAGTCTGAACTCGGTGATGTCGGTGAGCCACAGCAGGTTGGGCTCGTCGGCGTGGAAATTCCTGTTTACGAGGTTCTCCGGCGCCTTGTAGACCTCGCCGGCGTAGGAGCTGTAGCCTGAGGATCATTAAAAGAAAGTCCAGTTTATCCTTCCCACTCCAATTGGGAATCCTCCGATGCGCCTTCGCACGCTCACATGACCTCGATACCATGCGAGCGTGCGAACTCGACGAGCTCTGCGTTGCGGGCGTTTATGGTGCCGAAGGCGGCGGGGCACACAATAAGGCGCGCGCAGTGGACGAGGAGCTCTTTGGCGCGGGCTATGGTTTTATCCCCGATCGGCTCGAAGGCGCGCTCGGCCACGCATTCCGCTGCCAGGTCGCGCGCGAGCTCGCAGTCGATGTCCCCTTCGTGCAGAACGCCCGCGTAGAACGCCTTGCCCTGCCGGACGAGCTGGCGAAACACAGCCGACCCCGTACCTGCGCCGGCGATGACGAACGTGTGCGCATCGCCGTGCGGGCGTCCAATTTCCACGCTGCCGAAGCGCTCGTTGAAGGTGCCATGTTGAAGGCCGTAGAGCTCGCCAATCGTCTCGCGCGTGAATATGTCCTCGGGTACGCCGGCGCGGAAGACCCGGCCGTCCTTCACGCAAATCACCTTGTCGGCGCTTTTCTGCGCGAGCTCGAGTTCGTGGATGGACATGATGACAGCCACATTCCGCGATTTCGCAAGGTGGCGAAGTATTCGCAGCAGGTCGATCTGGTAGCGGATATCGAGATACGACGTGGGCTCGTCGAGCACGAGCACACGCGGATCCTGCGCGATGGCGCGTGCGAGCATGACGCGCTGGCGTTGCCCGTCGCTTATCTGCATGAAGTCGCGCTCGGCGAGCTCTTCCACATGTGCGGTTTTCATGGCCTCGTCGACCCGACTATGGTCGTCGGGCGAGAGTGTGCCCATTCGCCCGGTGTAGGGGTGCCTTCCCGCCTCTACGACATCGCGGCAGGTGAGGAGCTCGGTCCGGGGGCGATCTGTCAGCATAACGGCAAGGTTCCTTGCAAACTCCGCCGTCTTCCATCGGGAAATCTCTCGCCCGTCGAGCTCGACCGCGCCGGCAAGCGGTGCCAGATGGCGTGTGATGGTTTTTAAGATGGTCGACTTGCCCGAGCCGTTCGGCCCGATGAGCGCCACGACGTCGCCCGCGCGAACCTCCAGATCGACGCCTTCGACTACGACCTTCTTGTCGTAGCCCGCCGACAGGTCGCTTATGTGGAAAAGCGGCGCTCCGTCAGTCTGCGTTTTGGGCCGCGGCACGAATTCCCCCATCTACCTCACCCGCTTCTTCAACATGAGCGCGATAACCACCGGAGCGCCGAAGATGGCGGTGACGGCGCTGATGGAAAGCTCGACGGGAGAGAACAGCGTGCGCGCGATCAAATCGCAGCCCGCGCAGAAGATGGCGCCTCCCAAGAAGCACGCAGGAATCACGCGGATGGGCTTCGACGACTTTAGCGCCGACTTCACGAGATGCGGAACCGCGATGCCTACGAACGACACCGGACCAGCGAACGCGGTCACGCAGGCGGAGAGCATGCTCGCTAGAAGGACGAGCACCACGCGGAAGCGTTCGACGTTCACGCCGACGCTTTTCGCGTAGGCTTCTCCCAGTTGGAAGGCGGAAAGGGGCTTCGATATCGCGAATACGCATGCGCTCACGGTAATCACCACGACCGCGATGACCGCGATGTCGTCCCAGCTCGAACCCGAGAAGCTACCCAAAGACCAGTTGTGCAGGTTCACGATGGACTGGTCGTCGGCGAAGGCGATGAGGAAGTTCGTCGCCGCCGAGCAGATGTATCCCACCATGACGCCCGCCACGATGAGCATGGCCATGGAACTTATGCGCCGTGCGATGAGGAGCACGAAGCCGATGGTGATAAGCGAGCCCAGAAACGCTGCGGCCACCATGGCCGGCGAGGACATGGCCTGGTTCGCGCCCAGAAGTACGATCATCGTAAGCGCGACGACGAACTTTGCGCCCGAGGAGACGCCCAAGATGAACGGGTCGGCGATGGGGTTGTTGAAAAACGTCTGCAGCAGGAACCCGGAAAGCGAAAGTGCCCCGCCGAGAAGCACGGCTGAAAGCACGCGCGGCAGGCGAATCTCCCAGATGACCTGGCTTTCCATGGAATTGGCCGCGCCGCCCGAAAGGATGCCGGGGATGTGGTCTGCGGGCACGAGCACGCTCCCGATGCACAGGTTAGCCCCGACGAGCACGATGAGGGCAACAGCGAGCAGCGCCGTCACGACGCGACACCGTGCGGCGCGCCCCGATTCGTCGTATGCCATGGAAAGTCGGCTTCTCATGGTGCTAGCCGAGCTTCCTCAGATAATGGAAGTCGCTCGCGTCATCGCCGGTGAACGCCCCGTGCAGCTCGTCGATAATGTCGGCTGTAGAAGTCATCTGCTGGTACATGTCGGTGCTTGTGACCCAGACGTTGCCGTTCTTCACGGCTTTGAACTGCGACAATAGCGCGTTTTTGCCTACGAAGTCGTTCAAGGTGGCAACCGATTCGTCGATGGTGCCGTTGTAGACGATGATGTCGGCATCCTTCGCCGTCGCGTAGAAGCGCTCCATTTCGAGCGTTACTGACGAACCTGACGTCGACGCCGTCTGCGCGTCATCGAGCGCATAGCTGCCGCCTGCAAGCTCGATCATCTGCACCACGTAGTCGCCCGCCCGCCGCGTGACGGCGGCCCCGTTCGAGTTAATGTAGAAATACGCCACGGTTTTACCTGACGACGCGAGCCCCGACGTTTGCTCGACGCGGGCCTTCTGCTCGTTGAACAGGTGCGCGGCCTCGTCTTCCTTGTCGAATAGGACGCCGAAAAGCTTAATCCACTCAACGCGCCCGAGTGCTTCGGGCTCGCTCGACGACTGTTCGGTGAGCACGACGAGCCCGAGCTTCTGCAGCTTTTCCTTCACATCGGGCGTGTGGTTGATCATGGTGTTCTCGATGGCGAGCGTGCAGCCCGAGGCCGATATTCGCTCGTAGTCGGGCGCGCTGTACTTGCCGCCGTAGGCGATCGCCCCACTTTCGAGCGCGCTTTTGAAGCCTGCGACCGAGCAATCGTCGGCCTTCGTGCCCGACATGATGATATTGTCGTTCGCATCGAGCGCGTCGACCAGGCACATCGTCGCCGACGACACGAGGTACACCTTGTCGGCGGGGCGCCTTATGACCGCGATGTCGGAGCTCAACCCATCAGGTACCTTCGCATCTTGCGGCACCACGAGGAAACGCTCCCCATTCGAAACGCAGATAAGCCGCAGACCGCCTTCGAACTCGTCGACAGTGAAGTGCTCGGCGTATTCAAGCTGAAGCGCCCCCGTCGGCTCCCAGCCGCAGCCCAAATCGGCGTTGTGGAAGTCGGCCGCGGCGCTTGAAGCCGTTCCTGCAGGGGAGCCGCCGCTTGCATCGTCGCCCGATTTCTCCTTCATGGTGGATGAGTCGAAGTGGATCGTGTAGTCGATGGTGTGCGGCGTCGACATGGCGACGGTCTCGGCCGACACGGCGATGTCCTCGTCGAGCGTGACGGGTATCTCGAACGTGGAGTTGCCGCCGTCGTTTACGGGCGCGTAGTCCACGCCGTCGACGGTCATCTTGTCGTAGTTCGAACTCGACCAGGTGATGGTCGCGGTGTAGGTGTCGCCATCCTTCACAATTGTGGTGGGTGAGGCGATGCTTGCGCGCCCTGACCCACCGGAAAGCGAGACACTCACAGTGTATTCCTGAGAGCCCGCCGTGCCACCGGTCGCGTTCGGGCTCGCACTGCACCCCGCGAAGGGAAGCGCGAGCAGGGCGACGAGAACGCAGGTGATCGCGCGCGCCGCGATGCTGTGGCGCTTCCTGTTTTCCCCCTTGGGGAGAATCGACCGCATGGCGTTACTTCAGTGCGTCGGCGCGCAGATCGACGCCGGCGGATTCGAACACAAGCGTGCGGTCGTACCACTGCTCTTTTCTAATACTCCACGCGGCACAGGCGGTGTCCTCGTCGAGCGCATCAACGGGCACGTCGTAGGTGTACTTGCCTTCCGCGTTTTCCACATAGGGGATGAAGTCGGCCTCGCTCGCGGCGGCAGCCTCGTCGCCCGTGCCCATGAAGAGCTTGCCGTAGCCCGTGCCGGAAAGCGTCATCACGCAGTGCATGGAGCCGTTTTCCACGATGAGCTGGGCGTCCACAATCCTGAACATGTTCGAGCTGGAATCTACGGTGATCGGATAGGTGCCGTCGGCCACCTTGTCGGCGGTGATGGGGGCAGCGCTTGCACCCTCGGTCGCATCGGCCGCCTGCTCGGTCTTTTCCTGGGAATCGGCATCGCTTGCCTTTGCGCTGTCGATTGAATTTCCGCCGCAGCCGGCGAGCGAGAACGCGAAAAGCGCCGCCGACAGGGCGAAGACGAGGGTTTTCTTCAACATGGAGGGGTTCCTTTCAATCGCTTCGACCGCCCGCGCCGTGCGGTGGGCGGGCGGGATGCGAATGCAACGGGCATGCGCCGTCGGTCGGGGAAGGCGCATGCCCGTTGCACGGGGACGCGACCGGCGCCCCCGTGCGCGGCGAGTTTAGAGCTTGGCGATGGCGTCGTCCACGTGTGAGACGTAGATGTCGTCGACCGCGACGTTCTGTCCCAGACCCTGGAGCAGGCACGTCACTTCGAAGCCGGCGGCCACGAACTTCGCAGCCCAGCTGTCAGGGTCGGTCTCGTCTGCCATGTCGTTGTTCGCGTGGTCGCCCGCGACCACCATGAACGGCGCGAGCACGGCCTTCTTGTACCCTGCGGCGCTCGCGGCGGCGATAACATCCTCGCAGGTCGGTTCAGCCTCGACGGTGCCGACGAAGAACTGCGTCAAGCCCTCGTTCTTGAACACTTCCTGCATCTTGGCATAGTCGGCGTTGGAATCGGCTTCGGTGCCGTGGCCCATGAGGCACAGCGCCGTCTTGCCGTCGTCGAAGGACGCCATGTTCTCCTTAATGGCTGCGGCCACCTTCTTGTAGTCGTCGTCGGAGGTGAGCAACGGGTCGCCGAGCGAGATCTTGTCGAACTTGTCGGCGTACTTGTCGAGCTCGTCTTTCACGTCGGTGTATTCCAGGCCGCCCATGAGATGCGTCGGCTGCACGACGATTTCCTTCACGCCGTCTTTCACGCAGCGGTCGAGCGCCTCGGTCATGTTGTCGATCGTGATGCCGTCGCGCTTCTTCAGCTTGTCGATGATGATCTGCGCGGTGAAGGCGCGGCGGATGTCGTAGTCCTGCCAGTACTTCTCGCGGATAGCGTCTTCGATGGCGCCGATGGTGATGTGGCGCGAGTCGTTGTAGCTCGTGCCGAAGCTCGTGACGAGGATGACCGGCTTCACGGCCTTCTCCTTTTCGCTCGATTTCTCGGAACTTGCGGAGGTGCTGGAGCAGCCCGCGAGCGTGATTCCGGCGAGCGCGACGGCTCCGGTTGCTGCGGCGCCCATGAAGCTGCGGCGTGACATCTGGTCGGACATGGTTTTACCTTTCCTCGGTTTGCCGGTCCCCCGGCGACAGTTGCTTGTCGGCACAAGCGAAAGAAAAGCGCACCCCTCGGGGTTCACAAGGAGCTAACGCCACGGCGATGCCGTGAGGAAAAGGCGAAGCAGTCTGGCTTGGGGCGCGAGGCGGTTCGCCCGCGCGTCCTATACAGTAATGTCCCTTGCCCAGGATTCCCACCTGGTTCCCTCCGCAAGCCAGCGCGGGCTGTGCGGACGCCGCGCCGGTCATTTCCTTTTATCCGATTGTCATATGCTCGTTGCCGAATCTTTTACTATGATAGTGGGCACTTGTGAACGTGTCAAAGCCAGGGCGGGCGGCATTGCGCCTCCTGCCTGCGTATTTGCGCCGATTGCCGCTTCGGGCGCCGTGTTTTGCCCGCTGCGCGAATGGCGGCGTAAACGGTTGCGATGAGAAACGGGAAGGGAAGGCTCGGATGATTCATATCGTTGGCGCAGGCTCGGGCGCCGCCGACCTTATCACGCTGCGCGGGGCTCGTCTTCTGCGCGCGGCCGACGTGGTCGTTTGGGCGGGGAGCCTTGTGAACCCCGAGCTGCTCGCCGAGTGCAAGGAATCCTGCGTCGTCTACGACAGCGCGCACATGACCTTGGAGGAAGTGCTCGACGTGATGTGCGCGGCAGATGCGCGGGGCGAGGAAGTGGTGCGCCTGCACACGGGCGACCCGTGCCTGTACGGCGCCATCCAGGAGCAGATGGACGCGCTCGACGCGCGCGGCGTGGACTACGAGGTGGTGCCCGGCGTGTCGAGCTTTTGCGGTGCCGCGGCGGCGCTTCGCCAGGAATACACGCTGCCGGGAATTAGCCAGTCGGTCGTGATCACGCGGCTTTCCGGGCGCACCCCCATGCCTGCGGGCGAGGGCATGCGCACCATGGCGGAAAGCGGCTCGACTATGGTCATCTTCCTGAGCTCGGGTATGCTCGCCGAGCTTTCCGCCGAGCTTTTGGCCGCGGGCCGCAGCTCCGACGAGCCGGCGGCGCTCGTGTATAAGGCGACCTGGCCTGAGGAGCGCGTGGTGCGATGCACAGTGGGCACGCTCGCCGATGCGGGCGCGCGAGAGGGCATCGACCGCACGGCGCTCGTGGTGGTGGGCCGCGTGCTCGGAGCTCGCGGCGGGCTTGCGCACGACGGCGCGCAGGCGGAGTCGTACGAGCGCAGCAAGCTTTACGACCCTTCGTTTGCCACGGGGTATCGGAAGGCGAGCAGCTAGCGTGGCCTTCGAGCACTACATATATACCGGGACGACCCGCCTGCGCTGCGGCTACACCACGGGGAGCTGCGCCGCTCTCGCGGCGAAGGCGGCCTGCGAGATGCTCTTGTCACGAAAGACCGTGGGCCGCGTGTCGATCGTCACCCCCGGCGGGCTGCCCGTCGAGACGGACGTGGTCGACGTATGCATCGGCGAGGGGTGCGCCCAGTGCGCCGTGCGAAAGGACGCAGGCGACGATGCCGATGTGACCGACGGCGTGCTCGTGTACGCGCTCGTGGAACATGCGGGGCCGGGCACGGGCGCTGCGGGCAGCAAGGGCGTGCCCGCGCGCGAATCGGAAGTTTCCGTCGATGGCGGCGTGGGCGTGGGGCGCGTGACGTTGCCCGGGCTCGAGCAGCCGGTGGGAGCGGCCGCCATCAACGCGACGCCGCGCGCGATGATCACTTCGGCGGTGCGCGAGGTGTGCGCCGCGCACGGCTTTTCTGGAAATATTGCTGTGACGATTTCGGTACCCGAGGGTGTTGCCCTTGCCGAAAAGACCTTCAACCCGCACCTGGGGATAGAGGACGGCATCTCCATCCTGGGCACGACGGGCATCGTCGAGCCGCGCAGCCTCGCTGCCTTGCGCGACAGCATCGAGCTCGAGATCCGGCAGCATGCGGCTATGGGGCGGCGCGGAGTCGTGCTCACGCCCGGCAACTACGGCGGGCAGTTCATCTCGGGGCATTTCCACCTAAACGGTGCGCCGGTGGTCTTTATCTCCAACTTTGTGGGCGATGCGATTGATTGCTGCGTTCGCGAGGGATTTACCAATGTCCTTCTTGTGGGACACATCGGCAAGCTAGTGAAGGTCGCGGGCGGCATCATGGACACCCATTCGCGTACCGCCGACTGCCGCGCGGAGATTCTGGCCGCCCACGCGGCCTTGGCCGGCGCGGGCGCGAAGACCGTGCACGAGATCATGTCGTCGGTCACGACCACGACGGCGCTTGAGGTAATCGAGGCCGCTGGCGTGGGGGACGCTGTGCGCGCCTCGCTCGCTGCGGCAATTGAGGACAGGTTGCGCCGCCGCGCGGCGGGCGCATGCGACATCGCCGCGGTCGTGTTCGACGCCGGGCGCCGCGAGCTTTTCCGCACGTCGGGCGCCGATGCTGTTATCGGGGAATTGGGGGCGACGTATGAGTAAAGGCGTGCTGTACGGGGTGGGCACGGGGCCTGGCGACCCCGAGCTGCTCACGATCAAGGCCGTCCGCACAATCGAATCGTGTCCGGTCATCGCCGCACCGCAAACGGCGGACGGGGTCATGGTCGCGCTTGACATTGTGCGCGGCGCCGTCGACCTTACAGGCAAGACGGTGATCCCCGTGCGATTCTCGATGACGCGCGACGCCGAGCGCCGCGCGGCCGAGCATGCCTCGCTTGTTCACGAGCTTGTCGCGCACCTGGATGCGGCCCGCGACGTCGCGCTGCTGAACCTGGGGGACCCAAGCATCTACGCCACCTTCCAGCGCATAGCGCCCGACGTGCGCGCCCGCGGGTTCGAGGCGCGCGCCATTCCCGGCGTGCCGAGCTTCTGCGCGGTCGCCGCAGCGCTCGAGCGCGACCTCACGCCCGAGATGTCGTTGCCTCTGCACATCGTGCCCGGCGGCTACGACGACGTGCGCCGCGCAATCGGCTGGCCGGGGACGAAGGTGGTCATGAAGGCGCGCCGCTCGCTTGCGGACACGAAGCGCATCCTTCGCGAGGAGGGCGCCTTCGACGGTGCCGAGCTCGTAGAGGACTGTGGGCTTCCGGGCGAGCGCGTGTACCGCTCGCTCGACGATGTGCCCGATCGGGGCAGCTACTTCTCGACGATGGTGGTGCGCTAGATGAGGGTTTCCTGCATAGCGTTCACCGAGAGGGGGCATGCGTTGGCGGAGCGCACCGCACGCGCGCTTTCCGATTGTGCGCAGACAGGTGAAGATGACCCTGGCTGGGACGTTTCCGTTTCGCGCGGGTTCGGCGAGGGGAAGGCCGACCTGCGCGCATGGACGGCGCTCGCGTGGGAAGCGTCGGACGCGCTTCTGTTCGTGGGCGCGGCGGGCATCGCCGTGCGGGCGATCGCGCCGTATGTCGCCTCGAAGGCAAACGATCCCGCGGTTGTGGCCATCGACGAGGCGGGGCGCTTTGCCGTCTCGCTTTTGTCGGGGCATTTGGGCGGTGCGAACGAGCTTGCGCAAACTGTGGCACGCGCGGCAGGGGCCATCCCCGTCATCACCACGGCGACCGACGTCCGCGGCGTGTGGGCGGTGGATACGTGGGCGCGCCGTGCGGGGCTCGCCGTTTCGAATCCCGAGGCCATCAAGCGAGTGTCGGCGCGGCTGCTTTCGGGCGGGCGCGTGGCGCTCTATTCCGACATGCCGATTTCGGGACAGCCGCCTGAGGGGGTTGACTTTGCGTCCGACCGCGCTCGGGCCGATATCGTCGTGTCGCCGTTCGCTGGCGCGAATGCAGGTGCGTCCGTTCGCGCGGCGGAGACAACGGGCGAGGTCGTGCCCGCCGGCGAGACGGGGAAGCCGGCGGGCGTGCGGGCGCAGGCGCCTGCGCCGGAGTCGCTTCGCCTTGTCGTGCCCTGCATCGTTGCGGGCATAGGGTGCCGTCGCGGTGCGTGCGCCGAAGCGATCGGGGAGGCGTTTCTTCTCGCGTGCGGGCAGGCGGGTATCTCGCCTTCGGCCGTGCGCGAGGCGGCGACGATCGACGTAAAGGCGCACGAGGAGGGTCTGCTCGCCTTCTGCCGCGCGCGCAATATACCGCTCGTGACGTATTCCGCAGAGGAGTTGTCGCAGGTCGAAGGCAGCGTTTCGCCATCTGATTTCGTGCGCGCGACGGTGGGGGTCGACAACGTGTGCGAGCGCGCGGCGCTCGCGGACGGGGGCAAACTTATCTTCCCGAAGCTCGCTCACGGCGGCGTGACCGTCGCGTTTTCCAAGGTAACTATCGAACTTTCGTTTAAGGAGCGGTGATGGGAAAGCTCTTCGTGGTGGGGATCGGCCCGGGCGGCCCCGACGGCATGACGATTGCGGCTCGGCGCGCGCTCGCGGCGGCCGACATCGTTGTGGGGTACACGAAATACGTGGAGCTCGCGCTCGCCGCCGTGCCCGACGCGGCGCATCTCGCGACGCCGATGATGCACGAGGTCGAACGGTGCCGCCTGGCGCTTTCACGCGCGCAGAGCGGAGAAGCCGTGGCGCTCGTGTGCAGCGGTGACGCGGGCGTGTACGGCATGGCGAGCCCCGTGCTGGAGCTTGCTGAGGACTACCCCGATGTAGACGTGGAAGTTATCGCCGGGGCCACCGCGGCTCAGAGCGGGTCGGCGGTGCTCGGCGCCCCGCTTGCCCACGACTTCGCGGTCGTGTCGCTCTCCGACCTGCTCACGCCGTGGGAGGTCATCGAGCGCAGGCTCGCCGCCGTGGCGAGCGCCGACTTCTGCATCTGTTTGTACAACCCGCGCAGCAGAAAGCGCGCCGACAGGCTCTCGCGCGCGGCGAAGATTATGCTCGAATGGAAGGCCCCCGACACGCTCTGCGGCTGGGTACGCAACATCGGGCGCGAGGGGCAGCAGTCGGGCATGTGCAGGCTCTCCGAGCTGGGGGAGTTCGACGCCGACATGTTCACCACCGTGTTCGTCGGCAACGCGGACACGAAGCGCGTAGGCGGCCGTATGGTCACGCCGCGCGGGTATCGGGAGATTCCATGCGAAAGGTAACGATCATCGGGGCGGGGCCCGGAAACCCCGACTTGCTCTCGCGCGCGGCGCTCGACGCGATCGACATCGCCGACGTGGTCATCGGCGCTCATCGCGCGCTTGTCAGCATCGACGTGCCGCCCGACGTGGTGAGATGCGAGCTCGTGAAGACGGCGGACATCGTCGCCGCGCTCACCGATGCTGCGTCGTGGCAGCGCGCCGTGGTCGTGATGACGGGCGATGTGGGGCTGTTCAGCGGCGCGCGCCGCCTGGTGGAGGCGCTCTCCGGCGACGCGCAGGTGGACGTGCGCGTCATTCCCGGCATAAGCTCAGCGTCGTATCTCGCCGCGCGCCTCGCGCGTCCATGGCAGGATTGGCGCTTCGCGAGCGCTCACGGCGTGGCGTGCGACATCGTGGCCGAGGCCGAGCGCGCAGGTGAGCTCTTCCTCGCCACGTCGGGCGGGGAAGACCCCTCGCGGCTTTCGGGCGAGCTTGTGCAGGCGGGCTTCGGGGACGCGCGCGTGACGGTGGCCGAGCGCCTGTCGTACCCCGACGAGCGCATCACCTGCGCGACCGCAAGTGAAATCGCAGGTCAGACGTTCGACGACTTGAACGTGATGCTTATCGAGTTCGCATGCTGCGCCGGGTCGTCTGCGGGCTCTAGCGCAGCCTCCGAGGCGCCGGCCGGCGCGTCTGCGCCCGCGGCTGCTTCTTTCGCGGCGGACTCTGCGGGTGCATCCCGCGCCGCGAGCTCCCGCTGGCCGTACGCTTCCTCGGGCATTCCCGACGAGCTCTTCATCCGCGGCGACGTTCCCATGACCAAGCAGGAGGTGCGCGCCGTCGCGCTCGCGAAGCTGCGCCTTACCGCGACCGACACCGTGTGGGATGTCGGCGCCGGCACGGGGAGCGTGTCGATCGAGGCGGCGCTCGTCGCGCGAGCGGGGTCGGTATGGGCGGTCGAGCGCAACGCGGCCGGCGTGCGGCTCATCCGAGAGAACGCGGATGCATTCGGGTGCGGCAACGTGCATGCGGTCCCCGGTGTCGCCCCCGAAGCGCTCGCGAAACTGCCTGTCCCCGACGCCGTGTTCGTCGGCGGGAGCGCGGGCGAGCTTCCCTCCATCGTGGAGGCGGCGCTCGAGAAGAACTCGCAGGTTCGCCTGTGCGTGCCATGCGTCACCGTTGAGACGCTCACCGAGGCGTGCGCGCTCCTCTCGGGTTCGCGCTTTAAGGGGTTCGAGGCGTGCCAGGTGTCGGCCGCCCGCGCTGAGGCTGTAGGCTCGCACCATCTTATGAAGGCTCAAAACCCCGTGTTCCTCGTCAGTGCGCGCGGTGCGGGCGCGGATGCCGAGGAGCTTGCCGAAGTCGGCGCGCTTGCTGAGTCGCCTTTCGGGGAGGACCCCTCTGTCGAGGGGAACCCATCCGTTGAGGTGGTCTCGCTTGCTACCTGCAGCGCCGCAGGTGGGGAAGGCGGTGCCCGGTGAGCACGTCCATCCCGCGCTTCATGGTCGCTGCGCCCTCGAGCGGGAGCGGCAAGACGGTCGTCACGTGCGCGCTCCTGCGCGCGCTCGCGCGCCGCGGCCTTGCATGCGCGGCCTTCAAATGCGGCCCCGACTACATTGACCCGCTCTTTCATCGCCGCGTCGTGGGTGCGTGCTCGGGCAACTTAGACGGCTTCTTCACTGACGCCCCGACGCTGCGCGCCCTGCTCGCACGCGGCGCCGCGGGCGCGGATGTCGCGGTGCTCGAGGGGGTCATGGGCTTCTACGACGGCATGGCGCCCGGCGTGGCCGACGCGAGCAGCTATCAGTTTGCGCGCGACACGGAAACGCCGGTCGTTTTAGTGGTGAACGGGCGCGGGGCGTCTTTATCGCTCGCCGCCGTAATCCGCGGCATCGCCGAGTTCCTGCCTTGTGCGAACGTGCGCGGCGTCGTGCTGAACAAGACGAGCGCCGCTGCCTGCGCCTACGCGGCGCCTGCGATCGAGAAGCACACGGGCGTCGCGGTTTTGGGGAATATCCCCGCCGACGAGGCGTTCTCGCTCGAAAGCCGGCATCTGGGGCTTGTGACCGCCGACGAGGTCGAGCAGCTCTCCGCGCGCATCGGCAAGATGGCCGAGCTGGTGGAAAAGAGCGTTGACGTCGACCGCTTGCTCGAAATGGCGGCGACGGCACCCGATATCCGCGAGGAACCTTACCGGTTGGAGCCGATCGCGGGAGCGCGGCCCATCGTCGCCGTCGCACGTGACGAGGCGTTCTCGTTCTACTACGAGGAGAACCTGCGCGCGCTCGAGGATCTGGGTTGCGAGCTGGCCTTTTTCAGCCCCCTGTGTGATAGCGAGTTGCCCCGGGGGACAAGCGCCCTCTATCTGGGGGGCGGCTACCCGGAGCTCCATGCGCGGCAGCTCTCCGAGAACGCGCCGATGCGCGAGGCGGTGCGGCGCGCGGTGGAATCCGGCATGCCGACGGTCGCCGAATGCGGTGGGTTTCTGTACCTGCAGCGCGAAATCGCCGATAGCGAGGGGCGGCGCTGGCCTGTTGCGGGCGCCCTTGAGGGCGCAAGCGAGAACGGGGGAAGGCTGTCCCATTTCGGGTACGTGGAGCTTACTTCCCAACGCGACGGGCTCTACGGGCCGCGCGGCACACGCATCCGCGCGCACGAGTTCCACTACTGGCAGTCCACCTGCCCGGGCGGCGACTTTTGGGCGCAGAAGCCCCGGCGCGACAAGGGCTGGCCGTGCATGACGACCACCCCGTCCCTGGTGGCGGGCTTCCCGCATGTGTACTATCCTGCGAACCCCGACGTTGCGCGCGCGTTCGCGTCTGCCGCAGCGTCGTTCGCAGAGAGGAGGCGGCATGGCTGAAGCAACCGAAACCGCGCTTGCCTGCATCCGCGAGGAAGTCGAGCGCGCGTTCTCGTCGGCGCCGGGCGCCGTGCTCGAAGCCGCGCTTTCCCGGATCGCGCCCGCAGACGAGTGCGCCCGTGCCGCCGCGTACGCCGCGTGGGACTCCATCGCGCACCCCTTGGGGGGATTGGGCGACTTTGAAGACGCCGTCGCGTGTATCGCCGCAGCTCAGGGGAGCGCCGAGGTGGCCGAGTTTCCCCGTGCGCTCGCGGTATTCTTCTCCGACAACGGGGTCGTTGCCGAAGGCGTGTCGCAAAGCGGGCAAGATGTGACGCGAGCCGTCGCGCGCAACATGTGCGAGGGGGCCGCGAGCGCCTGCCGCATGGCGGCGTTCGCGGGTGCCGAGGTCGTGCCCGTCGACGTGGGTATGGCCCGGGGCATAGAAGACGCGCGCATGGTGCGCGCGAACGTGCGGCGGGGGAGCGGCAACATCGCTCACGGCTCCGCTATGTCTCGCGATGGGGCCGTGCGCGCGATCGAGGTCGGAATCGCCGTCGCGTGCGGGCTTGCCCGCGCCGGCGTGCGCCTTCTCGCCGCGGGCGAGATGGGCATTGGCAACACGACCACCTCGGCGGCGGTGGCCGCAGTGCTCATCCGGGCGGACGCGCGGAGCCTTGTCGGGCGCGGCGCGGGGCTCTCGGACGCCTCGCTCGCGCGCAAGCGCGACGTGGTCGAGCGCGCTATCGACGCGAACTCGCCCGATCCCGCCGACCCGATCGACGTGCTCTCGAAGGTGGGCGGCTTCGACATCGCTGCGATGTGCGGCTTCTACCTGGGGGCCGCGGTCTCGAAGGCGCCGGCGCTCCTCGACGGGGTCATATCCTGCACGGCGGCCCTGTGCGCGGCGCGCCTGTGCCCCAACGCCTTGGGCTACCTCGTGGGCACCCACGCATCAAGCGAACCCGCAAGCCGGGAGCTCCTTCGCGAGCTCGGCATAAAGGCGCCCCTCGACGCAGGCATGCACTTGGGCGAGGGCGCGGGCGCCATGGCGTATCTCCCCCTTCTGGATTCGGCGCTGCGCGTGTACCGGGATGGGAAGACGTTCACGGCGACTGGCATGGCTGCTTACGAGCATTTCGAGGCCGGGAAATGACGGTGACGCTCGTCATCGGCGCCGCCGCGAGCGGCAAGAGCGCCTACGCCGAGTCCCTGTGCCTCGGGCACGACGGCCCTCGCGTGTACCTGGCAACGATGGAGCCCTTCGGGGAAGATGGCGCCCGCCGCATCGCGCGCCATCGGGCGCTGCGCGAGGGCAAAGGGTTTTCCACCCTCGAGTGCTCGCGTGACGTGGGCGCCGCAGCGCCCGGGCTTCCGCGCGGCTGCACACTTCTTTTGGAGGACGTGGGCAACCTGGTTGCGAACGAGCTCTTCGCGGAAGGCGGCTTGTCCCCGCGTGACCCCGACGCTGCGGCGCGCGAGGTACTCGGAGGCATCGAACGGCTCGCTCAGGCCGCTGCGTATACGGTGGTGGTCACCGTCGACGTGTTCGCCGATGGGATGCACTACGATGAAGGGACCGAGGCATGGAGGCGCGCGCTCGCGCGCGTGAACGCGGGTGTGGCGGCGCTGGCCGACCGCGCAGTCGAAGTGGTATGCGGGATTCCCGTGTGGATGAAAGGTGAAGGACCTACAAGGTGAAGATAGCAGAGGCAATCGGCGCGGCGTTCGGAACGTTCTCGCGCATCCCCGTCCCGAAATCGGCCTGGACCGATTTCGGGTCAACCCATGCACTTGCCGCGTTTCCCCTGGTGGGCCTTGCGGAAGGCTTCCTCATGACGGCGTGGGGGCACGTGGCGAACCTGCTCGGCGTGTCCGCGACCATCGTCGCGGCTGTGCTCGTGGCGCTGCCTGTGGCGGTGACGGGAGGCATCCACCTAGACGGGCTCTGCGACACCTCCGATGCGCTTGCAAGTTGGGCCCCGCGCGAGCGAAAGCTCGAGATCATGCACGACCCGCGGGCGGGCGCCTTCGGGGTCATCGGTGTTGTTGTGTACCTTATTCTGCAGTTTTCCCTGTTCACCGCGCTGCCGCTTACGGCGGGGGCGTTCTTCGCGCTTCTGTGCTCGCTCGTGTTCTCCCGCGCGCTTTCGGGGCTCGCCGTTGAATGCTGGCCTGCTGCGCGGGCGGACGGCATGGCCGCGGGGCTCTCGCCTGCGAAGAAGCGCGCGGCGATCGTCGTGCCGCTTTGCGCTTTCGCTGCGGCTTCGGCTGCAGGGATGGTCGCGTGCGCTCAGGCCGTCGGCGCCCTTATGGCGGTGGCGGGGCTTTTGACGCTCGCGTGGTACCGCCATGTTGCCCTGTCCCGCTTCGGCGGGGTGACGGGGGATTTGGCCGGATGGTTTCTGCAATGGGCCGAGCTCGCGATGCTTGCCATGCTGGTGGCGGGGGGTATGCTCCTATGATGCTCGTGGTAGGTGGTGCGCATTCGGGGAAGAGGACCTTCGTGCGCGAAAAGCTCGGGTTCGCGGCGGATGATTTCGTCGACGCGGCGCAGCTTGCGGAGGGCGGCGTGCCCGCGGCTTTTGTCGGCCGCGTCGCGTACCGTGCTGAGGAACTCGTACGCGCGCTCGACGCTGACCGGGCGCTCGAGCGGCTGATCGGCTTCGACGCAGTGATTCTGCCCTTGGTCGGCTCGGGGGTCGTCCCCATGCGTGCGGAAGACGCCCAATGGCGCGAGCGCGCGGGGCGCCTGGGATGCGCGCTCGCTGCGCGCGCCGACGTCGTCGTGCGCATGACGTGCGGGATTCCCCAGGTCATCAAAGGAAACCTTGCCGATGCGCCTCGAGGGACGCAGGGCGCGGGCGCGCCTTTGGAAGTCGTCTTCGTGCGCCATGGTGCCACGGCGGGCACGGAAGACCATCGCTACAGCGGGGCGGGCACCGACGAGCCCCTGTCGAGCGCGGGCGAGCGCGCTTTGCGCGACCTCGCGTGCGATCGTGACGCGTTCCGTGTTATCACGAGCGGCATGGCCCGCACCGACCAGACGGCGCGCATCCTCTTCCCGAACGCGGAGCTTATGGCGTGCCCCGGTCTGCGCGAGATGGATTTCGGCGACTTCGAGGGGCGAAGCGCCGCCGAGCTTAAAGAGGATGCGCGCTACCGCGCTTGGGTAGACTCCTGGTGTGAGACGCGCTGCCCGCATGGCGAGGGCAAGAGCGATTTCACCCGCCGCGTCGTCGCGGCGTTTCGGGAGGCGTGCGAATCGGAGCGCGCCCAGGGGAGTGGGCGCGCCGTCTTCGTCGTTCACGCGGGTACCGTGAAAGCGCTGCTCTCCGAGCTGGCTGTCCCGAAAATGGGATACTTCGACGTGCATACCGAGCCGGGCGGCGCATGGGCCGCCACCTGGGATGGGCGCTGCCTTCGCGACGTTCGCCCCGCTTCGGGGGGCGATGTCCGGTGATGACGATTCTTGCCGTCGCCGCCGGGTTCGCGGCCGACCTTGCCTTCGGCGACCCGCGCTGGCTTCCCCATCCCGTCGTCGCCATGGGGCGCGCGATCACGTGGGCCGAAGGCCGCCTTCGGGGCGCATTCCCGCAAACGTCCGCGGGCACGCGCGCCGCAGGGCTTGTGCTCGCCGTGGCGCTTCCGCTTGCGTGTGGGCTTTTGACCTGGGGAATCCTGCATGTTTGCGGCATGGTTCACTCCGGCTTGCGCTTCGTGGCCGAGGCATGGGCGAGCTATCAGATTCTCGCGGCATGCGAGCTGCGCCGCCAGAGCCTGGCCGTGGCCCGCGCGTTCTCGAAGGGCGGCCTTGTCGCGGCGCGCGAAGCCGTCGGGCTCATCGTGGGACGCGACACGTCTGTTCTCGACGAGCGGGGCGTCGCGCGCGCCGCCGTGGAAACGGTGGCGGAGAACGCGAGCGACGGCGTCATCGCGCCGCTTTTCTACCTTATGATCGGGGGTGCGCCCTTGGGCATGGCGTACAAGGCGGTGAACACGCTCGACAGCATGGTGGGCTACAAAAACGAGCGCTACATCGACTTCGGCTGCGCCTCGGCGCGCCTCGACGATGCGCTGAACTGGATTCCCTCGCGCTTATCGGCTCTGCTCATGATCGCCGTGTGCCCGATCGTCGGGCTCGACGCGCGCGGGGCGGCGCGCATCTGGAGCCGCGACAGGCGTCGCCATGCGAGCCCGAACGCGGCGCAGACCGAGTCGGCGTGCGCGGGTGCGCTCGGACTGCGCCTGGCAGGACCCGCGGTGTATTTCGGTAAGCTCGTTGAGAAACCGACGATAGGCGACGCGTCCCGCGAAATCGAGTGGGGCGACATCGCCCGGGCGACAAGGCTCATGCTCGCCGCGTCCGTATGCGCGCTCGTCGTCTTCGGCGCCGCGCGCGCGGCGGTCGTGCTCGCCGTGGGGGCGATAGCATGAGGGAAGACTACGTCGCGCCCCGGGCTGCCGGGGGAATCCTGCGTGCCCGCGCGCATGGGGGTAGCACGCATTCGCTCGGCATCGCTTGCGAAGGGGGCGCCTCCGACCTCATTGACTTCTCGGTGAACGTGAATCCGGCAGGCCCCTCGCCGCGCGCCGTCGCCGCAGCTTGCAAGGCGCTTTCTCGAATCGACGCCTACCCCGATAGGGAAAGCCTCGCCCTCGTTCGCGCCCTAGCGCGCGCCCAGGGCATTCCCGAAGATACTATCGTTTGCGGCGCGGGCGCGTCCGACATCATCTGGCGGCTCGCCGCGGCGGTGCGCCCGAAACGCATCGTCGTGTGCGCGCCGACGTTCTCTGAATATGCGGAGGCGGCATCGTACTACGGCGCATGCGTGCAGGAGTTCCCGCTCTCCGAAGCGGACGACTTCGACGTGCCCGCCTCCTTCGCCCGCGCGATCGAGGGGCCGGGAGACGTGGCGTACCTCTGCAATCCGAACAACCCGACGGGGCGTCTCGTCGACCCCAGCGTGATCGATGCCGCGGCTTGCCGCTGCGAGCAGGTGGGCGCGCTGCTCGTCGTGGACGAGTGCTTCCTCGGATTTGCGCCCGACGCCCGCGAAAGGAGCGTGGCCGCACGCGCCGCGTGTTCGCGCCATGTGGCCGTGCTCTCCGCGTTCACCAAGCTCTACGGAATGGCGGGCTTGCGGTTGGGATATCTGATCAGCGGAAACGCCCAACTCATCGAGGGGATTCGCCGGGCGGGGCAGGTGTGGCCTGTCTCCTCGGTCGCCGAGGCCGCGGGCATCGCCGCCCTGGAAGACGTTGAATACGTCTCGCGCACGCGCGATGTATTGGCGGGCGAGCGAGCGTGGCTTTCCCACGAGCTCTCCTCGCTCGGGCTTTCCGTCGTGCCGTCGGATGCGAACTTCCTTTTAGTCCGCACGCCGGCGAAAGACATCCCCGAGCGCCTGTATAAACTGGGGGTTTTGGTCCGCACGTGCGACTCGTTTTCGGTACTGTCTCGTTTCTGGTGCCGCGTCGCGGTGCGCACGCGCAAGGAGAATGCCCGGCTTGCGATGGCGTTCAGCCGCGCACTTCGGGCGGAAGGTGCATCGGGCGAAGGCGAACCCGACGAACGGGGCGGCGCTTCTTGCAGCGGCGCTATGGCGGGCGCGGATGGCCGAGGCTCGGCGAAGGAGGTCGATACCCGTGGGTAGGGCGAAGCCCATCATGATCCAAGGCACCATGTCGAACGCGGGGAAGAGCCTGCTTGCGGCGGGGCTGTGCCGTGTGCTTTCGCAGGACGGCCTGCGCGTGACTCCCTTCAAGAGCCAGAACATGGCGCTCAACAGCGGTGTCACGGCCGATGGGCTCGAGATGGGGCGCGCCCAGATCATGCAGGCCGAGGCGTGCGGCATCGCGCCCGACGTGCGCATGAACCCCATCCTGCTCAAGCCCGAAAGCGGCCACCGAAGCCAGCTCATCGTGGCCGGCAAGGCGCAGGGAGCCTTCGCTGCGAGGGACTACTTCGCGCGAAAGAAGGCGCTCATGCCGCAGATTTTGGAGGCGTTCGATTCGCTCGCGGAGGAAAACGACGTCATCGTCATCGAGGGCGCCGGCAGCCCCGCCGAAATCAACCTTGCCGAAAACGACATCGTCAACATGGGGCTCGCGCGCGCCGTGTCCTCCCCCGTGCTGCTTGCGGGCGACATCGACCCGGGCGGGGTATTTGCCCAGCTCTACGGCACGGTCGCGCTCCTTGCGCCCGATGACCGCGCGTTTTTGCGGGGGCTTGTGGTGAACAAGTTCCGCGGCGATGTGGAAATCCTGCGCCCGGGTTTGGCCCCGCTCGAGAAGATGTGCGGAGTTCCCGTCGTGGGTGTCGTGCCGTATCTTACGCTCGACCTGGACGACGAGGACTCGCTCGCGCCGCGCCTATCTGCCCGCGGGGCGCGCGGCGTCATCGACGTCGCCGTCGTGCGTCTTCCGCATCTGTCGAACTTCACCGACTTCGACCCGCTTTCGCGCGTGCCCGGCGTGGGCGTGCGCTACGTTTCCTCGACGACCGATCTGGGCCGACCCGACCTGGTGGTGCTTCCCGGCTCGAAGACTACGCTCGACGACGCGCGCTGGCTTGCGGCTAGCGGCATCGGAGCCTGTGTACGCGCGCTTTCGGGCGCGGGCACGCCGGTGCTCGGCATATGCGGAGGCTACCAGCTTTTGGGAGACGAGCTTTCCGACCCGCACGGCAGGGAAGGCGCTGGCACCGCGCGCGGGCTCGGGCTCATCCCTGCAAGTACGGTGTTCAAGGAGGAAAAGCGCCTCGCCCAGTCGGAGCTGCGCATCACGGGCGCCCAAGGCGCGTTCTCGGTGTGGAACGGCATGACGGCGCGCGGGTACGAGATTCACGACGGCGAAACGACCGTCTTCTGCGCTCCTGCGGGCACGATTGGCGGCAAACCGGAAGGCGCGGCCTGCGGAAACGTGTTCGGAACCTATCTCCACGGCCTGTTCGACGAACCGGGGGTGGCGCTCGCCCTCGCGCGCTCGCTCGCGCGCATGCGCGGCCTGCCCGAGAGCGTCGTGGGTGCTGCGGGCGCGGCGTCCGCGGCCGATCACCGTGCGCGCGAGTTTGACCGCCTGGCCGACGTCGTGCGCGGGGCGCTCGACATGGAGTATGTCTACCGCATTATCGAGGAGGGCGTATGATCCACGTGTATCATGGCGACGGCAAAGGCAAGACCACGGCGGCGATGGGCCTCGCCCTTCGCATGCTCGCTGCAGGCCGCCGCGTCGTCGTCGTGCAGTTCCTGAAAGACGGCGAAAGCGGGGAGGTGCGCCTGCTCGCCGAGCATTTCGGCGTGCCCGTGTTCGCGGGGAAGGCGTCGGACAAGTTTACCTGGTCGATGACGTCGGAAGAACTTGCCGCGACGTGCGAGCTGCACGATGGGAACCTCGCTTCCGCGCTCGCCGAGCTCGAGGGCGCGCAAGAGGGACTGCTCGTGCTCGACGAGGCGCTCGACGCGCTTTCGAAGGGGCTTGTCGACGAGGCGCTCGTGGACCGCGCGCTCGATATGTCCGCGCGCGGCGTCGAAGTAGCGCTCACCGGGCGCGCGCCTTCCCGCAAGATCGTGGAGAAGGCCGACTACATAACCGAGATGCGGTGCGAGAAACATCCCTACGAGCAGGGGATATGTGCAAGAGAAGGAGTGGAGTACTAGATGGATTCCAAGGAGATGGCGCCTGGCGACATCGAGCGGCGCAGCTTCGAGATCATCACCGAAGAGCTCGGCGGCCGCACGTTCCCGCCGCTCGAAGAGCCCGTCGTGAAGCGCGTCATCCATACCACTGCCGACTTCTCGTACGCCGATTCCCTCGTGTTCACCCATGACGCCGCGCACTGTGCGCTCGACGCACTGCGTGCAGGGGCCACGGTGCTCACCGACACGAACATGGCGCTCGCAGGCATAAGTAAGCCCGCGCTCGCGAAGCTCGGCTGCAAGGCCGTGTGCTACATGGCCGACCCTGATGTCGCTGCGGCTGCGCGCGCCGCGGGCACGACTCGCGCCGTTGCGAGCATGAACAAAGCTTGCCGCATCGAGGGTCCGCTCATCGTGGCCGTCGGCAACGCTCCCACAGCACTTCTGCGTCTCGCCGAGCTCATGGACGCGGGGAAGATCGCGCCCGCGCTCGTCGTTGGGGTGCCGGTCGGGTTTGTGAACGTGGTCGAGGCGAAAGAGGAGCTACTTGCGCGACGCGTGCCGGCCATCGTCGCGAGGGGTCGCAAGGGCGGCTCGACCGTGGCGGCCGCCATTATGAACGCGCTGCTCTACCAGATCACGCGCACGGGTGGCGTGAAGTGACGGCCCTCGTATCCGTGCCGGCGCTGCGCATCTTCGCCGGCACCACCGAGGGCCGCCTTCTGTGCGAATGGGCGAGCGGGGCGGGCATCCCCGCCCGTGCCTACGCGGCAACCGAGTACGGAGGCGAGCTATTGGGTGAGCTTCCGGGCATCGAGGTGCATGCGGGCAGGCTCGACGATGCCGACATGGAGCGCGAGCTTTCCGGCGCGCGCATCGTCGTCGACGCCACGCACCCCTTCGCTACGCTCGCAAGCGACAACATCCGGGCCGCTTCGCTCGCCGTGGGTGCACGATGCCTGCGCCTTGCGCGCCCGGTCGAGGCGCTGCCCAAAGGCGTCGTGCCGGTCGCGTCGATCGCCTGCGCGGCGCGCTTTCTCTCCGAGAACCCGGGTCGCGTTCTTCTCACGACGGGGAGCAAGGAGCTTGCTCCCTACACGCGCGTCGCCGATTTCGCGGAGCGCTTCTTCGTGCGTGTGCTCCCGCTGCCCGGTGCTATAACGAAGTGCATCGACGCGGGGTTTTCGCCGTCGCACGTCATCGGCATGCAGGGGCCCTTCACCCGCGAGCTCAACGAGGCGATGCTTCGGCAGGTGGGCGCCCAGTGGCTTGTGACCAAGGACTCGGGAACCGTAGGCGGCACGGCCGAGAAGCTCGCCGCAGCGCGCGCCGTGGGAGCGCGCTGTATCGTGGTCACCCGTCCCGCCGAGGGAGGCGGGGCCCTTTCGCTTCGGGAAGTGGAAGATGCGCTCTTACGGGAGTTCGCGCGGAGGATCGCCCCGAGCAAGCTCGACCCGTACAAGCCCGTCATCCGCCAATAGCTCGAGGACGACGCCCGGAACTGGCGCAAACAGCCCTTCAATAAGTTGCGGTGAAATAGTGTCTGTTTTTGCTGGTAGATAGCATATTCAGTCCCTAAATCACCGCAACTTGTTGGTGGTGGCTTACTGGTAGCGTAGACACTCGACGGGGTCGAGCTTTGCCGCACGGCGAGCGGGGTAGAAGCCAAAGGTTACGCCGATGCCGACGGAGACGGCGAAGGCCAGCAGCACCGTGGCGATTGAGAAGCTCGGTGTGATTTGCCCGCTGGCACCGAGCTCGCTGAGAACCCCTGATCCTGCGGCAAAGAACGTGAGCCCCCAGGCAAGTAGATAGCCAATCAGGACGCCCAGCAGGCCACCAGTGACGCATAGCGCCGAGGACTCGGCCAAAAACTGCGCGGTGATATCGCGACGACTGGCGCCCAGAGCGCGACGGATGCCGATCTCGCGGATGCGCTCAGTCACGTTGGTGAGCATCATGTTCATAATACCGATACCGCCGACAAGCAGCGAGATACTGGCGACAGCACCCATGATGAGCGAGAAGGCGCCCATAAAGGAATTGAGGGAGTCGATAGCGCTTTTCATGGAGGTCGCCGATACACTGTCGTACTCATCATCCTCCGCGATGCCCTTCATCGCGCGCACCTTGGACTCGATGGTCTTGCAGAGCTCATCCATGTCCGTGCCCTCGGTGGCAAGTGCCGTCACGCTGGGGAATGAAGGATTCTCGTCGCCAAATAGGCCGGAGATGGTTTCGCGTGGCATATACAAAGTGAGCGAGCCTATTGAGTCGCTGCCGCCATCAATCACGCCTACAATTTGCACCTCGCCGTTGGACACTTTGATGGTTTTTCCCAGCGCATCCTGTTCGTTGCCGTAAAGCTGATCGGCGCCGCCGCGGCTGATGAGCGCCACGCGCGAGCCTGCCTTTGACTCGACATCGGTGTAGGTGCGCCCCGCAACGAGCTTACTGGCACCCACGGCGTCGAGCATGTCGCTATCGACACCCTGTGCCATGACGGTATAGCTTTTATCGCCGGTCTTGTACTCGGTATACGCGCTGTTGACAATGCCGATCTGTTCTATCTGCGGTACCAGTTTTTGAAGCTTCTGGACGTCAGAATCAGAGAGTTCTTGGGACGAATAGATCTGAACCATGCGAGCTGCGTTGAGGCCCAGGCTGTTGACCAAGCTGTTTTGGATGCCGCCGATGAGCGAAGTCATGGCAATGACCGAGGCGATGCCGATGACAATGCCCAGGATGGTGAGCAGGCTGCGCCCCTTGTTGGCCTCGAGCGAGTGAAGGGCTTCCTGGATAAGATCGCGGGCGCTCATGCCATCACTCCTTTCGGCGGGTTGGCGGCGGAAATCATGGGCAGGCTATCTACGGCGCTGCGTAGGGTCCGCGGTGTATGCGGAATATACGCGCCGTCGTGAATGCGACCGTCGCGGATGGTCACGGCACGGTCGGCCTCGGCGGCGATGCCGGGGTCGTGTGTGATAAGCACGATGGTTTTGCCGCGCTCCTGGAGTTTGTGGAAGGTTTCCATGACGAGCGCTCCCGTGGCGGAGTCCAGGTTTCCCGTTGGCTCGTCGGCCAAAATGATGGGTGGATCGTTGACAAGAGCGCGCGCGATGGCGACACGCTGCATCTGGCCGCCCGAGAGCTCGGTTATGCGGTGGTCCCAGTGGTCGACGGGCAGCGTGACGGCCTGCAGCGCGTGCACGGCGCGCATCTCGCGCTGGCTGCGCGGCACATTGGTGTAGGACAGCGGCAGCATGACGTTTTCGATCACCGTCAGGCGCGGCAGCAGATTAAAGCTCTGAAAGACAAAGCCGATGCTCAGCGCTCGCACCTCGGTGAGCTCGTCATCGTCGAGCTCGGCGACGTTGAGCCCTTGCAGGAAATAATCACCCGCCGTCGGCTTGTCCAGGCAGCCCAGGATGTTCATGAGCGTCGACTTGCCCGAGCCCGAGGGGCCGGTGATGGCGACGAACTCACCGGGGTTCACCGCCAGGCTCACGTTGTGCAGGATGTGGGCGCAACCGGCCTCGCTCTCAAAGATGCGGTGCACGTTGCGGATGTCGATGACGGGACGCATTACTTGCCCTCGTCGGCAGACATATTGTCGCCGCCGTCTGCCGTCATGCCTGTGCCGGTATCCGTCACGATGGTGTCGCCGTCGCGTAACTTGGTAACCGGGACGTCTGGATTGATCTCGTTGCCCTGGTCGTCGCGCTTGACCTGCGTCTTACCGACTACAGCCTCGTTGTCGTTTTGCGTCACGACGGTCACCTTCACGCGGCGCGTCTTCTTGCCTTCCGAATCGGTGGCCAGATTGACGTAATAGTGCTCGCCGTCTTCGGTCATCAGCGCCATGGTCGGCACCATAACCACGTCGTCGAGCTTCTCGGTCACTACCGAGACCTCGGCAGTCATACCCGGCTTAAGGCGACTGTCGGGTGCTTCGATGAGGATGTCGACGTTAAAGGTCACGCTGCCGCCGCTAGCGGAGCCGGAGTCAGAGTTTGCCACCGAGGCGATAGCCGTGACGGTGCCCTGACTCACGATATCGGGAAACGCGGGATAGGTCACGTTGGCGCTTTGGCCCACGGCAATTTTGGCGATATCCTTTTCGCCCACCTGAACCGTCACCTTCATCTTGGACAGGTCGGCGATTTGCATGCACTGCTTGCCGCCGCTCGTGTCGCCTTCGCCCATGATCGTGCCTCCGGTCACCGTGGCACCGACTTTGGCGTTGAGCTCGACGATGTTGCCCGAGCTGGGGGCCTTTACGGTTCGCTCGGCCGCCTTTGCAGTTGCCTGCTCCAGCGTTGCCTGGGCCGAGGCGAGGTTGCGCTGGGCGGTCGAGACGGCATTTGCGTTGGCGTTTGTGTCCGATGGGCCGGTCGATCCGTCACCGTCCGTTGTCGGTGCGGCCTGTGCGGCGGCGAGCGCCGCCTTTGCATTGTTCAGGTCTTCCTGGGCGGCCGCGACCGCGCGCTGCGCCTCGGAAACAGCGCTATCGAGCGCGTCGTTCTTAATGGTCATGAGTACGTCGCCCTCGTTGACGCTCTGTCCGGCCTGCACGTTGATCTTTTCAACCGTACCGTCGACAGAAGGGGAGACGACCGATGCCGAGATGGGCTTAAGCTGCCCCTTGGCTTCGACTGTGGTGGTAAACGTGCCTTCGGTGACCATGTCGGTCACCGGTCCGTTGGTGCCTGCGGGTTGCGCGTTGATGACCAGCGTTGCGATGATGGCAATGAGCGCGATGGCAACAACGACACCGACGGCGATACCGCGTCGGATGAGCTTTTTGCGCCGACGCTCGGCACGCTTTGCCTTGAGCTTTGCATAGGCTTCTTCATCGGAGATATCGGCGGTATCGTTCGTGCGTCCGCTCTGCTTTTCGGCATGTACGTTTGTAATCAAAGGAATCGTTTCGGTGGCACCTTCGGGCGTGTACTCGGCATCATCCGGGCCTGGGGTGATGGTGGGGACATTCGGCATAGCGTCTCCTTTATAGAAAGTTCCTCAATAAGTATATGCGCCCGCCGCGTAAGGCGGGCGCATATGGCGGATTCTTTCGGAACTGTTAGATTGGTCGCAGCAGCTCCACGTTGTGGGAATGCGCGCGTTGCACTACGAGTGGACAACCACGCACAGGCCGACTTTGATGCAGTCGTGAAGTGCCTTTGCATCGGCCAGACGCAGGTTGATACAACCGTGGCTACCGCACCACTTGTACGATTCGGCGTTATCGAAACTCGAATCGTTTTGCCAGGTGGCGTCGTGGAATCCGACCATATTGCCCTCGAACGGCATCCAGTAGCTTACCGGGCTCTCGTATTTGGGCTTGCCGGTCTCGGGGTCCTTGGCACCGATGAGTTTGCTGGCGCCATCGTTGCTGTTGATCTGCCATACGCCCTCGGGGGTGGCGTCTTCGCCCGGTTTGCCAGAAATAAAGTTGGCCTCCCACACGATGTTGCCGCTCTCGTCGTAGTAGCGCGCATGCTGCTCGGACAGGTCGACGTCGATATAGGCCTTCCAGTCGGGCTCGCCCTTGGCGGTAAATGTGTCGGCCTTCTGGGAGTACTTGATCTCGATTTCGCCGGTCTGCTTGTTGTTGATGGCGTCCTCGACCTGCTTGGCGAGCGAGCTGCTGTCGATGGACCAACCAAAGTCGCCGCCTTCGACGGCGCACTGCTTGCCATCGGCGCGCGTCCACCAGCGAGTGGAGCCCACGGTATTAAAGCCGTTGGCGAGCTCGGCTGCCCAGCTGCTGATCTGCGACGTATCGAGCGTGGGGTTGGCCGGATCGGCAAAGCTGATCCACTGCAACACGGAGCTGCCATCAACCTTGCCGGCATCCTCGCCGTTGAGCTTGAGGGTCACGTTGACGCCCAAGAAGTTGTTGGCGGCATCGCATGCAGACTGAATCTGATCATCGGTCAGCGTTCCATTGAGCGGCTCATAGGCATCGTTGCCGAGCTTGGAAAGATCTACGGTCTCGGCCAGCGAGGCAAGCTCGAGCTCGGCATACTTAATGACATGCTCGCGGTTGAGTTTTTCGTTGGAGCGCGCCTTCTCGACGGTAAACTTGCCGGCCTGCTCGTCATAGGAGCTATTGGCCTCGAACGCGCCCGAACGCCCCTCGTTAAACTCGTCGATGGCGGCGCCCAGATCCTTCTCAAACTGCTTTTGGTCAAAGGTGTCGGAGAGCATGGACAGGTCGACGTCTTGATCAAGATCGACTTCGTTGGAGCTAGCGGTTGTTTTGGTCTTGCCGCTTAAGGATTCTACAAGGCGAACCGGCCATACAAAGGCTTCGTTGCGGCTGATAATCTCTTTTGCGGCAGCTTCGCCGTCGACAATGGGCTCATCGGACTCGGGCTGATAGGTCCAGCTAAAGTCATCGCCTGTCACGGTGAGCTTATAGTGCTTCCACGCCGAGTTGACCTTGGTGGCGGCAGACGATGCGTTTGAGAACGAGACGTCGACGCCGGCGATGGTGGTGTTGGGGTAGGCTACCTGCGAAAACGCTACGACGCCTACGATATAGACAATGACGATAAGACCCAGAACGACAAAGAGCGTCGTCTTTTTGCCCGACTTATTGTTCTCGGCGGGTTTGCGTGCGGGGCCGCGATCGCCTCGAGCGTGCGTGGGGGGCTGCTTGGGCGCATTGCCATTTGTCTGGCGCTGCTGATGCTGCTTGTTCGGACGTTGGGAAACGTTTGCCGCACCACGCTCCTGACCGTGGCTCGGCGCGATAGGACGCGGCGATTGAACGCCGCCGGTGTGCCTGCTCGGCTGCTGCGGATCGGGAATCAGTTGAGTTCGATCGTTTTGCGACATCGTATGCATATCCTTCGAATTTCGCCTTGCGGCTCATCGTGTTTTTACTGGGCTTGCATTATAGCGATTACCTAGTTGTTTGTGGTATGGAAACGGTGGCATTCAAAAGAGGTGGGACATTTGTCCCACCTTCGAGTCTTTCTTTGTCGCTATCCGCACACACCGCATTTTGCACAGGCCGAAAGTGCGGCCGGAGCCTGCGCGATGCCACCCTTTGCCGTCTCGCGCAGCGTGGCCGGCAACGCGTGGCCCACCGAGAGCACGACGTGCGCCATCTGGTCAAACGGCACCAGGCTCTTGATACCGGCAAGTGCAAGCTGCGCCGAGCTAAAGGCGGCTGCCACGCCGATGGCGTTGCGGTTTTGGCAGGGTACCTCCACGAGGCCACCGACGGGGTCACAAACGAGGCCCAGCAAGTTACTCAGCGCGATGGAACTGGCGTCGAGCGCCTGCCCGGGCGTGCCGCCGAGCATCTGCACCAGCGCGGCGGCGGCCATGGCGGCCGCACTTCCGACCTCGGCCTGACAGCCGCCCTCGGCGCCGGCAACGCAGGCGCTCGTGGTGAGGTTGAGGCCGATGGCGGCGGCGCAATAAAGGGCATCCATGACCTGCTCGTCGTCCAGCTGCAAATGGTCTGCGAGCGCCAGCACGCAGCCGGGCACGACACCCGCGGAGCCTGCCGTGGGAGCGGCGACGATCACGCCCATCGTGGCGGAGCGCTCGAGCACGGCCATCGCGCGGGCCACGGCGTCGGTTTGAACGGTGCCCATCAGGCTCGTGCTCAAATCGTTGCGGCCGGTGGCATCGACGAGTTTAGCCTCGCCGCCGATAAGCCCGCCGAGCGATCGTTGCGGATTGACGATGGGGGTCGTGGTCTCCTCGCGCATGACGTCGAGCACGCGGCGCATGGCGGCGACGGCGTGGGCCTCGCCGGTCAGACGCGCCTCGCGCACGGCCATAACGGCGCCGATATTCAGGCCGAGCTCGGCGCACGCATCGAGCAGCTGCTCGCCGTCGTCGAAGATCTCCTTTGCCGAGACACCGGGGGAGAGCGACGAGGCAGAACCGGGGAGCTCGATAAAGGTCGCGTAATCGACATTGTCGAGTTTGCGGAGCATGGGGACGACGGTGTCGTCGGGCGCGCCGTCGGTCTCGAAGACGGAGTAGGCCTGGCCGCCCACTTCGGTGCGGTAGGTGCGGCAGAAGGCGATGTTCACATGGGCGTAGGCGAGCAGGTTGGTGAGCGCTGCGAGCACGCCGGGGACGTCCTGGTGCGCCACGAAGAGCGTGGAATACATACCCGAGATGTCGACGCCGACGCCGTTAATGCGGCTGATGCGCATCTTGCCGCCGCCCAGGCTCTCACCGCGGACCTGGGCCGTGGCGCCCGTGTCGTCGACCATGTCGATGTCGACGGTGTTGGGGTGGATGGAGGCGTCGTCGCCCTTGATGTCAAAGTGATATTCGAGGCCCTGCTCACGTGCGAGGTCAAAGGCCTGCTTGATGTTTTCGTCATCGGTGTCGAGGCCCAGGATGCCCGCGACGAGCGCACGGTCGGTGCCGTGGCCGCGGTAGGTGTGGGCGAAGGAGTTCCACAGGCCAAAGGTGACTTTGGTGATGCGGCCTTCCAGCAGGCTGGCGGCAACTTGGGCGCACCGCAGGGCGCCGGCGGTGTGCGATGAGCTGGGGCCGACCATGACGGGCCCCAAGATCTCGAATGCCGAGGTCGTAGCTAGTGTTTGCGGCTTGCCTGCCATATGCGCTCCTGTTCTATCCCGTCGTTCCGAGGGCTTTGGTATTTGGTCGCCTGCTCTACAGTCCTGGCTCGCACGGAGGCCACATTAAGTGGCCTCCGGCTCGTGCGGAACTCGCGATCGACCAAATACCAAAGCCCTCGGAACTTAGGATACATGGTAGGGGCACGCTTGCTGCAAAATTCATCAGCTGGGAACCTATTCTGCGTCCCAGGTCGGCTCATCTTCACCACCGGTTAATAAAAAAGAGGTACCGGTTGGTCCGGTACCTCTTTTGGTGCGTTTCGATTTGGCTGTAGCTTTTGCCGCTAGCTTACAGGCCGCAGGCTGCTTTGAGTTCTTCGACTCGGTCGGTTTTTTCCCAGGTGAAGTCGGCGTCTTCGCGGCCGAAGTGACCGTAGGCTGCCGTCTTTTCGTAGATGGGGCGACGCAGGTCTAGGTCGCGGATGATTGCGCCCGGGCGCAGGTCGAAGGTCTTCTCGACGGCCTCGACGATCTTGTCCTCGGCAACATGCGCGGTACCGAAGGTGTCGACCATGATTGAGAGGGGCTTGGAAACGCCGATGGCGTAGGCAAGCTCGACTTCGCAGCGGTCGGCCAGACCGGCGGCGACCACGTTCTTAGCGACCCAGCGCGCGGCATACGCGGCGGAACGGTCGACCTTGGTGCAGTCCTTGCCGCTAAAGGCGCCACCGCCGTGACGGCCGTAGCCGCCGTAGGTGTCGACGATGATCTTGCGGCCGGTGAGGCCCGTGTCGCCCATGGGGCCGCCCACGACAAAGCGACCGGTGGGGTTCACGTAGATGTCCGCGTTGCCCCACGGCATGTTCTCGGCAGCCATGACCGGGGTGATGACGTGCTCGATGAGGTCGGCCTTGATCTTGCCCATGTCTTCGATCTCGGCGGCGTGCTGCGTGGAGATGACGATGGTCGTGACCTCGACGGGCTTGCCTTCCTCGTAGCGCACGGTGACCTGGGTCTTGCCGTCGGGACGCAGATAGGCGAGGGTGCCGTCGTGGCGCACGGCGGCCAGGCGCTCGGCCAGGCGGCTTGCCAGGTAGTGCGGCATGGGCATGAGGGTCTTGGTCTCGTTGGAGGCATAACCGAACATCATGCCCTGGTCGCCGGCGCCGATCAGGTCGATCGGGTCGGTGGTGGCGCCGGTCTGGGTCTCGAAGGACTCGTCGACGCCCTGGGCGATATCGGGCGACTGCTCGTGGATAAGGCTCATAACGCCGCAGGTGTCGCAGTCAAAACCGAACTTGGCACGGTTGTAGCCAATGCGACGGATAACGCCGCGGGCGATTTCCTGTACGTCGACGTAGGCCTGGGTGCGAATCTCGCCGGCGACGATGACGGTGCCGGTGGTCACGAGGGTCTCGCAGGCGCAGCGGACGTTCTCCACGTTGGCAGGCACGCCGTTGGGGGCGATGTAGCCCTGCTCCTGGAGCTCTATTTCTTTGGCGAGGATTGCGTCGAGGACGGCGTCGCTGATCTGGTCAGCGATCTTATCGGGATGACCTTCGGTCACCGACTCCGACGTAAACACAAACGATCCGTGTTGGGGCGGGATGGAACGAAGCTCTTCTGACATGATTGTCCTTTCAAAAACGTGTCCCGGCGACCGTTACCATTCCGCCGGGCTCTGTATGCAAGGGCACATGATATCGCGTTAATCGAATATTCACACCCTTTCCGCACCTACTCATTGGTACTCATTGGGGACAGACTTAAATGAGTAGCCGGGTGCTTATTGGCTGGTCATTTAAGTCTGTCCCCAATGAGTGGGTCGGTGCCCTTTGTGCGGAGGTTGCGTTGATGCTTTATACTGGTGCGGTTAGACATCCATCCTGCAATCGAGGAGATTTCCATGGCATCAGACGTTCGCGTCCGCTTTGCACCCTCACCGACGGGCAAGCTGCACATCGGCGGCGCCCGCACCGCTATCTATAACTGGGCTTTCGCCCGTGCAAACGGCGGCACGTTCATCCTGCGCATCGACGACACCGACCCCACCCGCTCTACCGACGAGAACACGCAGATTATCCTGCGCGCCATGCGTTGGCTGGGCCTGGACTGGGACGAGGGTCCCGAGGTTGGCGGCGACTTTGGCCCCTACGCCCAGACCGAGCGCCTGGACCTGTACAAGCAGGCCGCCCAGAAGCTCTGGGACGAGGGCAAGGCCTATCCCTGCTTCTGCACCAAGGAGCAGCTCGACGCCGACCGTAAGGCCGCGCAGGAGCGCAAGGACCCCTTCCAGGGCTATCAGCGCCGTTGCCGCGATCTTGATCCTGAGGAGGCCCGCCGCCGCATCGAGGCCGGCGAGTCTTACGTCCTGCGCATCAAGGTGCCCGAGGACCGCGGCGACGTCGTTATCCACGACGCCGTCCACGGCGAGGTGACCTTCGACGCCAAGGAGCTCGACGACTTCGTCATCTTCCGCTCCGATGGCACGCCCACGTACAACTTCGCGACCGTCGTCGACGACGCCATGATGAAGATCACCCATGTCATCCGCGGCGACGACCACCTGTCCAACACCCCGCGCCAGGTCATGGTCTACGAGGCCCTCGGCGCGCCCGTGCCCACGTTCGCCCACATCTCCATGATCCTGGGCGCCGACGGCAAGAAGCTCTCCAAGCGCCACGGCGCCACCTCGGTGGAGGAGTACCGCGACGCCGGCTACCTGCCCGACGCCTTCGTCAACTATCTGGCGCTGCTCGGCTGGTCGCTCGACGGCGAGACCACAATCATCCCGCGCGATGTCCTGGCCAGCAAGTTCTCGCTCGACCGCATCTCCAAGAACCCGGCGACCTTCGACCCCAAGAAGCTTGATTGGGTTAATGCCGAGTACATCAACGGCATGTCCGATGCTCAGTTTGCCGATGAGATCATGGTTCCCGAGCTGCACGAGGCGGGTCTCATCGAGGGTAATGTTGAGTACGGCGAGGACTGGATTGACGCGCTTGCCGCCATCGTCAAGCCGCGCACCAAGATGCCGGCCGATGCCGTGAACGTCGCCGCTCCCATCTTTGCTACGGCCGAGACGCTCGAGTACGACGAGAAGTCTGTTAACAAGGGCCTGGCCAAGGAAGGCATGGGCGCCATTCTGGATGCCGCCAAGGCCGCGCTCGAGGGCGTGGACGAGTGGACTGCCGAGGCCATCGACGCCGCGCTTGAACCGCTGCCCGAGCAGATGGACCTTAAGAAGCGCGTGGTGTTCCAGGCCGTGCGCGTTGCCGTCTGCGGCAACATGGTGAGCCCTCCGCTGGGCGAGACCATGGCGCTCGTCGGCCGCGACGACTGCCTGGCGCGCATCGACCGCGCCCGCACGATGGCGCTGTAGCAGCTGCGTATACGCATGTATCCGAGCCCCGTTCCCCCCGAGCGGGGCTCTTGTTTCTGTACCGATGAGCGTGTTGCTGGGACAAAATAATCAGTAGTGTTTGTCCCATGTTCGAGCGACGCAACAAGCTCGACACTCGTATCGGCCATGGGACAAACACTACTGATTATTTTGTCCCACCCCTTTCAGGTCCGTTCGTTAGAGGTGGTGTATGGCTCAACAACTGTCGCTGTTTGGTTCGCCGGAACCGGAGGAGACTCCGGTGAAGCCCGAGCCTGCACCCGAACCCATCGCCGCCTACGCGAGCGTGGTCCTCGATATCCCCACCCGTGCGCTGTCGGAACCGTTTGCTTACGGCATCCCCGAGTCCCTTGCCAACGGGGTCCAGGTCGGATCGACAGTCCTGGTCCACTTTGGTAACCGTGCCGCCGCGGGCTATGTCGTCGACATTGCCCCTGAGCTGGGCGACCTGCAGGGCAACAACGCCCTCGACCCCGCGCGCATTAAACCCATCGAGGCCATCCTCAGCAAACCGCTCTTTACCGCCGAGGCTGCCCGCATCGCACGCTGGATGAGCCGCGAGTATGTCGCGACGCTTTCCGAGTGCCTGCGCCTGTTTTTGCCCCCGGGCGGCAGCCCGCGTGTGGTCAAGGGCGACGACGATGCGTGGACTGTTGAACGGCCCGCCGTCAAGCCTATCCAAAATCGTTGGGTGATGCTTACGCCCGAAGGCTTTGACTATACGCCGCCCAAGACCGCGGTCCGTCAGCGCCAGCTCATCGAGGCGCTGCAGTGCGGCCCGGTTACGACTCGCGACCTTAATCTTCTCTATAACAGCATGTCGGCGACCATCAAAGCGCTCGAAAAGCGCGGCGTCGTGGTGGTGGAGGAGCGCCGCGCCTGGCGTGGCTGCAGCGAGCAGACCACGCTGTCCTCGGCAAGCGGCAAGGCGCCGGTCTCCCTTACCAACGGCCAGCAACGGGCACTCGCGCAGATTGAGCGCGCACGCCTTGACGCTCACGGCGACGTGGTCCTAGTCGATGGCGTCACTGGATCCGGCAAAACCGAGGTCTACCTCTCCGCCATCGAGCGCGTGCTCTCAGCTGGCCGTTCGGCCTGCGTGCTGGTGCCCGAGATTTCGCTGACGGCCCAGACCGTTGGCCGCTTCCGCTCGCGCTTTGGCGAGACAGTCGCCGTGTTCCACTCGCGGCTTTCGGCCGGCGAGCGCTTGGACCAGTGGGATATGGTCGCCAGCGGTGCCGCCCGCGTGGTCGTCGGCGCCCGCTCGGCGCTCTTCTGCCCGCTTGACGACCTGGGCCTCATCATCATCGATGAGGAGCACGAGACCAGCTACAAGCAGGGGTCCAGTCCGCGTTACCACGCGCGCGAGGTGGCGGCCGAGATGGCGCGGCGCTACCGCTGCCCGCTCGTGTTGGGCTCCGCCACGCCTTCTGCCGAGGCTCTCGACCGCTGCCGCCGTGGCACGTATAACGGTGCCACCTGGACGCGCGTCGAGATGCCCGAGCGACCGGGACACGCAGTCCTTCCTACGGTCCGCATTGCCGACCTGCGCCGCGAGTTTTCGCACGGCAGCCGCTCCATGTTCTCAAAACCGCTGATGGAAGGCCTAAAACGCGTGGTCGAGCGCCGAGAGAAAGCCGTGCTGCTGCACAACCGCCGCGGTTTTGCGCCGTTTTTGATGTGCCGCGAGTGCGGCTGCGTTCCCACCTGCAATCACTGCTCCACTGCGCTCACGTATCATGAGCGCACGCATACGCTGCAGTGCCACACTTGCGGTTCGTCTTGGCGCGTGCAGCCGTATCCCGCGCCCACAAGCCGTTGCCCCAAATGTGGCAGTCGCTACCTGGCAAAAATGGGGCTGGGCACTCAGCAGATCGAGGACGCGCTGCACCAGATGCTGCCCGAGGACGTCGCCATTATTCGCATGGATGCCGATTCCACGCGCGGCAAGGATGCGCACAAAAAGTTGCTCGAGCAGTTCGATGCGGCCGATTGCGCCGTGTTGCTGGGCACCCAAATGATCGCAAAGGGTCTCGATTTTCCCGAGGTCACGCTCGTGGGCGTGGTCAATGCCGACTTCGCCCTCAAGCTGCCCGATTTTCGCGCAGGGGAGCGCGCCTACGATTTACTGGAGCAGGTCGCCGGCCGTGCCGGTCGCGGTGATCGTCCCGGTGAGGTGATCATCCAGACCTACCTGCCCGAGGATCCGGTCATTCGTGCCGTCGCTGAGCACGACCGTTCGATCTTTACCGACTACGATCTGGACCAGCGCCGCGACGCGCTGTACCCGCCGTTTGTTCGCCTGGTCAACATCTTGGTGTGGTCGGCGAACCGAGACGACGCGCAGGACTACATTGGGCGCATTGCAAAGCTTCTTAAGCGCCGCTGGCATGCCGCCGCGCCCGATTTTTTGCGGGCGGGGAGTGCCGTGCCGCAGGTGCTAGGCCCGGCTTCGTGTGTAATCGAGAGAGCCAAGGACCGTTACCGCTTCCATCTGCTTGTGAAGTCGCCCGTGGGGTACCATGTCTCTGATGATATCGACGCCTGCCTCAAAGAGGTTGGCTCCGTGCGCGGCGTGAGCGTGAGCGTTGACGTCGACGCCTATGATTTGATGTAACAACCCGAAAGGATGGCCATGGAAGCCAACGGAATCGTACTGTCGCCCGACCCTCGTCTGCGCCAGGAGTGCGCCGTCATCGAGGAGATCACCCCGGCGATCGAGGCGCTTGCCGAGAAGATGAAGAAGATGATGTTCGAGAACGGCGGCTGCGGCCTGGCTGCTCCGCAGATCGGCGAGCTTATTCAGCTCGTCACCATCGACTGCGACTACAGCGACAAGAACGACTACGATCCGTACGTGCTCATCAATCCCGTGATTGTGGAGCAGAGCGACCATCTCGTGCCGTTTAGCGAGGGCTGCCTGTCTATCCCCGGCATTAGCTGCGAGATCGAGCGTCCCGACCATGTCGTCGTCGAGGCGTATGATCTGGACGCCAACCTGATTCGTTATGAGGCCTCGGGCGATCTGTTCTGCGTGTGCCTGCAGCACGAGATCGACCACCTGCACGGCAACACCATGTTCGAGCGCCTTAAGCCCATGCAGAGGCTCAAGGCCGTCAAGGAGTACCAGGACGCCCTGGCCCGCGGCGCTCGACCGGGCGAGACGGAGTAGGTCCCACCGTCCCCGGTGCTGAGCGCCCACATATCATCCCGTGCTCAAACATTCTCGCTTTGCTGCGAAACTGCGCGCGGGACGATATGTGGGCGCTCAGCACCGGGGACTGCGTTGTTCTGGCTCGGTTCGCCCGGGTGCCGTCGGGCCAGGGATGGGCGTCTTCGCTGATGGGTGCTTTGCTGAAAGAGCTGCTTTTATTGCGGCTCTTTCTTTGGTTTTGGGTATATTTGTTCTTGTTGAAATGTTATTGCGGATGGGCTGGTGATTTGGCTTTCCGCTGCTCTTTGTAGCCGTCTCGGCTTTGGTTGAGAGGAGACGATCTTTATGCGAATTGTGTTTATGGGTACGCCTGATTTTGCTGTGCCTTCGCTGACTTCGCTTGCTGCTGCTGGTAATGAGGTTGCGCTCGTTATTACTCGTCCCGATGCTGTTCGTGGGCGTGGTAAGAAGCTGGTGCCGTCTCCTGTTAAGGCTAAGGCGCTGGAACTGGGGTTGCCGGTCATTGAGGCGAATCGTATGACGCCTGAGGTTGTTGAGGTGCTCCAGGCTGCCCAGGCTGATATTTTCTGTGTGGCTGCCTATGGCTGCATTTTGCCCGATGAGATGCTGCATATGGCACCGCTCGGCATTGTGAATGTTCATGCGTCCTTGCTGCCTCGTTGGCGTGGGGCTGCTCCTATTCAGCGTGCCATTCTTGCTGGTGATGAGGTTGCTGGCGTTTCCATTATGCGCATTGGGCATGGCGTGGATACCGGCGCTTATTGCGCCCAGGCGTCTACGTCGGTTGCAGGCAAGCATGCCGAGGCACTGACTACGGAGCTTGGCGAGCTGGGCGGCAAACTGCTTGCCGATACGCTTCCTTCTCTTGCCGATGGCACCGCCGTGTGGACTGAACAGGATGAGGCGCTCGTTACCCATGCTGCCAAGATCTCCAAGCAAGAGATGCGTCTGGATCCGCACATGGCGGCGCTTGATTGCGTGCGTCATGTGCTGGCCTCGTCCGATACCGCGCCTGCTCGTTGCGTGATTGCCGGCAAGACTGTGCGTGTGCTCGATGCTGCGGCGGCTGATGTGTCGCTTGGCGACGGTCAGGTTCTCGTTCAGGCTAAGCGTGTTTACCTTGGCCTTTCCGATGGCTCGGTTGAGTTGCTCGAGGTTAAGCCTGATGGCAAGCGTGCTATGGCCGCTTCTGCTTGGGCTGCTGGCCTGCAGGGTGCCGATCTTTCGTGGGGTGTTTTGTCATGAGCAAGCTGTCTCCCGCGCGCAAGCTTGCGCTCGATGTGCTGATGGAGGCCGATCGCCGCGGCATGTATGCGCGCGACGTGCTGTCCTCTCGCGCATCGGCCAAGGCTATTGACCAGCGCGATTCCGCTTTTGCCGCCCGCTTGGCGCTGGGCGTGGCCGCCACGCAGGGTATTTTGGACGAGCTGCTCGATCAGTTTCTCGATAAACCCAAAAAGGTTGCGCCGCGCGTTCGCATGGCGCTTCGTATCTCGGCCTTCGAGATGCTCTACCTGCATACGCCGGGCCGCGTTGCCGTGAGCCAGGGTGTTGAACTGGTGCGCAGCGGTGCTAAGTCTGCCGCCGGTCTGGCGAACGCCGTGCTGCACAAGGTTGCGGACAACGTTGAGGACTTCGCCACGGCATCCGACGTGGATGAGTCTGAGCGACGCTTGGTTCGTCTGTCGCGCCTGATGGGTCTGCCGCGTTGGCTTTGCGCTCGCATTATGGCGTCGTTTGACACGCCAGAGGGTGCGCTTAACTTTGCCGGCAATCTGGCCCCCGCGCCGCTGGCCCTGCATGAGAACGCCTTTGCGACCAAGCCCGATCCGTATATCTCGCAGCTCGTCGCGCCTGTCTTCCCGGGCTGCCATGCTCCGGTCGATGCGCAGGTCACGGTTGCATCGGGCGTGTTTGAGCGTGCGGCTGCGGTTGCCTCGGACCTCAACGCTCAGCTTATCGCTACTGCGGCGACGCGTCCCGGTCGTTGCCTGGAGATTGGCGCCGGTCGCGGCACCAAGACCTATGTGATGATGTGCCAGGCCAAGCGTGCCGGGTACGAGCGTCAGCATACTGCGCTCGATCTGCACGATCGTAAGTGCGATCAGAATCTCGCGCGCCTGCACAAGGCGGGTATCTCGGGTGTTCGTACGGTATCGGGCGATGCCTGCGAGCTCAATGAGGTGCTCACGTCCTTTGACGCGATGCTTGGCGAGCCTGCCCTGTTCGACACGGTGTTTATCGATGCGCCGTGCTCTGGCACCGGCACCATGCGCCGTCATCCCGAGATTCCATGGCGTCTGGCCGAGAACGACGTTACGACCGAGCTTCCCCGTCTGCAGTTGACGATGCTCAAGGAAGCAGCCGCGCGCGTGGCTGCCGGCGGTGAGCTTATCTATGCCACCTGCTCGGTTTTTGATGAAGAGAACACGCAGGTCGTGGATGCTTTCCTGGCTTCTCCCGAGGGCGACGGCTTTACCGTGGCCCCGCTTTCCGAGGCACAGATTCTGCAACTGCCCGATTTCGCGCAGTCCAAGAGGTTGGTGGCTGTCCGTCAAAACGACCGAGGACTTTTCCAAAGCGTGCCGGTAAACGCCGACTCCTACGACGGCCACTTCTGCGCCCGCCTGATCCACAACTAACTACTAATGTACGGTGAAATAGGGATTGAATAGCGGCTTCTACCTGCCAAACTGTCCTTATTTCACCGCAATTCATAAGGAAACCTGGCCTGATAATTAGCTACCCATAGTGCAAAGAAATAGCCCCGCGATTGGTGTGAACTGCCTCCCATTTCTTGGACATGAGAAATGGGAGGCTTTCTTTATGCG
>CATYVH010000009.1 GCA_958413765.1 uncultured Collinsella sp.
CGGACGTCCATCAGCGCCCCGCCCCTCTCTCAAAAACAAAAACCACCACAAAGGGGACTGGCACCTTTGCGGTGGTGGCCTCCTTGTGGTGGTTTCAAGTGTATAGCCTTTGCAGCCTGCGGTCGCTAGACAAACAGCAGACGTCGACTACGGACGCTCGTCGGGAGCCAGGCGCTGCATCTTGCTCACGGCCTTAAACTTGGTGAACAGCGGCACGTACTCAAAGCTCACGTTGGAGTTCTCCAGGCCGTACCAGCGCGCAGGCGTGCCGGCGGCGCGGCGGATGATGTACTTGAGCGTGATGGCCGTACGCTCGCTGGGCTCCACGTCGCTTTCGGGCGCCAGCAGCTTGCGGATCATGACGAACTTAAACGTACCGATGTTGCCCGGGTCCTTGTAGACCGAGTAGTCATGCGTCTGCGCCGGCAGCTCGCCGCTGGCAGCCAGATCCTGAACAACCTGACGCAGATAGGCATTGACGCGCTGGTTGATCTTGTAGCCCAGATACAGATGCACGCGGAACACGTAGTCGGTGCCGAACGTCTCGACCGAGTAGGCAAAGGTATGCGGCTCCTCCATGGTCTCGACATTCACGAACCACCAGGCACGAGCGCGCTTGGGGTGCTTATCCAAAATCGAGTAGACGATATCGCGGTCGATATAGTCGGTGTTGGTGTCCTTGGTCAGGTACACGATGTTGTCGCTCATGAGCTCGTAGCGATCGTCGTCGCGCAGGCGTTTGAGCTGCGGCAGATAGCTGCGCAGCGGCAGCAGCGTAAACTGACGTTGCTCGACCGCCGTACCGTTGTACCAGCACACCATGATGCCCATGATGAGTGCAGCCATGAGGATGGTGAAGTAGCCACCGTGGAAGAACTTGGTGAGCGAGCTCACAAAGAAGAAGCCCTCGAGCAAAAGGAAGAAGGCGGCAAAGATCCACGGCGCGACCTTGAGATTGCGCTCCACGTGCAGATAGAAGAAGAGCAGCATTGTCGTGCACATCATGGTCAGGGTAATGGCCAGGCCGTACGCGGCCTCCATGTGCGCCGAGTTCTGGAACAGCAGCACCACGACGACGCAGCCCACGAGCATGACGTTGTTGACCATGGGGATGTAGAGCTGGCCCTTGGTCTCGGCAGGATAGAAGACCTGCATATGCGGCATGAGGTCCAGGCGGCTGGCCTCGGACACCAGCGAGAATGCGCCGGTGATGAGCGCCTGCGAGGCAATGATGGCCGCGACGGTGGAAAGGCCGACGGCAAAGGGACGCAGGCCCGGGGCGAGCATCTGGTAGAAGGGGTTGAGGTCGGCGATACCCATGAGCTCCGGGTTGCCGGCGTTGTTGATAAGCCACGCGCCCTGGCCCATGTAGGACAGCAGCAGGCAGCACTTAACGAACGGCCAGGTGGCATAGATGTTGCCGCGGCCCACATGGCCCATGTCGGAATAGAGCGCCTCGGCACCGGTGGTAGCGAGGAAGCAGCTGCCCAAAATCATGATGCCCGCATGGTTGTTGGGGCTCAGCAGGAAAGCGATGCCACGCAACGGGTTGAGGCACAGCAGCACCGCGGGATACTGGCAGACAAAGAACAGGCCCGTGCCGCCCAGGAACAAAAACCACAGCGTCATGATGGGGCCGAAGGCGTGACCGATCTTGGCCGTGCCGATGCGCTGCACCAAGAAGAGCGCGATGATGATGGCAAGCGTGATGGCGACGACACGACCCTGGTCGTCACCGAGCACGGCATGGACCGCCGGGATGGTGCGCAGGCCCTCGATGGCCGTGGTGACGGTAACGGCAGGCGTCAGGATGCCGTCGGCGAGCAGCGCCGCGCCGCCCAGCATGGCGGGGATGATGAGCCACTTGCCGCAGCGCTTGACCAGGCTGTACAAGGCAAAGATGCCGCCCTCGCCGTGGTTGTCGGCGCGCAGCGAGATCAGCACGTACTTGACGGTCGTCAGCAGTGTGACCGTCCACACGACAAGGGAGAGCGCGCCGAGCACGAACTCCTGCGTGACGCTTCCGATGCCGCCGTTGCCGGCAACGAGCGCCTTGGTTACATACATGGGGCTGGTGCCGATATCGCCATACACCACGCCCAGCGTGACGAGCATCGCCGAGATACTCACAGGAATCGCAGCGTGCGAAGCTGCCTCCTTGGCCTTTTGATTCATAAGCCGGTTTCCTCCCAACTTTAACGTTCGACGGGATTATATGTAATCAGCCCATATTTTAATGGCACCGTTTTCCCAGCTAGATAAACATTTATGCGGCCTTTAGGCCACCGCGGCGATATGGAATGTGACAAAGGGACGCCCCCTTTGTCACATTCGTCATTTTCCGAGCCAGTTTTTGAACCACCACTCCATGGAGCGGCTCATCTCGGCCATAAAGGGGCTCGTGTGCTTGCGGGTGTAAATATCGATGACGCGCTCGCCCACCTCGCGGGCATGCGGGCGAAACATCGCGTCCATCTCGGCCACCTGCGCATCCATCGTCGCGGCGTCGGCGCGACAATAACGCTCCTCGTGCACCAGGTTCACCACGGGATGCGCGATTGCCGGGCGCTCCTTGCGGGGCGTGCCGATGATGAGCATCGACAGCGGCATGGTATAGGCAGGCAGGTCCAGCAGCGCGGCAACTTCCTCGGCGTTCTCGACGATATCGCCGATATAGCAGCTCCCCAGCCCCAGAGATTCGGCGGCGACCACGGCGTTTTGAGCGGCGATCACGGCATCCTGCGCCGCGATGGCAAAGTCGCCCAAACCCGGCGCGCGGCGGGGTGCCTTGCCCGTGCGCTCGAAAAACTCGGGCTCAAAGCAGCCCACGTGCTCAAACAGATCGATCCACTTGGCATAGTCGACCACAAATATAAGTGCCCAGGGCGCCTTGGCGATCATGGGCTGGTGGTCGCACAGGTCGGCAAGACGATCGAGCGTAGCCTGCTCGCGAATGCTCACGATGGAATACATCATCATGGCGCCCGCCGACGGTGCACGGCTCGCCGCATGCAGAATCGCCGCCCGCTGCTCGTCGGTCACCGCCACGGGACGGTCATCGTCATTGCGCGCAAAGGCGCGCGTGGAGGAACGGTGCTCCAACGTGTCCAGCACCGCGTTGCCCGTGGCCTCGACCGGATAACCGCCAGCATCCACGCCCGCAGCTCCGCCGCCGCCCACGTCCGCCTTGCAAACCTGCTCGCTCATCGCCCTACCCTCGCCATTTCTTTAAGAAGCCTTTACGTTTCCGTGTAATTCCCGTCCATTATCGCGCAGGTCGCCACTACATTGCGCCACACCGCCACACGTGCGCGTTAATATGGCTGGTTGTTGTGCGCAGCCACCAATTGCAGCGCATATCTTGGTAACAATCGGGTAAACCCCCGCTTTCGTAGGTTTTAAGTTTGTGAGGAGTCTCAGCATGTTCGCTGCCGCCATCTCGCTCGTCGGTCTTGCGGCGACCGTCCACTTTGTTTTACGTGAGACCAAGACCGTCAAGGCGCAATCGGGCACCATTGCCAAGAGCGCCATCGCCTGGAGCGTCGCCTTCGGTCTGTTCCAGGTCTTTTTGACCATTTGGGGCGCCGTGGGCCTCGTCGCCCAAAACGAGCCGCTCGCCTTTGTGATGCTCATCCTGACCAACGCCATCCTCACCGGATGCGCTTGGGCCAGCATCGCCCGCGACCGCATCGCCCCGCGCGTCTTTGCGTTCGCCGAGCCCGACGCCCCCGCCCCCACCGGCAAGCTCGCCCGCCTGCGCGGCGCCTTTGTGGGCAAACCGCTCGTCGCCGCCGTCCTGTGCCTGCTACTAGCCGGCGTCTTTGCGCTGCTGGGCATGGAGGTCTCGTCCAACCACGACTTTACCTGGGTCTATCCCCTGTGCATCCTGCTCGAATGGGCCATTATCACCGTGCTCATGACCGGCCTGTTCTTCCTGTTCCAGCGCCACGGCGCGGCTCCCGCCGTCCTGGCCTTTGCCCTCTTTATCCTGGGCATTGCCGAGTTCTTCGTCATCACGTTTAAATCCATGCCCATCCAGCCGGGCGACCTTTCGGCCATCTCCACCGCCGCCGCGGTCGCCGGCAACGGCTACACCTTCTCCATCTCGCTGTTCTGTGTGCTGTCCATGGGCTTTACCGCCATTGCCATGCTGCTATGCGAGTACGCCGGCATCGTGGCGCCGCATCGCCAGAAGGGCGCCGTCAATGCCAAGCGCATGCTGCTCACCAACCTGCTCGTGGCGGTGCTGTGCCTGGGCGGCGTGACCGCGCATGTCACGCTCATCGACTACTACAACACCCTCGGCATCACCGTCTACACCTGGCGCCCGCTCGAGAGCTACTGGCGCGAGGGCTATCTGCCTGCCTTTATTAGTGCAGCACAGTCCATCAAGCCGCCCAAACCCGCCGACTATTCTGTCGATGACGCCAAGGCCACGCTCAAAAAGTACGCCAAGGCCTACGACAAGTCCGACGCGGCCAAGAGCGACGAGCGCGCCGCCGCAGAGGAGCAATTCGACAGCGAGAAGCCCACGGTCATCGCCATCATGAACGAGACCTTCTCGGACCTATCCATCTACCAGAATATGCGCGCCGGCTACGAGGGTCCGCAGTACTTTAAGAGCCTGTCCAACTGCCTCAGCCGCGGCAAGCTCTACGTGAGCGCCTACGGCGGCGGCACGGCCAATACCGAGTTTGAGTTTATGACCGGCAACTCCATGGCCAACCTGGGCTCGGGCGTGTACCCCTACACCATCTACAACATGGAAACGACCGGGAACCTGGCAGAGCAGTTCAAGTCGCTCGGATATTCCACCACGGCCATGCACCCCAACCACGCCACCAACTGGAACCGCGAGAACGTCTACAAGGACTTTGGCTTTGACCAGTTCCTGTCCATCAACGATTTCCAGGGTGCCGATACCCTGCGCGGCATGGTGACCGACCAGGCGACCTACGACAAGATTCTTGAGCTGCTCGACCAGAACGCCGATCCTCAGTTTATCTTCGACGTGACCATGCAGAACCACTCGGGCTACGACACGGGCCTGCTGCCGGCCGACAAGCAGATGCACCTGAACATCGACACGACCGACCTGGACGCCAAGACCGTCGAGGACGGCACGCTCTCCGATGTCGACGAGTACGTCTCGTGCATCGAGCAGTCCGACCAGGCACTGCGCTACTTCCTCAACGCCTTGAGCAAGCTCGACCGCAAGGTGGTCGTGGTTTTCTGGGGCGATCACCAGCCGTTCTTCCCGTCCAAGTTCAATGACAAGTGGTTTACCGACGAGGACGACGCCACCCACCAGGAGCGCTTGTGGCAGACCGACTACATCATTTGGGCTAACTACGACGTTGCCGGCTGCGACCAGACGAGCGAGGTCGACGACTTGTCCACCAACTACCTGTCCACGCAGCTGATGCAGCTGATCGGCGCACCGCTGACCGACTACCAGAAGGCGCATATGACGCTGCGCGAGTCGCTGCCCGCCATCAACTCCGTGGGCTACGAGGACGCCAGCCTGCGCTGGGCGCTCTCCTCCAACGTCACCGGTGACGACGTCGCTGCCGCAGCCGCCACCAAGGCGCGCGAGGATTACGCCAAGATGCAGTATTACGAGATGTTCCGCGACGGCAAGAACGTCTACACCGAGCACTTCCAGACCGAGGCCAACGAGACCGACCCCAACCTGGCGCCGGGTACGACCAAGATCAAATAGCGACACGTCTTAACTGGTTCGTCTGCCCGGCGGCGCGAAACGTAAGGTTCCCTGCTCGGACAGTCCTGCTCGCACGGAGAGCACATTAAGTGCTCTCCGGCTCGTGCGGAACTCGCGATGAACCTTTCCCGTGCTTCCGCCTGCCGCCGCCCCTCACCTGTTGCGGGTTGAGTGAGCTGATAAGAAGCAGCGCTCGCTACGGAGCAGCTTTGAGTCAAGAAAAAAGCCTCGAGAATTTCGAGGCTTTCACGTTTGTATTATCTCGAGCGCGAGGCGACACGCCTACTCGCCCAGCACGGCCTTCTTGGCGGCTGCGGCCATGTTGTCCAGGTCCTCCTTGGTGGGGTGGTCCTTTGCGGCAACCCAGTTGTCGAGCAGCATCTTGAAGCGAGCATTGTCGGGATCTTGCTCGAGCATTGCCTCGTAGCGCTGCTTGACCGCGGGGCCCATCTTGCCCTGGCACATCGCCCAGCCCGCAAGCTCGGCATCCTCGGCCAAATTGGACGACACGCGATCGATAATCTGCTGAAAATAGCTCTGGTCGGCACCGAAGCCGCAGGTGCCAAACAAGAAGATGCGCTTGCCGTGCAGGGCGGAAAGCAGCGCCGCCACCGAGGGCGTGCAGGCACCCTTGTCGCACCAAAAACCAACAAGCACCGTATCGGCAGCACAGGCACCCTCTGCCTCGTGCGCGACCTGCTCCGGATCTGCATCATCGCTCAGCGCGGCGGCATGGATAAACTCGACGCCTGCAGCCTGCAGGGCGCGCTTGATCGCCCCCGAAACCATCCTGGTATTACCGCTCTTGCTGTTAACCACCATAGAGCATGTCATAGTCACGTTGCCTCGTTTCCCCCGAAACTCGAGCCATTAATGCAATTTGTTAAAAGCATATCTTAGTACTATCGACGCAGATGTAAACCATCTGCCGCTAATCGGCAGCCCCTACTGGGCCCTACTGGGCAAACTGGCTACGATAAAGCTCGGCATAGAAACCGTCTGCCGCCAGCAGCTCGTCGTGCGTGCCGCGCTCGATAATCTCGCCATCGCGCATTACCAGGATGCAATCGGCGTTGCGAATCGTCGACAGGCGGTGCGCCACGACAAAGCTCGTGCGGCCAGCCATGAGCTCGTCGAATGCCGCCTGCACCTGCAGCTCGGTACGCGTATCGATGCTCGACGTTGCCTCGTCCAGCAGCAGAATCGCCGGATCGGTGAGCATGACGCGCGCGATGCACAGCAGCTGTTTTTGACCTTGGCTAAACGTGCCGCCGTCCTCGCCGATCACCGTATCGTAGCCGCCCGGCAGCTGCACGATAAACTTGTGCGCGTGCGCGCGCTTGGCAGCCTCGATGACCTGCTCGCGCGTGGCATCGGGACAACCGTAGGCAATGTTTTCCGCCACCGTGCCCTCGAACAGCCAGGTATCTTGCAGCACCATGCCAAAGGCACGGCGCAGGCTTTCGCGCGTGTAATCTCGCGAGGACTTGCCATCGACCATGATGCGTCCGGCATCGATATCGTAAAAACGCAGCAGCAGGTTGATGAGCGTCGTCTTGCCACAGCCCGTGGGACCGACGAGGGCAAAGCGCATGCCGGGCTTGGCCTCGATGCAGATATCCTGCAGCAGCTTGCGGTCGGGCACGTAGCTAAAGTCCACATGCTCAAAGGTCACCTCGCCCTGCGGGACAGCGAGCTCCACGGCATCTGACACATCGGGCTCTTGCTCGCGGGCGTCGAGCAGCGCAAACATGCGGCGCGCCGAGGCATACGCCGTCTGGATTTGTGTAATGACGTTGGTGACCTCGTTGAACGGCTTAGTGTACTGGTTGGCGTAGGACAGGAAGATCTGTACGCCGCCCACCGTAAGCGCCGCCGGCACGCCCGTGATCACGCCCACGCAGCCGATGACGGCAACCACCGCGTAGATGATGTTGTTGATAAAGCGCGTACCGGGGTTGGAAAGCGAACCCATAAACTGCGCGCGCTCGCCTGCCGTATAAAGCTCGGCGTTGAGGGCATCGAAGCGCTGCTGAGCGCTCGGGCCGTAGGCAAACGCGTCCACGAGCTTTTGCTCGCCCACGTACTCCTCGATATGGCCACCGAGCTGGCCCTGGATGCGCTGTTGGGCCGTAAAGCTCTTGTTGGAGAGCTTGGCGATGGCACCGGCCGCAAAGATGGAAAGCGGCGTGACGAGTACCACCACAAGCGTCATGGTCAGGTTGATGGAGAGCATAAACGCAAGCGTGCCCACGATGGTGATGACACCGGTAAAGAGCTGCGTGAAGCCCTGCAGCAGACCGTCGCCCACCTGATCGACGTCGTTGACCACGCGGCTCATAAGGTCGCCGTGGGCGTGACTGTCGATAAAGCTGAGCGGCATACGGCTGAGCTTGTCGCTCGCCTCCACGCGCATGTCGCGCACCGTTTCGTAGGACAGGCGGTTGACGCAATAGCCCTGCAGCCACTGGAAGGACGCGGCCCCCACCACGATGAGCGCGAGCTTGGTGACGAGCGGCAGCAGCGCGTCAAAGTCCACCTGCCCGGCGGCAACGATGAGGTCGATGCCCTTGCCGATGAGGATGGGCGTATAGAGCTGCAAGATCACCGAGATGGCGGCGCTCACAAACGACGCCGTAAACGAAATGCGATGCGGGCGGACGTAGCCCAGCAGGCGGCGAGTTACCGCGCCCACGGGGTAGCGCTCGGGGTCGCCGGGCTGACGCGGGCCGTCACCCAAGTCGTTGAGGTTATCGTTGCCGGACACGTTGGCCGTCATCGTGGCGACCGAACCGGAAGAAGTATACGGATTCATTTAGCAGCCCTCCTTTGCGCAAGTGGATGCCGGGGCAGCCGGGGCGGACGCGGGACTTGGGACGGACGCGGGCGCCGCGCTCCCCTGCTGACCCTCGAGCTCCTCGCGACGAAGCTGCGACTGGCAAATCTCGCGATAGAGCTGGCAGTTTGCGTACAGCTCGTCGTGCGTGCCCAGGCCCGCGACCGAGCCGTGGTCGAGCACGCAGATCATGTCGGCATCGCGCACGGTCGAGACGCGCTGGCTCACGATCACCGTGGTCAGTGGGAGCCCGCCCGCGGCGGCACCGCGTACGCTGCGCTCGCGGATGGCGTGGCGAAGCGCCGCGTCGGTCTTAAAGTCGAGCGCCGAGGCGGAGTCATCCATAATCAGGATTTGCGGCGAGCCCACCAGAGCGCGCGCAATGGTCAGGCGCTGGCGCTGGCCACCGCTAAAGTTCTTGCCGCCCGCCTCGACCGGGGCGTCGAGCCCCTGCGGCTTGTTGCGCACGAACTCGCTAGCCTGCGCCATATCGAGCGCCGCCCAAAGCTCCTCGTCGGTCGCCGACTCGTCGCGCCAGGTTAGGTTACTGCGGATCGTGCCGCTCACGAGCGACGCGCGCTGCGGAACAGTCGCGACAACATGGCGCAGCTGATCGAGCGGCCAGGCGCGCACGTCGGCGCCCATCACGCCCACACTGCCGGTGCCCGCATCGTACAGGCGCTGGATAAGCGAGACGAGCGTAGACTTACCGCTGCCCGTACCGCCGATAATGCCAAGCGTCTTGCCCAGCGGCAGTTCCAGGGTCACATCGTCAACGGCGTTGGCAGCGCCCGCGCCAAACGAAAAACTCGCATGGTCAAAGCTCAGCGCAAAAACGGGAGTGGCACCACTTGTCAGCTCGCTCGGCTCGGGCAGCGCAATCGGCTGGTTGCCCGAATCGGTGATGCTCGGCTCACAATTGAGCACCTCGTTGATACGCGACGCACTGGCGCTCGCCTTGGTAAAGACCACAACCAGGTTGGCGACGTACACGATGGAGGTCAGGGTCTGCGTCATGTAGTTCACAAACGCCATGACCTGACCCTGCGTGAGCTCACCCACGTTGACCTGGATGCCACCCACCCACAGGATGGCGCACACGCCCAGGTTCATCACCAAAAACGTGACGGGATTAAGGATCGACGAGAGCTTACCCACCGCGATGGCGACATGCGCCTGATCGTCGGCAGCATGGGCAAAGCGCTCGCGCTCATGGTCCTCGCGCACGAAGGCGCGAACCACGCGGGCGCCCGAAAGACCCTCACGGCAAATGAGCGCGATGCGGTCGAGCTTTGCCTGCAGCTGTTTGTAGTACGGAATGCAGCGCGCCATGACAAACCAAAACACCAGGCCGATGGCGGGCGTGCAAATCAAAAAGATCATGCCGAGCTTAAGGTCGATGGCAAGGGCCGCGACCATGGAGCCCACCGCCAGGAAAGGCCAGCGGATGAGCATACGCACGCCCAGCGCCACGGCGAGCTGCACCTGGTTGACGTCGTTGGTAATGCGCGTGATGAGCGACGGCGTGCCAAAGCGATCGAGCTCAGCATAGCTCAGCTTGTTGATGTGCTTGTAGAGTGCGCCGCGAATGTCGGTACCCATGCCCTGCGAGGTAAGCGCCGCCATCTTTTGGCAGACGAGCGTAAACGAGATGCCGATCACAGCCATGGCGGCGAGCACCACGCCGTAACGGACGACGGCGTTCACATCGTGTGCGCCGATGCCCTTATCGATCATCTGGGCAATCACCAGCGGCGTAAGCAGGTCAAAGATCACTTCGATCAGCTTGCACGCTGGGCCAATCACCATATACCGGCGAAACTTACCACCAAAACGCCTGAGCAGCTCAATCATAAAAAGGCGCTCCCTATCATCATCTCTCTTCAATCTGATTCATGATAGTACGGCGAACCCTGAAGATGCGTAAGCAACTCGTTACAGAAGAGTCTTGAGCGGTGGTAAAAAACGTCACAGTTTTGGCGCAGCCAGCGAGCGACATAACACCAGGGATTCAATTATCAGATAAATGTGACCCTTCAGGCGGTTTTGGTCGGCTACCCGCGAGTGCCGGCAGGGCGTTTGGTAGTCGAGCGATCCCGCAGGCGAAGCCGAGGACCAGCGAGACACCAAACACTTCATCGCCTCTTGAAGCACGTAGCCATCGACGTTTTGGCAAAGCCAGCGAGCGCCACCCAGAGCGAACAAGTTGGCATGAAAAAGGCAAGGCATAGACCTTCTGGTCATGCCTTGCCTTTTGAATGACAAATTGCCGCTCTGGGTGGCGCGCAGCGTCGAGCATTGCGCGGTTTGGTAAAACCGCGCAAAAAGAAAGCCTGCGCACTCGATGGATTCGGATGCCCGACAGAGGCTCCTTATGGCTGCTTCCTTCCGGACCTGACCAGATTCGGAACATGTCGTCATCCGAACCCATCGAACGCGCTAGGCGCTCGGTATATCTTACCTGCTCCCGCCCGCCAGAGCAAGGTAGCTAATTTGGGACGGGGCTTTTGACTACTTTTTGACTGGTGGGGCATCAGGGTGGCGAAAGTAGTCAAGGAAGCCCCGTACTAAATAGACTGATCTGGTGCTGTGCCACGAAAAGGGCCTATCTACTACGTTTTGGTCACAGGGGTCGACCATAGCCGACTTTTTCGAAAATCGGCAAGCTTTCTACCTGCGGTTTTGTTTTGCAAATTCCGGGATGGTCGAAGGTGGCCGGTTTAACGTAGTAGATGGCCGCATTTCGTGGCAAACTGTCCGACCCAAGACCCAAGGCAGCCAACCTCGAATGGCCATTCTCGAAGTTGCGGTGGAATACGGACTGAATTGGTCCCTTAAAGGCAAAAACACTCCGTATTCCACCGCAACTTATAGGGAGATAGGCCTTAGAGGCGGGCGAGGTCGTAGGATCGAGCGGCTGCTTCGCCGGCGCAGATGAGGTTGGTTGCGGCTTCTTGCGGATCGAGTGCCCGCTCCAGGTCCATGGGCTTGCGACAGATCGGAAGCACCAAGTCGACGCCCTGCCCATACACCGCATCCAGGCTGTCGGCACGACCGCCCACGACGGCGACCACCGGTTTGCCATATCGCTTCGCACGACAAGCCACACCCACCGGCGCCTTGCCGGCGGCGGACTGCTCATCCATATTGCCCTCGCCTGTAATGACCAGGTCGACATCGCGTACACGCTCGTCAAACCCAATCAGATCGAGCACCGTCTCCACGCCCGAGCATAGCTCCGCACCGAGCGCCAGTAACGCCGCGCCCAAGCCACCGGCAGCGCCCGCTCCGGGCACGCCGAGCACCGAGCCAAATGTCCGTGCGCCCTCGGGTGTGCGCAACAACCCCTGGGCCCGAGCCTCGACAATTGCCGTATCGAGCAGACGACCGTAGCCGACCATCCAGCTGTCGCACCTGCTCAGCGCCTCGGCGTCACCCGTCGACAAGCCTTTCTGCCCGCCAAACACCGCCAATGCGCCCCGACGCCCCACGAGCGGATTCTCGACATCCGAAAGCACAACGATACGAGCGTCATCCAAAGCCTGAAGCGCTGGCGCCAAATCAACGCTCGCCACCTGCTCAAGGCCGGCAAGACCGGGGGCGATATCGCAGCCCCGATCATCGACCACACGCGCGCCCAGCGCCTGCAGCATGCCGGCGCCACCATCGTTGGTGGCGCTGCCGCCCAAGCCAATATAGATAGTCTTTGCCCCGGCACGAACCGCACGGAGCATCAGCTCGCCCACGCCATAGGTCGAAGCCGCAAGCGCCGACGACTCCGTGCAAGGCGAATACCCAATGCCGGCCGCCTCGGCCATCTCGATGACCGCGGACTCGCGCTCGACATCAACCAGCATCCGGGCAGGCACACGCTCGCCCAAGGGACCTGCAACCTCGCAGGTCACAAGCTCGCCACCGCAGGCGGCAACGGCGTCGAGCGTTCCCTCGCCGCCATCTGCCAGCGGCAATGTGCACACCTCGGCATCGGGCCAAACGCGGCGCACGCCTTCGGCAACCGCCGCCTCCGCCTGCGCACTCGACACGCTGCCCTTAAAGGAATCAATCGCCAACAGCACACGGCGAGGCCGGCGCTGCACGGGACCAAAGTCGAGCGTCTCGCCGGCAAGATCCTCGCCGTCAGCAAGGGCCTCGGCGTGGGCGACATGCGCCTCAAGGTTCGCACCGCAGCCGCAACCGACGCCATCCGCACCGCGCAAACCGGCAAAATAGTTGCTCAACACCTCACGACACTCGTCTGCCAGCACGCCAGCCGTCACGTTAAACCGATGATTCAGGCGCGAATCGGCATTCAAATCGTATAGGGATCCCAACGCACCCGCCTTGGCGTCGCTCGCGCCATACACGCAGCGCCCCACGCGCGCGTTGACCATAAGCCCCGCGCACATGCAGCAGGGTTCGAGCGTCACGTAGACCGTACAGTCGGAAAGGCGCCAGCGGCCAAGCGCCTGGGCAGCGGCGCACAGGGCCGCGAACTCTGCATGCGCCGAAGGGTCCTGATCGAGCTCGCGACGATTATGCGCCCTCGCGACGATCTCGCCGTCGCGCACCACTACGGCTCCGATGGGCACCTCGCCCACCGCCGCGGCGGCTCGCGCCTCCGCCAACGCCTCGCGCATGAACTTCTCGTCGATTTCGGTGATCGTCATCGTTCGCCTTCCCTGTTGCAAATTCAAAACGATGCTATCATTACGACTCACGGAGAGATGGCAGAGCGGTTGAATGCGGCGGTCTTGAAAACCGTTGAGCGCGAGAGCGTTCCGGGGGTTCGAATCCCCCTCTCTCCGCCACTTTTAGTGATGCACCGGTGTCATGGTCCGCTCAAACAGCGCATCGACCACGTCGGCCATCTCGGGTCGACGCTCAAGATCGTGGCCCGATTCCCACCATATCGTGAAAAGTCGAATAATACCGCCGGCGACAAACTCAGACGTCGTCTCGAGTGACACGGGGGCCAGGGCATCCTCGGCAAGCACGTTCATCACACGCTCGCGGATGGAGCGGGCAATGCGGTCGCAAATAACGTTGGTCAGCATTCCCGACATGCTGCTCGCCAAAATGTTGTCCATGAGCTGCTCATGGGCCAGAATCAGGTCCATGGCATCGTCCAAAATCGCGTGCCGAAGCGCGCGCACGTCCTCGGCAGACACTGTGCCGGCCTCATCGGGCTGTTTTTGCGGCAAGCCGGACATGAGCTCATCGATATAAAAGGCAAAGTAGTCGTTCTTGTCGCGAAAGTGCTTGTAGAACGTCGTGCGGCGAATCATGGCGCGGTCGCACAGCATGGCAACCGTCAGGTCCTCAAAACGATGCTCCTCGAGAAGCTCGGTGAAAGCATCGAACAGGGCACGGTAGGTTTTCTTAATGCGAAGGTCCACTGGTATCGCCATCCTCAGGGCAAAGACAACACTCGTCAATCTGTCGCATATCTTACACCTGTACCTCGCGCGTTTTACCCCGGTGCCGACCCCGCCGAAAACATAACGCTTACCGGAAAGTTCGGCACGGCAAAACGTTGCGGGTATACTAGTAGCGTTATACCAACGGCAGCTGGCGCATGCCGCCGCGGCCATTCGAAACGGAGACATCATGATTACCGTCATCATCGGCATCGTTGTTGTCATTGTGATTGTCTGCGCCATCGCCGGCATCTACAACAACATGGTCACCAAGCGTAACCGCATCGATAACGCCTGGCAGAACATCGATACGCAGCTGCAGCGCCGCAACGACCTGATCCCCAACCTGGTCGAGACCGTCAAGGGCTACGCCAAGCACGAGCAAGAGACGCTCTCCGCCGTGATCAGCGCGCGTAACACCGCCGTCAAGGCCACCACGCCCGAGGCCAAGATGGAGGCCGACAACGTGCTGACCGGTGCGCTACGCCAGCTCTTCGCCGTGGCCGAGGCCTACCCCGATCTGAAGGCAAACACCAACTTTACGCAGCTGCAGGCATCGCTCGAGGATACCGAGAACAAGATTAGCTATGCACGCCAGAGCTACAACGACTGCGTGCTCAGCTACAACAACGCCATCCAGACGTTCCCGGCTGTCATCTTTGCCGGCATCTTCCAGTTTAAGGAGCGCCAGGGCTTCGAGGCCGCCGAAGCAGCCCGCCAGGCACCGACCGTCAAGTTCTAACAATCACGGCCGAGTCTTAAGCCAGTTCATCAACCCTTTGGGGCCCAAGGCACAAACCTTGGGCCCTTTTCTTATCCACGCACAACGCGCGGCCAAAAGGCCGCGCACCATCTTTAATCAGATCTATATTGCTCGTAACGGCAGCGCCGAGGCAACGCAGGCCCGAGGGCGACCTTCCTTTCCGGCGCATTCCGCAGGACGAAAGAACCTCCGCCGCACGTAGTGCGCAGCGGAGGTTCTTGCATGTCCGAGGACGCGCCGGGAGGGAACTTGCTCTCCGCCCGGACAGGTAAGACAAATTACGCGACGGTGTAAACCCAGTTGTGCTTATCCTCGACAGCACCGGACTGGATACCAGTCAGGGTCTCGCGGAGCTTCTTCATCACGGGGCCGATCTCGGTGTAGCCAGCCGGGAAGGTCACGGTCTCATCGGCACCATAGACCTTGTTGTCGATCTCGCCCACCGGGGAAATGACGGCAGCGGTGCCGCACAGACCGCACTCAACGAAGGTGCCGGCCTTGACCTCGGCCCACTCGACGGGACGCTGGTCGACGGTCATACCCAGGTCCTCGGCAACCTGAACAAGCGAACGACGGGTGATGGAGGGCAGGATGGAGTCGGTGTGCGACTGCGGAACGACGAGGGTACCATCCTCCTTCACGAACAGGACGTTCGCGCCGCCGGTCTCCTCGACATAGGTGCGAGACTCGGAGTCGAGATACAGGTTCTCGGCATAGCCCTCGCGGTGAGCCTCCATCGTGGGCTTGAGGGACATGGCGTAGTTAAGGCCGGCCTTGATGTTGCCGGTACCGTGCGGCGCGGCGCGGTCATACTCGGAAACGCGCAGCTTAACGGGCTTAAGGCCACCCTTAAAGTACGGACCGACCGGGGTCACGAGAATGCGGAACGTGTACTCAGGAGCGGGAGCCACGCCGATCACGTCACCAGAGCCGATCATAAACGGACGCACGTACAGGGTCGCACCGGAGCCGAAAGGCGGAACCCAGGCGGCGTTGGCAGAAACGACCTGCTTGACGGCCTCAACAAACTTGTCCTTGGGGAACGGGGGCATCTCGAGGCGCTGGGCAGAGTTATACATACGCTCAGCGTTCATGTCGGGACGGAAGCAGACGATGCTGCCGTCTTCGGCGGTGTAGGCCTTCAGGCCCTCAAAGACCTCCTGGCAGTAATGGAAGATTCCGCCGCACTCGGAAACATGCAGGGTGTGGTCGGTGGTCAGGCCGCCCTCGTCCCACTCGCCATCCTTCCAATGAGCCTCGTAGCTGTAATCGGTCTTCATGTAGCCAAAGCCGAGGCTGCCCCAATCGATATCCTTCTTCTCGACAGTCATATGTCGCTCCTTACATACACAGTTGCATACTCGCGAACCCGCACGCAAAGACCGAAGCCGACCGCGTCGCAACGTCGCACGCCCGGAGCGTAGAGCCGGACGGGACACGCGAACGGCATCAAAGCCGATGGCACGTCGATTCGCATGCACGAGATTGTACTCCCCGTACGCGTCTGATAAAACGCTTTTCTTTAACTAAGTAAAGTATTTTCATTTGACCGAAGCAGAAAGGCCCGCCACCGTAAAGGGTGACGGGCCTCAACGGCACGGTTTGCGCGCTGGCTCGAGCTACGCGTTCTTTTTGCCCAGCTTAGCCTTAACCAGACCGACCACGGTCGGGATGATCGACACGGCGACGATGCCGATAATCAGCAGCTCAAAGTGCTCCTGCACAAAGGGGATGCCGCCAAAGAAGTAGCCCAGCAGAGTGAAGACCGTCGACCAGGTAATGCCGCCCAACACGTTAAAGATGACAAAGTTGCGCCAATGCATGCCGCCCATGCCGGCGATGAAGGGCACAAAGGTGCGGATAAACGGGAAGAAGCGACCCAGGAAGATGGCCAGGTGGCCCCATTTGTCCAGGAATTCCTCGGACTTTTTGATGCGCTCGGGCGTCATGGCCTTCACCTTGCCCGAGGCGATGATCTTTTGGCCAAAGAAATGGCCGATCATAAAGTTGCACTGATCGCCCAAGATGGCAGCCGTCCATGCGACGGCCAGCAGAGCCACGATGTTAAAGCCGCCGTTGTGGGCAAAGAAACCCGAGGCAAACAGCAGCGAATCGCCGGGAAGGAACGGGAAGAACACCACGCCCGTCTCGATAAAGATGATCAGGAACACGCAGCCATAGGCCATAAGCGGGCCGGCGGCGATCCAGCTGGCGATCGCGGTGCGCGGATCCTTAAGCAGCTCGGCGATAAAATTGATGAAACCCATGAAGTAAAACCTCTCAGTTGTGGGCGCGGACACGTCCAAGTTGACCAGTATACGGTTGTGACGCGGCAACGCACACGACCTTACAAAAGCGTGACTTCATTACCAGCAAGTTTGCATAATTGACACCTGTCGCGCAAAGCCGAGCAAGATTGCTCTTCCTAATCCCTAGCGAATCGCTATACTTTATTGAATCGCATTGCCATGGCGCTAAGGGAGGGCGGCCGGTGAGCTTTATCAATACCATTCGCGAGGACATCAAGACCGTCCAGGCGCAGGACCCCGCCGCGCAAAACGGCCTGGTCATTTTCCTTTCGTACCCCGGTCTGCATGCCAAGTGGAACCACGTGCCCGAGCACTGGCTCTGGGAGCACGGTCATCGCTCACTCGCCCGCGTGCTCTCGCAAATCACCCGCCACATCACCGGCGTCGAGATTCATCCCGCCGCGCAAATTGGCAAGCACTTCTTTATCGACCACGCCATGGGCGTCGTTATCGGCGAGACCACCATTGTGGGCGACAACTGCGTGCTCTATCAGGGCGTTACGCTCGGCGGCACCGGTAACGAGACCGGCAAGCGCCACCCCACCCTGGGCAACAACGTCACCGTGGGCACGGGCGCCAAGGTGCTCGGCAACATCCGCATCGGCAACAACGTCAAAATCGGCGGCAACTCGGTTGTTGTCAAAGACGTGCCCGACAACTGCACCGTCGTGGGCGTGCCCGGCCGCATCATCAAGCGCAACGGCTGCCGCGTGTTCGAAGAAAGCTTCGACGCCAAGCAGCACCGCGAGTATATGCCCGACGATGCCGCCGAGCAGAGTGCCCTCAACCGTCAGGGTATCACCGAGAATGCCCGCCGCGTCAAGGAACTCGAGCGAGAAGTGGCCGAGCTCAAAGCCCTCGTCGCCAAGCTCGTGGACGAGCGCTAGAAACGGGCGGTCACCAACAACATTGACGCCAACGCAAAGGCGCGCCAGGGAATCCATCCCCGGCGCGCCTTATTCCTGATGCGACAAAGGGACTGTCCCTTTGTCACATTATGCGAACTGGCTCAGGTAGAGGTCGGCGTAGGCGCCCTCGACAGCCAGCAGCTCCTTGTGCGTGCCCTGCTCGATAATGTTGCCGTGATCCATGACCAGGATCAGGTCGGCATCCACGATCGTCGACAGACGGTGCGCGATAACAAAGCTCGTGCGCCCGCGCATGAGCGCGTCCATGGCGCGGCCGATGGCAAGCTCGGTGCGCGTATCCACGCTCGACGTCGCCTCGTCCAGGATGAGAATCGCCGGGTTGTTGAGCAGCACGCGTGCGATGGTTAGCAGCTGACGCTGGCCCTGGCTGATGCTTTCGGCATCGTTGGCTACGCGCGTGTCGTAGCCCTGAGGCATGGTGCGCACAAAGAAGTCGACCTGGGCGGCGCGAGCGGCCGCAACAACCTCCTCGCGCGTTGCCTCGGGGCAGCCGTAGGCGATGTTCTCGGCAATCGTGCCGTCGAACAGCCAGGCGTCCTGTAGCACCATGCCAAACTGCTGCCGTAGCTCGCCGCGGTCCATGAGGCGCGTATCCACGCCGTCAAGCGTAATACGGCCGCCGTCGATCTCGTAAAAGCGCATGAGCAGGTTGATGAGCGTCGTCTTGCCTGCGCCCGTGGTTCCCACCACGGCAATCTTCTGGCCCGGCTCGGCGGTAAACGACACGTCGCGCATGAGCGGCTTGTCGGGCGCATAGCCAAAGCGCACGTGCTCAAAAGCGACGCGGCCCTCAATGCGACCCGGCAGCTTGGCGGCCTCGTCCGGCAGCGGATCGGCCTCCATCTCGGGCTCATCAAGCAGGTCGAACACGCGCTCCGCACTCGCCAGCGCGCTCTGCAGCGAGTTAAAAGTGAACGACAGCTGCGTCATGGGTTCGGACGCCTCGTAGATAAACTGGAAGAACGCCTGGAACACGCCGACGGTCATCTGACCGGCCACCAGCATGTTGCAGCCCACAAGCGCGATCACGATCTGCGCCAGACGACCGATAAAGCGAACCGCGGGGCCCACAGCGTTAATCATAAAGTCGGCCTTGGCGCTCACACGCGCCAGCTCGCCCGAGGCCTCGTGTACCTCGGCAGAACTCTGGCGCTCGCGGTTGAATGCGCGAATCACCAAACGGCCCGAATAGCCTTCCTCGACCGCGCTCGTGATTTTGGACACCCACTCCTGACGCTCGCCCGTCACATCATGCGTACGGCGCGAAACCACCTTAGTCACCAGCAGCGACAACGCCGTAAAGAACAAAAAGACTAGCGTAAGCGGCACGCTAAACACGAACATCACGCCCACGGCGCCCACCACGGTGCCGATCGACACAAGCAGCTGCAGCAATCCGCGCTGCATGCTCTCGGACATCTTGTCCAAGTCGTTGGTCGCACGGCTGACGACCTCACCGGGACGATGCGCGTCAAAGAAGGCAAGCGGCAGACGGTTGAGCTTTTGTGCGATGCGGTTGCGTAGACGCAGGTTGAGACGCTCGGCAACGCTCGACATCAAAAAGCTCTGGAGTGCGTAGAACGAGGCGGCGGCGGTCCAGATCATAAAGTAGATGAAGATGGTCCTGCCGCAGTTCTCCCAGGTAATGCTGAAGGTAGTGTTGTTGGCAAACGCCACCTTCATGTGCCCCCACAGTTCATCGATCACGCGGGCGCTGTAGGCCGGCGCCGCGGTGTTAAAGATGGCATAGAACACGATGCTCGCGAACACGATATAGAAACGCCAATGGTCGCCGGCGGCCTCGCTCCACAGGCGGCGCACCGTCGCCCAGGTGTCGCGGGGCGTCTCGTCCTCGTCCTCGTCGTCAACATCGCGCATGCGCTCTGCCTCGGCGCGGGCGCGCTCGTCCTCGGCGCGCTCGTTTTCCTCGTAGAGCGCCTGGCGGCGAGCCTCGCGCTCCGCCGCCTTGGCGGCTTCGTCCAGGCCGGGCGTGGCGCCCGTCTCCTCGACTGTCTCTGCAACCGCGGCGTCATCGGCGATGCCCTGCTTCTTGAGCTCCTCGGTCATGCTACTCACCTCCCTTCATCTGCGATTCCGCGATAGCGCGGTACACCTCGCAGGTTTCCATGAGCTCGTCGTGCGTGCCCAGGCCCACGACCTCGCCGTCCTTGAGCACCACGATCTGGTCGGCATGCAAGATCGTCGAGATGCGCTGCGCGATGATGAGCACCGCAGCGTCGCGCGTCTCCTCCTGCAGCGCATGGCGCAGCGCCGCATCGGTCTTAAAGTCCAAGGCCGAAAAACTGTCATCGAAGATATACAGATCGGCATGCTTCATGAGGGCGCGGGCAATGGCCAGGCGCTGGCGCTGACCGCCCGAAAAGTTCGTGCCACCCTGCGCCACCGGGGTATCGAGCCCCTGCGGCTGATCGAGCACAAAGGTGCTCTGGGCAACCTGCAGCGCATGAAGCATGTCCGCCTCGGTCGCGTCCTCGTTGCCAAAGCGCAGATTGCTTGCCACGGTGCCCGAGAACAGCCACGCCTTCTGCGGCACATAGGCAATGCGCCCGCGAATCTCGTCTTGCGAAAGGCCGCGCAGGTCAACACCGTCCAGGCGAATGGCGCCCTTCGTGGCATCGTGAAAACGCAGTAAGAGCTTTGCCACCGTCGACTTACCCGAACCGGTCGAGCCCACAATCGCGGTCGTCTGACCGCGACGACAGGCAAAGCTCAGGTCGCACAGGGTGTCCTCGTCGGCATCGTCAAAGCGAAACGACATGTGATCGAACTCAGCGACCGCATCCGCATCGCCCCCGGAGGCAGGCGCCCCGTCACCCAGCGTACGCTCGCCGTCCACGATGCTCGGCTCAATCTCCAACACCTGCTGCGCACGGTTCAGGCACGCCGCGGCGCGCGGCAGCGTCAGCACTACCATCTGCGCCATCATCACAAAGAACAGGATCAGGAGCGCATATTCCAGCACCGCGGAGATGCTCGCAATCTGCATTGCATGGGCGCCAACGCGGTTGCCGCCCACCCACAGCACCGCCACCTCGGCAATGTTCATCAAAAAGAAGGTAGAGCTATCAAGGCCCACAAACAGGTGGTTGACCTTAATGGCGTTGTCCGCGTAATCGCTAAACACCTCGTCCAGGCGCCGCTCCTCGTGACGCTCCTTGTTAAACGCACGGATGACGCGCACGCCCACGATGTTTTCGCGCAGCACCACGTTCATGCGGTCGATAAAGCTCTGCAAGCGCATAAAGATCGGAGCCGCGTTGGCAACCGTAAAGACCGCCGCCACCAGCACAATCGCAACCACGACGCCCAGAAGCGTGCCCATGGCAGGATCGATAAACCAGGCGAAGATGATGCCCGCCACAGCCAAAAACGGCACGGGCAGCACCAGCTGAATGGTCTGCAGAATCGCCTGCTGAATCACGTTGATGTCATTGAGCGAGCGCGTGATCATCGATCCGGTGCCAAAGCGCTCAAAGTCGCTGGCCGCGAGCTCGAGCGACTTGTCGTACACGGCATTGCGGATATCGCAGGCCACGTTGGCGGCCAAGCGCGCCGAAAGATAGCAGCCCAGCACCGCGCCGCCGCTGGCCATGCCGGTCGCGATAAGCATGTAGAGGCCATTGCGCAAAATGTAGTCGACATCACCCGTGGTGATACCGGTGTTGACCATGTTCGCCAGCATCGTGGGAACCAACAGCGTGCCGACGTTATCAACCAGCAGCACCAGCAGCGTCACTGCGACAAGCCCTCGATAGGGCTTCAGAAACCTCATTAACAGTCGCACGACTCCCCCTCACATTGATCCTGCGTCTGGCCTGCAGCTGCCACCTGCTGCTTAAATGTCTCGCACTCCTCATCGAGCACCTGGGAGAATTTGCCGATCAAGCGCATAATCTCGCGTTGCTCACACGGCTCAAGCGCGCCAAAGGCTCGCTGCTCGGCCTTGAGTGCCGGCAGCGCATAACGCTCGGCAAATCGCCTGCCCTCTTCGGTCAGGCTCACAACCTTGTTCTTACGACTGCCTTCGGCAAACTCCAACGTTGCGAAGCCCCGCGCCGTCAAGGTTTTAATTGCCGAGTTGATGGTCTGCTTGCTGTAGAACCATTCGCTTGTCAGACGGCTTACGGCAATACTGCCGCCCGCCGTGCTGGTATCGACGAGCATCCAGTAAGCGCAGTCCGAAAGGCCGCAGGCGCGCGAGAACTCCGAATAGATATGGTCGAGTCCATTGAGCAACCGGTCGAAGTCGACCAGCGTAACCGCACTATTCATCTATCCCACCATTCGATTGTCCGATTTTTGACCAATTTTATATCTCTATATTAGTCCGAGTTTTGACTATCGTCAACAGGCTCTCCGCAAATGCGTGCACTTTTATGGCCTATCGGCAGAAAAAGACCGCCGGCGCGGGGGCGGCGCCAGCGGTCACGTGAAAATCGGGTTTTATTGCCTGTTAGGCGGCGACGGCCTCATAGACCGTAGCGCCCGAGAAGCTGTCATGCAGGCTCTTGCCGGCAATCCACGGCAGCTCGACAACCTCGCAGACCGTGTTGACCAGCTCGGAGCAGTCAGTAAAGTGGCCCTTGTCGTTGAGGGCCTCGCAATCCTGAACACGCCAATAGCCATCGGTGTGCGTGATGTAGTACTCGTGATCGTCAATCGTCACAAAAGCGCGCGTCTTGGAACGCAGCAGCTTCAGAAATCCTTCGAAGTCGGTCTCGACGACATCTCCAGCCTGGAACATGATGTTACCTCCTGGCCCGGCGCCACCACGGCGCATTGATAAACGTTGGTACTCCTTTAGTAAAACCTTTATCAGAGGTTATGCGTTCGTCATTTAGGCAAGTGGTAAAAAACCGCAGGGTAGACGGGATAAAACGTTTAACCATCCCATTTGTTTGTCACATTCTGAAGCTACTTTTATGCAAACCTACTTTCCCAATTGGAATCTATCCTTTTGGCCGGGCAATTGACCGTCTATCGTTTGAGCCCGACGGGTATGAACGGGGCATCTGCAACGCCACTACAAGGAGACACCATGGAGACTCTCGAAGCGCTCATCCACCGCCGCAGCTGCCGCAAATACAGCGATCGTCCCGTCGAGGCCGAAAAGCTTGCACGTATTATCGAAGCCGGCCAATATGCACCGAGCGGCATGGGCCGCCAACCGGTGACGTTTGTCGCCGTCACCGACCCCGCGACCGTCGAGCGTCTCTCGCAGCTTAACGCCCAAGTCATGGGTAGCAACGGCGACCCCTTCTACGGAGCCAAAACGGTTGTGGTGGTACTGGTCGACCGCAACGTGCCCACGCATCTGGAAGACGGCTCGCTCGCCATGGGCAACTTGCTCAACGCCGCCTATGCACTGGGTGTCGATTCATGCTGGATTCACCGCGCGCATGAGGTCTTTGACTCGCCCGAGGGCCTGGAGCTGCTGGCCAGCTGGAGCCTGCCCGCCGACGGCAGCCTGCGCGGTGTCGGTCACTGCATTCTGGGCTATGCCGAGGACACGCTACCCGAGCCCAAACCCCGCCGCGACAACGTGGTGTACGTTAGGTAATTAGTTCCGCCGTTCTAACGAACGGCGGACCCGCTCGCAACTTATCTTGCCGATGGAGTTGTCGTCGTTTCGTTCGTCTGGGTCGTTTCGGCGCCGTCGCCCTGTTCGCCCTCGTCCTTTTGAGCGTCGGCGATGGTGGAGGCTGCCGCAACGATACCGCGCTGGGGCGCAACGCCCGTCTGGGTCTGTGCGCCCTCGACAACTTCTGTACCTACATGCGCGAGCTCGGGCGATTTAAACATTGCGTCCAAGTTGGCGCCGCCGCCGGCGTAGCCAAGCGCAGCGAGTGCGATGATGATCACCGCAATGACGACCGCGATCGGAACATAACGATGCCAACCAGCCGGATTGAGTCCGCTGCGACGAGCCGCCCCGCGGCTGATGTAACCGAGCGTTCCGTCGTGCTTGAGCTTTGAGCCCACCACGCGTTTGCGGCCCCACAACGAGGACTCGGCCTGCATGGCCAAGCGGGCGCTTGCCGAAGGATAGCCGTATTTAGTGCGTTTGAACGAGCCATCAAACCCCGAGGCGTGTTTGCCCCACGTCACCGATGTTGTGCGTCGGTTGACCGGCGCGGCACTCCGCCTTCTGCGGCTCGGTTTTGTAGTCTCAGCCATACGCCCCCGCACGCCGTAACCAAATCGAAACAATAACGCTTTGGACTGTAGCACACGCGTCGCGCGCGGTCACGGGCGCCTCGCTCAACGGTCATCGTCCTTCAGTAAGCGCCACAGCGTTGTTCGGCTTATGCCCAGCACCTCCGCCGCACGGGTTCGGTTGCCGTGGAGATGATCTACAACCAGATGCGCGATATCTCGCTCGGTATCGGCCAGCGGTCGCAGGATATACAGGTCGCTTTCGAGTGTCGGGGCGCCAAAGGTTGCGGTCTTAATCACGTCCTCTTGGGCCAGCACTTCCTCCGCCACAGCGCGATCCACCGTGCCCGCCCCCACCAATATATACAGTCGTTCCGAGACCTCGCGGAGCTGCAGATAATTGCGCGGCCAGCGGTAAGCATCGAGCGCCTTCGTCGCCGCGGCAGACAGCGTGGGTGCTGCCGTCCCAAATGCACCAGCGAGATATTCCAAATAGCGCGCAACCTTCGTCGACGCGGCCCCCTGCTCGACGATTGCCGGCGCCACGCTCACCGCACAGGCGAAGCGCTCGGTCACAAAGGCGGCTTGATTACTTTCGCTGCCGCCCGGCATGTCATTCGCCGTCAGCACCACATGGCAGCGCGTCGCCAACGCGGTGTCGGCCATCGTGGAAACGAGCTCGCGAAGGCGCTGGGGGCCAACCGCATTCCAGCCCGCAATGTAAAGTGTCAGCCCCGTTTGGAACAACGGCGATTCGGCGCTTTTGAGCACGTGGCGCCAACCGCGATCGGTAAGCTCATCGAGCGCAACGGCAACAAAGGGTTGATCGGCAAAAGGACCGTCCAGATAGAGGCGCTTGGCGATCTCGACCTGACCCGCTCCCAGCTCGCCCTCGAGCATAAGGGGCACGCCGCGCGCGTAACTCTCGGCGACCGGCGCAGCTACCGAGGCCGCCCCCTCAACGATGCCGTACGCGCTCGATTCGTAGCGGGCCTCAACTTCGTCGGCGTTGAGCCACTCGATGCCCGCATGTGCCGCGGCGCCGCGTACCTCGCGGACCACGACGACCCAAAGGCCCCCGCCTTCTTTGTCGGTGGGGCGAACGGTCAGGCTCAGGCGCGTACCCGCACGCCCCATAACCAGACGCGCGCCGTCTCCTATACGGTCGAGGCGCTCAGCGACAAAAGCCGCCACATCCCGCTCAAGCGCCGCGTCATTCATGGTCGAAATCGCGACGTCCCCACGCGCATCGATTGCCAATGCCGAGGCCCCGGCAGCAGCCAGGGCCTCGGTCAAGATGTTCAGCTTGGCATCGCTATCCATGATTTGCCCCTGTCCGCGGCGACGTGCAACCGCCGACGGTCGCACGACCGAGTGTTTCAAAATTGAACGATATTGCTCACCAAACACTATAGGGCAGAAAGCGCCGTCCTGCGAGTATAGGTGTTGCCCCGCATCGCCATCCTGGCGGGGCGATAAGAGCTCTTCGGGACTTATAAACCTGCGGACAAGCCATACCCGCAAGAGCTCCTATCGCTCCACCGCAGGCATGCGCTCACCAGCAACCAGCACGCAAATAAGCTACTCCTCTACCAGATTCCCAGCACGTGCTGCATTCCCAAACTCATGCACGCAATGCCAATCCAGCAGCAAAAGCCCAGCGCGATGGGCTTGCCGCCCTTTTTGACCAGCTCGACGATATCGGTATTAAAGCCAATAGCCGCCATGGCCATCACGATAAAGAACTTCGACAGCTCCTTGATGGGCGCCGTGATGGACACGGGAAGCTGAAGCACCGTGGTGATTACGCTCGCCAGCACAAAGAACAGCACAAACATGGGAAACGCGCGTTTAAGCGAGAACGTGCTTTTGGCGTCGCCGCCGGCCTTGCGCGCCAGATGCATCTGCCAGCATGCGAGGACCAACGTGATGGGAATAATGGCCAGTGTCCTGGTGAGCTTGACCACCGTGGCGCTCTCGAGCACATTGGCGCCGGGATGCATGCTGTCCCAAGCGCTCGCCGCAGCCGTTACGGACGAGGTGTCGTTGATGGCGGTGCCGGCAAACAGGCCAAAGCCCTCGTTGGTCAGCCCGAGCATACCGCCGAGCGTTGGAAACACGAGCGCCGCGATAACGTTAAACAGGAAGATGACCGAAATAGCCTGGGCAATCTCGCGATCGTCGGCATCGATGACGGGCGCGGTCGCGGCGATGGCAGAACCGCCGCAAATCGACGAACCCACACCCACAAGCGTCGCGATCTTGCCCGGCACGTTCATAACGCGGCAGAGCACGAAGGCGATGACAAGCGAAGTCGAGATTGTCGCCACGATAATCGGCAGCGACTGAGCGCCTTTGGACAGAATCTGCGAGAGGTTCATGCCAAAGCCAAGCAGGATAACCGCGTACTGCAAGACTTTTTTAGACGTATAGGTGACACCGGCGGCGAGCTGTTCGCGATGATTCTTGGGAAAGACGATTGCCAGAACCATGCCGAAGAGGATGGCGAATACCGGCCCACCGACCACCTCAATCTGTTTGCCGAGCAGCGTTGCGGGGATAGCGATGATCAGGCAGAACAAGACGCCCTTCCAGCGCTCGCGTACGATATTCGCCAGTTGCATATGGGATTCCTTCTTTCTCTTTCACGTTTGCGACGGCTTATGATACGGCAACATTGAGCGCAGCCTTGCGTAAACAAAGACTAAGATGCCGCAATAGTTCTTGGGCAACAGCCGAATTACCCACCGCGGAAAGCTGATTCGCGGCATAATTAACAACTGACATATGAGTTTGATAGAACAGTTGCGAGGCGCTATGGAAGAATCGATGCACGTCGGCGAGCAGGAAACGAGCCTACAGGACCAGTCCTACCACACCATTCGACGCAAAATCGTCTACCTGGACTACAAGCCGGGCGAAAAGCTGGGCGTCAAGCAACTTTGCGACGACCTGGATATGGGTCGCACGCCCGTGCGCGAGGCTTTGGTTCGCTTGGCGCAGGAAGGCCTGGTGCGCACCGTGCCCCAGAGCGGCACCTACGTCTCACCCATCAACCTCACCCTTGCCGAGAGTGCCTGTTACATCCGCGAGCATCTGGAAAAGCAGGTGATTGTGGAGTGCTGTGCGCGCGCCACGTCGACCGGCATCGAGCAGCTCGACCGCGCCATCGTGCTGCAGGAAAAGGCCATGGCCGAAGAGGATCGCATCGGCTTCTTTTTGAGCGACAACCTCATGCATCACATGATTTTTAGCATCGCATGTCGCAGCACCGTGTGGTCGTGGCTCGAAGAGACCAATGCCGACCTGGAGCGCTTCCGCTGGCTGCGCGCCGCCACGCAGGTTCTCGACAATCAGGACATCGTGAACGAGCACAAGCAGATTCGCCGCGCTATCGCCGGTCGCGACCCCATCGAAGCGAGCTTTTTGGTCAGCAAGCACCTACACATGATGTTCCGCAACCAAACCGAAGTTCTGGACCAGTTCCCCGAGTACTTCGAGACCAGCAAGCTCCGCTAACCTGCCAAAACCACCACAAAGGGGACAGGCACCTTTGTGGTGGTTTCTCCGTACAAAAAGGCCCGGCTCCGTCTGATGACGCGGAGCCGGGCCTTGGTCGTTAGAACGGCGGAACCAACTACTCGACTGTGACACTCTTTGCCAGGTTACGGGGCTGGTCGACGTCGCAGCCGCGCAGGATGGCTACCTCGCGGGCAAGCAACTGCAGCGGGACGCTCGCCGTGATGGGGCTGAACACATCGCGGACGGCCGGCACGCGAATGACGCAATCGGCGATCTTGTTGATCTCCTCGTCGCCCTCGGTGGCAACGACGATGACCTTGGCACCACGCGCCTTGCACTCCATAAGGTTCGACACGGTCTTGTCGTAGGTGGCACTCTTGGTGGCCACAGCGATGACAGGGAAGCCCGGGTCGATCAGGGCAATGGGGCCGTGCTTCATCTCGCCGGCGGCGTAGGCCTCGGCATGCAGGTAGCTGACCTCCTTGAGCTTGAGCGCGCCCTCGTAGGAAATAGCGGCACCCATGCCACGGCCCACGAACAGCGCCGACTGCGCGTCCTTGCACAGCAGGGCGGCCTCATGAACGGTCTCGGTCTGGGTATCCAAAATCCACTGGATCTGCTCGGCCGTATCGGAAAGCTCGCGGAACAGCATGCGCGCCTGTTTGGTGGTCAGACGGTACTTAACCTGCGCCAACAGCAAAGCCAACAGCGTAAGGCTCACGACCTGGCCGATGAAGCTCTTGGTCGAGGCGACCGCGATCTCCTTGTTGGCCTTGGTGTAGATGACGCCGTCGCTCTCACGCGCCACCGGGCTGCCCACCACGTTGGTGATGCCGAAGACCTTGGCACCCTTGATGCGCGCGTCGCGAATGGCGGCAAGGGTGTCGGCCGTCTCGCCCGACTGGGACACAGCCACGACAAGCGTCGTCGGCGTGATGATGGGATTGCGATAGCGGAACTCGCTGGCCGCCTCAACCTCGGTGGGGATGCGAGCCCAGCCCTCAATAAGGTTCTTGGCGATGAGGCCAGCGTGATAGCTAGTGCCGCAAGCGATCACGTAGACGCGGTCGATGTCGTTGAGTTCCTCGAGGGACAGGCCCAGCTCGTCGATATCGAGCTCGCCGGCGGGGGTCATACGGCCCACCAGCGTATCGCGCACGACGCGCGGCTGCTCGTGGATTTCCTTGAGCATAAAGTCGGGATAACCGCCCTTTTCTGCCATGTCCAGGTCCCAGTCGATGTGGGTGACCTTGGGCTCGATGACGTTGCCGGCCTCGTCGGTGTACTCGACGCCCGCGGGCGTGAGCTTGGCAAACTGACCGTCCTCGAGCACCACGACATCGCGGGTGGCATCGATGAGCGCGATGACATCGGAAGCAACATAGGAGCCGGTTTCGCCCACGCCGACTACGATCGGGGAATCCTTGCGGGCCACGGCGATCACGCCGGGCTCGTCAGCGCACACGGCGGCCAGACCATAGGCACCGACCACGTGGGTGCAAGCCTCGCGCACGGAGGCCATCAGGTCGTGCGTCTCGGCATAAGCCTCTTCGATCAGATGCGCGAAGACCTCGGTATCGGTCTCGCTCTTAAAGTGGTGGCCGCGGCCCTCTAGCTCTTCGCGCAGCTCGGCGAAGTTCTCAATGATGCCGTTGTGGACGATGGCGATACGACCGTCGCAGCTGGTGTGGGGATGGGCGTTAACGATGGAGGGCTTGCCGTGGGTGGCCCAACGGGTGTGGCCGATACCGCAGGTAGCGTCGCTGTCGATGTTGGAAAGCTCGCTCTCCAGGCCCGCGACCTTGCCCACGCGGCGGATGACATCGAGGTGCGCCGCGGCGCCCTCGCCCACCTCGAGCGCGACGCCCGAGGAGTCATAGCCGCGATACTCCATACGCTTGAGGCCCGTAACCAGGATGTTCTTTGCAATATCAGAGCCGGTGTAGCCGACAATTCCGCACATAGGATAAATCCCTTCGTTCGCGTGACTGCAAGACGTCCACGCACAAGGGGCGCTGAGACGTACGACGTTCGAGTATTGTACTCACGCAAACGCAAGCTGATATACCAGAAGTGGTATCTCAACTTAGATACCACCCGATGCACACACGTCCAGCTGGTCCAAACCACCACAATGGGGACAGGCGCCTTTGTGGCGGTTTGGACCGGGGCGGCGCCCTGTCCCAGCGAAAGATCTCGATCTGTAACATCTGGGGCTCCGGAAGCCGGCTTAGTGTTACAGATCGAGACATTACAGTTCGGCCCCTGCACTATCTCTCGATCTGTAACAGGTAGAGCCGGTTTTGCCGTCCAGATGTTACAGATCGAGACAATTGAAGGCCCGAGCAGCTCAAACCGCCACAAAGGTGCCTGTCCCCTTTGTGGCGGTCCGGGGCAGTAGCAGCGTTTCCCCAGATAAAACCTGCCAAAATAAACCTGTCCCTTTTTGGTAGGTTTGGGATGCTACAATCTGGCTTGTACTTGAAACGCATCAAAGGGGCCGCTATGGCAAAGATAAAAATCAGCGATGTCGCGCGCGAGGCAGGGGTCTCGCTGGGCACGGTGTCCAACGCGCTCAACCACCCCGAAAAGCTGCGCCCCGAGACCCTCAAGCTCATCAACGAGACCATCAATCGCTTGGGTTACCTGCCCAACCAAAGCGCCCGTCAGCTCGCGGGCGGCGCCACCAAGTCCTTTGGCCTGGTCCTCCCCCGTCTCGACCACGGCTTCTCGCTCCAGATTGCCAGCGGCGCCCATAACGAGGCACGCAAGCACGGCTATGACTTGCTCATCGCCAACGCCGACAACGACGACATTCTCGAAGACCATTACCTGCGCTACTTTATGGGCACTCAGATGTCCGGCGTCATGGTTCAGCCCATGGCATCCCCCGACTGGCACCCGACCATGACTAAAATGCCCGTGCCGATCGTCCATCTGGACATCCACTGTTCCGAGCCCGGCTACTACGTGGCTGCCGATAACGAAGCCCAAGGTCGCATCATCGCCGAGCTCGCCATCGCCCGTGGCGCACGCCATATTGTCGTTGTGGGTCGAGCAGCATTTATGCAGCTCACCCTACGCGTGCTTGGCATTCACAAGGCTCTCGCCCTGCATCCCGATATCAAGATCGAAGTCATCGACGCCGGCGAATGGAATACCGCTGCCGACGGCTACAGCATCGGCACCCAGATTGCCGAGCGCTCCGATGACGAGCGCCCCGATTTTGTCATCGGCCTGACCGACGTACTGGCGTCGGGCGTTATCTCGGCGCTGATCGACAAAGGCATCTCCGTCCCCGAGCAGGTCCGCGTGGCCGGCTGCGACGGCAATCCCCTTGCCTGGAGCGGATCGGTCCCCCTCACCACGGTGGCGCCTCCGGGCTACGAGATTGGCCGCAAGGGCGTGCAGCTGCTCATGGAGCAGATTGAGAACAAGCCCGCCGCCAAGACCAAACACGTCCGCATCGGCTCAGCCGCGCGCACCGTCACCGCGGTCACGGCCACCGAGGACATCAACCGCCAAGAAATCGTACGCCCCTTCTTGCTCGAGCGCGTGAGCACCCGCAGCATCTCCCCCGACGCGACCGCAGCCCCCGCGGCCCCCGCCACCGACATCAACCTGGGAGCCTACCTGTAGCAAAAACCACCACAAGAGGGACAGTCCCTCTTGTGGTGGTTTTTGCTATTCGATGCTCGAGCGCAGGCGCTGGATGTGCATCAGCAGGTAGAGCGTCTCGTTCTCGCTGCATTCCCAGCCGTGCTCGGAAATAAAGTAGGCGAGGATATCTGCCGTACAGGCATACGACTCCGGATACGTCTCCTTCATAACGGGAAGCATCGTTCCAAAGCCGGCATCCGCGTCCTCCCCCAGCTTGATACGGTCGAGCAAAAATCTCACATGCATCGCAAAGCGTGCATAGGTAAAAGACGAGGTATCGAGAGCTCCGATGTGCCGCACCACGATCTCTGTCAGGTCCTCAAGCACGCGCGTCGCCTCGATCGTAGCCTCCATGTTGCTCTGCTCGGACTCGCCGTCGATCAGGTGCAGAGCAATGTTGGTGACCTCGGCCTCGGGAAGTTCAACCCCCAGGCGGCTCTTTGCGAGCGTGAGCGCACGGCGGGCGACGGCGACCTCGCGCGGATACAGACGCATCACGTCAAACGAAAGCGGCGTCTCGATCACCACGCCCTGGCTCACGCGCTGGCAGGCAAAATTGATATGGTCGGCGAGCGTCACGGGCGCGTTGGGGTTGAACTCCGTGTCGAGCTTGGCGCTCGCGTAATCGACGATATCGGCCGCAAGCAGCAGCACATCGGACGGAATATCCTTGAGCGCGGCAACCGACGCCCCGCCCACGCCGTAGAACGTGCGCTCGACGATCGAAAGGTCCTTAAGCTCATAAGGGGGCCTGCGGTAGGCGATGCCCTTGCCAAAGACAACAAGGTCCTGCCCGTCGTCATCGCGGGCGAGCGCGCAGTTGTTGTTGATCTTCTTGAGGATCCACATCGCCTATCCTTCCCTTCTGACCCACTGTACAACCTAGCACATGTGCTAGATGGATGCCGCTGCAGAGTAGCCTTCAAACACGGCATCCTTGATGACGCGCGCCCGGCGGCAGTCACCCACCAGATATGTTTGGGGCACCACGCCCGCAAGGCCCTCGGCAAGCGCGGTGCGCGGCCGCACGCCCGCAGCGATTACCACGTTGTCGCAGGCGAGCACGCGCTCGGCCCCATCGGGCCCGCTCACGCACACGCCCTCATCGCCGATCGAGGTGCAAGAAGTGTTGAGCAGCACCTCGATGGCCTTGCCCTGCCTGTCAAACATCTGGCGGAGCGCGATCCTAAAGAGTGAGTTGCCCTGCGCCGCGAGCGCAGGCCCCATCTCGACCACCTTGACCTCGTGCCCTTGCTCGGCAAGCTCGAGCGCCAGCTCGGCACCGATCGTGCCGCCGCCGACGACCACCACGCGCGAGCCGAGGTCCTCCACATGCTCGATAGCCTGGGCAAACCCCCTAACGACGGGCGCATCGACACCCGGAACGGGAGGCACAAACGGCTCGGCGCCCACGGCGACGACGAGCGCATCGGGCGCCATCTCCTCCACAAAGGCACGGTCCACCTCGCACCCAAAGCGCACGTCAAGCACGCCCGCGCGCTCGAGCCCGGCAATCTTGTGCTCGAGATAGTGCAGGTAGCGAGCGATATCCTCCTTGTGGGATTCCTGGGCGATAAGCCTCACATTGCCGCCCACGCGATCGGCGCGCTCCGCGAGCGCCACCTTGTGACCGCGCGCGCAGGCTGTGATCGCCGCCATGCAGCCGGCAGGGCCGGCACCCACCACGAGCACGCGCTTCGAAACCTCCGCGGGCTCCACCGTGCGCGGAACATAATCCTCGTTGGCAAAGCGCGGGTTCACGCTGCAGCCCACGTTCCAGCGGTCCGTCGAAATGTGGTAGCACTGCAGACAGCGCAGGCACGGCACGATATCCTCGGCACGGTCGTCACGTGCCTTGGCGGGCCACAGGGGGTCGGCGGCCAGGGCACGCGCGAGTGCCACCATGTCGCAGGCGCCCTCGGCGATGGCGCGCTCCGCCTCCTCGGGCGTCTCGACGGAGCCCACGAGCGTCACGGGGACATCGACTGCCGCCTTAACGGCACGGGCGAGCTCCAGGTTGAGCAGATGCGGGTCGAGGTTAGTTGCCGAAGTGTGCACGTTGGCCTCGTGCTCGATATCGAGCCCGCAGGAGACCTGAATGCTTGTCACGTAGCGCTGGGCCTCGCGGCAAAACGCGATGACGTCGTCAAGCTCTATGCCGCCCGGCATCCACTCGTCAGCCGAGATGCGCACCTCCATGGCAAAGCGCGGCCCCACGGCCTCGCGGCAGGCGCTCAGCACCTGCAAGGGAAAGCGCATGCGATTTTCGATGGAACCGCCGTACCCATCCGTGCGGTGGTTGAACAGCGGGCTTAAAAACTGCCCCATGAGCCAGCCGTGCCCAAAGTGCAAAAACACCATGTCAAAGCCCGCGCGGCGCGCATCAACGCACGCCTGCACCCAACATGCGGTCGTATGCTCCATCATGGCGGACGTCATGGCGCGCACCTCGATGCCATCGGCGCGCACAAAGCCGTCCGGTCCCATGGCGTAGTCCACGGTGCGCGCATACTGACCCGCATGCGCAAGCTCGATGCTTGCCGCCGCACCACCCGCGCGCGCCATGCGGGCGCGGGCCACCGTGGACTCGCGCTCGTACTTGGAGAATGCATACGGCTCATCGGCGCTCATCCACGACGAGCGCCCGGGCTCCACAATGGCGTGCCCGCAGATCACGACACCGGCGCCACCGCGGCAGCGATCCTCGTAATGCTCGCTCATGGGGTTTGCGACGATGCGGTTCTGCACAAGCGTGTCGCCCAGCCTGATGGGAGAAAACAGATGCGGATAGCTCATCTAGCAGCCCCCTTTCTCTTCAGAAACGACCATGACGGTACGCATGCCCTCTGTCTTTGACGAGAGGACCTCCGAGCCCCAGGGGGACTCGATGGCCGTCTCGACGCCCTCGGGCACCTCGACGGCAACCGTGACCGCGCCGTCCGCGCGTTTCCACTCCACGCGCACCGCGCCCTTGCAGGTCTTCCACGTACAGGCAAAACTGTCCGTAGCGTGCGAAAGGTAGGGCTTGACCGTGAGCTTGTCGCAGCCCTGCGCGTCACGCGCAACCAAAAGGCCACCCAGGCCCTCGTAGAACCACTGGTCGTAGCTCGAGAACATGGCATGGTCGCACGAGGCCAAAGGATCGTCGAACATCTCGATAAGCGCCCCGTTGCCGTCGGCGAGCATACCGAGCAGGCTCGGGTTCTCTTCGCGCAGCAGCCAGCGTTCAAGAAGCTCGCTGTAGCCATACTCCGCAAGCAGCCTAAAGGCAAACGAGGTCCCGAAGATGCCCGTGGTGAGCACGCAGCCTTCGGCCTTGATTGCACGCACCAGCGCGCCCACCAGCTCCGACCGGTCGCCCAGGCCGAGCTCCGCGGCAAACGCCCAAGACGTCTGGGTCCCATCGCCAAACGATCCGTTCTCGTGCTTAAAGCGATCGATGATCCGAGGCCGCAGCTCTGCGGCGGCCGCAGCAAAGCGCTCGACATCGCAGCCTAAGCGCTCCCCCGCCTCGAACACAAGGCCGAGCGCCCAAAGGATCGCACACCAGCCCACAAACTCCTTGTCGGGACTGCCGCTCGAGAAGCCCTGCGCAATCAGGCTGCCGTGGTCGCCCAGGCAGTGCGGGGCGAGCTCCGCCGCATCAAAGCCCAGCAGGTAGTCGCCAAAGCACTCGATGCCCGCCCACTCCCGCTCGAGCAGGTCGCGGCGCCCGCAGATACGATCTGCAACAAGCGCCAGATACGGATAGGCGATCTGCCACATAAGCGGCCCCTCGCCATAGGCGGGACCGTTGGAGCCGATACCCATGAACGGCGCCGTCTCAGGGAGGCCACCGCGCTCCGTCTGGTCGCGCGCAAAATCCGCAAGCGTCTTGTCGATGAGGCCCGCGACGTTAAACGAGAACGTCTGGGACGCGGCGAGGGCCACCATATCGCCGCCGTAGCCAAAGCGCTCGCGCGCGCAGTCCTCAAACAGGCCGTGGTTGTTGTTGAGCTTGGTGCGGATCGCAGCCTCGTGCAGCCGCTCAAAGCGCTCGCAGCCCAGATCAAGCTTACCCACCTGCGCAAGGTCCGTATGCACGTAGGTCGCCACCGCCTCGATGATGTCGGCAGCAGACGCGCCCGTCACGCTCACGTAGCGGAACGAATGCCAGCAGAAGCGGTTCTCAAACTCGTTGACGCCCTCGTGGCAGAGCACCGAGTCGTGCTGCTCGGCCGGCTCGGGAGCGCCGGGGCCGCCGGGACACACGCCGCGCGGAGTCTCCATGCCGGCATAGCCCGCAACAGCCGTCCCTGTATAAGGACCGCCGTCGCGCCAGGTCTCGGAATAGAGAAGCTCGATGCGCGCACCTGTGTGAGCCGCCACGCGCATACGTAAAAATCCGGCGACGACCTCGCCAAAGTCGATGACCGTGACGCCCCCGTGCTCAAAAATCCGCGCGGGGCTTACGCTGCCCGCCCGCACGCACGGCACCACGGGTGAAAGCTCAACAGATCGATCGCCGTCGTAGACCGTGACGGGGCATGGCGCAGCCTTTTGCGCGTGCTCTCGCAGGTCAAAGACCTCTCCCAGATATACGTTATTGAACAGGAGGTCGCCCTCGCGCACACTCCACGAGGAATCGGTGGTAACGAGCACCTTGCCCTCGCCGTCGACGAGCCGTGCGGCCACGCGGGGCGTGCCGACCTCGGCCAGGCGCTCGCGCAGGTTGTACTTGCCAAACAGGCGTAAGGGCGAGGGGTTAAAAAAGCCGTTGCCGAGCTCGATCTGGATCTCGTTTGCACCCTCATGCAAAAGGCCCGCCACGTCGACCTTGTGCGCATAGACCTTTTTGGTGAAGTTGGTCCACCATCCGAGGAGCTCGGAGCCATCCGCGCGCTTACCGTTGATGCGCACGCGCGCATAGCCCAGCACCGCCAGCTCGAGCTCGGCCCGTGCGGGCACGCTTTCAAGCTCAAACGCCCCCATGACCACATGGTTTCGATATGTTTCGCCAAAAAAAGCCGACTCGGGCTCGTAGCAAAACGGCACACCTGCGATCCAGCGCGCCCCGTCCAATAACGTATGCTCCATCATGACCTCTCAAGCGATTAACAGAATGGCGGTCCGCCACGCAGGACCGCCATTCTGGCTGGGGACGTTTGGCCTCGGCCGATTATTTTTCGGCGCGCTTCTTGCCCAGATAGCTACCGTCATCGTGATAGGTAGCCATGGTGAAGATAAAGGCGATGACCATGATCACGGCAAGGGTGCCCAGGTAAAACACGATGTTGGAGGTGTCGGCGCCCGAGGGATCCATAAAGGTGGGGATACCAAAGAGGCCGGCGCTGCCCATGCTGAAGGCATGGACGTTGAGAGCACCCATCACCAGACCGGCTGCACCGCTGAAGATGATGTTCTGAACAAAGAGGAACTTGCTGGGAAGCTGGATGCCGTAGAGCAGCGGCTCGCCCACGCCAAAGAACTGTGAGATCGTGGCCGGGATGGCAACGTTGCGGGTCTTGTCGCTCTTGGTGCGCAGGATAACGGCCAGGCCCTGAGAAACACCCACGAAACCGCCGATGGAACCTGCAGCCATAAGCGGGTCGTAGCCCAGCATGGCGATGTTGTTGAGCATGATGGGGATAACGGCCCAGTGCAGACCGAACATAACGAGCGTGGAGAACGCGCCGCCCACGACGAGGCCAACGAGAGCGCCGCCCACGACGGGGATGTTGATGAGGGCCTCGGTGATGAGCGTGAGGACGCCCGAGATCATGGAAGCGACAGGGCCGATCACGAGATAGGTCGCAGGAGCCATGACGGCAAAGCAGAGGAAGGGCACAGCCATGGAGCGAATGAGCTGCGGAACGGCCTTGTTGAGCACGCCCTCGAGCTTAGAGGCAGCCCAAACGGCGATGAGGATGGGGATAACGCTCGAGGTGTAACCCGAAGCCGGAAGAATGACCGGGATACCCAGGAAGGTGTTGTAGAAGCTCATCTGGAAGGCAGTGCCCTCAAAGATGGTGCCCGCGACCTCGGCCGCCGAGGCAAGGTTGACCATCGAGGGATAGACGAGCGCCGCGCCGAGCGCCATGCCGAGGAACTCGTTGCAGCCGAACTTCTTGGCCGCGGTGTAGCCCAAGATAATGGGCAGGAAGTAGAAGAACCCGTCCGCGATGGAGTACCAGATCATATAGGTACCGCTATCGGCGGTGAGCCAGCCCATGGCGATGCAAAGAGCGAGCAGGCCCTTGATCATACCGGCGGCGGCAAGGGGCATAAGCGTGGGAGCCATGCAGCCCGAGACCGTATCCATCAGCATGTTAAAGACGTTATGGCTCTTCTCGCCCTCGTCCTCGGCCGCATCGTCCTCAGCGACCGTGCCCACGCCCGGGACCTTGTACTCGCTCACGAGCTCCTCGTAGACATCGTCCACGGCAGCGCCGATAACGACCTGGTACTGGCCGCCGGCCTTCATGACCTGGATGACGCCGTCAAGGTTGCCGATCGTCTCTTCCTGAGCGATCTTCTCGTCTTTGAGCGCAAAACGCAGTCTCGTGATGCAGTGGCGCACGTTCTTGATATTTTCGATACCGCCGACCCCTTTGAGGATCTCGCCGGCGAGTTCATGGTACTGACCCATGTGCTTACCCTTTCCGTGGATAAACGTACATTTGAGAACCGAGGACGTGAGCTTGGCGCTCTCCACGCCCGCTAGGGCGCAGATCTCACTGAGCCTGACGGCGCTTGCGTCTTTGACTCTGATCTGCACGCCGCCGTCAAGCTCGATTACTGAGCTCACGTTAGTGTCGCCGCCGACCAGGGCTTTGATGGTCTCGAGAACATCCATCGCAAACCGCCTCTCCTTAGGTCCCAATCCTTCAGGGTCGCTGCCGTGCACTGCATCGACCTCAAGAATAGCTGCACAAAAAAGACCGGGCCAGAGGACTCCTAGAGCCTCTGACCCGGTCATGCTTCCAAATGGAATAACAATCCCACTGACGCCTTGTCTCCGGCGCAGCTTTTCTTTTCTGACGACACTATAACCTTTGCGATGAAACGTTTCAAATAACGTACCGGCAAACGGTAGCTTTTGCGCGGCAAACGGTTGAGACCCGTCGTTCCCCTTCAAAATAATGGCCATTTCTGTCGATAAGAGGCCATTTTGGGCCTACTTAACGACAGAAATGGCCATTTTTGTTGGCGGGGCAGCTAAGGCTGCTGTGCGCAAGTGGACCTCCCGCATCAAAACAGGCGGGAGCTCCACCCAGCTGTGGCTATAAATCTAACGACAGACGACCTCGACGGGCACGTTGAGGATCTTAGCGACCTTAAGGATCGTGTCGGTCTGGCTGCCCAGGCAGGCGGCCATGTGATGGGTCGGGCCGGTCTCGTTCCAGCGGTTCATGAACTCACGGGCGCCAATCGAGAACTTCATGCGCATGTTTGTGTCACCGAAGGTAAAGATCGGGCCGTCAACGTTCTCGCCCTCTGCAACCACAAACTTAAAGTTGCCGTCGCCGTCCTGCGTAATGCCCAGGAAGGTGATGGTACCGTGACCGGGATAGAACTGGGTGAGGTAGCCGCCGCCGGTTTTGCCATGAAACACGGGGACGACCTTGAGCGTCGGCTTCTTGGCGGTCGAGATATCGGCATCGCCAGAGCCGGAGTGACCGATGATGACGATGTCTTCGGGGAAGTCGATGGAGTACATCTCGGAAAGCTGGCCGGTGCCAGAGATGGTCTTGAGGATGCTCATGGCGATGGCGACCTTCATATCGCCCTCGACCGCGCAGCTCGTGCCCTGCTTGATGAGCATGGAGAACGCCGGGATGAGCATGGAGTCGAGCACACCGGCCTGGCCCTTGGCATAGCCGTCGTAGTGGCTGGCGACCAGAGCGATCTCCTCGTCCTTGACCCACTGCTCAAAGGCGACGACGTACTTGGCCATCTCCTGGATGGGCTCGTCGGTGACCTTGGCACCGCCCTCAACGTCGAAGGTGTCGAGAATCTCGGCAGCCTTGGCGTCCACGGCAGCCTGGTCGTCGATGTTGTCGGCGATGGCCCACATCTTCTCCCAGTCAAACTGCTTGGTATAGAGGCCCAGACGATTGTAGAGGTTGGTCTCGTCGATGTAGAGGTCCATCATGCCCGGGTACGGACGGCCGATCTGGGCAATGTTGGTACGACGCAGGCGACGACGTACCTGGGCGGCACGGCACCACTGCTCGAGCTGCTCGGCCACAGCCGGGTCGCCACCCTCGACGACACCGGTCACGACGGCATGACGCTTGCCGGCGCGGTTAAGGTCGGCCACGACCTCGCCGGGGGCGCCGCAGGCGTACAGATCGCCCAGCCACGTGGGGATGTCGGTGTTGGCGTAGTCGGGCTGGGCCTTCTTCTGCACGTTGACCACGACGACGGGCACGTCCAGGTCGCGCACGACCGGCAGCACGTTGTAGCTCGTGGCATAGGTGAGCATCTGCAGGATAACCAGATCGACGTCCTCGGCGCGGAACTTGTCGCCGGCGACCTGGGCCTGCTCCTTGGTGGTCACCATGCCGCCGTCGATAAGCTCGACAGTCGTGGGCAGCGTGGCCTTAAAGTCCTCGTACTGCTGCTCAAAATTGGGAACGAGCTGCGGGAACTGCGGAAGATAGGCACCGAGGGCGATCGAGAAAACGCCAACCTTGGCTTTGGTGTTAACGAGCATGATTTCCTCCCATGAGAAAAGTTGATGTTTGCAAGCAAGCGGGCGCGGCTGTTATCAGATCAGCGCAACAGACATGTTTCCACCGCGCCCGCCTGCGGTTGCGCAGGGGGTGGGGCGAAGGTATGGAGCTAATCCTTCACCCCGAAGGTTGCTGCCACAGGGCAGCGGTATAAAGCGAATTACTCGGCGTCGTCGAACGTGTTGTAGCGCTCGCCATGGAATGCCCAGATAGCGGCGGCAAAGCCGATCAGGCACAGCAGCGACAGGACCAGGAAGGCGGCCTTGTAGCCAGCCACGGCGATAAACGTGGCGGTGAAGGAGCCGGCGACGGCGCACAAGAAACGAGAAGAGAACACGATGGCGCCGTTAGCAGTGGTGCGCAGCAGCGTCGGGAAGCACTCCTGCATCCAGACCTTCAGGATGCCCTCGAAGGCAAAGGCAGCACCGATGCAGTAGAGCAGCTGCGTGGCGACATAGGTAACCGTCGAGGCGCCAAAGATCGGGAACATGAGGAAGCCGAGCAGGTAAAGCGCGGCGCCCATGTAGAACAGCGGCATACGTTTGTCGGTATCGACGAACTTCATAAAGACGAAGTCGAGGATGGCGCGGATCGGGTAGCAGATCAGGCCGATGGTGGACACGACGGAGATGGGCAGCGACACGACGTTGGCACCGATCCACGTGGAGAACTGACCGAGGGAGTTAGCCGGGATGTTGGTGCCGATGTAGAAGATGGCAAGGGCGATGAACGGCTTGGCGTACGGGCTCTTGAACAGATCGGAAATCTTACCCTGAGCCTGCTCGCTCACCTTGCCGGCAAGACGGTCCTCGTGGGCCTTAATCCAAACCGGGGACTCCGGAATGGTCTGACGGGCGACGAGCACCAGGATAGAGACCACAGCAAGCTGGGTGAACATGATCTGGCCGCCCAGATAGCCCCAGTCACCGACGACGGCGCCGATGCCCTGGGCAACGACAATGCCGACGACCCACAGGATATCCGAGAACAGCAGCATCTTGCCGCGCTTGTCATCGGGCGCTTCCTCGGCGATGGTCGCCAGCGAAACCGGCAGGTCGGCGCCGACGCCCAAGCCCATCAGAATCTCGCCCAACAGCAGCAGCGGGAAGGTCTGGGCAAAGATCATGGTGAGGGCACCGATGATGAGCATGCCCATGGTGACCGAAAAGACCGGCTTGCGGCCAAAACGGTCGCCCAGGCTGCCGCCCAGGATGGAACCGATGGCAATGCAGAAAGTGAGCGCCGCGGAAATCAGACCAAACTGACCGTTATCGAGGCCAAAGGTCTGCTGGTAAATGACCAGTGCCGTACCAGAAGAGATGATCGCGCACGAATCGATGTAGGACGCCATGCCCGAGACGACGGCAACCCACCAAGGGTTCACGTGGCGATTGCGAGTGTTTCCCATTCTATTTCCCCTTACAATGTTTCCAAGCTGCCCAAACAGCAGCGATAAGGCGGCGGTTTCCACGAGCTCCCCAGCAACCGGAACCGCCGTTTTTCTTACTTATTAGTCAACGAATGCTTCGTTGATCTTGATACCGAAGTCGCGGCAGGTGTCCTTGAGGCCCTTGTCGCTAATCTTGTTGAGGAAGTCATCCGAACCACCGTTGGCAGCACGCGCGGCCAGGTAGATCTCGGCGGCCTTCTCGACGGTGTGAGCCAGGCCAAAGGTCGTGTCAAAGTCGGGACCGGCGGCGAACAGACCGTGATGAGCCCAGACGATGGTGTCGTAGGTCTTCATGAGCTCGGAGCTTGCCTCGGCGATGGCCGGACCACCGGGGACCATCCAGGGCACAACGCCCACACCGGTCGGGAAGACGACGACGCACTCGGTCATCATCTGCCACAAGATTCGGGTGAAGGCACGGTCCTCCAGCGGCACCACGAAGGACATCTCGATGATGCCGGGGGTGTGAGCGTGGTAAATCACGCGGTCGGCGCCATCGGTACGGGCGGCGGCAACGCAGTGGTTCATGTAGTGGCTCTCGAACTCGCTGGTCGGACGGGCGCCGTCGGCGAGGCCCCACACAATGCGGAAGGCGTCGCCGGTCTCGTTGATCTCGACGATGCCGATGTTGGCGTGCGGATCCTCAAGAACATTGCGCATGTACTTGCCCGAGCCGGTGCTCACAAAGTACTGGCCGGCAAGATTCTCGCCGTGCACGCCCATCTTGACCCACTCGCGAGGCTCCTCAAAGAACGGCGTGGCCTCGGCGACCTCCTCGTCGGTCATACGGTAGGTGAGGTTGCCGCCGTTGCGCTCATGCCAGCCCTGCTTAAAGCCGTCATCGCACAAGCGGCAGAAGCCCTTGATAAACGCCAGATCTTCCATTGCCATTGTTTGTCTCCTCTCCGGGACCCGCAGGTCCAATTGAAAAACTTAGGTAAGCCGATTGACGGCGGCGCGGAGCATGGGCGTCGTGTAGGGTCTCCGCGCCGTATGTCATCGGAGAGAGCCGCTCGCGCCCGGCAGGAGTCGCTTGCCGCACGCGGGGCTGGGGGTAGGTGAAAGGTGAGTCGGGGCAGGCCCCGCCTCGTTTAGGCCTGAGCGCCCTTGGGGTCGATGCGCTTAACATCGAAGGAGCGGGCAACGCAGGCGCGGGCATCGGCCAGGTCGGCAAAATCGCCGCCGGCGATCATCTGCACGATAAAGTTGCCGATGCAGGTGCCCTCGATGGGGCCGGCGAACACGGGGAGCCCGCAGGTGTCGGCCGTCATCTGGTTGAGGTAGTAATCCTGGCAGCCGCCGCCCACGATGTTGATGCTCGTGTAGTCGTGGCCCGAAAGCTCGCGCAGGCCCTCGATGGCCTTGGCATACGAGCGGGACAGACTGCAGTAGTTGGTGCGCATGATCTCGCCCACGGTGTGTGGGATCGGCTCGCCGCCCTCGGCGCAGGCCTGCTTGATCTCCTGGATCATGGAATCGGGGGCCAGGAAACGGTCGTCGTCGACATCGACATACGCCTCGAAGGGCTCGGCCTCGCGACAGAGCGTACGGAGCTCGTCAAAACCAACCTTACGATCCATGAGAGCCTTGTGCGAGGTCTTGCCCTCGACATAGTCGACGCCGTTGATCTCGCGGCGGACGGACTGGTTCATCCACAAGCCCATGATGTTCTTGAGGAAACGGTAACGCTTGAGGTAGCCGCCCTCGTTGGTAAAGTTCTGCTTGCGAGCGAGCTCGTTGGTGATGGCGTGCTGGTTCTCAACGCCCAGCAGGCTCCATGTGCCGCTCGAGATATAGACGGCATTGTCGTCCTTGGCGGGTACGGCCAGGAAGGCAGAGCCGGTGTCGTGCGTGGCGGGCAGCACAACGGTCGCGGAGTAGCCGATCTTCTCGGAGATGTCGGCCGTGAGCTCACCGAGCACAGCGCCGGGCATGGTCGGCTCCAGGAAGATGCTCTGGGGAATACCAAAGCGCGAAAGGATCTCGGTGTCCCAAGTGCACTTCTCCGCATCGAGCATGCCGGTGGTGCTCACGTTGGTGTACTCGTTGGCCTTGATGCCGGTCAGACGCCAGTTGAGATAGTCCGGAATCATCAGGAAGGTACGGGCTGCCTCGAGCTGCTCGGGATGCTCGTTCTTAAGGGCGAGTAGCTGATAGAGCGTGTTGAAAGGCTGACGCTGAATGCCGGTGCGGGCATAGACCTCGGCCGGATCCATAATTTGGTCGGCAACTTCATAGATGCCGTCAGTGCGGGCATCACGGTAGGCGACTGTATCACCGACGATCTTGTTGTGCTCGTCGAGCAGCACGAAGTCAACGCCCCAGGTATCGATTCCAATGGTGACCGGGGCCTGTCCGGTCTGATCTTTGACGGCGCGCAGGCCCGCGACAACATGGTCGAACAGAGCCTCAACGTCCCAGCAGTCGTGGCCGTCTACGCGCTTTTGCTCGTTATCGAAGCGGTAGACCTCCTGGTAGGACATCTTGCCGTCCTCGACCCAGCCAGCAAGAACGCGACCGCTCGAGGCACCGATATCGACCGCTGCGTAATGCTTGGACTCGATGCGACTCTCCATGTGCTCCCCCCTATTTGAAGCGGTTCATTTACGATTTTCATTATTATTTGAATCGTTTCAATTTCAATATGAGTCAATTTTAGTCCGGCGAGCGGTTGCTTTTAGTCGGTTAACGGTAGTTTTTGGGTTAAACCTCTTCCAAAGAGAAAGATGCGGCCAGCCGAGCTATGCGGATGGCCGCATCTTTAAAATGTTATTGAAATGGCTCGGGTGCAAACGCTAGCGCACAGCCTTGACCGCCGCCGTCAGGTCGAACAGCGTATCGAGCACGACCTCGCAGCCATCCACCACGTCCTGCGGCAGCGGCACGATGTCGGGAACGGCAAAGACGTGGCAGCCGGCCGTGATGCCCGAGACGCAGCCGTTGCGAGAGTCCTCGACCACGGCGCACTCCTCGGGGGCAAAGCCCGCGCGCTCGCAGGCGAGCAGATACATCTCGGGGTCGGGCTTGCCGTGCACGACGTCCTCGCCGCAGGTCACCGTTTCAAACTTGTCAAAGAGACCGACCATCTTAAGGTTGCGCTCGGCCGTGACATGGCGCGATGACGTTGCAAGGCCCACGTGATAGCCCGCAGCCAGCAGCTCGTCTATGCACTCGGCGGCGCCGGCCTTAAGCTCCAGATCGGTCTTGACCATCTCGTCGCGAATCTCCTTGTGGCGACGATAGATCGCCTCAGCGGTTTCTCTGCTGCCGCAATGCGCCTCAAGGATGTCCATGACATCGGGCAGCGTGCGACCGATAAATTGATGAATCAGCGTGTCATCAATCGCGACACCCAGCTCAGCGGCGGGCGCTTTCCATGCCTTGATGCCCAGACGCTCGGTGTCGACCAGCGTTCCGTCCATGTCAAAAATAACAGCCTTGATCATATCGGTCCCCCATCGACTCTCGCTGTCGCATTGCCGTAACTCTACCGCATTTGGCAACTTGTATATAACGTATATACCATATTGCACTTTCGTTACATAGATAGAAGTCTTATGGCAAGTAACGCATTAGGATTATAGTTTTCGATCGAGTACTCAACGATAAGGATCGTTTCATGATTTTAGACACCACGGCACCCGCAGAGGAGCTTCAAGACAAGCTATCGGCGCTCGAACAGCTGCTTTTGGCATACGGGCGCGTGGCTATCGGGTTTTCCGGCGGCGTTGACAGCAGCTTTTTGGCCGCCGTATGCGCCCGCATCATGCCTACCAATACCCTCCTCGTCCATCTCACCACGCCGCTCATCGGCACACCCGAGCAGGCTTCGTTTGAGCGGTCCGTTGACGGACAAACCGATGAGGGTCCGCATTTTATGCTCCCCGTGCTCAATCTTTCGGTCGATCAGCTGCAGCTCCCCCAGGTAGCCTGCAACGATGCCGACCGCTGCTACCACTGCAAGCGCGCCGGCTTTACCGCTATCGTCAACCACGCCAAGTCGCTAGGCTTTCCCACCGTCATCGATGGCAGCAATGCAAGCGATCGCGGTGACTACCGCCCCGGCATGCGTGCGGCAGAAGAGCTCGGTGTACGCTCACCCCTTATGGAGGTCGGCTTTACCAAGGACGAAGAGCGCGAGCTGCTGCGCGCATGGGGCTACCCCGTCTGGAACCTGCCGGCAGGCGCCTGCTTGGCCACGCGCATTCCCACGGGCGAGGAGCTTACGCGCGAGAAGGTCGATTTAATCCGCGCCTGCGAGGATTATCTGCACGATCTTGACCTGGCGCAGGTCCGCGCACGCCTGGTCGGCGGCTGCATGCATATCGAAGCCGCCCCGGCAGATGTCGCCAAGATCGCCGCCCTCGGCGGTACCGTGGTCAACGACGAGGGAAAGACCCCGCTGCCCGCCGCCATCGAGTCCGCGCTGCGCAACCTAGGCTGCGGACACATCTCCCCCGAGGTCGCCCCCTACATCCACGGCAACATGAATCTTTAAGTTACGCCGTTTTACAAACGGCGTAACCGCTCGGCGCTGCGCAGGCTCAACCTGAACCACATAAATTGTTGCCGACCTTCTAAAAGGGGACAGGTTTATTTTGGCAGGTTTTATCTGGGGAAACGTCGAATAGCCCCACACGTCCCAACCATCGCAACCCCTTCTAGGGCAAATGGATCGGTAGCGCCCCCCAATCTTTAAGAATCTGTTCGGCAAAACTGCCTGCGGCGGCACCTGCTAGACTGGTAGATTCCCAACCGTCTAGCCAGGAGCCTCAATGTCGCGCAAGTCCGCCTACAAGCAAGTACTTTCCATCGGCACCGCCGTGGTGCTGGGGTTTGCGCTGTTCACAGGGTCGCTCGACGGAGCGCCCAAGCTGCTCTCGCCGCAAAGCGATGAGCAGGCGGCTGCTCTGGCCGAGAAGCAAAGCGAGAGCCCCAACCGCACCGACGACGAAGCAGACCTGGTTGCCCGGCTCGAATCGGGAACAGCGAGCTCCACGGACTCCGAAGATGATCAGGACTCCGGCGATGGCTCTGAATCCGCCACGACCGACACCGCTGACGATGCCTCTTCAAACGTCACCCCCATCGACGAGGTCGAAAACCCCGATCTCGACCGCGCCCGCGGCGTATATCTCAGCAGCATTCCCGACTACGCCGGCAACCCCTACGTTGCCCTTCGCACCGACAGCACGCACCCGCTCGGCACACCATCATTCACGCTCGATGAATACGAGCGCGCTACAGAAGAGGGCTGCTTTAAGAAATTCTCCAAGCTCGACAGCCTGGGCCGCACCCGCAAAGCGCTCGCCTGCGTGGGCCCCGAATCACTCGGTCAAGGCGAGCGCGGCGATATCTCGCGTATCCATCCCGCTGGATGGCGTCAGCAGCGCTACGACTTTATTCCGGGCCAGAGCCTCTACAACCGCTGCCACCTTATCGCCTGGTCGCTCTGCGGCGAAAACGCCAACCGTAAGAATCTCCTCACCGGCACGCGCTATCTCAACGAGACGGGCATGCTACCGTTTGAAGAGCAGATTCTCAACTATATTCGCGATACGGGCAACCATGTGCTCTACCGCGTCACGCCCATGTATAACGAAGAGGAACTTGTCTGCCGTGGCGTGCGCCTCGAGGCACAATCGGTCGAGGACCACGGCAAGACCCTCTGCTTCCACGTATATTGCTACAACCTGCAGCCGCACGTGCAGATCGACTACGCCACCGGCCGCAATCAGGCCTCGGGGGACTAGGGCCGACCAAGCTGCTCCAAAACCTAACGTGATCCGTTTTTCTCCGCCCCCCTAGGGATCAAAAAGGGCCGCCCTGGATTGCCCAGAGCGGCCCTTGCATCGGCACGTATGTTACAGGCAACGCCACACGCTACTTGGCGCGGCCCTCCTCATAGCGCTCGACCAGCTTGGCCTGAACGTCATAGGGCACCTGCTCGTAGCCGGCGGGCTTCATGGTAAAGTCGCCCGTGCCGCGCGTGATAGAGCGCAGACGCGTCGAGTAATCCGTCAGCTCGGCGAGAGGCGCCTGGGCAATGACCACGGTATCGCCGCGCTCATCGGTCTCCATGCCCGTCACGCGACCGCGCGATGCCGAGATGTCGCCCATCACGGCGCCGGCGTAGCTCTCGGGGATCGTCACCGTGATTTCCTCGATAGGCTCCAGCACCACCGGGTCGGCATCGGCGCATGCCTTGCGCAGGCCGATGCGGGCCGCCGCGCGGAACGCCATCTCGTTGGAGTCGACGCTGTGATACGAGCCGTCGTACACAGCCACGCGAATGCCCGTGAGCGGGTAGCCGGCAATAATACCGTCCTTCATGGTCTCCTGGACACCCTTGTCCACGGCGGGGATCAGCGAGCGCGGAATACGGCCACCTACAACCTCGTCCACAAACTCATAGCCATCGCTCGTGCCGTCGGGCCCAATGAGCGGCTCAACACGCAGCCAGCAGTCGCCATACTGGCCGGCACCGCCAGTCTGCTTCTTGTGGCGGCCCTGGGCGCTCGCCGTGCGGCGGATGGTCTCGCGATACGGAATGCGGATCGGCACGCTCTTGGCGGCGACCTTGGTGCGGTCCTCAAGGCGATTGAGCAGGACCGAAACCTGCGCCTCACCCACGGCGGAGATGATAGTCTGGCCGGTCTCCTCGTCGCGATCGATGCTCATGGTCGGGTCTGCCTTGCAGGCCTTCTCGATAAACGTGTAGAGCTTCTCCTCGTCGCCGCGGTTCTCGGCTTCGATGGCGATGCGGTACTGCGAGTTGGGGAACTTAAACGCCGCAGCCTCGACCTTGCCGGTAATCGAGAGCGTATCGCCCGTCTCGGCAGCCAGCTTGGGTACCACGATAATGTCGCCGGCATAGGCATGGCCAACCTCGGTCATATCGCGGCCGCACATCACATACAGGTGAGCCAGACGATCGCTCTTACGGGTACGCGCGTTGACCAGCTCGAGGCCCGGCTCAAGCGTGCCCGTCAGCACCTTGATAAAGCTGATGTGGCCCTGCTGCGGATCGGCCAGTGTCTTAAACACAAACGCCACCGGACGGTCATCGTCACTCGAGATCTTAAGCGAATCACCGTCGATGAGCGGCATCTCGCCATAGTCGGTCGGCGCTGGGAAATACGTTGCGATGTCATCCATCAGCGAGTTGACGCCCTGCTCCTTAATGCAATCGCCCGCAAAGACCGGCACAAAGATGCGCTCAGCGATCGCCTTCGACAGCAGGCCTTCAAGCTCCTCCTGCGTCAGCGTCTCCTCGCCTTCCAGGTATTTCATCATCAGTTCGTCGTCAGCCTCGGCCACCAGCTCGCACAGATGGTCATGGGCCTCCTCGGCCTGGGCACGATACTCCTCGGGAATCTCCGACTCAACGGCTTCGGCGCCGTTGCAATGGCGCGCCTTCATGCGCACCAGGTCGATGATGCCGTCAAAGTCCTCGCCCTCGCCCCAGGGAAGAGTCACGGCGCCCAGGCGCGTACCAAAGCGCTCCTGCAGCAGGTCCATTGTGGTCGCAAAGCTGGCCTCGGAGCGCGACAGGCGGTTTACGAACACCGCACGCGCCAGGCGCAGGTCCTCGGCGGCATACCAGAGCTTAACCGTCGTAGGCTGCGGGCCGGCCTCGGCGTCGACCACAAACAGAGCCGTCTCGCAGACGCTCATCGCGGCAAAGGCGTCGCCGATAAAATCGGGATAGCACGGGGCATCGAGCACATTGATGCGAGCGCCCTTCCAGTCGATCGGCGCAATGGTCGTCGAGATGGAAAACGCACGCTTGACCTCTTCGGGGTCATAGTCGAGCGTGGGCTTGGTGCCGTCGTGGCCGCCCAGGCGGGCGGTCTTGCCGGAAAGGTGGAGCATGGCTTCGGCGAGTGAAGTCTTGCCCACCCCGCCTTGGCCTACGAGCACCACGTTCCTTACGTTACCGGTCTTGGGAGCACCCATGATGACCTCCTTGCAGGGCCGCGCGCAATGCGCGACGCCAACGGGGAGAGTTCGCGGTCGGTGCCGTCCCGGGAGCAGCATGGTCGGCAGCCGAGCCGACTCACCCTCCAAATGTCCTATGCCACCACCCTACCCTCACGGGCGGCTGTCCATGCATACCTTTCGGCACACGTATGAATACAGGCGGCGAGAGGAAGAGACAAGCTTGTGAGGCAATTATTGAACCCCGTCGATGCAAATAAAAGCCGCCGCAGACCATTAGACCTGCAGCGGCTTCATCTCAATATTTAGTTGAGCCTACCCCTCGATACGGCTCAAGAACTCACGGGTGCGCTGCTCGCGCGGATGGTCGATAACCTGCTCGGCAGGACCCTCCTCGACAATACGACCGCCATCCATAAAGACCACGCGGTCGGCAACATCGCGCGCAAACTGCATTGCGTGGGTCACGATCACCATCGTCATGTTCTGCGCAGCGAGGTCCTTAATGACACGCAGCACCTCGGCCGTCAGCTCGGGATCGAGCGCCGAGGTCGGCTCGTCAAAGAACAGGATCTCCGGGTCGAGCGCTAGGGCGCGGGCAATACTCACGCGCTGCTGCTGACCGCCCGAAAGCTCACACGGAACCTTATTCTCGTTGCCCATAAGCCCCATCTGAGCAATCAATTCATACGCACGAGCTTCCGCCTGCTCGCGCGGGCGCTTAAGCACGCGGATCGGCGCGTCGATGATGTTTTTCATCACGGTATAGTGCGGGAACAGGTTGTAATTTTGGAACACCAGGCCGAATCGCGAGCGCGCCTGCTTGGGAACATCTCCCTTCGCATAGACCGCGCCCGATCCCACATCCGTCGCAACCGCAAGGTCGCCAAACGAGAGCGAGCCACCGTCGAGTGTCTCGAGCAGCGTAGCGCAGCGCAGCAGCGTGGACTTACCGCCACCCGAAGGCCCGATAATCGCCACGACCTCGCCACGCTTTACCTCGAGTGAGATATCCTTGAGCACCTCATTGCCGCCAAACGCCTTACGCGCGTTCGATATATTCATTACCGTTCCGGACACGGGAACCTCCATGTGTTTGAGAAGTCAGCGAGCGTGTGGATGACGAGACAATGTGCTTCGAAAGAGGAGCGCCGCGTACTTCTGTACGCAAGCGACAGCTTGAGAAGCAGATTGGCCGTCAGACACGCGCGCAGCGTCGAGCAGTCCGCCGTTCGTTAGAACGGCGGAACGATCTAGTCATGATAATAGTCCAGCTTCTTTTCGGCAGCGCCCAGCAGCATCTCGACCACAAAGTTAAAGACCCAGTAGATCAACGCCGCAATCGCAAACGGCACCATGCTCACCTGCGAGGCGACCAGCGCCTTGGCGGTCGAGAACATCTCACCCACGCCAATGGCAAACGCCAGCGACGTGTCCTTGACCAGTGTGATGATCTCGTTGCCCATCGCCGGCAGAATACGCTTGGCGACCTGCGGCATCACGATATACAGAAACGTCTGCATACGCGAGTAGCCCAGCACCTCGGCGGCCTCATATTGACCGCGCGGAATCGACTGCAGGCCCGAGCGATAGATCTCGGCAAAGTAGCCGGCGTAGTTGATGATGAATGCCACGACGCACGCCGTCCATTTGGAATCGGGCGTGAGCGAGATGCCAAACACGTAGTACGGGGCAAAGTAGATCGCAAACATCTGCAGCATAAGCGGCGTGCCGCGCATCACCGAAATATAGATGCGCGCAATCCAACGCAGCGGCGCGACCTTGCTCATGCGCATAAACGCCACGGGGATTCCCAGCGGAATCGACCCGAGCAACGTCAGCACAAACAGCTGCAAGCTGACCAAGAATCCCTGGCCAAGCATCTGCATCATGACCTGAATAGACAACCCAAGCTCTCTTTCACAGTAACGGAACAGCGAACCCAATGCTAAAGCGGGTTTTCCAGGTGCCCGAGTTTGCCGTGAAAGAGGAGCGCCGCGTACTAAATGTACGCAAGCGACGGTTTGAACGGCAAAATCGGGTGCCTGGGAAAGCCGCTATTTGAGCACCCAGTTGTCGAAGGAAAGACCATAGCTTGAATACTTATCGCACAGGTCCTTGACCGTGCCGTCCTCGTAGAGCGCCTTGAGTGACTCGGTTACAGCATCGGCCGACTTGGTGTCGCCCTTCTTAAAGCCGACGGCGTAGTGCTCGCTGGACAGCGGCTTGTCGAGCTGCGTATAGGCATCGGGCTTGGCGGCCAGCTGATACTGAGCGATCGAGAGGTCACAGGCAACGGCATCGACCGCGCCACTCTCGAGCTGCATAAACGCCGTGTTGTACTCACCGATGGTATCGAGCGTGGCAAACGTCGCGGCCAGATCCTTCTGGTCGCCCTCGAGCACATCCTGCGCAGCGGAATCAGTCTGGGTAATCACGGTCTTGCCGGCAAGATCGTCCCAGCTCTTGATACCCGCGTCCTTCTTGACCACGAGCACCTGCTCATTGAGCATGTACGGCTCGGAGAACGTGTAGTCGTCCTCGCGACCCTCCATGGTAAAGCCGTTCCAGATGCAGTTGATGGCGCCTGAGTTAAGCAGCGTATCCTTGGCGTCCCAGTCGATGGCCTCGTATTTGACCTCCCAGCCCTGCTTATCGGCAACGGCCTTGGCAAGGTCAAGGTCAAAGCCCGTGTACTCGCCGTCATCGCCCACAAAGCCGTACGGAGGGTAGGACTTGTCAAAGCCCACCACGAGCTTCTTGGACTCCGCGGCGCCCTTCACATCCTTGGCCGCGGCAGAACCAGCAGCGGAGCCCTTGCCAGCACCACCGCCGCAGCCGACAAGACCAAGGCCAAGCACCGTGGCGAGCGAGCCGGCTAGACTAACAAACTGACGACGAGACATATCGGTATTCATGGTATTCCCCCTCGATAGCACTTTAGTTAGGTAAAGTGAGTCATGTAACGTTCAGAATCATACACTTTAGTGAAATGGAGTACAAGGGAGGGCTTGCCCGGCGCGGGCGGGGAGCGGCGCGGAATTAAGTTTATCGCGAGTTCCGCACGCAAAGAAAAGCACTAAATGTGCTTTCCGTCTTGCGCAGGACTGTAGAGCAGGAAACTTAATTCCGCGCCGCTCCCCGCCCGCGCCGGGCAAACGTCGTTGGACTTATCGCTGACATGAAATGGCCGCTTGCATATCGTCCACTAGCTTGGCACGGTACAATTGCTTCGGACTTTTCTTTTTCTTTAATAGTGGAGTTAATTCATGGCAGAATCTCGTGCGGAGCGTAAGGCTCGTCGTGCTTTGATCGAGGCGGCTGAGGGGTCGGAGGAGAAAAAATCTTCTACGAAATCCAAGTCGTCTCAGGATGCGAAGGGTAAGTCGGCCAAGGGCAAGGCTAAGGCCAAGCGCCCCAGTTCTCGTCGGAGCGAGGATAAGGCATCTCAGACTCGCTCCAAGCGCTCGCATAAAGATCCGGTTTCGTCTGCGCGTAAGGTTGTGGACCCCAAGTCTCCCTGTTCGATCATGAAAGCTTGCGGTGGGTGCACGGCGCTCAATCGTCCTTATAAGAAGCAGTTGGCGGCCAAGCAGGCTGCTATGGAGGGGCTGTTTGCTGAGCTCTGTGAGCGCGAGGGTGTTGCCGTTGATCCCATTCGCGGTATGGGTGTTACCCTGGGCGACCCGGGCAAGTATCCTGCGCCGCGTGGTTTTCGTCATAAGGCTGCCACTCCGTTTGCTCCCGGCAAAGAGGGCGCTGTCCGCTGCGGCTTTTTTGAACGTGGGACACACAGAATCGTCGCCGTTCCTGAATGCCCTGTCGAGGCGCCGGGCGCTCGTCAGATTCTCAACGGCATCGCTCGCGAGGCCGAACGTCTGCATATTCCCGCCTTTAACGAAGACAAGCATCTGGGGCTGCTTCGCTATGCCGTCGTTCGCTGCGGCTGGCGCACCGACCAGATTATGGTCACCCTCGTGACCGCTCAGCGCGACCTGCCGCATGCGCAGGAGTTCTTTGAGGCTGTCGCCGCACTCGATCCGCATATCGTCACCGTCGCTCAGAACATCAACGGTCGCCCCGGAAATGCCATCTTGGGCGAGGAGACCCGTATCGTCTATGGCGCCGAATGCATGCGCGACCAGCTGCTCGGCTGCGAGTTCGATATCTCCCCCACCGCGTTCTATCAGACCAATCCGCAGCAAACCGAGCTGCTCTATCGACTTGCCATTGACGGCATGGACCTGCAGCAGGGTGATATTCTTATGGACGCTTACTGCGGCAGCGGAACCATCGGCCTGTGCGCCGCGAAGGATGCCCAGGACAAGGGCATCGGCATTATACTGCTCGGCGTGGAGCGCAACCCGGCGGGCATTGCCGACGCACGTCGCAATGCCGAGCTCAACGGCCTCACCCGCAGCGCTTGGTTTATGGCCGACGACGCCACCGATTACATCCTGGACGCCGCCGACAACAACGAGCGGATCGATGTCCTTTCCATCGACCCGCCGCGCGCCGGCTCCACCCCCGAGTTCCTCGAAGCCGCCTGCGCACTCAAGCCGCGCCGCATCACCTATATCAGCTGCAACCCTGTGACCCAAGAGCGCGACCTGCACCAGCTCCTCGACGGAGGCTATCGCCTGCTCAAGATCACGCCCGTCGACATGTTCCCCCATACCGACCACACCGAAACCGTAGCGGTCCTCGAGCGCCGCTAATCCACCCCGGTAGATTTTCGAGACAAGAAAGGGGGCGGCCCGTCTGGACCGCCCCCTTCGCTTGGTTTATGAACTCCGCTACATCCCCTTGCGCAGGTCACACACGCCGGCTGCCGCCATCTCGCGCAGCAGCGTCTCGCGGTCGCGCGTCACGATCAAATCCAGCGGGAAGTGAATCTCGTCGAGCATCTTGCGCGCGTGATCGAGCTTGCCAATGGCCATGCCAATGTGGGCATCGGTCGACACGCCAATACCCACGCCCAGCTCGGCGCAGCGCTCGGCGATCTTGCGGCATACGGCCCAATGCTCAGTGTCGACACCGTGTTCAAGACTATGGTTATTGATCTCGATAATCTTGTGCTTGGCCTTGGCCGCCAGCAGCACCTCATCGATATCGAACGGCACGCCCGAACGACCCGCATGCCCCAGCATGAACACCTTGGGGTGCTCCAGGGCATTGATGTACATCTGGGTCGTTTGGGCGAGCGTCGCGCCTTCGGCAAACTGCGGGTTATGCACGCTTGCCACCAAATAATCCAAATTACGCGTCACCAAATCGAACAGCGAATGCTCACGACTATACGAATCGCCGGCGATATCGAGCGAAACGGGAATGTCTTCGCCAAACAAGCTGCCGTCCAGCGAAACGATATCAGCCTCGGCACCACGCAGCACCAGCACGCCGCTCCAAATGCGCGGCCAGATATCCTGGTTAATAAAGAATTGGAAACTGCGCAGGTCATTGGGACAAGGCGTAACCATCGAGCTTAAATGATCGGCGGAACCGAGCACCTGAAGGCCGCGCTCCGCCGCCCAATAGATGTTCTCCTCGATGGTTGAGTACGCATGCGCAGAGAACATCGTATGAGTATGAATATCACAAGAAAGAAGGTAGGGCATCGGGTCTCCTTGTCCAGTATGGCCGTCGCGTATATTCATTGTACGCATAGCTTTCGGCAGTCGTAAAACTGCTTCATCCCAATCACACAACGGCATAGACAACGGGGTCTGGCTTAAAACCAAACCCCGTTTCACGTAAAACATTGTAAGCAGAGCGCTTTGCTTTCGACGATATTCGTCGGCCAGTTGCTTCCAGGCAGGCAACGAATTGACGATGGTCTCGTAGCTCACACAGTAGCCAAGGCGGAACCAGCCCGGCATGCCAAAACTATCCGAAGGCACCGCGAGCAGTTCGTACTTCTTCGCGCGCTCGCAGAACGCATTCGCATCGGGCTCCAGCGCCTTCACCCACAAGTAGAATGCACCATCCGGCTCAACATAGGTGTAGCCGTACTCCGCTAGTGCATCGGTAAGCGCGGTGCGGTTGCGCGCATAGGCCTCGACATCGCTCGGTTCATCAATGCAGTCGATGATTACGCGCTGGAAGAGGGCCGGTGCGCACACGAAGCCCAGCGTGCGGGCGGCACCGGCAACGGCCGGCATCAGGTGAGCAGCCTGCGGATTGGTATTGGGAACCAAAATCCAGCCCACGCGCTCGCCCGGCAGCGAAAGCGACTTGGAATACGAGTAGCACACCACGGTGTTCTCGTAGATCGAGGGCACCCAAGGCACCCCGGCACCGTACACGATCTCGCGGTACGGCTCATCAGAGATGAGCGTGATTGGGTTCTCGGAATCGCGCTTGGCGTTGACCTCGCGTAAAACATTGGCCAGTCGCGTCAGTGTATCGCGCGTATACACTGCACCGGTCGGGTTGTTGGGTGAGTCGATAATGACGGCAGCGGTCTTATCGGTAATCGCCTTGAGCACGTTATCCACGCTCAGCTGGAACGTATCTTCATCGGCGAGCGCCTCGACGCACGTGCAACCAGCTTTCTCGATCCACACGCGATACTCCGGGAAGTACGGAGCGATAACGATGACCTCGTCGCCCGGATTGGTAATCGCGTTGAGCGTGCAGGTGAGCGAAGCCGCGGCACCCACCGTCATAAAGACGTCCTTGCCCTCATAGCTCGTGCCAAAGCGACGGTTGAGCGAGTCGGCGACGGCTGCTCGACATTGCGGCAGACCCGGCGCAGGCGTGTATCCATGCAGCTGGTCGCTCGGCAGCTCCAAGGCCTTCTTAATGGACTCAGCCACGGCGGCAGGTGCCGGAACGCTCGGGTTACCCAGCGAAAAATCGAATACGTTCTCCGCGCCGATCTGTGCCTTGCGCTCAAGGCCATAGCTAAAGATCTCACGGATGATGGAGCTTTCCGCACCGCGAGCATACATAGTTTCGTTGATCATCTGTTCCCCTTTCGCATAGGCGCTATTGTACGCTTTAGCTGAGCAAAGTGCCGCAGCAATGTTGATTGGGGACAGACTTAAATGCGTGAAAACGCTCATTTAAGTCTGTCCCCAATCAACATATCGCTCAAAAGAAAGAGCCTCCACAGGTTTCCCCGCGGAGGCTTTCGCTACAAGAACTATTTGTCGGCGTCGGTGTTGCCGTCAGCGTTGGCAGCATTGCCATCTCCGGCATCATCGGATGCGGCTTCGGCATCCTCCTGCATGGCCGCCTGCGCAAAGGCCGCGGCATCAGCCGCCAACTCCTCCTCGCTCATGCGAGGCGAGCGCTTCTTGGTCGGCATGCCGGCCGCCTTGGCGTTGCGCTCCTCCTTGGCCGCCAGGATATCGCCCTCGCGCTCAAGGTAAGCGTCCCACTTGTTGTCGAGCAGGGCGTTCACGGCGTCACCCTCGACGGTCTCGCGCTCAAGCAGCACCTTGGCCATCAGATCGAGTTGATCGCGGCGGGCATCCAAAATCTCGACCGCACGACGATGGGCCTCACGCATAATGCGCTGGACCTCGATGTCGATGCGACGCGCCGTCTCCTCGGAGTAATCCTGGTGATCGGCATAGTCGCGACCCAGGAACACCTGATGCTGCGCCTCGCCAAACACTTGCGTGCCCAACTCCTCGCTCATGCCCAAGCGCGTGACCATCTCGCGCGCCATCTTAGTCGCGCGCTCCAGATCGTTGCTCGCGCCCGACGTGATGTCGTCGCACATGAGCTCCTCGGCAACGCGACCGCCCAAGAACACGGCGAGCTCGTCGAGCATCTCGTTCTTGGTCTTGAGGAAGTGATCCTCCTGCGGAAGCTGCAGTGTGTAGCCCAGGGCCTGACCGCGGCTGACGATCGAGATCTTATGAACCGGATCGGAGTGCTCCAGGATGTGGCCCACCAAAGCGTGACCGCTCTCATGGTAGGCAATCGTGGTGCGCTCGGCTTCGGTCATCACGCGACCCTTGCGTTGCGGTCCGGCAATCACGCGCTCCATCGACTCCTCGACCTCGTCCATCGAGATCACAGAACGATGACGGCGAGCGGCCAGCAACGCAGACTCGTTGAGCAGGTTCGCCAAATCGGCACCAGTAAAGCCAACGGTCATCTGGGCGAGCTTCTCAAACTTAACGTCCTCGTCCATCGGCTTGTTCTCGGCATGCACGCGCAAGATCTGCTCGCGGCCCTTCACATCCGGACGGTCGACCGTAACCTGACGGTCAAAACGGCCGGGACGCAGCAATGCCGGATCCAGGATGTCAGGACGGTTGGTTGCGGCGATCAGGATGACCGACTCGCTTTCCTCAAAACCGTCCATCTCGACCAGCAGCTGGTTGAGCGTCTGCTCGCGCTCGTCGTGACCGCCGCCCAGACCGGCTCCGCGCTGACGTCCCACGGCATCGATCTCATCAATAAAGATGATCGACGGAGCCTGGGACTTGGCCTCCTTAAAGAGGTCGCGCACGCGGCTGGCGCCGACACCCACGAACATCTCGACAAAGTCAGAACCCGAGATGCTAAAGAACGGCACGCCCGCCTCGCCGGCAACGGCCTTAGCTAGCAGCGTCTTACCGGTACCCGGAGGGCCCACCAGCAAAACGCCGCGCGGAATCTTGGCACCCAGTTTGCGATAGCGGTCCGGATCGCTCAGGAAGTCGCGAATCTCCTCGAGCTCCTCGACGGCCTCGTCCACGCCGGCAACGTCCTCGAACTTGACCTTGGGACGCGTAGCCTCGTTGGTCTTGGCATTGGTCTTGCCAAACTGCATGTTCCTATTATTGGCGCCCATCATCTGACGCATAAAGTAGAACATGATGGCGATCAGGGCAATCGTCGGCAGCACGCTCATCGCCAGGTCGCCCCAAAAATCGGGGTCGTTGGTGTTGACGATGTACTTGGTATCGGGGTGCTCCGCCATAAGCTCGGCAAGCGAATCGGAGCCGACATAGGTCGAGGAAAAGCTCTTGAGCTCGCTCGTATCGCCCTTGTCCTTTTTCGTCTTCCAGTAATGACCCGCCACGCTTCCGTCTTGAACCGTATAGGTCAAATCTTCGACGCGATCCTGCTTAATGGCGCTCACCATCTCGCTCGTCGCGAGCTTAACGGTATTGCTGGAGTTGGCAAAGCCGGAGCCCATGTTAAAGAAGGCATAGCCCAGAAGCGCGCAAGCCAAAATAAAATACAGCCAGCCCGTACGCGTGGGCTTCTTGCCTCCGGGCATCCCCGGGATCTTAGGCTCCCGGGGAGTCTGAGAATTGTTATCGTTACGGTCGTCGGGCATCTTACGAATAAACCTCCGGTTTCAAAATGCCCAGATACGGAAGGTTGCGATAGCGCTCGGCATAGTCGAGGCCGTAGCCCACCACAAAGGCATCGGGGCAATGGGTTCCAACATACTTGGGCGTGACGGCCGAGACGCGGTCCTCAACGTCCTTCCACAGGAAGGCGGCGACCTCCAGCGAGGCGGGCTTGCGGCTCTCAAGGTTCTTCATCAGATACTTGAGCGTCAGCCCCGAGTCCAGAATGTCCTCGACGATCAGCACGTCGCGACCACGGATGTCGATATCCAGGTCCTTAATGATACGCACGATGCCCGAAGACTTCACACCGTCGCCATAGCTCGAAACAGCCATGAAATCGATGTTGGTCGGCAGCTCGATCTTGCGCATCAGGTCGCCCATAAAGACCACGGCGCCGCGCAGGACCGCAATCAGCACCAGGTCCTTACCCGCGTAGTCGCGAGTAATCTGCTCGCCTAGGCGAGAGACGATACCGTCGATATCCTCCTGCGTAAACAGAACCTTCTCGATATCCGGATGTTGAGAAGCCATGACAACCCTTTCTTGTGCTTATCGCCCACACACCGCCGTATGGACGCGAACTACACATTCTAGCAGCGCACGGGGTATATTTACCAGCCCGTGCGCCATCAGTGCGGGAATACCGTCAACGTCGCACAGAATAGTAGGCGCAAGGCACTATTCCGCATCGACTACGCGGAGCAGATAGGCCACGCGCGTCGCCGCCGTGCACTTAAAACGTTCGTCCGCGCGAACGCCCGCGACCCATACTACGGCACCTCCCGGAGCCGTTCTTACCACGGGTACGCCAGAGCGGGCTGAAACAGGAATGCGCGCCTCGTTCAACAGGTCTGACACTTTCTTGCTTCGACCGTTCATCCCCAACGGGCACATCACGTCTCCCGGCACAGGGCTATCCACCCACAGGCGCGCCAATCGCGCCTCGGCGGGAATCTCCCCGCGCGAGCCGGCTAACATCCGCTCGCTATCGCGGTCGGCGAACCCCAGGGCCGCCGCATCCACCAAGGCCGCAACCTCTCCGGCAGCAGCAAGCTCGCGGGCACGGTGCACGATATCGCGCCCCGGCTCCACAGCCATCGGCTCTGCTGTCAGCATACGCCCCGCCCCCAGCGGCAGACGACCGGGAACGGAGATCCAGTCGGCCACTAAGCCCTCGCGTGCCGCCGGGGCCTTGAACGCCAGCATGCCAAACTCCACACGGGCATCAATTCCCGCAGGAAGCGTTACCGAGCCCGAGCCCGCAGCGACACAGGAGAGCACGCGCTCCACGTGCCGCATCTCCGGTCGCGCGTCGGGATCGATGCGCTTAATCGCCAACCGCACGATACGCCGTGCAATCACAACCTCAGCGGCGGCAAGACGGCGCGCATCGAGCACCAGTGCGCCCGCCGCTTCCTTGCGCAGGCAGCTTCGAAACGACTGTGCCGAAAGCTGGGAAAGAAAGGCGTCTTCGTCGCCCAGAATTTCGCAAGCGGCGCCAATCGTCTTACAGACGTTCGTGTTGCGCTGCGCCACCACCGGCATCACCCGATGGCGCACATAGTTACGCAGGTACGAAACGTCCTCGTTGCTTTCATCTTCCCGCCATGGCTGACCGTGCACCTGCAGATAGCTCACGAGCTCATCATGCGTGAGGTCGAGCAAGGGGCGCACCACAATGTTCCGACGGCGTGGAATGCTTGATAGACCCGCGGGACCCGACCCTTTAATGGCATTCATCAAAAATGTTTCCGCGCGGTCCGACGAGGTATGCGCGGTACAGATACGAGCCGCCGTCCGCGGTGCGCCCGATTCGGCACAAAGTTCGCGAACATATCTCCGTGCCGCGGCATAGCGCACCTCGCGGGCCGCAGCCTCGATATTGCCCGATTCGTCATCAAAATAGGCATGCTCAACGCACAGCGGCAAGCCGTATTGCACGCAAAGCTCACGCACAAAGGCCTCGTCACCGTCAGACGCCTTGCCTCGCAGATGATGGTTCACATGCAGCACGTGCAAACGCTCGCGTGCAATGGAAGCGATGCCGCGCCCGTCCTGGATATCCAGCTTTGATGTGCAAGCCATAAGGAGCAGCGCCGTCGAGTCCGCACCGCCTGATACCATGAGCACTACGGGGGCAGCGGTCTGCTGCGTTGCCAGAACGTTCTTATCCGTCCTCGGCGCGGCATGATGTCCATAGTGCTGAGATACCGTTGGCATTCGCTTCCTCCTCTATTCGTCCGCACCCATTGTATCCTTTGGAATCTTATGTCTCGCCTGCACCTTCATATCCTCGGCAGCGGCTCAAAAGGCAACTGCGCGCTCATCGAGGGACCGCAAGGTCTCATCATGATCGATAACGGCCTGTCCCGCCGCGAAACACTTAAACGCATGGCGGAGCTTGGCCTCTCGGCAGACGACGTCGCCGCTCTTGTAATCACCCATGAGCATGGAGACCATATCAAGGGGCTCGATGTATGGTGCAAGCACTGGCATGGCCCCCTCTTTGCCAGTAGGGACACCCTTTCATGCAAAGAAAACCTCGCGCACCTGCCCGTGGAGGAATTTGACCCCGGCGACACGCTCCCCATTGTCGGCATCCAGGTACAAACCTACTCAACATCGCACGATGTCATCAATCCTGTCGGCTATCGATTCAATGCTCTCGATGATTCCATTGGGTTTGCCACCGACACCGGAGAGTTGTCGAGCAAGGCCATAGGCATCCTCAAAGACTGTCGAGTTCTCGCGCTCGAAAGCAACCACGATGTAACTATGTTGCGCGAAGGACCGTACCCACGCTTTCTTCAGGAGCGCATCCTGTCCACAAAGGGGCATCTCTCCAACAACCAAGCCGCCGAAGCCGCGCGAGAACTTGTTACCGATCGCACCGAACAGCTCATCGCCATGCACATCAGCCAGGACAATAATCGTCCAAGCCTTACCGTCAAAAGCTATGCCAACGCGCTTGATGCAAGTCTCGATGATGAACTCGGCAGCTCAGCCACCTGTCTTCAAGGGCCACGGAAGCTCTCGATACGCCCTGCAAGTCAGTATCAACCGACAACTATTCAATAGCCCCTCAAGACAACAAAAGGAGGCTGGGAATCACTTCCCAGCCCCCTTAACTCATACTCTCGATTGAAGCAGAGCCATCGTTAGTCGATAGAAATCTTCGTGACGTTCTTCTTCTCGACAATCTTGGGAACCGTAACGGTCAGGATGCCGTCAGCATACTTAGCCGAAAGGCCCTCGCTCGAAGCGTCCTTCAGATACACGCCGCGCGTCGCGCTGTACGAGCCGAACTCCTTCTGGAGGAAGTTCTTGCCCTCGTTTTCGGCGCTCTCCTCGACGTTCACACTGATCGACAGGCGACCCTCATTGAGCTCGACGTCGATGTCATCCTTGGCGACACCGGTCAGATACGCCTTGACCTCGTAGCCATCGCCCTTGTCCTCAACGTCAACGGGGAACGCCTTGGAGGCAATCGAGCTATTCGCCAGGTCGGTCATGTCATCAAACAAATCGAACAGCGAACTTGCAGAAGGACGGACGCCAAAAACCGAACGATAAGGAACCATGCTTGCCATGTTTACCACTCCTTGTAAGGACTGCCGAGCCATCTTCTAGGTGACTGGGACTTCTTTTGACGCTCTTATATATGCCCACACAGTGCTTATATATACATCGACTATAAAGTTTTTTGAGTCCAGTACTATAAGCATATCTAAGT
>CATYVH010000010.1 GCA_958413765.1 uncultured Collinsella sp.
CCGACGAGGAGCTCCTGGGCGCCCCGATCGACGACAAGAAGGCTCCCGCCAACGGTGCCATCAACGAGGACATGGCTTCCCTCGACGAGCTACTCAACCAGCTCGTAGACACCGACGACGCCGAAGAGGCCAAGGACAACGACGAGGAATAATTTCCTAGTACGTTAACCGCCCTTCCAAAGACCCGCTTCCCAACAGGGGAGCGGGTCTTTTTTGGTGAGGAACGTTGCCCCGACGAGCACGTCGGATTCCCGGAACGGGCGGCCCGCTGTTAAAGTTTGTCGCGAGTTCCGCACGCAAAGGAAAGCACTTAATGTGCTTTCCGTCTTGTGCAGGACTGTAGAGCAGCAAACTTAAACAGCGGGCCGCCCGTTCCGGGAATCCGCCCCCGCGCACAGAAGGGGATTCCTTTTGCCAATAAGGGACAGGTTTATTTTGGTCGGTTTTTCATGCTTGAATTTGAAACATTTCGCCCGACAAGAGCGTATCTATGGTGAGGGCCTCATCGAGAACCATTAATGTCACCGGGAGGTGATTATGGAAGAACAAGCTTTTAGACAGGCGGTCGAAGACCACCGGGATGTCGTGTTTCGGATCGCATTGACGTATCTGCGTGATCGCGCTGACGCCGACGATGTCGCTCAAGACGTCTTTCTTAAGTTGCTCAAAAGCGACGCGCAATTTGAAAACTGGGAGCATCTTCGTCGATGGCTTATCCGGGTCACGATCAATGAATGTAAATCTCTCTTTCGAAAGCCGTGGAGGCGCGTGGAGGATATTGAGAATCTGGCCGATTCGCTTTCGACGGCGCAGGAGGAGACCAAGGCGGTCCTGTCAGACGTTATGCGACTTCCGGAGCGATTCCGTATTCCTATCGTGCTCTATTACTATCTGGGCTTCTCGACTTCAGAAATTGCCGAGTTACTGCATGTGCCAGCCGCGACCGTTCGAACGCGTTTAGCTCGCGGCAGATCGAAGCTCAAGTTCATCCTAGAGGAGGGCGACCGTGAAATCCAACCAGATCAAGCAGGCCTTCGAGTCCGTCCAAGCCGATAGCGATCTTGCTGACCGTGTTCTTTATGCCGCTGCTGGCGAGCCGCTTCGCCGAAAGGGTCACGCGAAGCCTCTGTATGTTGCCGTAATCGGATGTCTTGCCGGAGTGCTGGCGACCGGAGGGGTCGCCTACGCTGTTGTCAATTCCAGTTATTTTGCCTCTGCCTGGGGAAACCATGGCAACGGAGAGTCCGTTACCTGGACAAATGGCGGCTCGTCGGGGACGAAATATACCTACACCAGAGAGTTTGGTGATGGTATCGCGCCCCAAAGCCTGGAGGGTGCAGCCCAGAAGGTCAATCTGTCCGTCGAGGGCAACGGCTATACGCTCGACATTCATGAGATGGCAATCGACGAGAACGGTTGCGGTGCTGTGACGTTTACATTGTCCAATCCGAATGGCGTTAACTACTACAAGCCGGCGGCAGAGCTTGGCGAACTTGTTCTCTATGGTGAAGAAGAAGGGGGCGTCAGTACACCCAGCATGAACTTCGGCGAGGAATGGGCTGATACATGCTGCACCATTGATAAAGACACATCAAGCGACACGGTCATTAACGGCACGATGTACTTTGCATCTTGGAATCGCGATCGAGATTTACGACATGCGGTCACCTGGAATATCAGTTGGACAGAGGGCAAAGGTGAGGATGCGAAGGTGATCGAGGTATCGACGCCAGAGTTTAACGTCGGAGCGCACGTCGATACAAAGGAGCTCCGCTCCGACGACTCGCCTCTTGAGATTAGCCCGTTTTCCATCCAGACGCACATCGATGATCTGGGCTATGAAGCAGTTGATCATAAACTGACCGTCATCTACAAGGATGGGTCAGAGCAGATTATCGAAGATGACGACGCAGGGGCGTACAATTTCTATGTTTCGATGGCACGCAATAGCGGAGAGAACATTTGGGTGCCAACGAAGTTGATTGATGTCGACCAAGTGGTTTCAGTAACGCTCGAAGGCACACGCTGCACTTCAACAGGGGGCGCCGAAACGTCGGAACCCTTTACCATCGTCTATTCGTAAGATTTGGGGCCGCTTTCTACTAGGGGAAGCGGCCTTCTTTGCGGTAAATGGGCGGTTAGACCGCACGATATTCGCCTGCATTCCTGAAGTATGCGGCAAAATCTTGATGGGTCGACCACACCGTATATGCTCAAGCGCTCTACCTGCGGGTTTATTATCGCAAAACCCCGGTGCGCTCGGCGGGTCCAGAATTTGCCGCATACTTCCGAAAGCGCCGCCGATTTCCATGCGACAGGTGAGAGCAGATCACCGTTGGAGCGCGACGTTTCCCCAGATAAAACCGACCAAAATAAACCTGTCCCTTTTTGGCAGGTAACGTTGCCCCGACGAGCACGTCGGATCCCCGGCCCGGGCGGCACAGGGGTTAAGTTTGTCGCGAGTTCCGCACGAGCCGGAGGCCACTTAATGTGGCCTCCGTGCGAGCCAGGACTGTAGAGCAGCAAACTTAACCCCTGTGCCGCCCGGCCCGGGAATCCGCCCCCGCGCACAGGAGGGGATTCCTTTTGTGTAGGCTTTGCGGAAATGTGCCAATTTTGGGATACGCCCGGCGGCGTGGTCTGTTGACGGCACAGCTAACGCCACGTATCCTATCGAACTGCGTGTTTCGTAGGGGGATGCTGACCCCTCGATTCAAGCCGTTGCACTTTACAGAAAGCTGGAATCATTCGAGAAGGAGTACGCTTTGCCTACTATTAACCAGCTGGTTCGCCAGGGCCGTCGTTCCGTGCCCAAGAAGTCCAAGAACGCTGCTCTGCAGCACAACTCCCAGAAGCGCGGCGTGTGCACCCGCGTCTTCACCACGAGCCCCAAGAAGCCGAACTCGGCTCTTCGTAAGGTTGCCCGTGTTCGCCTCGTCAACGGCATCGAAGTTACTGCTTACATCCCGGGTGAGGGCCACAACCTGCAGGAGCACTCCATCGTGCTCGTCCGCGGCGGTCGTGTCCGTGACCTCCCTGGTGTCCGTTATCACGTCATCCGTGGCGCCTACGACGCTGCTCCGGTCCAGAACCGTATGCAGGCCCGTTCCAAGTACGGTGCTAAGCGCCCCAAGGCTAAATAAGCCAGATAACGTTTTGATACTTTCGCCGTGTGCCGTCTTGAGCGCCGCACGGTAGACACTTAAGGAGATTTCACATGCCGCGTCGTGCAGCAGCTAATCGTCGTGAGGTTCAGCCTGACGCCGTTTACAACAACCGCCTGGTGACTCAGCTCATCAACAAGGTCCTTCTTGACGGCAAGAAGGCCACCGCTGAGCGCATCGTTTACACCGCTTTCGAGATCGTTGCCGAGAAGTCCGAGGGTGGCGACGCTCTCGCTACCTTCAAGAAGGCTATGGACAACGTCAAGCCCACGCTCGAGGTTAAGCCCAAGCGTGTCGGTGGCGCTACCTATCAGGTCCCGATGGAGGTCAACTCCCGTCGTTCCACCGCTCTGGGTATCCGCTGGATCGTCAACTTCTCCCGCGCTCGCAAGGAGAAGACCATGGCCGAGCGTCTCGCCAACGAGATCCTCGACGCCTCCAACGGCCTGGGCGCTTCCGTCAAGAAGCGTGAGGACGTCTTCAAGATGGCCGAGGCCAACCGCGCGTTCTCTCACTATCGTTGGTAAGTTAAGGTAAGGAACTAACATGGCTAAGCCTAAGTACAAGCTTTCCGATACCCGTAACATCGGCATCATGGCCCACATCGATGCCGGTAAGACCACCACGACCGAGCGTATTCTTTACTACACCGGTAAGACCCACAAGATCGGTGAGGTCCATGAGGGCGCTGCCACCATGGACTGGATGGTTCAGGAGCAGGAGCGCGGCGTAACCATTACCTCCGCTGCTACCACCTGCTTCTGGAACAAGGACGGCAAGGACTACCGCATCCAGATCATCGACACCCCGGGCCACGTTGACTTCACCGCCGAGGTCGAGCGCTGCCTGCGCGTCCTCGATGGCGCTGTCGCCGTCTTCGACGCCGTTGCCGGCGTTCAGCCCCAGTCTGAGACCGTTTGGCGTCAGGCTTCTACCTTCAACGTTCCCCGCATCGCCTTCATCAACAAGTATGACCGCGTGGGCGCTGACTTCTTCAACGCTATCGAGACCATGAAGGATCGTCTCGACGCTAACGCCGTGGCCGCTCAGGTCCCGATGGGCGCCGAGGACAACTTCTGGGGCGTCATCGACCTGGTCACCATGACCGCATGGGACTTCAAGGCCGACGAGAAGGGTATGACCTACCCCGAGCCGATGGACGAGATCCCGGCTGAGTTTGCCGACATCGCTGCCACCAAGCGCGAGGAGCTCCTTGACGCTGCTGCCAGCTTTGACGACGAGCTCATGGAGAAGATCCTCATGGAGGAGGACTTCACCGTCGAGGAGCTCAAGGCTGCTCTGCGCAAGGGCGTTCTGGCCAACGAGCTCAACCTCGTCTTCGTGGGTTCCGCCTACAAGAACAAGGGCGTTCAGGAGCTGCTCGACGCTGTCGTCGACTACCTGCCCAGCCCGCTCGACGTTGAGGCCGTCACCGGTACCGATCCGGACACCGGCGAGGAGATTCAGCGTCATCCTTCCTTCGACGAGCCCTTCTCCGGCCTGGTCTTCAAGATCATGACCGACCCGTTCGTCGGTAAGCTCACCTACGTCCGCGTTTACTCCGGCCGCGCCGAGTCCGGCTCCTACGTTGTCAACGCTTCCAACGGTCAGCGCGAGCGCCTCGGCCGCATCCTCGAGATGAACGCCGCCGAGCGTATCGACCGTGACGACGCTGCCGCCGGCGACATCGTCGCTTGCGTCGGCTTCAAGAACTCCACCACCGGTGACACCCTGTGCGCCGAGGGCAAGGAGATCGTCCTCGAGAAGATCGAGTTCGCTAAGCCCGTTATTGACGTTGCCATCGAGCCCAAGACCAAGGCCGAGCAGGACAAGATGTCCCTGGCTCTGACCAAGCTCGCCGAGGAGGACCCGACCTTCCAGGTGTCCACCAACCACGAGACCGGCCAGACCATCATCGCCGGCATGGGCGAGCTGCACCTCGAGATCATCGTCGACCGTCTGCTCCGCGAGTTCAAGGTCGACGCTAACGTCGGTAAGCCCCAGGTTGCCTACCGCGAGACCGCTGGTCACGACGTCGAGAAGGCTGAGGGCAAGTTCGTCCGTCAGTCCGGTGGTCGCGGTCAGTACGGCCACGCCGTCATCAAGCTCGAGAAGATGGAGGAGGGCTTCGGCTACGAGTTCGTCAACGCTATCGTCGGCGGTGTCGTGCCCAAGGAGTACATCCCGTCCATCGACAAGGGCATCCAAGAGGCCCTGAACACCGGTGTTATCGCCGGCTTCCCGGTCCTCGACGTTAAGGTCACCCTGTTCGACGGTTCTTACCACGAGGTCGACTCCTCCGAGGCCGCCTTCAAGATCGCCGGTTCCATGGCTATCAAGGACGCCCTCAAGAAGTCCGACCCGCAGCTGCTCGAGCCGATCATGGCTGTCGAGGTCGAGACCCCCGAGCAGTACATGGGCGACGTCATGGGCAACCTCTCCGGTCGCCGCGGCAAGATCGAGGGCATGGAGGATCGCAAGAACAGCAAGCTCATCCGTGCCAAGGTGCCGCTGGGCGAGATGTTCGGTTACGCTACCGACCTTCGCTCCCAGACCCAGGGCCGTGCATCCTACACGATGCAGTTCGACTCTTATGAGCCCGCGCCCAAGTCCATCGTGGACGAGGTCATGAGCAAGAACGCCTAAGTTCGAGCTCCCTGTTACGTAATCCGCGAGAACATCTCTCGCACTCTTTGGAGGTTTAAGTTGGCTACCCAGAAGATCCGCATTCGCCTCAAGGGCTATGATCACGAGGTCATCGATCAGTCCGCGAAGCTCATCGTCGACACCGCCCAGAAGACTGGCGCCAAGGTGTCTGGCCCCATCCCCCTGCCGACCGAGCGCAACCTTTACACGGTCATCCGCTCGCCGCACAAGGACAAGGACTCCCGCGAGCAGTTCGAGATGCGCACCCACAAGCGTCTCATCGACATCCTCGACCCCACCTCGGGCACTGTTGATTCGCTCATGCGTCTCGACCTCCCCGCTGGCGTCGACATCGACATCAAGCTCTAAGCGATATCGCTCATAGCTTACAGAGCCCTGCTGCCATTACGGTAGCGGGGCTCTTTTGTTTTGAATGATGGTTTGGACTGCCGGGTAATGCTGCCGAGTAGGTGGCTGCGGCGCTCTATTCGCTCAATGGGCGCAATGACGCCTCCTCAAAATGGAAGGATCGCAGGCCGTCTTCCGTTTCGATACACGCGCGACCAAAGGCATCGACCGTTTGAAAGATGCCACGCGCCAGCTCGTCACCGGCAGGGGAACGGGCGATAACGTGCTCCCCAATCCAATTGAGATGAGCGACATAATCATCGTGGACGGGCGCGATCGGTCCGGCGTCTTCTTCCATGGCGTTGAGCAGATCTGCCCATGTGCCTACGGCGTGCACGACCGCGTGATGGACCTCCCTGAGTAGCACATCGACGGTGGGAACATTCTCGTTGAGGTCTGAGAGGCCGATTGCCGGCAGGCCGCCATCGGGAACCTCTTGGGGCGTGTAGTTTACGTTGACGCCAATGCCGCAGACGGCAAAGGGCATGCCCATGTTGTCACGAGCCGCCTCGACCAAGATGCCGCCGAGTTTGCGCCCTCGCGCGACGAGGTCGTTGGGCCATTTGAGGCCGATCTCGTTAGCAAGACCTTGCGCCTCGAGCGCCTCGAGCACCGCTAAGCCGCTGACGGCGGCAAGACCAGAGTACTTGGCGGGATCAACACGTGGACGTAGGACAATCGAGAGCAACAGGTTGCCGGCGGTTGAATCCCACTTGTGGCCGCGTCGGCCGCGTCCTGCCGTTTGCGCGCGGGCTGCAAGCCCCGTGCCGTGCGGCGCTCCCTGTTTTCCTGCTTCGAGCAGGTCGTCGTTGGTCGATCCGGTTACGTCGACTATCGTTAATTGGGCATCCATAGCGGCTGCTACCTCCTTAATGAATAAGTGAATGACGCGAATGGTGTCGAGAGATAGACACAATGTGAAGCCTTTGTCGCATTTGGACAATTTAATGTTAACACGTCAACAAAGCGAAGAATGCGCTATCCTCTCTTGGTCGATGTAAACACGTCAACAACTCAAAGGAGGTTAGTGATGGGTTTCACGATTCTTGGAACAGGCTCGGCGCTTCCCAAGCGCAGTGTTTCCAATGACGAGCTGTCCGAGTTCCTCGATACCTCGGATGAGTGGATTTTTACCCGCACAGGCATCAAGAGCCGCCATGTGTGCACCACCGAGTCACTCGACGACCTTGCCGTGGCGGCGAGCGAGCAAGCGCTCCAGACGTCCGGAATCGATGCGAGCCAGCTGGATCTTATCGTCTGTTCGACGACGACGGGCGATCATCTCGTTCCTGCCGAAGCGTGCGCCATTGCTGAGCGCCTGGGTGCCACATGTCCTGCTTTCGACGTTTCGGCGGCTTGTGCCGGCTTCGTATTTGCGCTCGATGTCGCCGAGGGCTATATCGCCCGCGGTCGTGCCAGGCGCGTGCTTATCGTTGCTGCCGAGCAGATGACGCGCGCGCTCGACTGGACCGACCGTGCCACCTGCGTGCTCTTTGGCGATGGCGCGGGTGCTGCGGTCATAGAGGCTGGGGGAGAGAATCCCCTCGCCGTTGAGCTTTCGACGTCGCCTGACGTCGAAACACTGCGCGTCCCCGGATTGGCGGGCTCCTCGCCGTATAAGACGGCGCAGGACCGCGAAAGCGTGCTTTCCATGAACGGCCGTCGCGTCTTCAAGTTTGGCGTCAATGCCATCTGCGACACGGTCAACAAGCTCGTTTGCGACGCGAGCATCGCGGTCGAGGACATCGACCACTTTGTATTCCATCAGGCTAACGAACGAATCTTGAGCCAGGCGGTCAAGCGCTTAGGCGTGCCGGACGACCGTGTGGTCCGAACGTTGCGTGAAACCGGCAATATTTCGAGCGCCTGCATTCCCTTTGCGCTTGATCGGCTGGCGCGCACCAACGCACTGAATGCGGGCGACACCATCGCCCTCGTTGGATTTGGCGCCGGCTTGGATGTAGGTGGCTATCTACTTCGCTGGAAGTAGTTGCACATAGGAAATGAAAACGCCCCTGGGGCACAAACAAAGGAGAACTACCATGGCAGATCAGAAGACCTTCGAGCGCGTTTGCGACGTTATCCGCGAGACCGCCGGCCTTGACGATGTCGAGATGAAGCCCGAGTCCACGCTCGAGGAGATTGGTCTCGACAGTCTGGGCACCGTCGAGATCCTCGTTGCCGTCGAGGACGAGTTTGGCATTGAGCTCGATACCGAGGAGAACCCCAAGACGGTCGGCGAGTTCGTCGATACGGTCGAGGCGGCATTGGAGAAGTAGTGATGCTCAAGTCTCCTCTCTGCGATCTGCTCGGCATCGAAAAGCCTGTGTTCCAGGGCGGCATGGCCTGGATTGCTGACGCCTCGCTGGCATCGGCCGTGTCCGAGGCAGGCGGCTTAGGCATTATCGCGGCCATGAATGCCGATGCCAACTGGCTGCGCGATCAGATTCACGAGCTGCGCGCCAAGACGGATAAGCCATTCGGCGTCAACGTTATGCTCATGAGCCCGTTTGTCGACGAGGTCGCACAAGTGGTGATTGATGAGCGGGTGCCCGTTGTGGTGACCGGCGCCGGCAATCCCACCAAGTACATGAAGGCGTGGAACGAGGCGGGCATCAAGGTCATCCCGGTCGTTGCCTCGGTGGCGCTGGCGCGTCTCGTGGCGCGTCGCGGGGCCACCGCCGTGGTTGCCGAAGGCACCGAATCAGGCGGCCATATTGGCGAGACCTCGACGATGGCACTGGTGCCGCAGGTTGTCGATGCGGTCGATATTCCCGTGGTCGCGGCTGGCGGTATCGCCGATGGCCGCGGTGTGGCGGCCGCCTTTATGCTCGGCGCTGCCGGCGTCCAGGTGGGAACACGCTTTCTGGTCGCAAACGAGTGCACCGTATCCGAACAGTACAAAGAGCTGGTGCTCAAGGCAGGCGACACGTCGACGCGCGCGACCGGTCGCTCGACGGGACATCCGGTTCGTGCCCTCAAGAGCCCCTTCACCAACGCGTATGCCAAGAACGAGGCGGCGGGCGCAAGTCCCGAGGAGCTCGGGGCCATGGGCACGGGTGCGCTTCGTAAGGCGGCAAAGGACGGTAATTACGAAGAGGGTTCGTATTTGTGCGGACAGATTGCCGGCATGGTCAACGAGCGCCAGAGCGCTCGCGAAATCGTCGACGATCTGGTCGGCGGCGCCGAGCATGTCCTGAAGGGTGCGTCCGCATGGGTAGCGTAGCGTTTCTGTTTGCCGGTCAGGGTGCCCAGCACCCCGCGATGGGCGTCGACCTCATCGAAGCATCGCCGGCGGCTGCCGAGGTGTTCGCCATTGCCGACGAGGTGCGCCCGGGGACCAGCGAGCAGTGCCGGAGCGCCTCCAAGGAGGAGCTCTCGCAGACCGAGAACACGCAGCCTTGCGTGTTCGTGCACGACTTGGCTGTCGCCGTCGCCCTGCGCGAGCGCGGCGTGGTGCCTGCCGCCTGTGCGGGATTCTCGCTGGGCGAGGTCGCTGCACTCACCTTTGCGGGGGCATTCGATACGCGAGCGGGTTTTGAGCTCGTATGTGAGCGCGCGGCATTGATGGCCACGGCGGCCGAGCGTCACCCCGGCGGCATGCGCGCCGTCATCAAACTCGATGCGGCGCAGGTCGAGGGCTTGGCAAAACAGGCCGGCGAGGACTGCTGGCCGGTCAACTACAACAGCCCCCAGCAGACGGTTGTGGCCGGAGCACCCGAGGCGCTGCAGGAGCTCGACGTTCTAGTGAAAGAGGCTGGCGGTCGCGCCATGAAGGTCGCGGTGTCGGGTGCATTCCATAGCCCCTATATGGCCGAGGCGACCTGTGGCCTTGCTGCATATATCGAGGCCGGTCACGCGCCGTCCCCGCTGCTCATTCCTGTTATGGCAAATATGACAGCGGCGCCCTATCCGGCCGACCCGCAGGCGGCAGCGGAGATGCTTGCCAACCAGGTGAGTCATGCCGTGCGCTGGGTCGACACGCTGCATGCTCTGCAGGATCAAGGCATCGATACGTTTATTGAGGTCGGCCCTGGCAAAACGCTGTCCGGCTTGGTCAAGCGTACGTTGAGCGACGTTCGCGTGTATTCGTGCGAAACGGCAGAACAGGTCGCAGCTATTGCCAACGAGCTCGCATAGCCCATAGGGCTGTAACCCGAAAGGAATGACATGGGCAACTTGAACAACGGCGCGCTCGAGCGCATCGACTCGCGTCGCGTGGCGCTGGTCACGGGCGCCTCGCGCGGTATCGGTCGCGCTTGTGCCGTGGGCCTGGCGGAGGACGGCTTTGATATCGCCGTCATCTATGCCGGAAGCGTCGATGCGGCGCGTGAGACGTGCGAAGTCTGCGAGGCGGCTGGCGCCACGGCGCGCGCATATCAATGTGACGTGGCCGAGCCCGATGCCGTCAACGCGTGCGTGGAGACGGTCCTCAACGACTTTGGCTCCATTTGGGCGCTTGTCAACAACGCCGGCATCACCCGCGATGGCCTGCTCATGCGTATGGGCGACGATGCCTTCGACCGCGTGCTCGATGTCAATCTCAAGGGCACGTTCAACACGACGCGCGCGCTCACCAAGACCTTTATGCGTCAGCGCGGCGGTTGCGTCATCAACATGAGCTCGGTCGTGGGCCTAATGGGCAATGCCGGGCAAGCCAACTACGCTGCCTCCAAGGCGGGCGTGATAGGGCTTACCAAGGCGGTGGCACGCGAGCTTGCGCCCCGCGGCGTGAGGGTTAATGCGGTCGCTCCCGGGTTTGTCGAAACAGATATGACGGCAAAGCTCTCGGAGAAGGTGCGTGCGGCCACGGAGGACCAGATTCCCCTGAAGCGCATGGCACGCCCCGAGGAAGTGGCCGGCGTGGTGCGCTTTTTGGCGAGTGATGCGGCTGCCTACATTACGGGTGAGGTCGTGCGCGTCGACGGCGGAATGGCGATGTAGAAACCAGGGCCGAAGAACGGCTTGAATGAGGAGAGCATGATGGAACAGAGAGTTGCAATCACCGGCATCGGTGCCGTGTCGCCGCTTGGCAACACCGCGCTTGCCACCTGGGCGGCCATGTGTGCCGGGACCTGTGGCATCGGCCCGATTACGCACTTCGATACGGATGCGTTTGCCGTCAAGGTGGCGGCCGAGGTCAAGGGCTTTGACGGCAACGACTACTTTGGCAAGCACGATGCCAAGCACTTAGACCCCTGCGTTCAGTTTGCACTAGCGGCGTCGGACGAGGCCATGCACGATGCGGGCTTTGATGTCGAAGGCGCCATCGATCGCGAGCGCCTGGGCGTCTACGTGGGTTCAGGCGTGGGCGGCATGCAGACGCTTGTCGACAACGTCCATACGATTGCCGACCGTGGGCCCCGCCGCGCATCGCCTTACATGATTGCGATGATGATTCCCAATATGGCTTCGGGCAATATCGCGATCCGCCACAAGGCAAAAGGCCCGACCCTGCCCGTGGTGACCGCGTGCGCGACCTCGGCTCATGCCGTGGGCGAGGCGTTCCGCGCCATCAAGCATGGCTATGCCGATGCGATTCTCGCCGGCGGTGCCGAGGCGGCCATCATCCCCGATGCCGTTGCGGGCTTTACGTCCTGCCGTGCACTCACTACCAATCCCGATCCTGCGACGGCTTGTCGTCCGTTCGATGCGAATCGCGACGGCTTTGTGATGGGCGAGGGCGCCTGCGTGCTCGTGCTCGAGAGCATGGAACATGCGCAGGCGCGCGGTGTGCACATTTATGCCGAGGTCGTGGGCTACGGCAACACCGATGATGCCTATCACATCACGAGCCCCGATCCCGAGGCTGCCGGCATTGCCCGTGCGATATCGCTGGCGGTGGCCGAGGGCGACGTTAAGCCTTCCGAGGGCCTCTACATCAACGCTCACGGCACCTCGACTAAACTCAACGATTCGTCCGAGACGGCGGGCATTAAGCGTGCGCTCGGCGAGGACGCGGCGCGCGCGGCGCACGTCTCGTCGACCAAGTCGATGACCGGCCACATGATCGGTGCTACGGGTGCCATCGAGGTCATGGCCTGTGCCATGGCGCTCGAGCAGGGCGTGGTGCCCCCGACCATTAACTACCACACGCCCGATCCCGCCTGCGATCTTGACTACACGCCTAATCGAGCGGTTCGCGCCGACCTTACCTGGGCGCTTTCGACCAACCTGGGCTTTGGCGGGCACAACGCCGCCATCGCGCTGCGTAGATATACGAGGAGCTAGAGCATGGATTCCAAAAGACTTGCCGAGATAGCCGATGTTATGGAGGGCCGCGGCCTCACGCGCGTACGTGTTGAGGAGCCCGATGGCACCGCGGTCGAGCTCGAGCGCGCGAGCGCCGCGCAGCCGGTTGCCGTGCCCATGCCCATGCCGAGCGCCATGGCCGCTCAAGTTGCAGCTCCCACAGTCGCGCCTGCCGCACCGGAACCTGCCGCGCAGGCACCTGCCGCCGCGTCGGAGCCTAAGGGCACCGAGGTGACTGCTCCCATGGTCGGCGTTTTCTATGCTGCCCCGGCGCCGGGCGACGAGCCGTTTGTGCACGTGGGCTCCAAGGTCAAAGCCGGCGAGACCCTCTGCATCATCGAGGCCATGAAGGTTCTCAACGAGGTGACGGCCGAGGCAGACGGTGAGGTGCTCGAGATCTGCGTGGCCGACGGCGACCTCGTGGAGTTCGGCAGTTGCCTTATGAGGATCGGATAGGTGATATCCATGAACAAAGAAGAGCTCAAGAAGCTGTTACCGCATCGCGAGCCGATGCTTTTGCTCGACGAGGCCGAGCTGGTGGGCGACGAGGCCCACGGCAAGATCACGATTACAGGCGACGAGTACTTTTTGCAGGGGCATTTTCCGGGAAACCCGGTCGTTCCCGGCGTGATTCAGTGCGAGATGCTCGCCCAGAACTGCTGCGTGCTGCTGATGGGCGATGAGGAGGCGCGCGGCGCGACGCCGTTCTACACGAGTCTGGACAAGGTGCGCTTTAAGCGTCCGGTGCGCCCGGGCGACACGGTGGATCTAGTGTGCTCCATCACGCGTGCGCGCGGGCCGTTCCGCTTTGCGACGGGTACTGCGAGCGTCAACGGTGAGGTTTGCTGCCGCGCCGATATGTCTTTTGCACTCATGCACGAAAGTTAAGGAAGGCTCCATGTTCGACAAAGTGCTCATCGCCAACCGCGGCGAAGTCGCGGTCCGTGTTATCCGCGCGTGCCGCGATATGGGCATCAAGACCGTCGCCGTTTATTCCACGGCCGATGCGGACGCGCTACACGTGCAGCTTGCCGACGAGGCGTATTGCATCGGCGGCCCGCGTCTTGCCGAGAGCTACCTCAACGACGATGCCGTGCTCACCTGTGCCGTAAAGTCGGGAGCTAAGGCAATTCATCCCGGCTATGGCTTCTTTTCCGAGAAGGCGAGCTTCGTGCGCGACTGCGACAAGTTCGGTCTGGCGTTTGTCGGTCCTTCGGCCGAGGTGATCGACAGCATGGGCGACAAGGACGCCGCACGCCGAACGGCCGCTGCTGCGGGCGTGCCCATCGTGCCGGGCTGCGATTTGCTCAAAAGCCCCGAGGAAGCAACGGCCGAGGCCGAGCGCATCGGCTGCCCCGTGCTTATTAAGGCGCGCGCGGGCGGCGGCGGTCGCGGTATTCGCAAGGTCGAGCGCGTGGAAGATGCGGCAAAGGCGTTCATCGAGGCGCGTGCCGAGGGTGAGGCCGTTTTTGGCGACGGCGAGTGCTACATGGAGAAGTTCGTTGCGCCGGCGCATCACGTTGAGGTACAGATTATGGCCGATAAGCAGGGCCATGTGTTTTCGCTCGGCGAGCGCGAGTGCTCGGTGCAGCGCCGCAACCAAAAGCTGATCGAGGAGAGCCCCGCGCCGTGCCTCGACGGACGCGATGATATTCGCGCGCGCATGCACAAGGCCGCGCGCGACCTGGCTCGTGCCGTTGGCTATGAGGGCGCTGGCACCATCGAGTTTTTGTACTCAGATGACGGCAATTTCTACTTTATGGAAATGAACACGCGCTTGCAGGTGGAGCATCCGGTTACGGAGTTTGTGACCGATACCGACCTGGTTAAGTGGCAGCTGCGCGTGGCTGCCGGCCAGCCTCTGCCCTTTGAGCAGGAGGACGTACCGGTCCGCAACCACGCCATGGAGTGCCGCATCAATGCCGAAACGCCGGACTTTCTACCGTCATGTGGAACGGTCACCGCGTTGCGTGTGCCGGGTGGTCCGCGCGTGCGCTGGGATTCCGCCATGTTTACCGGAGCGAAAGTTCCGCCGTACTACGACTCCATGCTCGGCAAGCTCATCGTGTGCGCGCCCACGCGTGACGGTGCCATTCGCAAGATGCGCTCGGCCCTGGGCGAGCTCGTGATTGAGGGCGTGAGCGAAAATAGCGAGCTTCAGCTCGACGTGCTGGCAAACGACGAGTTTTTGTCGGGCATGTATCACACCGATCTGATGGGGCATCTCTATGCTGATGAATAGAAAAGCGAAGACGGTCAATGTCCTTGAGGGGCCGATAACCGAGTCGTGCGCCGAGTTCCCCGCGCGCCACGTGTTTGTCAAATGCCCGGAGTGCCGCCGTGTGATCGATGAGGCGCGCCTGCACGACAACCTCGAGGTCTGCCCTCGTTGCGGCAAACACTTTCGCGTGAGCGGTCGCGCGCGCATGCGCATGACGGTCGACGCGGGTACCTTTGAGGAATGGGATGCCAATCTGGCGTCGAAGGACTTCCTCTCGTTTCCCGGTTATGCCGACAAGCTTAAGAGCGTGAGCGAGCGTTCGGGCGAGCGCGATGCCGTTGTGTGCGGCAGGGGCAAAATCTGCGGCTGCGATACCGCGCTCTTCTTTATGGATGCCAACTTTATGATGGGCTCAATGGGCTCCGTGGTGGGCGAGAAGATCTGTCGTGTCTTTGAGCGCGCGGCCGAGTTGGGGCTGCCGGTCGTTGGCTTTACCGTATCGGGCGGCGCCCGCATGCAGGAGGGCGTGACCTCGCTCATGCAGATGGCCAAGATTTCTGCGGCGGTTAGGCGCCACAGCGAGGCGGGCGGCCTGTATATCACGGTGCTCACCGATCCCACGACCGGAGGTGTAACCGCGAGCTTTGCCATGGAGGGCGACATTATCCTGGCCGAGCCCGATGCCCTGACGGCATTTGCCGGCCCGCGCGTGATCGAGCAGAACATGCACAAGCGTCTGCCCAAGGGATTTCAGCGTTCCGAGTTTTTGCTGGAGCACGGCTTTTGCGATGCCGTTGTTCCGCGTGGTGAGATTGCGCTCACGGTAGGCGAGCTGCTGGCGCTGCACGAAGGGCACGCGCCCGGCCTGGGGGCACCGCATGAGATCGTGCATACGGGTCGTCGCGACAAAAAGCTGGGACACTTGTTTAAGCGCTCGGCCGCACCAAAAAGCGCGCTCGAAATCGTCAAACAGACTCGCTCGGCGAACCGCGCCACGGCAGGCGAGATGATCTCGTTGGGTCTCGACGGATTCGTAGAGCTGCACGGCGACCGCTACTTTGGCGACGATGCTGCCGTGGTGGGCGGCATCGGCTGGAAAGACGGGCGACCCGTGACGGTTATCGCCATCGAGCGCGGTACCACGACCAAAGAACGCATGCGTCGCAACTTTGGTATGGCACATCCCGAGGGCTACCGCAAGGCACGTCGCCTGATGCACCAAGCCGAGAAATTTGGTCGGCCGGTTCTGTGTCTGGTTGATACTTCGGGCGCGTTTTGCGGCATCGGTGCCGAGGAGCGCGGCCAGGGCGAGGCGATTGCCCAGAATCTCATGGAGATGAGCGGCCTTAAGACGCCGATTGTCTCGGTGGTGACAGGCGAGGGCGGCTCTGGTGGCGCGCTGGCGCTGTCCGTGGCCGACCGCATCCTGATGCTCTCGAGCTCGGCCTATTCGGTCGTGAGCCCCGAGGCCTGTGCGTCGATCCTGTGGAAGGATACCGAGCGCGCGAATGAGGCCGCTGAGGCGCTTAAGCTCACGGCCCCCGATCTGTTGGCGCTCGGCATCATCGACGGCATTGTTGACGATAGGGGCCTGTCGCATGAGGAGATCGCCGGTGTCGTCATGTCCTCGGCATTTGATGCCTTCGATACGCTTGGGCAGCTCGACGACGCGACCCTCACAAACCTCCGCTACGAAAAGTACCGCGCAATCGGTCAGTACCGCACGATGTGACAAAGGGACAGTCCGCATGTCACATTGGGAAAGGCGTTCCATGTCACAAGTTTCTAACACCTCGTTTACAACGACGGTTTCATCAAACGCCATGGCCGTGGTGGACTATCTGTCCAAAAGCATGATGTCGGCGTTGCCGTTTATTGTCTGCGCGGCGCTGTTCCGCACCGTTGCCGTCATTATGGGCGAAGGCATGCTTGGTCTATGGCCTGCCGATTCCGAAATCTATCGCCTGTTTTACAGCTGGCTGTATAACGCTGGCTATTACTTTTTGCCCATCTATCTTGGTTGGGCCGCTGCCCGCCAGCTCGGTTGCTCGGAGCAGCTGGGCATGATGCTGGGCGGCGTATTGATTGTGCCCGATCTGCTTAAGCTCGTTGATGCCGCATCGACGACGGGGGCATCGATGACTTTCGTGTATGGTTTACTTCCCGCGCCGGTCAACGATTACACGACGACTGTTATTCCGGTTCTCATCTCGGTGCCCGTGCTATGGCAGGTGGAGCGTTTCTTTAAGCGCACTATCCCTCAGGCTGTGGCGTTTTCTTTTGTACCGTTTGCAACCATGCTTGTCATGGTTCCGGTGTCGCTGTGTGTTACGGCGCCGGCAGGCAGCTATCTGGGCATGCTGTTGGGACAGCTTATGTTTATGCTTGGCAATTCCGGTGGCATCGTGTCGCTGCTCACGCTCATGGGCCTTGCCGCGGGCTGGGAGTTTCTTAAGATCGCGGGTGTCAGCAACGTTGTCCTATCGCTCGCCTATGCGCAGTTTATGAGTGTGGGAACGGATTCGTGCATCCTGATCGCCGCGACGATGGCAACGTTCGCCGTTTGGGGTATGCCCTTTGGCGCGTCGCTCCGCGTTGCGGATAAGGACGAGAAGGCGCTCATGCTGGGCTATTCAATCTCGGGTATTCTTGGCGGCGTAAGCGAGCCAGCGCTGTACGGCTGCGGCTTTAAATATGGCAGGTGTCTGACATGCATGGCCATTGGCGGCGCCGTCGGAGGCCTTGTTGCGGCCGTGGGCCACGTTACGGCCTATACCATCGGCATGACGAATGTCCTTATGGTCATTGGCTTTGCCACGGGCGGCATTTCGAACCTGCTGTGGTGCTGCGCTGCCGGTGGCACGGCATTTGCGGTGTCTGCGGCGCTGAGCTACTGCTTTGGCGTGGTGCCGGCGAAGGAGCAGGTGACGGGGGACGGAGCCGATTTGCCCGAAACCTCGAAGAGCGTGGCCGAGGCAAACGCATAAACCTGTGCGACAAAGGGACGGTCCCGCATGTCGCATTCCAAGGCCGTGGCCCGTGTGGGTTGCGGCCTTTTTGTATCTGGGGGACAAAGTAGCTACACTACAATCCGTTTGAGCAATAGATATATAGGTAGTACCGTGGGGGCGGATGCAGATGGTCGAGTGGATTGTTCGTCGTGCGCAGGGCGACCGTGCACGCGTGGGAACGTTGACGGGCATGGTGTGTATTCTCGCCAATGTGGCACTATGCGCTGCGAAGGGTGCAATTGGCGTGCTGTCGGGATCGGTTTCAATCGTGGCGGACGCTATGAACAACCTGTCTGATGCCAGCTCGAACATCGTGAGCGTGCTTGGCTTTAAGCTGGCGGGCAAGCCGGCAGACCCCGAGCATCCTTACGGCCATGGCCGCTACGAGTATCTCTCGGGTCTGGTCGTGGCGGCGCTCGTGCTGCTGATCGGCCTTGAGCTTATCAAGTCCTCGGTTGAGCGCGTCATCCACCCCGAACCTGTCGAGTTCTCGCTTGCCCTGGTGGCAGTCCTTGCGCTTTCGATGGTCGTAAAGCTTTGGATGGCGGCCCTCAACCAAAAACTCGGCGATCGCATTGAGTCCGAGACGCTGCATGCGACCGCGCAGGATTCCAAGAACGATGTTCTAGCCACGGGCGCCGTGTTGGCGTGCGCGATTGTTTCGCAGGTGACGCATATCAATCTAGATGCATGGGTCGGCCTTGCCGTTGGCGCCTATATTGGCTGGAGCGGCTTTGAACTCATCCAGGATACGGTGAGCCCGCTTTTGGGCCAGGCGCCCGATCCTAAGCTGGTCAAGCACATTCGAGACAAAATCATGAGCTACCCCGGCGTTTTGGGCGTTCACGATTTGATGGTTCACGACTACGGCCCAGGCAGAAAGTTCGCAAGTGCCCACGCCGAGATGGCGGCTGAGGCCAGCCCGCTGGAAAGTCACGACACGCTCGACAACATTGAACAGGCATTTAGGAACGAAGACGGCATGATTGTCACGCTCCATTACGACCCCATCGTGACCGACGATCCAAAGGTGGCGAGCATGCGTCTGCGCATCAACGCTATGGCTCAAGAGATTGATAGCCGCCTCTCGATCCACGACCTACGCTGTGTTCCGGGCCCCACGCACACCAACGTGATCTTTGACTGCGTGCGTCCCTCGGATTTGGCGATGAGCGCCGAGGACCTGAAGCGCGCGCTGGCGAAACGGGTCGAATCGGAATATCCCAAGTCGGTCGCCAAGATCACGATCGACGAAGACTACGTAGGCCATACCCACGAGTAGGGCTGTGCCAGCAAAGCAAGTTATATAGAAGGGGAGAGCATGAAGCGTCTATATCTACTCCGCCACGGTCAGACAGAATTCAACGTTAAAAAGCTCGTCCAGGGCCGCTGCGATTCTCCGTTGACCGATCTGGGCCGCAAGCAAGCGGGAATGGCAGCCGCATGGCTCAAAGCCCACGGCGTCGTCCCCGACAAAGTGGTCTCTTCGCCCTTAGGCCGAGCCATGGACACGGCTCAGCTCGTCGCATGCGAGCTCCTCGGCCCGGACACAGCAGTCGAGCCCTGCGAAGGCATCATCGAGCGCAGCTACGGCACCTTCGAAGAAGGCCCCCACGACGCCCTACCCACCGACGTCTGGGACCCCGGCGAGGACCTGATCCCATTTGGCGGAGAAGGAAGCCATGCCCTGCAGGAGCGCATGGTGGGCACCCTCACCAATCTCATGGGCGCCGAGGGCATCGAAACCCTCCTAGCAGTAAGCCACGGCAGCGCCAGCCGCCAATTCATCAAGGCTGCAGCCCCAGAGGGCTTCGAGCTCCCAACAAAACTCCCCAACTGCGCCATTATGATTTTCGATTTTGATGAGGCGGAGCCACAAGTAGAGGGCGAGCCAATGCAATGCAAGTTCACCCTCCAGCAAATAGTGGACCCCCAACAAAGTCATTAGCCTGAGCGAGCAGAGTTAAGCAGACATCAACGTGTCGTCTCCCGAGCACGGCGGAGGGCCGGAGAAATATATTAAGGTCATCGCGAGTTCCGCACGCAAAGGAGAGCACTTAATGTGCTCTCCGTCTTGCGCAGGACTGTAGAGCAGGGACCTTAATATATTTCTCCGGCCCTCCGCCGTGCTCGGGAGCCATCCACGCACTTTACCTGCGTAAACAATGTGAGTGAAATATGAATCTCGATGGATACGCCCGCAGCCGTGTATACTAAACAGCTGTGTGAAACCAGGGGAGTATTCTGGCTGGACAAAATGCCTGCTTAATAGGGTTGTCAGGTAGTCCGGGCGAAATACAAGGCTGGGGAGCACGTCGTGTAAGTAGTGGTCCTCTAGGGGCGTACGCTCGGTGGTGTACGCATTGTCCCAAGACCACGCGAGAGTTGGGATCATATCTTGATCAGCATGATTCTCGGCCGCAAGATTGGCATGACCCAGGTTTGGGACGAGGACGATAACGTCGTTCCCGTCACGGTCATCCAGGCTGGCCCCTGCGCTGTCTCGCAGGTTAAAACTCAGGCAACCGACGGCTATGACGCCGTCCAGATCGGTTTCGGCGACATCAAGGCCAAGAACGTGAACAAGCCCATGGCTGGTCACTTCGCCAAGGCTGGCGTCGAGCCTGTCCGCTTCCTTCGTGAGGTCCGCGTCGAGAACGGCGAGGAGCACAAGGTCGGCGAGGTCGTCACCGTCGCTGATTTCGCTGATGTCGAGAAGGTCGACGTCATCGGTACCTCCAAGGGTAAGGGCTTCCAGGGTCGCATCAAGCGCTGGGGTCAGCGCCGCGGTCCTATGACGCATGGTTCTCACTTCCAGCGTCACCCCGGTTCTATCGGTCAGTGCGCCTATCCTGCGCGCGTCCTCAAGGGCGTCAAGATGGCCGGTCACATGGGTAACGAGCGCGTTACCGTCAAGAACCTTTCCGTTGTCCGCATCGATGCCGAGCAGAACCTCATCTTGGTCAAGGGCGCTGTCCCGGGTGCCAAGAATGGTCTCGTCGCCATCCGTATGGCCTAAGGGCCCAGCCCATTTAGCCCAGCGTCATACCAAGGAGAACACTTAAATGGCAAAGTTTGAAGTAAAGAACAGCGAGGGCAAGAAGGTCGCCGAGGCCGAGCTCGCCGCTGAGGTGTACGGCATCGAGCCGAACATCCACGTTATGCACCACATCGTCAAGTGCCAGATGGCCTCTTGGCGTCAGGGCACCCAGTCCGCTAAGGGCCGCTCTGAGGTTTCCGGTGGCGGCAAGAAGCCTTGGCGTCAGAAGGGCACCGGCCGTGCCCGCCAGGGTTCCATCCGTGCTGCCCAGTGGCGTCACGGTGGCGTTGTCTTCGCCCCCAAGCCCCGTTCCTACGCTAAGCGTATGAACAACAAGGAGGTCAAGCTGGCTATGCGCTCTGCGCTGTCCGCCAAGCTGGCCGATGGCGAGCTCGTGCTCGTCGACGACTACGGCTTCGAGAAGCCTTCCACCAAGGCTGCCGTCGCCATGCTCAAGGCTCTCGGCCTTGAGGGCAAGCGTCTGACCATCATCGTTCGCGATGAGGACGTCAACGCCTACCTGTCGTTCCGCAACATTCCCAAGACGTTCATCATCACCGCCGATGAGGCCAACACCTACGACCTCGTCAACAACAACGCTGTGCTGATGCCCGCCGACATCGCCGCTCACTTCGGGGAGGTGCTTGCATAAATGACCGCCCACGAGATCATCATCCGTCCGATCGTGTCCGAGCGTTCCTTCTCCGGCATGGAGCAGAACAAGTACACGTTCGAGGTCGCCAAGGATGCTAACAAGTATCAGATCAAGGACGCTGTCGAGGAGATCTTCGGCGTCAAGGTCGTTCGCGTGAACACCCTGACGGTCAAGCCCAAGACCAAGCGCGTGCGCTATGTCGCCGGCAAGACCCGTTCTTGGAAGAAGGCCATCGTCACGCTGGCCGAGGGCGACACCATCGAGGTCTTTGGCAACCAGGCCTAAGACTCGCTGCTGTTGAGTGAGCTCATGCCTCCCAAATAGGGGAGGCGAGAGCTCAAGGTTTTGGGCGTATAAAATGGACACGCCCGGAACCGTGTATACGTCCGGTGTCATCGCACCCGAGGCAGAACCTCGAATCCCTGTCTGCGATGGCTAACGGATTCCTATTGAAAGGGATTGTAATGGCTGTAAAGCACCTTAAGCCGACCTCCGCTGGTAGGCGTTGGCAGACGATCTCCGACTTCTCCGAGATCACCTGCACCAAGCCCGAGAAGTCTCTTCTCGAGCCCCTGCCCAAGAAGGCCGGTCGTAACAACAACGGCCGCATCACCACCCGCCACCAGGGCGGCGGCGTGAAGCGTCGTTACCGCGTGATCGACTTCAAGCGCAACAAGGACGGCGTGCCCGCCAAGGTTGCCACGATCGAGTACGATCCGAACCGTTCCGCTCGCATCGCTCTGCTGCACTACGCTGACGGTGAGAAGCGCTACATCCTGGCTCCCAAGGGCCTCGAGGTCGGTCAGACCATCATGTCCGGTTCTGACGCCGACATCAAGCCGGGCAACGCTCTGCCCCTCGCCGCCATCCCCGTCGGTACGCTCATCCACGCCGTCGAGTTCCAGCCGGGCAAGGGCGCTGCTATCGCCCGTTCCGCCGGTAACTCCTGCCAGCTGATGGGTAAGGAGGGCAAGTACGCTATCGTCCGTATGCCTTCCTCCGAGATGCGCCGCATCCTCGTTACCTGCCGCGCCACCGTCGGTGAGGTCGGCAACGCCGATCACGCCAACATCGTCATCGGCAAGGCCGGCCGTAAGCGTCACTTGAACGTGCGCCCGACCGTCCGCGGTACCGTCATGAACCCTGTCGACCACCCGCACGGCGGTGGCGAGGGCAAGAACCACACCTCTGGTCGTCCCTCTGTTACCCCCTGGGGTAAGCCGACGAAGGGCCTTCGTACGCGCAAGAAGAAGAAGGTCTCGAACCAGCACATCATTCGTCGCCGTAAGAAGTAATTTCGGATACCGAGTTTTAGGAGAAAGCACTTATGAGCAGAAGTCTCAAAAAGGGCCCGTTCGTGGAGACTCGCCTTCTCTCGCGTATCACCGCGATGAACGAGGCTGGCAAGAAGGACGTCGTGAAGACCTGGTCCCGCGCGTCCACCATCTTCCCCGAGATGGTTGGTCACACCATCGCCGTCCACGACGGCCGCAAGCATGTGCCCGTGTATGTTACCGAGTCCATGGTTGGTCACAAGCTCGGCGAGTTCGCGCCGACTCGTACGTTCCGTGGCCACAAGGCCAAATAGGGGGTTAACCGTAAATGGCAACTAAGTCTATTGAAACTGAGGCCACCGAGGTTCGCGCCGTCGCTAAGTACGTGCGTGTTTCCCCCAGCAAGGCCCGCCTGGTGGTCGATCTGATCCGCCGCAAGCCTGTCGCTCAGGCCTTCGACATCCTCCACTTCTGCGACCGCGCCGTCGCCGTGGATGTCGAGAAGGTTCTCCGTTCCGCCGTTGCGAACGCCGAGAACAACAACGGTCTGCGTGCCGACAACCTGGTTGTCGCCGCTGCCTATGTTGACGAGGGTCCGACGCTTAAGCGCATCCGTCCCCGCGCCAAGGGTTCCGCTTCTCGCATTCTGAAGCGTACTTCCCACATCACCGTCGTCGTTGCTCCTCGAAAGGAGGCGTAAAGCTGTATGGGTCAGAAAGTCTACCCCACCGGCTTCCGTCTTGGCATCACCGAGAACTGGCGCTCCCGCTGGTTCGCAGAGAAGGATTACGCTAAGACCCTCGGTAACGATCTCGAGATCCGCAAGTACCTCGAGAAGCGTCTTTCCCGCGCAGCTGTCTCCCGCGTCGAGATCGAGCGCGCTGGCGACAAGGTGAAGGTCATCATCCTCACCGCTCGCCCCGGCGTTGTCATCGGTAAGAAGGGTGCCGAGATCGATACCCTCCGCACCGAGCTCGAGAAGGTTGCTGGCGTCTCCAAGGGCCAGCTCTCCGTCGACGTTGTCGAGATCAAGCGCCCCGAGCTCGACGCCAACCTCGTTGCTCAGTCTATCGCCGAGCAGCTCGAGGGCCGCGTTGCCTTCCGTCGCGCTATGCGCAAGGCTGTCCAGTCTGCCCGCAAGGCCGGCGCTAAGGGCATCCGTATCCAGTGCTCCGGTCGTCTCGGCGGTGCCGAGATGGGCCGTCGTGAGTGGTACCGCGAGGGTCGCGTGCCTCTGCACACCCTCCGTGCCAAGATCGACTACGGCACGGCTGTCGCCAGCACCACCATGGGCGCTTGCGGCGTGAAGGTCTGGATCTACCTGGGCGAAAAGCTCCCGGGCCAGCCTGTTCCCAACCCTGCACTCGAGGGCTCTTCCCGTCCTCGTCGTCGTAACTCCGAGAGGAGGGGTCAGTAGTGCTTGCCCCTAAGCGTATTCTTCACCGCAAGGTGCAGCGTGGCTCCATGAAGGGCCAGGCCAAGGGTAATACCGAGCTGCATTTCGGCGAGTTTGGTATCCAGGCTCTCGAGGCTCATTGGATCACCAACCGTCAGATCGAGGCCGCTCGTATTGCCATGACCCGCTACATGAAGCGTGGCGGTCGTGTCTACATTACGATCTTCCCCGATAAGCCCATCACCAAGAAGCCTGCCGAGACTCGCATGGGTTCTGGTAAGGGTAACCCCGAGGAGTGGGTGGCCGTCGTCAAGCCCGGCCGCATCATGTTCGAGGTCAAGGGCGTGCCCGAGGAGGTCGCTCGCGAGGCTCTGCGTCTTGCACAGCACAAGCTTCCCATCAAGACCAAGATTGTTGCTGCCAAGAACGCTGAGCAGCGCATCGAGAAGGAGATGGCTGAGGAGGCCGCTCTCGAGGCCAAGTGGGCTGCTGAGGACGCCGCCGCCGCCAAGGAGGAGAACTAATGAAGCCCGCAGAGATTCGTGAGCTCTCGGACGCTCAGCTCGTTGAGAAGCTGAAGGAAATGCGCGCCGAGCTCTTTAACCTTCGTTTCCAGATGGCCACCAGCCAGCTGGACAACACCGCTCGCGTCAACACCGTGAAGAAGGACATCGCTCGCGTCCTCACGGAGCAGCGCGCCCGCGAGATCGCAGCGGAGAAGTCCGCTGTCGCCGAGTAGGACCTAAGGAGAGAACATGACTGATTCGCGTAACTCGCGTAAGGTCCGTACGGGTGTCGTTACCTCCGTCTCCGGTGCCAAGACCATTGTTGTCACCATCACCGAGCGCAAGCGTCACCCCAAGTACGGCAAGATGATGACCAGCTCCAAGAAGCTGCACGCTCACGACGAGGAGTGCACGGCTGGCGTGGGCGACACCGTCCGCGTTATGGAGACCCGTCCTATGTCCAAGATGAAGCGTTGGCGCCTCATCGAGGTCGTCGAGCGCGCTAAATAAGCAGTCGCTCTTACGACTTGTACGTTTCCGAAGATGTGCGTATGCCTGGCTTGCATACCACGGGCCGTATAAAGGCTGCGCACCTCTCTTCGGTTCTTAGTTCGGAGGAACATCTACCATGATTCAGATGCAAACCATGCTGAACGTCGCCGACAACTCCGGCGCTCGCAAGATTCGCTGCATCAAGGTGCTTGGCGGTTCCAAGCGTCGTTATGCAGGCATCGGCGATGTGTTCATCGGTGCTGTCCAGGAGGCTACCCCTGGCGCCAACGTCAAGAAGAAGGACGTTGTCCGTTGCGTCGTCGTTCGCACCGTTAAGGAGATCCGCCGCAAGGATGGCTCCTACATTCGCTTTGATGAGAACGCCTGCGTTGTCATCAACAACGATGGTTCGCCCGTCGGCACCCGTATCTTCGGGCCCGTCGCTCGCGAGCTTCGTGACAAGAAGTACATGAAGATCGTCTCGCTCGCTCCCGAGACCCTGTAGTTAGGGGAGATATATGTATATCAAGAAGGGCGATAAGGTCCAGGTTCTCTCTGGTAAGGATCGCGGCAAGCAGGGCGTTGTCCTGCGTGCTCTCCCCGCCGAGAACAAGGTCGTTGTCGAGGGCGTTTCGGTCGTCAAGAAGGCCGTCAAGCCCAACGCTGCCAACCAGCAGGGCGGCATCGTTTCGCAGGAGGCTCCCATCGACGCCTCCAACGTCAATCTCGTCTGCCCCGAGTGCGGTAAGGTTACCCGCGTCGGTCACGAGAAGGACGGCAAGAACAAGCTGCGCGTCTGCAAGAAGTGCGGCCACAAGTTCTAACCTGCCCGCAACATCAAGTTGCTAGCAAAGGCCCGGATGCCACGGCACCCGGGCCTTTTTCTATCCCCACTCGATGGCTTCGGTTCTGCCGTCCTGTCATTCCGGTTGCATCCAGTTTTCGGTGCCGTCTCGAATCGAGTGCCGCCAGGTGACACCCTGTCGCGTTTCGTCGGCTTCGGGGACAAAAGTCGGGACAACTCCAAAAACTATTTTCGAACTCAGGGCTTTGAGTTTTTGTTTTTGTCCCAAAGGGCGCGGCGGGATGCCTTTGGAGGCTCGATAGCGCCGAAAACGCCCGTTTTGAAACTTAAATGCCTTTTCGCGTGCAAGCCGCCAGCTGCAATAGGAAGTGAATCAACGCAGGTGGCTTTCAAGCAGTTTGCAAAACTGCAGGTCGCAGGTCTTCATTGCCAGTAGGAGAAATGAGTAGTCTCAGGTGGCTTGCCCATGAGTTGACGAACGGGATTTGAGATTACGCTGACGTCCGGAAACGCTTCGAGCACGGCGTTACGTTTTTGGGGTTTGGGCGTAGCCCCTGCACCCGCGAGCGCGGGCCTTAAGCCCGCCGAGAGGGTGACGCGTCGAAAACGAAGGGGAAAGAGAGAAGGGGCCGTCCCTATCATTCAGGTTGCGACCGAAGAAGACAAGGAGACCCCCTGAGCCTGAATGATGCCCCACATACCGCGTCCGACCGAGCTCAAGCCGAGCTTTTCCTGACGTCCGCCTTCGCGAAGATGATGGCTGGATTGGCTATGGATTGGCAACACTTATTTGGACGATTCCGGGAGGGACGGCCCCGCCTCCCTGAACTCGACCGGCGACATGTAGCCCAGCGTCGAGTGGATCCTGAAGTTGTTGTACCAGTGCACGTAATCCAAGAGCTTGGCTCGGAGCTCGCGCGTCCCTCCTCGGTCCTTCGGAGTGGCCGACGATCTCCCCGTTGCAGAGGTCGACGAGCAGGCAGACGTAGTTCCACGATGCCCCGACGCGCACGCAGGCCAAGTCGCTGCATATATGAGTGCACGGCGCCCTGCCGCCGAAGCCGCGCGCGACGACGTTCGACACGTCGGCCTCGTTGACCGCCCCGGGGTGCACCTTGAACCTCTTCCTGCCGTATGCGCCGGCCAGGCCGTTCTTCCTCATGATGCGGCAGACGCGGCGCCGGCTGACGGTAACGCCCGACCTCCCGGGCGACGCCTTGATCTTGCGCGATCCGTTCCGGCCCTTGCTGGCGGCGTGCGCCGCCGCGGCCGCCGTCGCCCCCGACATTAAGGTCCTCAAGGGCCGCGTCGTCTCCGGCGACCAGTTCGTCTCGCCCGCGGAACAGAAGGAGCGAATCCTCGCGACCTTCGGCGACCTGTGCTGCGAGATGGAGGGCTGCACCATCGCGCAGGCCGCTTATCTCAACGGCGTGCCCCTCGTCGTCGTGCGCGCCATCAGCGACAAGCCCTGCGCCGAGGGCCGGGTCGTCGACTACAACACCTTCGAGAAGAAGGCCGCCTGCGACTGCGCCCGCATCGCCGCGCGCATGGTTAAGCTTTAGGCCCTGCGCGCCGGGGCCCTTCTTTATGTTGGGACCCCGGCGCGCCGGGCCCTTTCCAAAGCGAAGTGTCGAGCCGAAGTGTTGAGCGTCGGCCCTGAATGTTCAATGGCCGTTGTTTTCTGCCCCTCAAGTGGTGGACTTTTCCTCGGAGCTGTTGATTCCCCCACGCGCCCCCTTCCGTTCTCTGTTCTCCCCTTATACTCCTTGTACGAGGAGGTAAGAAGTCATGGACAAGACCACACAGGACAGCTTGGCAAAGAAACCCGTCGACATGAGGGACAGGATTCTCGAGCATCTCGAGGCCCTCACCTCTGCCGTCTCGCTCGACGACCTTGCCCGTCTGTCCACCTCCGACATCGCCGAGACGCTCATCATCTCCAGGAGCCTGGCGAGCCAGTACCTCAACGACCTTGTTCGCGCCGGCCTTGTGGTTAAGGTGGCGGGCAGGCCTGTCCGTTATTTTCATCGCCGCGCGTTCCAGAAGCGTTTTCAGGTAAAGCTCTCTGCAAGCGAGTACGCCTCGCTCGCCGACCTCATCCAGGCGACGGGAATCGCCGATCACCGCGACTTCGCGCGTGCCGTGGGCTTCGACCTGAGCCTCAGCTCCGTTGTCGAGCAGTGCAAGGCTGCGGTTCAGTACCCTCCGTTTGGCCTACCCATCCTCTTGAGCGGCGGCGTGGGTGTCGGTAAGTCTTTCCTTTCTCGCCTTGTGTACGAGTACGGCAAGAACCAGGGCTTGCTGTCCCGCGACTCCTCCTATGTGCGCATCGACTGCGCCGGGGTCCCGGACGCCGCCTCGTTCAACGGGCTTCTTGACGAGTCAATCGCGAAATCGCGCGGGGGTGTGGTTTTTGTCAACGGCATCGAGGCACTCTCTCCCTCTGCGATGGAGCACTGCCTTGCGACGGCCCTCGGGCTCGATGCCTCCCAGGATGCGCCGCGCGCTCGCCTCGTTCTTTCGACGACGCTTTCCGCCGATGACCTGAAGGTTTCCTCGGCCTACAGCAAAATGCCCATCTGTGCCCGTGTCCCCTCACTCAAGGAGCGGACCCCCGAGGAGCGCGAGGATCTCATCTTGAGCTTCCTGCGCAGCGAGGGGTGCCGAATCGGTTCTGATGTGAAGATCAGCCGCGGCGCATACCGTTGCCTCGTGAACGCGGACTTTTCCGATAACATCGCCGGCTTGCGCGCCTGCGTGACGAACTGCTGTGCCAAAGCGTTCCTCAATCGCGAGGGCGACTACGTCGTCGTTCGCCCGTATCTTCTTCCCAGCGGGCTCCTCTCCTCCGCGCAGATCGATCAACAGCCCGACGATGGCGTTCTGATCGACGCGTCTCTGGATGCCGCCGAGAGCACAGGGCCGGTCGAGCAGGCGCTCGATGCCCTGTGCTCCCTCGATGAGCGATTCTGCGCCGGAGAGCTCTCTGTCTCCGAGCTTGTCTCGCAAGCTGTCTCCGCTGTGCGCGGCGTTGAGGATCACTTGATCTTCGACCACGGCGTCGCCTCCTCGAGGTCGCGCGCCTTCGAGCGCGTCGTGGGCGCGGTCCTTGCCGACGCAGGCTCTTCTTATGGCATCGAGCTTTCGAGGAAGGTCGCTTTTCTACTGGCCCAGGAGATTTGCCTGCAGTTGTGGCCGGGTATCGGCCTGGCTAAGCGAAAGTCTGCCTGTGCGGAGCAAATCTCCCATCTCCTCGGTGCCGTGACCTCCGAATTGCCGTTTGCCTCGAGTGTCTCCGATCAGGTCGCCGCAGACGTGGAAGGGGCGCTGGGAATCTCGCTCGATCACTTCACGAAGACGCTTCTGACGCTGTGCGTCGCATCGGAGTCTCGCGATGCGAAGGCCCTTCGGACGCTCTGCGTCATCTTGTCCCACGGCTACTCAACGGCGACGAGCATCGCCGACGCGGCGAACCGTATGCTCGGCATGCATGTGTACGAGGCTGTTGACATGCCCTACGACCAGCAGCTGAAGGACATCGTCGGTCCGCTCCAGCGCCTCGTCGACCGCCATTCCTACTGCACCGGGGTCGTGTTCCTCGTCGACATGGGCTCCTTGGAGGAGGCCTATAAGGCCCTCGAGAACGTTACCGACTCCACTATCGGCGTGGTGAACAACGTCTCTACCGGTCTTGCGCTCGAGATCGGGGTCGGGCTGCTCGGCGGCAAGTCCATCGCCGAGGTTCTTGGCGATGCGACCGCCGCGTGCGTGACGCACTGCAAGGTGATCGAGCGCGTCAACCGTGAGGACGCCATCGTCTTCTGCTCCGAGTCCGGGGTCGACGCCGCGGAGAGGATACGCCAGCTCGTCTCGCAGAGCCTCCCGCGCACCATAGGCGCGCGCCTGCTCACGAGGCCCTTCAAGCAGCTCGTCGCGAACGGGTCGAACGACGCCGTTTTCTCCGAGCACCGCGTCTGCGCCGTCATCGGCACGGGAGACCCCGGGGTCGCCTCCGTCCCCTTCGTCGCCCTCGAGGACATCATGTCGACGGCGTCCGCCTCTAAGGTTGATGCCGTGTTCGGCAGGTGGCTTGACGCTTCTGAGCTCTCTTCTTTCCACGAGAAGCTGCTCTCGAACATGACGCTGCAGAACGTCATCCGCTCCATCACCATCCTCGACCCGGAGCGGCTATTCCATGAGATCGAGAGCGCCGTGCACGAGCTTCAGCGCAGGACAGGCGAGAAGATCGGCAGCAACGCCATCATTGGGCTCTACGTTCACCTCTGCTGTCTCGTCGAGCGCCTTGTTACCAGAAACCCCATTGAGACCTACGTTGGCCAGGACCGCTTCGAGGAGGAACGCGCCGATTTCATCGAGTCCTTCAGGCAGAGCTTCTCGAGCATCTCGACGCGCTATCGCGTAGAGGTTCCCGTAAGCGAGATCGCATATGTCTTCGACTACATAAGCGTGAGCGCCGCCCCGGCGCGAGAAGAGCGCCTCGGCTCCTCGGACCTCCTGCTCGACGAGTGACCTTCCCCGCGCCGCCGCAAGCTGACCGCGCGTCCTCAATAATCCGATAACCCCTTGCCCGGCGCGAATCCGGATAGCGCCGAGGCAGTACCGAACGCAAAACTTCATTTGATAGGAGCAAACATGAGTGTTGTTATGGCACGAATCGACAATCGCCTGCTTCACGGCATCATCGTGACGCAGTGGGCCCCGGTGTCGGGCGCGACCCGAGTCATGGTCATCGACGACAAGGTCGCCGGCGACGAGGTCCTGAAGTCCACCATGAGGATGGCGCGCCCCGCGGGCATGGCCGTTTCGATCATCTCCGAGCAGACCGCGCTCAAGAACTTCGCCGCGGGCAAGTACGACCGCGAGAAGGTCTTCGTCATCGCCAAGGAGCCCGAGACGATGCTTCGCCTGGTCGAGTCGGGCGTCGAGCTCCCGTCGCTGGTCGTCGGCGGCTCGCTCGTCAAGGAGGACGGCATCCAGCTCACCCAGCGCGCCTACGCCTCCGCCGAGAACGTCCAGAGCTACAAGGCGCTCATCGCCCGTGGCGTCAAGGTGACGGCCCAGTTCGTGCCCGCCGACAAGCCCGTCTCCGTCGCAGACCTCATCTAAGGGGGAAATATGGTCAACTTCACTATCCTGCAGGTCGTCCTTTTGACCCTACTGGCCTTCATCAAGCACGTGGACTACTACGGCATCCCGATGATCTTCGTCAATTACGCCGTTTTCTGGGGCCTCATCACCGGAGTCGTCATGGGCGACTGGAAGACCGGCCTTGTCATCGGCGGCACCATTCAGCTCATGCAGCTCGGCGTCGCGGGCTTCGGCGGCTCCTCCATTCCCGACTACGGCACGATGGCCATCATCGCCACCGCCTACGGCGTGACCCTGGGCTCCGACACGGGCCTCGCCATCGGCCTGCCGGTCGGCATGCTCGGCATCCAGCTCGACGTCGTCGCCAAGATCCTCAACGGCTTTGTCGTCGAGAAGTCCCAGAAGTTCTGCAACGAGGGTAAGTTCAATCAGATGAACGCCATCCTGTGGGTCTGCCCCGCGCTCTTCGGCCTGTGCGCCGCCCTGCCCGTCTTTGTCTCCGTGACGCTCGGCCAGCCCGCCGTCAACTGGCTCCTCGAGGTCATGCCCCAGTGGTTCCTCTCCGGCCTCACCCTCGCCGGCAAGATGCTCCCGGCCGTCGGTATCGCCATGCTGCTCCGCTACATGCCAACCGCCAAGTACTTCCAGTACCTGCTCGCCGGCTTCTTCCTCTCGGCCTTCCTGAACGTGCCCATCATCGGCGCCGCCATCGTCGGCGTTGCCCTCGCGATTGCGTTCTACCAGCGTGCCGAGAGGGACACCGAGCTCGCCGCCCACGCTTCCGCAGACGCCTTCATCGGAGAGGATGAGTAACCATGGAAAACGAGAACATCACCGCCGTCGCCGAGGGCAAGCCCTCCGGCTACAAGGTCACCAAGAAGGACCTGCGCAACGCGAACTGGCGCTGGCTCATGAGCGTGTGCACCTTCAACTACCAGACCCAGCAGGGCGCCTCAGTCGCCTACGCCCTCTCGCCGGTCCTGAGGAAGATCTACACGAACGACGAGGACTATAAGCAAGCGCTCAACAACCACTTCCGCTACTACAACACCCAGCCTTGGCTCGCCGCCATCATCCTTGGCGCCTGCGTGGCCATGGAGGAGCGCGACGGCCTAGCGGCGGCGGACGCCGTCCAAGACCTGAAGATCGGCACCATGGGACCGCTCGCCGGCGTCGGCGACTCCCTGCTCATGACCATGATCCCGACCATCATGGGCTCCATCGCCGCCTACATGGCCATCGAGGGCAACCCCGTGGGAGCCGGCATCTGGTTCGCGCTCATCCTGGCCATCTTCTGGGTCCGCATGCACGCCCTCGAGTTCGGCTACAAGCAGGGCGTGAAGCTCGTCACCGACTTCAGCGAGAAGCTTCCCAACCTCACTGCCGCCGCCTCCGTGCTCGGCCTCACCGTGGTCGGCTGCCTCATCGCCTCGGTCATCGGCGTCACCTGCCCGATTAGCTTCAGCTTCGGCGACGTCGCGATGGAGATTCAGCCGCTGCTCGACAAGATCCTGCCTGCCATGATCCCCGCCGCCATCACGGGAAGCGCGTATTACCTTCTTACCAAGAAGAACGCGAGCATGACGGCCCTCATCCTCGTGGTGATCGTCCTCGCGATGGTCGCCTCCGCCGCCGGCATCCTCGCCTAGCTTCGACCCAAGAGATTGGTGAATCAATGAGAAAGATAGTTGTGGCGAGCCATTCCCTTCTCGCCCAGGGCTTCAAGGACACCCTCGAGTTCCTTACGGGTAAGGGCGACGCCGTCAACGCCGTGTGCGCCTACGTGAACGACAACGGCGAGGGGCTCGACGCGGCGGTCGAGGCGGCTCTTTCGGGCACTGACGAGGTCGTCGTCCTCACCGACGCGTACGGCGGCAGCGTGAACCAGCGCTTTTCCCGCTTCGCCTCCGACCGGATCCACGTGATCGCGGGTGTCAACCTCCCGCTCGCCATGACGGTCGCGCTCGCGCGCCCCGACGAGAAACTCGACTTCGACGCCCTCGTCAACGAGGCGCGCCAGCAGATCATCTACGTGAACGGTGCCAGTTCCGCCGAGTGCGACGACGACGAATAGAGGAGGTCGACGATGAGAGAGTTCCTTAAGGACGTGTGGATGCACGGCGGTGAGGAAAGCCGCGCCATCACCCCCGAGAACATCACGGGCGAGAAGGGCCGCGCCGCCATGTCGGCCAGCCACCTCGGCGTCGGCCGCAAGGGCTCGTGCTGCGTGCCCCTTGAGTCCGGCGAGACCATCACGCTCGCGGACATCGAGGGCCCCGGCATCATCCGCCACATCTGGATGACCGTCCCCGACAAGACCGCCGCCGGCAGCTTCGTCATGCGTGACCTCGTGCTGCGCTTCTACTGGGACGACGAGGAGACCCCCTCGGTCGAGTGCCCTGTCGGCGACTTCTTCTGCAACGGCTTCGGTGAGCGCGCCATCGTCAACTCGATGCCCATCTGCGTGAACCCGACGGGCGGCATGAACTGCTACTTCGAGATGCCCTTCAGGAAGCACGCCAAGGTCACGCTTACGAGCGAGCACCCCGGGTTCATTAAGTACATCTTCTACACGTTCAACTACGCGCTCACCGACGTGCCGGACGACGCCATGTACTTCCACGCCCGCTTTAACCGCGAGCGCAGCACCCGCAGGGGCGTCGACTACACCGTGCTCGACGGCGTGCGCGGCAAGGGCTACTACGTCGGCACCTACATGGCCCTGTGCGCCCTGGAGCGCTATTGGTGGGGCGAGGGCGAGATGAAGTTCTTCCTCGACGGCGACGAGGAGTTCCCCACGGTCACCTCGACGGGAGCCGAGGACTACTTCGGCGGTGCCTGGGCCTTCCTCGACAGGCCGCCCCACGCGTTGCCCGAGGCGCAGTGCTTCAACACGCTGTTCGCCGGCTACCCGTACCGCTCGACGCGCGACGCCACGCGCGACCGCTTCAGCGCGGGCAAGCCGAACCCGAATCCGATGCTCGCGACTAACGACGACGCGCTGCCCAGGCACGGCCTCTACAGGTGGCACCTTCCCGACCCGATCTCGTTCAAGGAGGACCTGCGCGTGACGTTCCAGGACCTCGGCAACGACGACATCAAGCTTTACGAGCGCGAGGACGACATCTCCACCGTCGCCTACTGGTACCAAAGCGAGCCGCACGCCGTGCTCGCCCCGTTTGCCGCAAGGCAGGACCGCGTGCCCAGGTAGGGTCGCCTCGAAACAAGCCAACGTTATGGGCGCCCGCGGTTGACCATGACTGCGGGCGTCCCTTTGTAAGGAGGATCACATGAGCGAAAAGCAAATGAGGCTCGGCGCCCTCGAAGCCGGCGGGACCAAGATGGTCTGTGCCGTGGTGTCCGGCGACGGCGAGGTCCTCGACCGTATGGAGACCCCGACGCTTACGCCCGCCGAGACCGTCCCGCAGATGATCGAGTGGTTCACCGCCCGCGATGTGGACGCGTTGGGCATCGGCGCCTTCGGCCCGACCTGCGTCGACCCCAACGACGAGCGCTACGGCTCCATTCTCCAGACGCCCAAGCTCGCGTGGCGAGGCCATGGTCTTCGCGCCGCGTTCGCCGACGCCCTCGGGATTCCGGTGGCCTACGACACGGACGTGAACGTTGCCTGCCTCGGCGAAGTGGTCTTCGGCTGCTGCAAGGGGCTCGAGGACGCCGTCTACGTGACCATCGGCACCGGCGTGGGCGCGGGCGTCATGTGCGCGGGCAGACTCCTTCACGGCATGCTGCACCCCGAGGCCGGTCACATGCTGGTAAGGACCCGTCCCACCGAGGAGGGACGCTGCGTCTGCCCGAGCCACGCGAGCTGTCTCGAGGGGCTCGCCTCCGGCCCCGCCATCGCCGCGCGCTGGGGAAAGCCCGCGGCCGAGCTCGCGGACAACGATGAGGTGTGGGCGCTCGAGGGGGATTATCTGGGGCAGATGTGCGCGAACCTCGTGCTCATGTACTCGCCTCGCCGCATCGTCCTCGGCGGCGGCGTGATGCACCAGGAGCAGCTCTACGGCATCGTCCGCAAGAAGACCCTCGAATATCTGGGTGGCTACATCCAGACCGCCGAGCTTAAGGACATGGAGAGCTACATCTGCGCCCCGGGCTGCGGCGGCGACCAAGGAATCCTCGGCGCGGCCGAGCTGGCAAGAAGGGCGCTCGCGTAACTTGCGCTCTCTCCGCCATACAACGCGTTAAGAAAAGACGAGCGCTTCTTGCCAATTGAGCGGCAAGAAGTGCTCGTCTTTTGCATTTGTTTTTGGGGCAGGACGCCCCGCCTCCGCTAGAGTCCCTGGACCGCCACACCCACGAGGTTTGGACCGGTGTGGACAAGAGGCGCGGGGCTGATGTCGGAGCGGACGACCTCCACCGCGTTGGCCACGCGCTCGCACAGGGCCTGCTCCATGCGGTCGTAGAGGTCGGCGTGGGCCGAGGTGCGGCTCGCGGCAAAGCGCACCTTGGGGTGCTTCTCGACGATGGCGGCGATGAGCTTGACCTCGGTGCGATGCGGTACTTGCACAGCCATTTCGTGTACGCGAGGCTGTTGGCTTTCTGGGCCACAGCAATCACCTTCCCCCTAGTATGATGACCTGAACAATCCTCATGCTAGGGGGAAGGTTTTTGTCGCGTAGCGGAAATTGGCCTCCACCCGCTGAGCGGGTGGCTTTCTATGCCGCGCGTGCCGCGCGGCACGGACTAAAGTCCATGAATAAAAACGAGGAAGGCCACGTCCGGCCTCCCTCGCAAAGGGTCTCTGATTACTCCCACTCATTGGGGACAGACTTAAATGAGTGCTCTTGAAATGCCGGCGCCTGGGGACGTTCTTTTTCTGTCTGCAGTTTGGAACGTTCCTTTTCTGTCGGCAGTTTGGGACGGTCCTTAGAGCTGCAGCGCGCCATGAGCGAAGGCGAAGCGGATCATCCTGTCTTTTGAGTTCTAAGCATAAGCCCCTGTCTCTGAGCAATGACCGGTTCGCATTTGTGCGTATTTGCGTGCGTGGGATTGCGTGAATATGCGTATAGATGCGCCGTTTTCGGGACAATAATGACCGTTTAGCGGTGAGATACGCACAAACGCGCACAGACGCGCGTGTTTGTGCGAATATAGAGCTATCCGAAATGCAAGGCGTTCTATGACACAGGAGGCACATAATGGCAGATTCCAAGCAGGCTCCGCTCGACGCCGCGGCAGCCGCCAAAGCAGCGTTCGCTTCGGTCCAGGACAAGCCGTTCCCCGACGATATTTTTACGGCTCCCGAGCTCCATTGGGCCGTCATCGGTTGCGGCGTTATCGCCAACCAGATGGCTCAGTCCCTTGCTCTTGCCGGCCGCAAGCTTGCGGGCGTCGCCAACCGTACGCTGTCCAAGGCTCAGGCTTTTGCTGAGCAGTATGGCATCGAGAAGGTCTATGAATCGGTTGAGGACCTCTACGCCGATCCGGGCATCGACGCCGTCTATATCACCACGCCGCACAACACGCATATCACCTATCTGCGCGCTGCCCTGGCAGCCGGCAAGCACGTGCTCTGCGAGAAAGCCATTACCCTCAATTCCGCTGAGCTCGACGAGGCGCGTGCCATCGCCGACGAGCACAACGTCGTCCTCATGGACGCCACCACGGTGCTCCACATGCCTTTGTATCAGGAGCTGCGTCGTCGCATGGATGTCGGTGAGTTCGGCCGCATGAATCTCGCTCAGCTCAACTTTGGCAGCTACAAGGAGTACGGCGATCTGACCAATCGCTTCTACAACCGCAACCTTGCTGGCGGTGCCATGCTCGATATTGGCGTGTATGCCCTGTCCGTCATGCGTCTCTTTATGGCCAGCCAGCCCGCTGAGGTCGTTTCACTGGGCAACACCTGTGAGACTGGCGTTGACGTTGCGGGCGGCATCGTCTGCCGCAATGCCGAGCAGCAGCTGGGCGTCGTGAGCCTTACGCTTCACTCCAAGCAGCCCAAGCGCTCGGTCATCAGCTTTGACAAGTGCTACATCGAGGTCAACGAATATCCGCGTGCCGATCACGCGACCATCGTGTGGACTGCCGACGGCTACCGCGAGGAGGTCCACGCTGGCACCGAGGCCTACGCACTGTGCTACGAGATGGCCGATCTTGAGAAGGCCGTTGCCGGCGACGACTCCAAGCGCGAGCTGCTGGATTATGCTTCTGATGTTATGGAGCTTATGACCAAGCTTCGCGCCGACTGGGGAGTCGTGTACCCCGAGGAGGAGTAAGCGATGCTTGCGGAAGATAGGCTCAACGCAATCGTATCGATGGTGCAACAGACGGGCTCGGTTACCGTACCGGAGCTTGCTGAGGCCCTGGGCGTGACGGCGTCTACCATTCGGCGCGACCTGCAGACGCTCAATCGCGCACACCGTATCGCCAAGGTGCACGGTGGGGCGACGAGCCTTGAGCGCGCGCACGTGACGCGCGACCTAACGCTTAATGAGCGCAGCGATCTCCATAACGACGACAAGGAACGTATCTGCGCCCGTGCGGCGGCGCTGGTAGAGCCCGAGAACTTTGTGTACATCGATTCGGGTTCGACGACGCTCAGGCTCATCGAGCATCTTCCGCATCTCGAAGGGGTCACCTATGTGACTGATTCCGTGCTCCATGCTCAGCATCTCGCTTTGCGCGGCATGCGTACCGTGGTGCTGGGCGGCGAGCTCAAACCCGAGACCGAGGCGCTCGTTGGCCCCGATGCCTTGGCAACTCTAGACCGCTACAACTTCAACTGCGGCTTTTGGGGCTCTAACGGCATTGCCGCCGAGCAGGGCTTCACGGCGCCCGATATCGAGGAGGCACAGGTCAAGCGCATCTCGATGCGCCATACGGCCAAACGCTTCGTAATCTCGGATGCCAGCAAATTTGGCATGGTGGCGCCCGTCAAGTTCGCGGACTTCCGCGACGCAACGATTATTACCGCAGGCGAGGTCCCCGCCAAGTACCGGGCAATGGACAACGTCATCACGGTCTAGCGACGGGAAGGCCAAAACCACCACAAAGGGGACAGGCACCTTTGTGGTGGGTCAATGGAAAAGCGGCAACGACCATCCCGGGCGCTGCCGCTTTTGTTGTCTACCGGTTTATCTAAATCTGTAACAACCAGACCGTTAAAAGCAGGCTAGATGTTACAGATCGAGATACTTACGAACCGCGCCGCCCCTTTGTCTCAATCTGTAACATCTGGGACTGATTTTGCCGAGTTACTGTTACAGATTGAGACTATTCCCTTGAGGGAATTCGAATGTCTCGATCTGTAACAGATAGACCGCAAAATGGGCTTCAGCTGTTACAGATCGAGATGTTTGGGAATCCGGCAGGGCCATCGCGGCAAAACCACCACAAAGGTGCCTGTCCCCTTTGTGGTGGTTTAGGGCTCCCAGGGGCAGGGGGCTTCGATGTGGATGTACTCGCCGGTTACGGGATGCGTGAAGGATACGCTGTGGGCGTGGAGCATCAGGCCGCAGGGACGCGGCGTTCCGTACAGGTCGTCGCCAATCAAGGGATGATGCTCGCTTGCCAGGTGCACGCGGATCTGGTGCTTGCGGCCGGTGAGCAGCTCGACATCAATATACGAGCGCGTAGGCAGGCCACGGCGGCTCTTAAGGCGCTTGAGTACCTTGATGCGCGTCTGAGAAGGCTTGCCGCTGGCGCCGACGCGCATCTTTCGGCTGTCGTGACGGTCGCGGGCGATGGGCTTGTCGATGAACTTCTCGTTCCAGTCGATCTTGCCCTCGGCCAGCGCCAGATAGTGCTTTTCGAAGGCGTGGTCGATGACCATTTGGTCAAAGGCGGGCTGCGTCTGTTTGTCGAGCGAAAACAACACCACGCCGGTGGTGTTGCGGTCCAGGCGGTTGAGCGGCTGCATGTCGGTCGCGGCAAAGCCGTCACCCATCGCCAGCAGCAGGTCGCTGGCGTAGTCGGTGAGCGTGCGCTCGCCGGTGCCGTCGCCGTGGACGATCATGCCGGCGGGCTTGTCGATGGCCATGAGCCAGGCGTCGCAGTAAAGGACTTGAGGTTCTTCGTTCACGTGTAAGCCTTTCGGTTAGCTAATTCCCACAAACATGCAGCCCGAGGTGGCGCCGCGCAGGCGGGCGGCGGGCTTGCGGCCGGCCTGTGCTGCTTCGACGGCACGACGGACGCGGGCGACGGCACGGCCCACCTCATCTGTCTCGAGCAGCGTTCCGTCTACCATGAGACGACGCACGCCGGCATCGAGCAGCTGAGGAACCTGCGGCGTGAGGTCGATGGGGTAGGCGTCGTACAGGCGAGAGCGGCCATGGATGTCGGTGCGTACGGGCATGACCTTGCCGTCGATATTCTTGAGTGACAGCTTGCGGGCGCGCAGGCGGCAGTTAGCGCAATCGTGGATGCAGCCATTGGCCACCTGCAGGATGCAGTGCTCACTCGTCATAACGCGCGGGCGGCCGAACACAGTGATGCCCAGGGCTGCGGGCGCGGCGGTGCCAAGCGAGACGATCTCGTCGAGCGTGATCTCGGGCGAGAGCCAAAACGCACCGGCTCCGCGCTCGGCAAGTGCCTCCATGCAGGGCGTGTTATGCACCGGCAGGCAAGAGCGAATCTCGGCCGTGGCGCCGGCATGAGCGGCTACGGCGAGCTCGGAGATATTGCCGACGGCGACGGTGGCTCCGGCATTGATCCAAGGATCGACGCGCTCGTGGTCGACGGCGCGGCAGACCTCGTCGAGTACGGGCACGATACCCTGCTCAAATGCATCGGCAGGGGAGAGTCCGACAGCCTCGAGCGCGTCGGTGGTCATATAGATGCGCGTTGCACCCTCCGCGCGGGCTGCCTCGGCGGCCTCGAGCGAGGTGACGGTGGCGCAGATCTGCGGCTCGTCGCGGTAGTGCTTGGGCATGGGGCGCGTACATTTGTCGAGCACCGGCAACTCGAGCGTTTTTGCGCGCTCCTCGTACGGTGCCAGAATGGCCTCTTCCAGCGCCTTACAAGCGGCGGCGCGCACCTTGTGCACGGCGGAGAAGCCCATGCCGCAGCCCTCATCGAGCGCCACATCAAAGCTCGCGGCCTCGAAGGGCGAGGAGCCCATGCGGCCCACATGCTCAACCAGGTCTGCCGCCTCGACGGCGCGGGTCTTGGCGGCCTCGACGGTGAAGCCCGTGGCGGTGGCGGTGAGCGCGGGGTTGTCACAGCAGGTGAGTGTGACAGTAAACGGCTCGCCCAGGCGCGCCACGACGGACACGTCAACAGCTCGGCGGCGCAGCACATCGCGCTTGAGCGCGGCGCCGGCGGCGTCAATGGCGCTCTGGCTTCGAATCACGCGCACGCGGCAGCCCTCGGGCATGCTACGGGGCACGCGGCACTCAATGATGTCACCGGCGGCGGCATCATCGGCGGCAATGGTGGTCAGGAACTGGTCAAACTCGTTATCGTGGCGAAGCTCCAGCAGGTCGCCTTTGCCCATGGGCTCAAACAGCTCAATGCGGGCGATGGCGGCGCGGCGACGGCGGTCGTCGGACTTGAGGCCGCGCACATCGCGGTTGGCCGGGCGGCTGCCCAGCACCGTGCCCACGATCTGGCCGCGGTTGTTGGAACGCTCATAGCTCATCATCTCGTCGCCCGAGGTGCCGTCCTGATAGGCGTGCGTAAAGTCGCGGTTGAAGCAGCGCTTGAGCTGGCGCTGGCGGGCGGCTTCCTCGTCCTTGGCAACGGCGGCTCCGGATAGCATGTCGTCAATTTCGTGACGATACACATCAACGATGGAGTACACGTAATCGGGTGCCTTCATGCGGCCCTCGAGCTTGAGCGATGCGGCGCCGGCGTCATACAGACGGCGAACAAGCTGTGAGGTGTTGGTGTCACGCGGGCACAGCGCGCGCTCGCGACCGGCAGGGGAGAGCGCGCGACCGTTCTCGTCGATCAACTCGTAGGGCAGGCGGCAGGGCTGGGCGCACATGCCACGGTTGGCCGATCGTCCCGCCATGGCAAAGCTCGAAAGCAGACACAGGCCAGAGTAGCAAAAGCAGATGGCGCCATGGCTAAAGACCTCAAGGTCCACATCGGGCGCGGCATCGTGAATGGCGGCAATCTCGTCGATGGAAAGCTCGCGCGAGAGGGTCACGCGGTCGGCGCCCTGCTCGCGGCACCAAAGGGTTCCGCGGTCGTCGTGGATGTTCGCCTGGGTCGAGATATGCGTCTCGATGCCGGGCATCGTGCGCTTGACCTCAAAGAACAGGCCCCAGTCCTGGATGATGAAGGCGTCGGCGCCCAGCGTGGAGCAGCGATGGATGAGCTGCAGCGCATCGCTCATCTCGGACTGCTTGATGACGATGTTGACCGTGACGTAGACGCGCGAGCCGGCCAGATGCGCGGCGCGGCAGGCCTGCTCAAAGGCCTCGTCGGTAAAGTTGGTGGCCTTGCGGCGTGCGTTGAAGCTGCCCATGCCGCAGTAGATGGCGTCTGCCCCGGCGGCGAGCGCGGCGGCAAAGGGCTCCGGGCCTCCGGCGGGGGCCAAGAGTTCGGGTCTGCGGTTGGTGGTTCGACTGGCGGTTGCGGTCATATCCTGCCTTTCAAAATGCTCAGATACTCAAAAGTATAGTGGTGCCGTCGCGGCAGGCGATGCCCGTGCTCTAAGCGGGATAAAGTCTTCAGCAGCTTGGACTGGCTGCTTCACATGAGAACCGTTCAGCGGTCCGGGGAAACCGTTGGGCGATAAAATATTCTCGCAACGTGATAATAATCTTGCATCGCGCGGAAACCTTGAGTACTATCCCAATCAAGCGCGGTGTTCAGACCGAACTGTGCCTCCCGGTGTGAACGCCGCGCTCACGCTCTCTCAACTGATCGTAAGGAGAAAAACATGAGCAAGACCGTCGTGTCTTCCGATAACGCACCCGCAGCCATAGGCCCGTATTCCCCCGGTATCCAGGCCGGCAACATGGTGTTCCTGTCCGGCCAGCTGGGCATCGACCCCGCAACCGGTAAGATGCCCGAGGGCGTCGAGGCCCAGGCCAAGCAGTCCCTTGCTAACGTCGAGGCCCTGCTGACCGCTGCCGGCGCCACCTTTGCCGATGTCGTCAAGACCACGGTCTACCTGGCCGACATCGCCGACTTCGCTGCCGTGAACGAGATTTATGCCTCCAAGTTCGAGGCTCCGTTCCCCGCGCGCAGCGCTTTCCAGGTTGCCGCTCTTCCGGCTGGCGGTCTGGTCGAGATCGAGGTTGTCGCCGCTCTCTAAGGCGTTGGCAACAACTAAACATGACATGCAAAAAGACCCTGCAGTGCGAGCTGCAGGGTCTTTTGTCAAGTGACGAATCGCTTGTGGAGCCGCGCTCCATTTTGCTCGTTAGCCCTCCTTGCGGACTTTTTGCAGGTAGCGGTACACGCTGGGCTCCGAGATGCCCAGCGCGGTGGCGGCGCAGGCCACGGCGCCCTTGAGCATGAACACCCCGTTGCCGTTGAGGTGGCGAATGACGTCCACGCGGTCGCTCTGACCAAGCGACGCTACATCCAGCCCGCGCGCGCTCAGCAACTCGGCAATGCTGCGGTCGATGAGCTCCTGGGTGGACTCCGAAAGGCTTTCGACCTCGATAGGGGCGGGCTCCGTGCGCGTCGGCGCTGCGTCGAAGCACGCCATGAGCTGCTGCGCCATGGCGTTGATGGAGCGTACGGTCGAGAGGTCGGTGTTGACGCAGAGCATACCGACGATCTCGTCATCCTCGCGGATAAAGTACGTCGCTGACTCCAGCGTCTTGCCACCGGCGCCGCGCCCCTCGTAGCCCGTAATAAACGGCAGGTCGCGATACTTGGCGTCGTGCATGATCTTGAGCGCCAGATCGGTGGCGGGACCGCCGACCTTGCGGCCGCTCACGATGCCGTTGCGAATATCGACGATGGCGTGGTCGGGATCCGAGAAATCGTGCAGCACGATTTCGCTGTTTTTGCCGAGTATCTGCTCAAGGAAATCGACCATCGGCAAAAAGCGACGTACGGTCTCGTTCACAGGCAACTCCTTGGGGTGAAATCGGAAATGTTCATAACAATTTTTTCTCATGGTAACACGGTGTCTATTGCCTCGCATATTCGCAGGTACATTGCGTAATACGGACGAGCGGTAGGAATTTGGCGGTAAACGGTCGACCAAAAGAAAAGTTAGATGTTATTTTGACCAGGCACTTTCCTGACCTGCGGAAATGCATAATCCCAGCTCAAGAACAGTCTGATAACAAAAAATTATTATTGAGAATGAGAATCATCTTTAATACGATATGCAACGAAGGCACAACCTCAACCCCGCACTGCGTCACAATAGAGCGTTAGATGCGAAAACAACTACTTCGAGGATTGGTGGTCAAATGACCCAGGAGACGGTTACGAACGGCACTGAAGCCCTGTTCACTCGTGAAGGCATGCCTCCCGTTAAGGAAATGATCCCGTGTGCCCTTCAGCACGTACTGGCTTCGTTTGCCGGTATCATCACCCCGGCTGTCATCATGGCCGGTGTCTACGGCTTTAATAGCCAGCAGAGCACCGACATCATCCAGGTCGCGCTCATTCTTTCGGCGATCGACACGGCCCTTCAGGCCTTCGCTCCCTTCCGTCGCATCGGCGGCGGCCTGCCCATCGTCATGGGCGTTTCGTTCGCGTTCCTGCCGGCCCTGCAGGCCATGGGTGCCTCGGGCTTTAGCTTTGGTGCGCTGCTGGGCGGCGAGATCGTCGGCGGCGCCGTCGCGGTCCTCTTTGGTCTGGCCTACAGCAAGATCAAGTGGCTGTTCCCGCCCGTCGTGACCGGTACGGTCATCTTCTCCATTGGCGTCTCTCTCTATCCCACGGCCGTCAAGTACATGGCCGGCGGCATGGGCACGCCGCTGTGGGGCACCCCGCAGGCCTGGTGCGTCGCTCTTATCACCTTCGCCGTGGTCTTTGCGCTCGCCAACTTTGGCAAGGGCACGCTCAAGCTGGGCTCCGTGTTCTTTGGCATGATCGTTGGCATGATCGTCTCCATCCCCTTCGGCATGATCGACTTCTCCAGCGTCGCCACCGCTCAGGTCTTCGCCCTTCCCAAGCTCATGCCCTACGCGCTCGAGTTTGATCCCGAGGTCTGCATTACCCTCGCCGTCGTGTTCCCCATGGTTGCCATCCAGGTTATCGGTGACGTCTCCGCCGCCTGCCTGGGCTCCATCGACCGTATGCCCACCGAGCGCGAGCTCTCCGGCGCTATCGTGTCGCAGGGCCTCACCTCTATGGTCGGCGGCCTGCTGGGCGGTCTTCCCACCAGCGCCCTTGGCCAGAACGTGGGCATCATCTGCTCCAACAAGGTCGTTAACAAGTGGGTCTTTGTGATCATCGCAGCCGTCTTTGCCATCGCCGGTCTGTTCCCGCAGCTCTCTGCCGTCCTTTCCGCTATCCCGCAGCCCGTCATCGGCGGCGCGACCGTGGGCGTGTTTGGCACCATCACCATGAACGGCGTGCGCATGTTCACCCGCGAGGGCCTCACGCAGCGCACTACCACCATCGTCGGTACCTCCGTCGTCTTTGGCCTGGGTATCTGGATGGCCAGCGGTTGCCTTGCCGGCGAGGGTATGCCCGCCTGGGTGTCCACCGTCATCGGCTCCAATGCCGTAACCCCCACCGCCATCATGGCCATCGTCCTTAACCTGATCCTTCCGCAGACGCCGGTCGTGGCTCAGCACATCGATGCCGCCAAGGACGCTGCCGTGGATCTGGTCTTGCCCGAGAGCAAGAAGTAACCAATTCGGTGCTATTCGTCGGCGGACGCATCGCCTCGTCCGCCGACGTCATGCGGCGCCAAGCCGCACTTCAAAGGGTTTGTCCCTTTGGTGAAGCGTTGACGGGAGAGGGCCCGTTTCCGGTGTAGGCCGGCGCTTCGCACTCCGCCATGTCAGAGGTGTCAAACCCCGCCTCTGATGTTGAAGGGAGCATCCATGCTTCTGGTCGCTAACGGTTCCGTTTTTACCCGCAACGCTCAGACCCCGTTTATTCCAAACGGTGCGGTCGCCATTGACGGAGATACGATCGTCGAAGTGGGCCCCGAGTGCGAGCTCAAGGCCAAGTACCCGGATGCCGAGTACGTCGACGCCCAGGGCAACCTCATCATGCCCGGACTCATCAACTGCCACACCCACATCTACTCGGGTCTGGCCCGCGGCCTTGCCATTAAGGGCTGCAACCCCACCAACTTCCTGGAGAATCTTGAGCAGCAGTGGTGGAAGATCGATGACAACCTGACGCTCGACGGCACCAAGGCCAGCGCCTATGCCACGATTCTTGACTCCATCCGCGATGGCGTCACAACGATCTTCGATCACCACGCGAGCTTCTGCGAGATCCCAGGCAGCCTCTTTACCATTAAGGATGCAGCTCAGGAGCTGGGCATGCGTTCGTGCCTGTGCTACGAGGTCTCCGACCGCCGCGGTCAGGAAAAATGCGACCAGGCCATTGCCGAGAACGCCGAGTTTGCCCAGTGGGCCGCCAAGGAGCGTCGCGATAACCACAACCACATGATCGCCGCCATGTTTGGCGGTCACGCCACCTTTACGCTGTCGGACGAGACCATGGATAAGATGGCCGAGGCCAACAACGGCCTGACCGGCTTCCACATCCATGTGTGCGAGGGCATGAATGACGTGTGGGACTCCCGCCTCAACCGCGGTGGCATCAGCCCCGTCGAGCGCCTGCTGCAGCACAATTTGCTGGGTCCCGACACCATGCTCGGCCACTGCATCCACGTGACGCCTGCCGAGATGGATATCGTCAAGGAGTCCGGCACCTGGCTCGTCAACAACCCCGAATCCAATATGGGCAACGCCGTGGGCTGCGCTCCCGTGCTCGAGTTCTTCCGCCGCGGCATCCCCGTGTGCATGGGCACCGACGCCTACACCCACGATATGCTCGAGAGCCTCAAGGTCTTCCTGATCATTCAGCGCCACAACGCAGCCATGCCCAACGTGGGCTGGTGCGAGGCCATGACGATGCTGTTCGAGAACAACGCCAAGATGGCGAGCAAGTACTTCGATCGCAAGCTCGGCGTGCTCGAGGCCGGCGCTGCCGCCGACGTCATCGTTATGGACTACAAGCCCTTTACGCCGCTGAGCGAGGAGAACATCGACGGCCACATGCTCTTTGGCATGATGGGCAAAAACTGCCGCACCACCATCATCAACGGCCGCGTCCTGTACAAGGATCGCGAGTTTGTCGGTATCGATGAAGAAAAGATCAACGCGTGGACCATGGCTGAGTCCAAGAAGCTCTGGAGCACGCTCAACGATCGCACCTACTAATTACAAGTAGATTCACGCGCGTCGGATGTTTCGCCGCATCCGGCGCGCGCATAGGCGGCCTCCGCGGGGTCGCCGGCGCTTGTGCTAGCGCTACACCGTATTTGCGCCCGCCGCGCGGTCTCGCCGGGCGTTACAGAGAGGAGCTCACTATGAGCGACATCATGAGGCCGATCCCGTTTTCGCAGCTGATGAACTGGATCATCGAGGAGCACAAGACCCAGGACGCCATCTTTGGCGTGCGTAAGATGGTCACGACCAACCAGGAGGGTGCGCTTCCCATTTTTGACGAGCGCATCGAGACTCCGTTTGGCCCGGCTGCCGGTCCCAATACGCAGCTGGCCCAGAACATCGTGGCCTCTTATGTGGCCGGTTCTCGCTTCTTTGAGCTCAAGACCGTCCAGGTTATGGACGGCGAGGAGCTCTCCAAGTGCGTCAACAAGCCCTGCATCGTGGCTCAGGACGAGTGCTACAACTGCGAATGGTCGACCGAGCTCGAGGTTCCGCAGGCCTTTGCCGAGTACGTGAAGGCATGGTTTGCCTGCCACCTGATCGCTCGCGAGTACGGCCTGGGCAGCCCGGACGGTTTTGTCTTTAACATGTCGGTGGGCTATGACCTCGAGGGTATCAAGAGCCCCAAGGTCGACGCCTACATCGAGGGCATGAAGGACGCCAGCGGCTCCGAGGTTTGGAACGAGTGCCGCACATGGGCGCTCGCTAACCTGGACAAGTTTGAGCATGTCGATGCCGCGTTTGTCGAGTCCATCCCGGCGCGCGTCTCCAACTCCATCACCGAGTCCACGCTGCATGGCTGCCCGCCGGCGGAGATCGAGCGCATCGCGACCTATCTGATCACCGAGAAGGGCCTCAACACCTACATCAAGTGCAACCCCACGCTGCTGGGCTATGAGTTTGCCCGCCAGCGTCTGAACGAGCTGGGCTTTGACTACATCGTCTTCGACGATACGCACTTCCGCGAGGACCTGCAGTGGGCCGACGCCGTGCCCATGTTCGAGCGCCTGATTGCCCTGTGTGCCGAGCGTGGCCTGGAGTTTGGCGTCAAGCTGACCAACACGTTCCCCGTCGACGTGACGAGGAACGAGCTGCCTTCCACCGAGATGTACATGTCGGGCCGTTCGCTGTTCTCGCTGACCATCGAGGCCGCCCGTCGCATTACCGAGCAGTTCGATGGCAAGTTGCGTATCAGCTACTCCGGTGGTGCCACGGTCTACAACATCCGTGCCCTGTACGATGCCGGCATTTGGCCCGTTACCCTGGCGACCGACGTGCTCAAGCCCGGTGGCTACGAGCGCTTTAGCCAGATGGCTGGCGAATTTACCGATCTGGACGGCAAGCCGTTCGCGGGCGTCTCGCTCGAGGCCGTGACTGCGATCCAGACCGACTCGCTCACCAACCCGCTCTACAAGAAGCCGCTGCGCCCGTTGCCCGACCGCAAGGTTGCCGGCAAGAGCCCGCTTTCCGACTGCTTTACCACGCCGTGCCGCACGAGCTGCCCCATCCAGCAGGATATTCCCGCCTATCTGGCGGCTGTTGACGAGGGCCGCTACGAGGACGCACTCAACATCATCATCGAGCGCAACGCCCTGCCGTTCATTACCGGCACCATCTGCCCGCATCCCTGCGGCCGTGCCTGCGAGCGTGCATTCTACGAGCCCGAGGGCGCCCAGATCCGCGCCAGCAAGCTCAAGGCCGCCCGCGAGGCCATGACCGCCGTGCTGCCCAAGCTGCGCGCCCAGACCATCACCAACGACGGCGAGCGCAACGTTGCCGTTATCGGCGGCGGCCCGGCCGGCCTGGCGACGGCGTTCTTCCTGACGCGCGCTGGCGTGCCCGTCACTATCTTTGAGGCCCGCGATTCGCTCGGCGGCGTGGTCCGTCACGTGATCCCCGAGTTCCGTATTGCCAGCGACGATATCTCCCACGACGCCGAGCTTTGCCTGGCCTTTGGTGCCAAGGTTCAGCTCAACGCCCGCGTGGAGTCCATTGACGAGCTCAAGGCCCAGGGCTTTACCGACGTGGTCGTGGCCACCGGTGCCTGGATGCCCGGCTCTGCGGGCCTAGGCGAGGGTGCCGAGCTCGATGTGCTGGAGTTCCTCGAGGCCGCCAAGAAGGGCGAGAAACTCGAGCTGGGCGAGGACGTCGTGGTCATTGGCGCCGGCAACACCGCCATGGACGCCGCCCGCGTGGCCAAGCGCCTGGCAGGCGTGAAGAACGTGCGCCTGGTGTATCGCCGCACCAAGAAGCAGATGCCCGCTGACGAGGAAGAGCTTGATCTTGCTCTTGCCGATGGCGTTGAGTTCTGCGAGCTGCTGGCCCCCAAGGCGCTTAACGGCGCCGTGCTGACCTGCGACGTTATGGAGCTTGGCGAGCCGGATGCAAGCGGCCGTCGCAGCCCCGTCGCCACGGGCGAGACCGTCGAGCTTCCCGCCACCACGGTGATCTGCGCCGTGGGCGAGGGCATCGATGCCAGCCTGTATGATGCCGCGGGCGTTGAGCACGACCGTTGCGGCCGCCTCGCCGCCACCTCCACCGGCGTCGAGGGCGTCTGGGCTGCCGGCGATTGCCGCCGCGGTCCGGCCACCGTGGTCGAGGCTATCGCCGACGCCGCCGAGGTCGCCCGAGCCATCGCCGGTGTGGACTTTAACAAGTACGCCGACTGCAACGAGCAGGCCGGCCGCGAGGATACCTGCTACGAGCGCAAGGGGACGCTCTGCCGCGACAAGCGCAACTGCACCAAGACCCGCTGCCTGGGCTGCGGCTCGGTGTGCGAGGTCTGCTGCGACGTGTGCCCCAACCGCGCCAACGTTGCCATTAAGGTGCCGGGCCTGGCCAAGCATCAGGTCGTCCATGTCGATGGCATGTGCAACGAGTGCGGTAACTGCGCCGTGTTCTGCCCCTACCAGGAGGGTCGTCCCTACAAGGACAAGCTCACCCTGTTCTGGAGCGATCAGGACATGGAGAACTCCGAGAACGAGGGCTTCCTGGCCGTGGACGAGGACCACTTTAAGGTCCGCGTCGCCGGCACGGTCCGCACCGTCTCGGTCGATGCCGTCAACACCGGTCTGCCCGAGGCCGTCCGCCTGACCATCAAGGCCGTGCGCGACAGCTATCCGTATCTCCTTAAGAAATAGGCGAGTCTCTTATGGCCAAATCCATTCAACATAACGTGGCCTACGTTGCCTGCGGAAGCGGTTGCGCCTCCGCAGGCGGCGACGCCCGCTGCAGCGAAGGCTGCATTGGCTGTGGCGCCTGTGTCACGGCCTGCCCCCACGGCGCCATCGCACTGGTTGATGGCGTCGCCCGCGTGGACCGCTCCAAGTGCACGGGCTGCGGCCTGTGCGGCATGGCATGCCCGCAGCGCGTGATTGCCTTTGTTCCCGGCTACCAGAACATCCTGGTGCGCTGCAACAACACCGATAAGGGCGCCATCGCCCGCAAGATTTGCGACACGAGCTGCATCGGTTGCGGCATGTGCGCCAAAAAGTGCCCTGCCGGCGCTATCCGCATCGAGGACAACTGTGCCCACATCGACGGTGCGGACTGCCTGTCGTGCGGCATGTGCGCCGTCGTTTGCCCGCATGGCGCCATCCACGACCGCACCGGCATCGCCGCCGGCGTGTAGAAGGGAATCACCATGGCACAGGAATTCACTTTTACCGTTAACGGTGTCGAGCACACGACGACTCAGAACAAGCCGCTGCTGCGCTACCTGCGCGACGACCTGCACATCCATTCCGCTAAGGACGGCTGCTCCGAGGGTGCCTGCGGTACCTGCACCATCCATGTGGACGGTGCAGCCGTCAAGGCGTGCGTGCTAACCACCGCTCTTGCCGCCGGCCGCAACATCGTGACTGTTGAGGGCCTGCCCGAGGATGTGCGCGAGGCCTTTGTGTACGCCTTTGGCGCCGTGGGCGCCGTGCAGTGCGGTTTTTGCATCCCCGGTATGGTCATGGCAGGTGCGGCGCTCATCGCCGAGGACCCCGAGCCCACCGAGGAGCAGATCAAGTACGCCATCCGCGGCAACGTCTGCCGCTGCACCGGCTACAAAAAGATTATCGAGGGCATCTCGCTGGCCGCTGCAGTACTCCGCGGCGAAAAGCAGATCGACGAGGACCTGGAGCGCGGCGACGACTACGGCGTGGGCAAGCGCGCCTTCCGTATTGACGTGCGCAAGAAGGTGCTCGGCGAGGGCAAGTATCCCGATGACATCGACGAGCTCGATCAGCCGGGTCTGACCTACGCCAGCGCCGTGCGCTCCAAGTATCCGCGCGCCCGCGTGCTCTCCATCGACACCTCCAAGGCCGAGGCCCTGCCCGGTGTGGTGGGCATCCTGCGCGCCGAGGACGTGCCGGTCAACCAGGTCGGCCACCTTATCCAGGACTGGGACGTCATGATCGCCCAGGGCGATATCACCCGCTGCGTGGGCGATGCCATCGTGCTGGTGGTTGCCGAGGACGAGGCGACGCTCGAGAAGGCCAAGAAGCTCGTAAAGATCGATTACGAGCCGCTGGAGCCCGTGCGTAACATTGTCGAGGCCAGGGCTGCCGACGCCCCGCGCCTGCACGACAGCTTCTTTGCCTTTGGCAACACGGTGGAGCTCAAGGACAACGTGTGCCAGAGCCGTCACGTGACGCGCGGCGACGCCGCCAAGGCGCTGGCAGAGAGCGCGTTCACCGTGACGCAGCGCTTTACCACGCCCTTTACCGAGCATGCCTTCTTGGAGCCCGAGTGCGCCGTCGCCTTCCCGTACAAGAACGGCGTCAAGGTGCAGTCGACCGACCAGGGTGCCTACGATACGCGCAAAGAGTGCGCCCACATGTTTGGCTGGGATAGCGAACCCGAGCGTGTGGTCGTCGAGACCATGCTCGTGGGTGGCGGCTTTGGCGGCAAGGAGGACGTTTCGGTCCAGCACCTGGCCGCGCTCGCCGCATATAAGTTCCAGCGTCCTGTGAAGTGCAAGCTCACGCGTGCCGAGTCGCTCGCTTTCCATCCCAAGCGCCATGCCATGGACGGTACCTTTACGCTGGGTTGCGACGCCGAGGGCAACTTTACCGGCCTGGATTGCGAGATCAACTTTGACACCGGCGCCTACGCGTCGCTGTGCGGCCCGGTGCTCGAGCGCGCCTGTACGCATGCCGTCGGCCCCTACAAGTACCAGAACACCGACATTCGCGGCTTTGGCTACTACACCAACAACCCGCCCGCCGGCGCGTACCGAGGCTTTGGCGTTTGCCAGTCCGAGTTTGCGCTCGAGAGCCTGATCGACCTGCTGGCAGAGAAGGTTGGCCTGGATCCGTGGGAGATTCGCTACCGAAACGCCATCGAGCCGGGCGAGGTTCTGCCCAACGGTCAGATTGCCGACTGCTCCACGGCGCTTAAGGAGACGCTGCTCGAGGTCAAGGATGCCTACTACGCGCATCCCGGCCACGCCGGCATTGCCTGCGCCATGAAGAACGCCGGCGTGGGCGTGGGCCTGCCCGATGCCGGTCGCTGCAAGATTCGCGTCGAGGATGGCTGCGCCGTGGTCTACGCCGCCACGTCCGACATCGGCCAGGGCTGCAACACCGTCTTTTTGCAGGACGTTGCCGAGGCCTGCGGTCTGCCGCTGAGCTGCATTGCCAATGGCGAGTGCTCCACCGAGAACGCTCCCGACTCCGGCACCACGTCTGGCTCGCGTCAGACGGTCGTGACCGGCGAGGCCGTGCGCGGCGCCGCCTTCTTGCTGCGCGATGCCATGGTTGGCATCGAGGCCGGCAAGCCTGCGCCCGATGCTCCCGTGAGTGCGCATGGCGACGGCGTCAAGATCGAGTACGACGACGGTCGCGCCTATCAGCTGCGCACGCAGGAACTCGTCGCCGGCCAGGGCATGCATCCTCAGGATCCCGCGGCCGCCATCAAGGCGCTCGAGGGATGCGAGTTTGGCTACGTGTACCTGGAGCCGACCGACAAGCTGGGCGCCGACGTTCCCAACCCCAAGAGCCACATCTGCTACGGCTTTGCCACGCATGTGGTCATTTTGGATGATGACGGCCGCGTGAGCGAGGTCTATGCCGCGCACGATTCCGGCAAGGTGGTCAATCCCATCTCCATCCAGGGTCAGATCGAAGGCGGCGTGCTCATGGGTATGGGCTATGCGCTTACCGAGGATTGGCCGCTCAAGGACTGCGTACCCCAGGCAAGGTACGGCACGCTCGGGCTGTTCCGTGCGCCCGAGATTCCGGATATCCACGCCATCTACGTGGAGAAGGACGAGCTGCTGCCCGTGGCATACGGCGGCAAGGGCATTGGAGAGATCGCAACGATCCCCACGGCGCCCGCCGTGCAGAACGCCTACCGCGCATTCGACGGCAAGCTGCGTCCGGATCTGCCCATGGTGGATACGCCGTACAGCCGCGCTCGTCACCGCGGGTAGAGTAGAGCGCGGACGGCCATTGCTGACTGCCGTCTGCGCTTGCCATCAACTGTATAAGCTGCGCCTTTGGCCCCAGCTCCATCGTGAGCCGGGGCCTTTTGTTTGGAGCGGAAACTGCGTCCCAGATTTCGGCTCCAGAATGGGATGCGCTTTCCGGTTGGAGCTTCAAACGGAAAGTGCATCCCGGAATCCGCGCCTGGAATGGGACACACTTTCCGGTTGTCGTTCACTTGGAAACTGCATCCCAGTTTGAGCGTTCATTCTGGGACACGCTTTCCGTTAGGCCTACCATCCGGAAAGTGCATCCCGTTTTGAGCGTCCAGACTGGGACGCGCTTTCCGCCAGCGTGGCTGCTGGGAAAGCATGTCCCAGATTGGCAAGATGCGACGCGGCGAGTCGCCGTTCAGCGGCCCCTACAGCTCCACGTCGTTAAGCCATGCCGGCAGAGCGGTCTGCCGGATGCCTGCCGTCTGCAGCTTTTTCGCGAGCAGTCCTGCCGAGCGGACCTCGTTCATGGTAAAGCGCAGCAGAGGGTGACCGTAGAGCGATAGGTGCGCCTCGCGCTGTCGTTCGGCAACGAGCGCCTCGGCGGTGGTGCGTCCGGCCAGCATGGTCTGGTCGGTATATTTGATGAGCCCGTCGAGCTCGCCCAGCGTGAGTTCCCGCGCCTGGCGCTCCCAGGCAAAGTCCGTTCGTATGGGCTTGGCCGAATCGAAGGGGTCCGTCAGCTCGTATTGAAGCCAGTCGGGCGCAAAGCCCGTCTCGATCATGACGGCTCGGGCGACCGATTCCCCGCCGCTCTCGGCGCGGGCGTCGGCATATCGAAGCGTTGTGAGGGCGGTGCGAATCGCGCGACCATTGCGGGCGGTCGCTCGTTGCTCGACGGCCTCCATCAACTGCTCTCGTGTAAGGCCGAGCTTTGAGATCGCCGAATCGGCAATGGGCATGCCGTCGGCAAAACCAGTTTGCAGCAGGCAATCTGTGGCCGTTTGGATGGGCGGCGTTACCGATATGCCGGATAGACGGATTGCTCCGGTCGGCTCGATCTGATGCCGCTGAATATGCGCGCCCGGGCGAGCCGACGGCTTGGTGGCGCTGCAGACATGCACGACATTCAGGTGTCGCCACGAGACCTCGAGCCCCAGCAGGCAGGCGGCCGAAAACGAGCAGAACGTCCAATCGGGGTGGATGATCGCAAGGGCGCGAATAATCTCGCAATGACGCTGCGCCCGGTTGAGTTTATCCCAGCGCATTTTACGCGCGAACAGTCCCGGCATGGGCGAGACGACCATGTCGCCGATGCGCCGAAGGAGCGCTTTTCGGATCGCCGTGCTCGGGGGAATCAGGCAACGCCCCTCTTGTTCGGCTTGCGTGAGCAGTTGGTCGATGAGCTGGTCATTGCAATGGGTCATGAGCTACCGCCTCCTTTTGGGTAGCAAAAACGTATCAGCTGGAACTTGCCGCCCAACTGACCAAAAGCTGACCAAAATCTAACCATGCAGGTAGATGGCCTGTTTTCGGCGACATTTTTACATTCGAATCGGTGGGCGGTGATCGGCTCCCGTGAACGGCAACAAGTTATGAAGACCTGGTAAGTTTAGGGACGTGTACTTTTTCGAAAAACGGTAGTCTCTCCGCGGAAAGTGCATCCCAGAATTAAGCCTCGGAACGGGATGCATTTTCCAGTAGATGCTTCAGTGGAAAGTTCATCCCAGAATTCAGGCTCAGAACGGGACACGCTTTCCGGATGGCATGCTTGGCGGAAACTACGACCCAGTATTTGGCTCCAGAACGGGACAACCTTTCCGAATCGGTCTTCAAGCGGAAACTACGCCCCGGATTTGACCTTCAGACCGGGATGCCGTTTCCGGTTGAGGCCTCGAGCGGAAAGCGCATCCCATAATCCCCAATGGCACCGCAGCGCATTTCGTGTCCGCGTGGGCGTTTGCGCCGGTCGTCGAATGACGTTATAGCTGGCTATATTATGGGTAGCTATAATGTTCGACTTTTCGACAACCCTCGGCCTGTGGCAGAGCATGGGTCGCCAATCAAGGCGGCGGTTGCCGAGGCCTCGTTACCGAAAATCCATTTGTTAAACCTGGCACCCGTGGGTAGAATAAAGTCGACGGCAGCCCAAGTAGTGAAGAGCTGGGCAGCGCCGTTACTCAGTTTAAGGGGTCAATGCCTTAACGGCGTCGACCCCTCTTTTTATGCTTCGAATGCTGCTTGAGTGCCTCGGAAAGTTCGATAAGCGCCGTGAAGAGCGAGACCAAAGCAACCAAGAGCTCTACGAGCTCTGATGGGCCCGGGATGACCTCTGATTCAAGTCACCGGGCCTAAATCTTTTTCAGGCATTTGAATAGAGCGGGCGATTCTCTTGGGGCCGTCTGCATGGCGTATGCCTGGCGCGCGTGGCATTGCGTCCCGCTTTTGTGTCCGCACGGGCGCCTATCCTTACGGCAATGTAGCCGCCTATGTAACGAGCGGCAGTTGACGGAGAAAGGCCCAACCGTGTCAGCTGAAAAGACGCCGTGTATCTCGGCTATCGATACGACGAACTTTGCGCGCCAGATTGTGCTGGACTTTGAGTTTGCGCCGGTGCCAAAGCAGCGTCAGCGCCGTGGACTGTGCAATGAGATTATCGAGGCCGGCACCGTCAAGCTCGATTACCACGGCAACGTTATGGGCGAGTTCTCGCAGTTTGTACAGACGGAATTTACCGAAGGCGTTGCGTTCCCCGTCCGCGAGCTCACAGGGATATCGGCCGTGGGCACCGCGATGGCCGATCCGCTCTACATGGTGATCAAAAGGCTCAGCGATTGGATCGGGCGCTACTCCGCCCAGGTGGTCTGTTGGAGCGGGGCGGATCGTCGACAGCTTTTGATCGAGTGTCAAGCAAAGCACATCGATCTTTCCGCATTTCCTACGGACTGGGCCGACCTGCAGGCGTTTTACACCTCGATCATGGACATGAGCAGCCACGGGTGCGTCTCGTTGGGCGACGCAGCGACGTGGTTTGGCATCGAGTTCGACGAGTCGACGGGTCACGCCCACAGCGCCCTAGCCGATGCGCGCGTGACCGCCAAGCTGCTCAAGCAGATGATGGACGGGGACTACCGCGTGAGCCCGCGCGCCCAGGAGGTCCGTCAACGGTGGGGGATGGGCGAGCGAGCTCAGACGCGCCTTTCCAGCAAGTGCTCCGAGCTGGGCGACCTGCTGCTAAAGCTGAAGGCGGAGGGGGTAGGCCTTTTGAGAACGCCATTCGGTTTGGCATGGCGGGGCTGTAAGCGCGAGCCCGCCCTGCTGTTTGAATCGAAGCGTCAACCAGTATGACGAGCTGTCTGGTCTGTCTGCCTACGCCCCCGCAATCCCGCGTGCCACGCTCAGCAGCTCGTACTCCCTCTGACTCCACTGGCGTAGCTCGGCTGCGTCGACGGCATCGCGACACATATCCAGGAACACCTCGGCGCTCTCGCAGAAATACTTGCGGGCAAAGTCGACCGAGCCGTCCGCGATGCACGCGCCGTCGGCAAAGAGCTTCCAGCTAGATGGCTCACGCGAGTCGTCTCCGAACAGCTTAATCTGCAGCACATGCGGATTGCCAGCAGCACAGAGCTTTTCCTCGAGCTTCTGTACCGTAAAGCGCATCTGGTGGGAGAGACTACTCTTGACCATGGCCGAGGCATAGCTGCTCGGCCCGTCCAGAAGATGCATGCGTTTTGGCTGTGCGACCAGGTTGTGGAAGTTGCGCTCGCTGCGCACGGAGAAATTGTCCATACGGACTCCTTTCATCGATGTTGGCAGGGCCACCGTGCCTCTTGGCCGGTTGGCGTCGGGATCGTGGAGCCAACTCTCTACCCCGACTCTGGATAAAATGCGCCCGCTCCTTGCGGGCAAGAGGAAGTCTATCAACGTGTACGGACAGAAATCAAGCGCCGCCTGCGAAATGACGCGTGAACGGCGTTGGTTTCCCAAGTGATTATTCGGCTTTCATCCGGAAAAGTGTCGAAATCAGCCGTGTAAAAGTACGGAAAAGTGTCGAAATAGGCACCTTAAAACTTCGGAAAAGTGTAGCTGGATGACAAAACAGCACTTAGAAGCCGGTGCTGGATGCGGGATCCTGCGGCCGCCTTCAGCTCTCGCTACTCGTCGTCTCCGTCGTTGGGGTCGCCCTTGAGGGTGTTGATGTCCAGGTACTCGTCATCGTTCTCTTTTTGCTGGGTCTCCGACTCCGCTTGGGTGGGGCCGGAGAACAGCCGGAATCCCTCAAACGCAATGACGCCGAGCAGGGCAATGACAATGGCGATAAAGGCAACCTTGACTGCCTGCGGAAATTCCGAAAAACGCAGCGCCTTTTCCTCGGCGTAATAATCGGCGAAGCGCTCTTCGCCCGTGCTTTTGGTATACGCCGGCGCGGACGCGGCCTCCGGGTCATATTCCGGTGCAGGCGTGGCAGCGTACGGGTCGTTGAGATAATCGCTCGATGCGGTGCCATAATCCTCGGTCTCGATGCGACCGTTGCCAGCATAGCCATCGGAATAATCGGAATATGCCGCATCGCCCTCATAGCCCGCGGCGCTCGTGTTGGCGGCAAAAAGCGGGTTAACTGGAACGTCGAGCGCTGGCATGCCGGTAGAGGTCTCATCCAGATCGGCTGCAGCCCAGGAATCGTAGGCAACCTGATGGGCAACGGGCTCATCGAGCCTTGTGACCGGAGGCTTGCGCACCGCAGGAACAGGCAACTGCTGGGCGCTGTACATAACGGTGCTGTCGGCCGATTTGCTCCGCGTCGCTGCGGCGAGAAATGCCGCCGTCTCGGACGGGTCGCTTGCGGGGCGGGGAGTGGGCGTGGGAGCCGAAGTGGGTGCGGCCTTAACCTCGGGCGTCGAAACAAGCGACTGCGCAGGAGTCGGCACAGATGCGGGCTTAGGCGCAAGTGCGGGATTGGGGTTTGACGGGCGAGCCCCGCCGCCCATGAGTTCGTCGGCGGTCCACGGGCGATCATTCATCACGTCGTCAAGGCTCAGCGAAAACAGGTCGTCTTCACCCTCATCGAACATGCGGTGCACATGTCCACCAATTGCCGGAATCAATCCGCGACCGGTGCATGATGCCTTGCTCAACGCCATTCTGTTCCACCCTTTCGAAATACTAATGACACCGATTATATGGAACTTTCCAAGCGGCTCGGTCTTGGATTCATGCTTTCCAGAACTCGCGCCCAAAAGGGGAGGGGCAATCCAGGTGAGTGCCTACTTGTCGCCTGCTGCCGCCTTGGCCTCATTGAGGTAGCTATAGAAGCTGTATTTGGAGATGCCAAAGAACTCGCAGGCGCGCTCGCTCGACTTGGAAATGAGGAAGGCGCCGCGACGGTCGAGGTAGCCGATGGCACGAATGCGCTCGTCTTTGGTCATGAGCGCCGCGGGCTTGCCCACAAACTGCTCGCACTCGTGCAGCAGGTCCTCGAGCAGGTCGCCGATGTTCTTGGTAATGGGCTCGGGCTCGGTGTAGCCCGTGCCGCCGGTGCCGGTAAAGGCATCGAGCGAGCGCTCAAAAGCCTTCATGAGCGTAATGTCAAAGTTAATGCCCAAAATGCCGACGGGCTTGCCCTCGTCGTTGCGGATAAAGATGGTCGAGGACTTGAGCAGCTTGCCGTCGGTGGTTTTGGTGAGGTACGGCTCGCGGTCGTGCACGTCGGTGGTGCCCTCGTGCATGGACTCAAACACAATATGGCTGGGGCCGTCACCCAGTTTGCGCCCGCTGACGTGGCCGTTTTCGATCACCACGATGGAGTGGTCCACGTCCTCGGTCTCCAGATCGTGGACGACGACTTCGCAGTTGGGGCCAAATTGGAGCGCCAGGCCGTGTGCAAGGCGCTTGTAGAACTCAATCTGTGCGGGGGTCATGGGTGCCTTCCTAAAAATTAGTTTGGGCTCACTGTGCCATAAACCCCACTTGTTCGCAAATAACGAAATCGTCGCTGTGTTATGTGACCGTTCGGCGGCGAAAAGGTACCGATTACGGCAACAAACAATTTGTTAGGTTTTCCAATCAAAAAGTGTGATAGAACAGTGCTAACAAACTTTTTGTTTGGCATCCACATAAAAGTTCAGCCGTGTGAATGGGATCGGGCTGAAACGCGTATGCGGGGGCCGGCAAGAGAGAACTTAAGGAGTTCACCGTATGGCCGATAAGATCCAGTGGGCGGGCAACACGATGCCCAAGAGCGATGACAAGCACTTGGGAATCATGAGCCTCGACCACGTGAAGAAGGCCCGCGCCTTCCACCAGTCGTTCCCCCAGTACACCGTTACTCCGCTTGCCCGCCTGGACGGCCAGGCCGCGCGCCTGGGCCTGTCCAACCTGTGCGTTAAGGACGAGAGCTATCGCTTTGGCCTCAACGCCTTTAAGGTCCTGGGCGGCTCGTTTGCCATGGCCAACTACATTGCCGACGAGACCGGCAAGGACGTTGCCGAGTGCACCTTCGATTACCTGACCTCCGATCAGCTTGCCAAGGACTTTGGCCAGGCCACCTTCTTTACCGCTACCGATGGCAACCATGGCCGTGGCGTGGCATGGGCTGCCAACAAGCTGGGCCAGAAGGCTGTCGTGCACATGCCCAAGGGTTCCACCAAGCCCCGCTTCGATAACATCGCCGCCGAGGGCGCCACGGTGACCATCGAAGAGGTCAACTACGACGAGTGCGTGCGCATGGCCGCCGCCGAGGCCGACGCCTGCGAGCGCGGCGTCATCGTTCAGGATACCGCCTGGGAGGGCTACGAGAAGATCCCGTCCTGGATCATGGAGGGCTACGGCACCATGGCTTCCGAGGCTGCCGAGCAGCTGCGCGAGATGGCCATCAACCGCCCGACGCACGTCTTTGTCCAGGCTGGCGTGGGCTCGCTCGCCGGCGCCGTGGTGGGCTACTTCACCAACCTGTATCCCGATAACCCGCCCACCTTCGTCGTGGTCGAGTGCGCGCCTGCCGCCTGCCTGTACAAGGGCGCTGCCGCCGGCGACGGCGATCCGCGCATCGTGGACGGCGACATGCCCTCCATCATGGCCGGCCTGTGCTGCGGCGAGCCCAACATCCTGGGTTGGGATATCCTGCGCAACCACACCACCGCCTTCGTGTCCTGCCCCGACTGGGTCACCGCTCGCGGCATGCGCACCCTGGGCGCTCCCGAGAAGGGCGACCCGCGCGTTATCTCCGGCGAGTCCGGCGCCGTGACCACCGGTCTGGTCGAGACCCTTATGCTCGATCCCGAGTACGCCGAGCTCAAGGAGCTCATCGGCCTGGACAAGACGAGCTCCGTGCTCTGCTTCTCCACGGAAGGCGACACGGACCCCGACCAGTATCGCCGCATTGTTTGGGAAGGCGAATATCCGACCTGCTAATCGTTGGGCGGCGCAACGCGCCGCGCCAAATTCCTATTAGACCCCCCTATGTCCTGCAGATGCATGAACCCGGGAGGCGGAGCGATACCTATTTGCTCCGTCGCGAGTTCCGCACGCAAAGGAAAGCACTTAATGTGCTTTCCGTCTTGCGCAGGACTGTCTGAGCAGCGGAGTAAATAGGTATCGCTCCGCCACCTCACAGGTAGATTCCTTCGTTTGAAA
>CATYVH010000011.1 GCA_958413765.1 uncultured Collinsella sp.
GGTAGCGCTTAAACCAGACGATGCGGGCAGCGTCGCGCGCAGCCGTTGTGGAGAGATCGGAATCCTTCACAGTCCGAAAGCCTTTCTAGAAACCTATCAAACTCAGCAAAACCACCACAAAGGTGCCTGTGTCCCCTTTGTGGTGGTTAGGCGTCGAGGTAGATGCGCTGGGGACGGTTGCGGTGTCGCGCGAAGATGATGAGCGCCAGGCCGGCGATCACGAGCGGAAGACTCAGCAGCTGCCCCATCGTGATGACGCCGCCCAGCAGATAGCCAAGCTGGGCGTCGGGCACGCGCACGAACTCGACGAGGAAGCGGACGATGCCGTATCCCATCACGAACACGCCCATAAACGTACCCTGAGGCAGCAGCGGCTTTTTGCGGCTGAGCACCCGCAGAATGCAAAAGAGCACGATGCCCTCAAGAAATGCCTCGTAGAGCTGGGAGGGGTGACGCGGCATATCGCCCGCAGTCCCGCCAAAGACCACACCCCAGGGCAGATCGGTCGGCTTGCCCCACAGCTCACCGTTGACAAAGTTGGCACAACGGCCCAGGCACAAGGCCAGCGGCGCGCCGATGACGGCAAGGTCTGCCAAAGTCCATGCGTCGAGCTTATACATGCGGCACACGATGATGCCGCCGATAATGCCGCCCACCAAACCGCCATGGAAGCTCATGCCGCCCTCGTTGGTGGCAAAGATCTCGAGCGGGTGCGCCCAGTAGTAGCCATCACCGTAAAAGACGACGTAGAACAGGCGCGCACCGATAATGAGGCCAAAGACCACGCCGACCACGACACTCGTCAGGTCGTCAATCGTGATGTTAAAGCCCCAGCGACGCTGCGTGCGGTACATGACGACCGCCGTGAGCAGGGCGCCGACCACATAGGCCAGACCATACCAGTAAATCGTGATGGGCCCCGCCGAAATCGCGACGGGATCAAGCATATGGTAGAAGTCGTTGAGCATGTCGACCCTCCTACTCCCTACATACAAATGCGGCCGCGGGCCTTGCGCTCGCAGCCGCATATTTGGGCGTAACGTCTATGCGGAGTATGCCGTCCGCAGCTTTCGCATCTTAGAACGGCGCGTACTCGTCGTACAGGTCGTCGGTCTCGCCGGAGGCATTAACCTGCTCGACACGGGTAACGCCGGGCACATGCTCCTTGAGGATACGCTCGATACCCATGGACAGGGTCAGCGCGCTCATAGGGCAGCCGGCGCAGGCACCCTGCAGCTCCAGTTTGACGACGCCCTCGTCGTCAACACCCACATACTCCATATCGCCGCCGTCAGCCTGCAGGTTGGGGCGGATCTCCTCAAGAACCTTCTTAAGCAGCTCTTCGTTAACAGCCACAGGGGCTCCTTTCTCACAATAACGCGGGCACGCCCGCGGACAGGGGCTATGTTACTACAGCCATGTACCCGCTCACGAGCCATCCATGCGCGCGGACACGACTTTCACGAGCAGTCAATTTGGGACGGGGATCTTTTAGCTGCCTGTTGTTACCAGCTGGCATTGTCACGCGCTACTGCTGAGCCTGCCCCTCGGTACCGATGTGAACATCGACGATAACCTGGCGGTAGCTAATACCGCAGGAGTCGAGAATGCGGCGGCTGATGCGGCCGTCGTCGGTGTCGGCGTACTTGTTGTCCAGGTAGACAACCTCGCCCACGCCCACCTGCGCCAAAATCTTGGCGCAGTCGTGGCACGGGAACAGCGTGACGTAGACCGTGGAACCCTCAAGATCTTTGAGCGAGCCACGGTAGTTGAGCACGGCGTTTGCCTCGGCATGCACCACGTAGTTGTGCTTGTCCTGCAACGGGTCGTCGCTCGTGCCCCACGGGAAAAAGTCGTCGTTGAGCGCCGAGGGCGTACCGTTGTAGCCCACCGAAAGGATGCGGTGGTTGGTGCTGGCGATGCACGCGCCCACCTGCGTGTTGGGGTCCTTACTGCGGCGCTGCGCGGCGATGGCCACGCTCATAAAGAACTCGTCCCAGCTAATGACGTCCAGGCGCTTGCCTGACGAAGTTTGATGAAGATCGTCCGACATGGCAGACACCTCCGTAATCGCAATAATTTGACCCATTGTAGCAGGTGAAAGGTGGAGACGTTTGTCCCACCGGCGCCCTCACTTTTACACGCGGCGGGGCTTTTGGTTGATGCGGTAGAGCTCGGCGAGACCCCGCAGCGTCAGCGCGTCGTCTACCGTCAGGCTGTGGCCGACCAACGCCGCGAGTGCCTCGGCGTCGTCGCCGGTAATGACGATGGGCACGTCGCCCTCCCCCGCGGCCTTGGTCGCGCGCATCTCGGCAAGCACCATGTCGAGCATGCCGTCGATGCGGGCTACCTCGCCCAGAACCACGCCCGAACGCATGGCCTCGCGCGTGTTGCGACCGATCACATGCGTGGGTGCCGAGGGCTCGACCTGCGGCAGGCGCGCCGCAGCAGCCGAAAGCGAGCGGGCGCCAAGCGCCAGACCCGGCGCGATGACGCCGCCGACAAAGGTTCCGCGCGCGTCGATGACCTCGATATTGGTCGTCGTGCCCAGGTCAATCACGATGCACGGCGATCCGTAGACGGCGCGGGCAGCCACGGCGTCGGCGATGCGGTCGGGGCCGATCTCGGCCGGATCGTCGTAGTGCACGGGCATGCCGGTCTTGAGGCCCGGCCCCACCGTGAGCACACGCCCCGTGCATGTACGGGAAAGCGCCGTCTTCCACGGGCGCTCGAGCGCCGGCACCACGCAGCTCAGCACGGCAGCCGTGGGCACAAGCGCGCCCGGCATGCCCGCATCGGCTGCCAGTGCACCCATGACCTGCGCGAGCCTCATGCGCGCCTCGTCGGCTGTGATGCTCGACGGCGTGGTGATCTCGCACGTCGCGAGCGGGCATTCCTGTGCCGCGGCTGAATCCTCGGCAAACAGGCCAAAGCGAATGAACGTGTTGCCCACGTCGACCGTCAATATATATGCGCATCCATTAAGCATCGTCGGCGCTCCTTTCGTCTGCCCAGCAGTATATCCCGATGATTATTCTGGGACGGGGATTTAAAAATCATCAGGTACGCAATGATTTTTAAATCCCCGTCCCAGAATAATCATCCTTCGGCTTCGTTTGGGATAGCTAAAAAAGCCCAGTCCCAAATTAACTGCCGTGCCGCTATACTGGTGCGCGGTCGTTTGCGAGCTCACGCGGCGGCCCTTGGTAACCCGACTTCCCGCGCCGTATCCGTAACGGCGCTCCCGGGGGAAGCGGATATACGCAAAGGAGTTTTATATGAGCAATCCCTCGAACCGCGCTTCGATGCGCGGGCAACTCACGCTGCGCGGCGTCGTCATCGGCGTCCTTGGCTGCGTGATCATCACGGCAAGCTCGGCCTACACGGCCCTCAAGATGGGTGCACTCCCCTGGCCGATTATTTTCGCTGCCGTCATCTCGCTGTTCTTCCTGAAGCTCATGGGTGACGCCAGCCTCAACGAGGCCAACGTCACCCACACCATCATGTCCGCGGGCGCCATGGTCGCCGGCGGCCTGGCGTTTACCATCCCGGGCGCCTGGATGCTGGGCTATGCCGACCAGATCAGCTGGCTCGACATGTTTATCGTGGCACTCGCCGGCACCATCTTGGGCCTGCTGGCCACCGCGCTCATCCACCGCCACTTTATCGTGGACGCCGCGCTGGAGTTTCCCACCGGCAATGCCGCAGCTCAGACACTGCGCGCCACCGAGGCCGGCGGCAAGACCGGCAAGCAGCTCTTTGGCTCCATGGCCATCGCAGGCATCTACAGCGTGCTTCGCGACGCTCTGGGCGTGGTGCCCAGCATGCTGTGCACGCTCAATATCCCCGGCGTGACCTTTGCCATCTATAACTCGCCCATGCTGCTCTCCATCGGCTTTTTGGTTGGCTTCGCCCCGGTTGCCTTCTGGTTTGCCGGCGCGCTGCTAGGTAACTTTGGCATCATCGTGGGCGGCACCGCTGCCGGTCTATTCGACGTTGTGACTGCGCAGGGCATCGTCAAATCGCTCGGCATGGGTCTCATGATGGGCTTTGGCGTCGCCGTCGTCCTCAAGGACATCCTGCCGCAGGTCGCCGGCATCGCCCGCGGCCTCGCCGCCGACAGCTCCAGCGACACCGACGAGCAGTCGCTCATCTCGGGCTCGCTTAAGCTCGACGCCGGCATCATCGGCCTGGGTACTGCCGCCATCGCCGTGATCGTCGCCATCGCGCTCGACCTTGGCCCCGTCCCGGCCGTCATCGTCACGCTGTTCACCTTTGTCACCACCATCATGAGCGCGCAGAGCTGCGGCCAGACGGGCATCGACCCCATGGAGATCTTCGGCCTCATCGTCATGCTCATCGTGGCTGCCTTCGCACAGATCGCCCAGGTCAAGCTGTTCTTTATCGCCGGCATCGTGGCCGTGGCATGCGGCCTTGCGGGCGACGTCATGAACGACTTTAAGGCCGGCGCCGTGCTGGGCACCAATCCGCGTGCGCAGTGGATCGGCCAGGCCATCGGCGGCATCGTGGGCGCCCTGGTCGCCGCTGCCGTCATGGTCGCGCTTGTCACCGCCTATGGTCCGGATGCTTTCGGCCCCGACAAGAGCTTTGTGGCCGCGCAGGCAAGCGTCGTCGCCACCATGGTCTCGGGCATCCCGAGCGTGCCGTGGTTCGCAGGCGGCTTTATCGCCGGCATCGTCATGTACTGGCTCGGCATTCCGGCCATGATGATCGGCCTGGGCGTGTACCTGCCGTTCTACATGTCGCTCACGGCCTTCTTGGGCTCCTGCGCCAAGCTCGCCTACGACAAGTGGGCCGCACGCCGCGACGCCGCTGCCGGTCTTTCGGACGAGGAGAAGGCCTCCAAGGATGCCGCCTTCCAGGAGCAGGGCCTGGTCGTCGCCAGCGGTCTGCTCGGCGGCGAGTCCATCGTCGGCGTTATCCTGGCGTTTGTCTCTGTTGGTCTGAGCCTGCTGGGGTAGGCCGAACAACAACGCACCAGCGCAGAGCGCGGGGTCGGAATCAAACCGGCCCCGCGCTTTTTTGTCTATTTGACTCTTATGATCCTCACGGCGTTTTAGCCATGTCGATTGTCCTGACTTCCAGGTCAACAAACCTTGTCTGACACCTCGCCTAACGCGGTGTAGAGTAAAGACGACAGACGCAAGAAGCGGCTCAGAAGCTAAACGAGGTAAGCATGGAACTCGACAAACAACAGATCAAGCGGCTGCGCGAGCGTCATCATCGTCGTCACGGTATACGCCCTGCACACAGCGAGGCCATGGAGAATGCCACCCGTTTCCTTAAGCAGGCGTTCAACATACGCGAGGGACGCGCGCCCTATCACGTGATTCGCAAGCGCTTTGTAAACGGGGCGCGCCTGACTGGCTCGCACTTATGCATCCTGATCATTGCCATGTTGATCGCGAGCATCGGCCTCGATATCGACTCGGACATTGCCATCGTGGGCGCCATGCTCATCTGTCCGCTCATGGGCTCGGTCCTTGCCATGGCATACGGCATCGCCACGCTCGACCGCGAGATTGCCGTCGAGGCAATTGCCGGCCTCGCGCTGCAGATGGTCTTTTGTCTAATCACGTCCACGCTGTACTTTAAGCTCTCGCCCCTTGGCACCACCACGGCCGCCATCATCGACAACTCGACACCGACTGTGTGGGACCTTGCCGTCGCGCTCGCGGGCGGCTTTGCGGGCGGACTGGGCAACTCGCGCGACCAGGAACCCGCCACGCTCATCGCCGGCGTGGCCGTGGCGACCGCGCTCATGCCGCCCCTGTGCGCGGCGGGCTATGGCATCGCCATCGCGAGCGGGTCGCTGTTTCTCTCGGCCCTCTACGAGTTTGGCATCAACGTCGTCTTTATCGCGCTGGCGGCCGAAGCCGTACTACTTCTTTTGCGCGTGCCGCTCAAGCGCGACCTCAACGGCGACGGCATTGTGACCGCCGAGGAAAATGCCGAGGTCGATGAGCTGTCACACAAGGTGCGCCGCCGCATCATCGTGGGTACGGTGATCTTTGCCATCCCCTGCATCGTCATGACCGCGGGGTCCATTGGCTCGGCACAGGCCGGCGTGCAGGACGGCTACGGCGTCACCGAAACCACGCGCGAGCTTGCCGCGGTGCTGCCGGGCTTTAAGGATTACACCGTTGCCGTCGAGACCTCGGCCACCGAAGGCGAGGAGGAGGGCCTTGTCGAGCGCGAGGTTGTCGCCCACGTGACGACAAGCGAGACGCTTGGGGCACACGACCGCCGTGTAGCCCGCAAGCTCATCGACCTCAATGTGCCCGAGCTCGATCGCGTGGAGTTTGATGTGCAGTAATACGCGACGTGGGATGGATGCGCGCAGCCGCGAGTCACGACATGGCGCAGACGTGACGCGGGCCACGAGCAAATAGCGGGGCGCGGTCCATGGCCGCGCTCCGCTCGCTGATTTATTGCCGTGAATCATCTGTCCGCATCGACATCGCCAGACTCCACTGTAAACGCCGGACCGGTACTCACCAGATAAAAACGGGTCACCCTGGTATCTCTAAATAGGTAGAGCAAGCCCTGATCGCGTCGGCGCGAAATATACGCCACGTGGACCGCACCGAATTCTTCGCCGTTTTCCTTCTTTAATATCAGGATGTTGGGGTCATCCGTACGCTTAAACTGCCCGTCTGTGCAGATTCCGTCTTGGTCGACCAGCTGCCATCGACAGTTGTCCTCCTCAAGAAAAGCCAGGGTTTCCCGACTTGTTTCGTCATCCCGATAGTAACCATCAATGGCAAAGCCTTCGGAAACGCATTCCTGCATATAGGATGTTTCTCGATTTATAGCAAACTGCCCTGCAGCGCCCAGGAGCACAGCCAGGCAGACCACTGCGAGGGCTATCGAGATAGTACGGCGGTTCATGTCAACCAGCCCGATACTTGTTTAACGGAGTGCAAAACATACTTGGTACCTCCGGTATCATGACGAACGTCACCTACGGCCTGCCGGCAATCATATGTTTACAACATCAAACCATATGGCAACCACTCGCGAGAGGAGTATCGGCGAACGGTGCATTTTTGCGTTCTATTGGCCAAACGTCAACGCGCGCTACGGCTCTTGCTCGACCTATTCAGATCTTGTCGCATACTACCGTAGATCCCCAACGCTTCCGCCCCCAAGAGATCATTTTTAGTACGTAAAGAAGCCCTCGCCCGAGCTTTCGCCCAGCTTACCTTCGTCGAGCATCTTCTTGAGGACGGACGCCATAGCCTTAAAGTTGTAGGGCATCATCATCTTCTTGAGCAGCGGGCTCACCAAGCCCGGCACCTTCTGATACTGCATGACGATGTTGTAGGCCGTCTGGATACCCACCGTGTCGAATACGCGGAACGGGCCCTTGGGAGCGCCGGTGCCACGCGTCCATGCGAGGTCAATGCTCTTGGGGTCGCTCACGCCCGAGACGTACAGGTCAAGACCCGAAAGCAACCACGGTACCAGCATGGAGTTGAGCAGGTAGCCGTTCTTTTCCTTGTTGACGGGCAGGGCAAGCATGCGGATGTCGTTGGCGAAGTCGACGAGCTCGTCGAAGTAGCGCTTGTCGGTTTGGTCCTGTGCCATGACCTCGGTCATGTTGTTCTTCCAGATAGAGTTGGCAAAGTGCAGCGACAGGTACTTCTCGGGACGGCCGGTGTACTTGGCAAAGGTGCTCGGCAGCAGCGTGGATGAGTTGGTCACGATGACGGTCTTTTGCGGCAGAACCGGGGCGAGCTTCTTGTAGAAGTCGATCTTTGCCTGGGTGTCCTCGGCCATAGACTCGATGACCAGGTCGGCGTCGGCCACGGCCTTGGCAAGATCGAGCTCCAGCTTGAGTGTGGAGTAGGCACGCTCGACGGCGGCGAGCGCCGCTTCCTTGTCGAAGGGCTGGGTGCCATCGGCGATACCGGCGCACCACTCGCCCGTACCGTCCGCCATGCCCTCGATTGCCGCAATGTACTCCTTGCGCACGCGATCGATCTTGGGCTGGGTGCGGCCGATGCTGCCCTCGCTGCGCAGCCAAATCGTTACATCAAAGCCGCAGTAGGCAGCCTGAAAGGCAATCTGGCTTCCCAACACGCCGCCGCCGGCAACACAAACGGTCTTGTAGCTCATGGAACGGTCCTCTCTTACGTAATTCCATAGATGTGTATTTATTCAACCGTAAGGATGACGCGCGCTGGGGGTGGGTTCTATAAACGGGCGGTATTTCGCGGCAAACGGCTACATATGTTCATTATCTCAGGGTTCCGAGGACAATTTTTGGTGCCACCGAGACGTTGTTTTCGGAAGTATGCGGCAAATTCCGGAGCCCTCGAGCACACCCCGGTTTTTCACCAATAAAACCGCAGGCACAGAGCTTGGACATATCCAGCGTGCTCGGCCTATTCAAATTTTGCCGCATACTTCCGAAATCTAAGTTCGCAAAGGGTGATAGTTGGGGCATTTACGCAACATATGTCCAGCAAAAACGGGTGGTAGTCGATACGCTACCGCCCGTTTGTCTCATATCTAGCCCATAGCAGGCCAGTTACTTCTTAATGCCGCGTCCCAGACGCTTGGCGACCGATGTGACGGCCTCCTCGCTGGCCGGCCCGCAGCTCACGCAGTCGTCATGGGCACGCATCTGACCGGTGACCTCGTCCATCGCGAGCGGCGCCACCTTCTCGAGCTTAAAGCCCTTACCGGCGCGCATGTTCTCCTTGGCCACACTGATCATGAGCTTAATGCGGTTGAGCTGGTTGACCTCGGACGCGCCGGGGTCGTAGTCCACCGCGACGATGTTGCTCTCGGGATGCTGGCGGCGCAGCTCCTTGATCACGGCCTTGCCCACCACGTGGTTGGGCAGGCAGGCGAAGGGCTGCGTGCAGATGATGTTGGGCGCGCCATGATCGATCAGGTCGAGCATCTCGGCCGTGAGCAGCCAGCCCTCGCCCATGTTGTTGCACACCGAAAGCACCGTGCGGGCCTTGTCGGCCATGGTGCCGATGCGCTCGGGTGCCTCGAAGCGGCGGGACTTCTCGAGCATCTCCTCCACCGGCGTGCGCATCCAGTCCACAAGCTTGATGAGCGCCTGCATGCCCGCACGCGTCGTTGCAGAGCTACCCAGCTCGTCCTTTTGCAGCTCGGCGTTGCTCATGGAGTACAGGAAGAAGTCGAGCAGACCCGGCACCACGGCCTCGCAGCCCTCGCGCTCGATCACGTCGACCACGTGGTTGTTGGCCGTGGGGTGGAACTTGACCAGGATCTCACCGACCACGCCCACGCGCGGCTTGGTGCCCTCGCCCACAAGCGGCATGGTATCGAACGCGCGGATGGCCTCGCGGCACAGCTTGGTGTAGTTATGCCTGTTGAACTTGGGCGCTAGCTTGCGAGCGCGTGCCATGTACTCCTCGTAGAGCGCGTTGGCGGCACCGGGCGTGGCCTCGTACGGGCGGCAGCGATAGAGCATCTGCATCATCACGTCGCCAAAGAGCACCGCGTAGACTGCCTGCTTAAGCAGCGCCGGCGTCAGCTTGAAGCCGGGGTTGTCCTCGCCCAGCGCCACGGCCGAAAGCGAGATCACGGGGATCTCGGGGTGACCGCTCTCGCGCAGGGCTTTGCGAATGAGCGCGATGTAGTTGGTAGCACGGCAGCCGCCGCCGGTCTGACTGATGACCACGGCCGTCTTGGACAGGTCGTACCGACCGCTCTCGATGGCCTCCATGATCTGGCCCGTCACCAGGATCGACGGATAGCAGATGTCATTGTTCACATAGCGCAGGCCGGCCTCGACGGCGTCGTGATCGGTCGAGGGCAGCAGCTCCAAGTTGTAGCCGGCACCGCGGAACACCTCTTTGACCAGGTCAAAGTGGATCGGCGCCATCTGCGGGCACAGGATGGTGTAGCCCTCGTCGCGCATCTGCTCGGTAAAGGGCACCTTCGGCCATGCGGTCGAAGCACTCTCGCGCTGAGCCTCAAACGTGTACTTGCGGCTCGCGAACGCGGGGGCATCCGTGGAGGGCGCCACCGGCGCGGCATCGCCCTGCTCGTAAGCCTCGCCCGCGGCCGTGGCCTCGGCCAAGCGCTCGGCCTCCTGGTCCTTAAGCGCGGCCATGAGCGAGCGGATGCGGATGCGCGCGGCACCCAGGTTGGACACCTCGTCGATCTTGAGCACGGTGTAAATCTTGCCGCTGGCTTCCAGGATCTCCTGCACCTGGTCGGTGGTCAGGGCGTCCAAGCCGCAGCCGAAGGAGTTGAGCTGGATCAGGTCCAGGTCGTTGCGCATCGTCACAAAACGAGCGACGGCGTACAGGCGGCTGTGGTACATCCACTGGTCGACGACGCGAATCGGACGCTCGGGCTTTACCAGATGCGCGAGCGAATCCTCGGTAAAGACCGCAAAGCCAAAGCTCGAGATAAGCTCGGGCAGGGCGTGGTTGATCTCGGGGTCGTTATGGTAGGGACGACCGGCGAGCACGATGCCGTGACCGCCGTGGTCCTCGACCCACTTAAGAGCCTCCTCGCCCATGGTCTGGATGTCCTCGTGGAAACGCGCATCGGCCTCAAAGGCGGCGTTGACGGCGGCATCGACCTCGGAACGCGTGATCTTGGGCCCACGCACGCGACCGCGACCGGCTTGCGCATCGGCCACACGGTCGACGGCGAGCACCTGGTACAGACGGCGCTTGAGCTCGGTCTTGTCATGATAGGGCACAAACGGGTACAGGAACTCGATATTCTGCTCGCGAATCTCATCGATATTGAGCGCCAACGCCGTGGGGTAGCTCATGACGATGGGGCAGTTGTAGCAGTTACCGGCCGTCGGGTCCTCCTTGCGCTCCCAGCGCACGCACGGCATCCAGATAAAGTCGACATCGCGGTCGATAAGGTTCATCACATGGCCGTGGCTCATCTTTGCCGGGTAGCACACGCTCTCGGACGGCATGGACTCGATGCCCGCCTGGTAGGTCTTTTTGCTCGACTGGTCGGACAGCTGCACGCTAAAGCCCAAGCGCGTAAAGAACGCGTGCCAGAAGGGGTAGTTCTCGTACATGTTGAGCGCGCGCGGGATGCCGACGGTGCCGCGCGGGGCCTCGTCGGGGCTCAGCACCTCGCGGTTAAAGAGCAGATCGTTCTTCTTTTTAAAGAGGTTAGGAGCCTCGGTTTTTTGCTTTTTGTGGCCGGCACCCTTCTCGCAGCGGTTACCGGTAATGAAACGCCTGCCGCCGCCAAAATCGTTGACGGTGAGCTGGCAGTTGTTGGAGCAACGGCCGCAGCGGACGTGTTTTTGCGTCACGGTGAGGTGCGCGATGTCCTCGGCAGAAAGGATGGTCGAGGTGCCGTCGGCGCCGGCGCGGTCGCGGGCGAGCAGGGCCGCACCGTAAGCACCCATGCAGCCGGCGATGTCGGGACGCACGGCGTGCACGCCGGTGAGCTGCTCAAATGCGCGCAGCGTGGCATCGGACATAAAGGTGCCACCCTGAACGATCACCTGGCTGCCGATCTCCTTGGGGTCGCGCAGCTTAATGACCTTGAACAGGGCATTCTTGATGACGGAATAGGACAGGCCGGCCGCGATGTCGCCCACCGTGGCACCTTCCTTTTGCGCCTGCTTGACGCGCGAGTTCATAAAGACCGTGCAGCGGCTGCCCAAATCGACCGGGGCCTTGGCATGGATGGCGGCATCGGCGAACGCGCGCACGTCCATGTTCATGGACACGGCGAAGCTCTCGATAAAGCTGCCGCAGCCCGATGAGCAGGCCTCGTTGAGCATAATGTGCTCGATGACGCCGTCCTTCACGCGCAGGCACTTCATGTCCTGGCCGCCGATGTCCAGGATAAACTCGACACCGGGCAGGAATGCCTTGGCGCCGCGCAGGTGCGCGACGGTCTCGATCTCGCCGGAATCGGCCTTGAGGGCCTCGATGAGCAGCGCCTCGCCGTAGCCCGTGGTGGTCACGTGGCCGATGGTGCAGCCGGCAGGGATGTGATTGTAGAAATCGGCCATGATGACCTTGGCCGTGCCCAGGATGTCGCCGTTGTTGTTGCCGTACCAGGTGTGCAACAGCTGGCCGTCCTCGCCCACGAGCGCGGCCTTCATGGTGGTGGAGCCGGCGTCGATGCCGATGAACACGCGGCCGGTGTAGCCGTCGAGCTTACCCTTGGGGACGACCTCGGTGTCGTGGCGGCCCTTGAACTCGGCAAAGTCCTCGTCGGTGGCAAAGAGCGGATCCAGGCGCTCGACCTCGGCACCCTGCGTGTCGCCCAAGCTGTCGATAGCCTCGATGAGCTGCGGGAACGTGCTGAGCTTGTTGGACTCGTGCGCCATGGCGGCGCCGCTCGCCACAAACAGGTGGGCGTTTTGGGGCACGATGCGGTGTTCATCGTCCAGGTTGAGCGTGAGGTAGAAGCGGTGGCGCAGCTCGGAGAGATACTGCAGCGGGCCGCCCAGGAAGGCGACGTTGCCGCGGATGGGACGACCGCACGCCAGGCCCGAGATGGTCTGGGTCACGACAGCCTGGAAGATGGAAGCGGCGACGTCCTCGGGGCGGGCACCCTCGTTGAGCAGCGGCTGCACGTCGGTCTTGGCAAAGACGCCGCAGCGGCTGGCAATGGGATAGATGGTAGTGGCGTTGGCCGCGAGCTCGTTGAGGCCGCTGGCGTCGGTGTGCAGCAGGGTTGCCATCTGGTCGATGAACGCGCCCGTGCCGCCGGCGCAGGTGCCGTTCATGCGCTGCTCAATGCCATTATCGAAGTAGATGATCTTGGCGTCCTCGCCGCCCAGCTCGATGGCGACATCGGTGGCCGGGATGAGGGTCTCGACGGCACGCTTGCTGGCGATGACCTCCTGGACAAACTCCAGGTCGAGCCACTGGGACAGCAGCAGGCCGCCCGAGCCGGTGATGGCGCAGGTCATCTGGGCCGTCGGCAGTACGGTCGCAGCACCCTCGAACAGGTCGCGGGCGCAGGCACGGACATCGGTGTGATGGCGCTGGTACTTGGCGTAGACAATTTGGTTGTCGTCATTGAGCACGGCGAGCTTGACGGTGGTGGAGCCCACGTCGATGCCCAGGTGCAGGTTGCCGCGGGCGTTCTCGGGGTTGAAGATCGCGCCTTCGGGGGCCCGGGCGGCGGTGGCGGCTACGGGCTCAGCGGCGGTCGTGGGCTCGGCGGCTACGGACGTCTCCCCTGCCGCGTTCTTGGCATCGGCAACTGCCTCGGCAACCTTCTCGGCAGCAGCGGTCGCGGCCTTCTGCGCGGCGTCCACCACGGCGGGCGCGGCCTCACGTGCGGCAGCGACCATACGATCCTTGATGCCCTCGACGAGTTTGCTCATCTGTCTCTCCTCTTAGTTGTTGGACTCGACGGTTGCAGCGGTGTCGGCCGCGTCCTCGAGCTGCAAGTTCAATAGCTTCATGCCGTATTCCGGCACGTTGATATCGATGGGTTGGCCATACAGGTCGCCGGGGCGCACAAAAGCGAGCACCGTCATAATGCGCGCCATGGCCTCGGGCGATTCGGTGAGCCCACGCTCAAACCAGCGCTGAATCATGCCGACCTCGGCACTCACGACGTAGGTGACGTAGTAGTCAAAGAACGTGCCCAGCGCCAGGCCCAAAATGCCCGTCTGCGCACGCGGCACCACAGCCTCACGCGCGGTGTCGATGATCCTTTTAATGAAGGCCTGGTCGCCGCCCGGACCCAGCAGCGCACCGATTAAGTCGCGGTTGGCCGCAAGATAGCGCAGCAGTTCAACCGAACCGGGCGCCGGCTCGAGCTCATCGATGTTGTGGTAGAGATCGGGCAGCTGAGCTGCGGTGATGAGCTCAATGCGTTCACGGATCTCGGCCAGCAAGCCGTCCTCGATTTGATTGATGAAGTCGGGGATATCGCGGTAGTGCGAATAGAACGTGCGGCGCGTAAGGCCGGCGCGCTCGGTGAGCGACGCAACATTAATGCGCGAAAGGTCGCCGCTTTCGGCAAGCTCGCTGGCAAGTGCCTGGCGAAGGGCACGCTGCGAGCGAAGGGACCGGCGATCGCATTTCTCGAGCTGGGACAAGCGTCCTCCTTGTTACTCAGCCTGTGCGCTATTGCACAGTGCGAGTATTATTGCACACCGTGTGCATCAACACGTAAAGGCAATATTTGGAATGTGACGAGGGGGCAGTCCCTTTGTCACATTATTCGATGATGGTGCGGGAGCTCTGCTTATGCATGGTGGCGAGCATGTGTTTGGGGACGGCGTGGACCATGCAGCTGCCGATAGTTGCGCTCGCGGCGACCTTGGCTGCATCGCTAGCGTTTTTGGTCGCGTAGCTGTGGCGGAAACGCTTGAGCATGGCGATGTCGTTTCCGCCGTCGCCATAAACCGCGACCTCGTCCTCGGCAATGCCGTAGTAGCCCGCCAGCCAGGCCACACTCTCGCCCTTGTTACACGCCACGTCCGTGATCTCGAACATCACCGGATCGAACGGCGCGTTGACCACACGGTCCGAGCGCTCGGCAAGATACGCCTTAAGGTCGCGCTCCAGCTCGGGCGAGGTCACGCGACAATTGATCTTGCATACATCGTGGCGCAGGATGTCACCGATCGACTGGTCGAAATACTGCTCCTCGTGATACCCGCCGCGCGCACGCATGCCGCGCATCACGATGCGCTTGATGGGACTGTCCTTTTTAAAGCCCGCCTGATGCATCTCGAACGAACCGCTCGAGTACATGCCATCGGGCGTGGAACAATCAAAGCAAATGTCCGGGAACGCCTTGAGCAGTTCCTCAGTGACCTGCGGATCGATGGTCCAAGTCTTGAGCACCTCGCCATGGCTGTCGCGCACGATGGATCCATTGGAGCAGCAGGCGTCAAGCGCCAAGCCCGTAAAGCCATGCTCGCCGATCGGCAACGTCGAGCGTCCAGTCGCGGGAACCACGTGCAGGCCAGCCTCAGTCAGCTCGCGAATGGCGCGGCGGATGGTCCCATCCGCCTCGTGCAGGGCGTTCAGCAGCGTTCCGTCTAAGTCACTCGCGAACATCTTGATCATGGACATGCCTCTCCTTCGTCTGCCCGATATTGTAGACGAAGGAGAGGCATGTCCAAACAATGCCGTCCCGGCGCGGCGTACCACCGCCTTCACAAATTCACGGTGCCCCAGCGCGTTAAGACAATCGCCGCAATCGATTTTTCAGCCGATAAAACAGAGCCGTCGTCAACGTCAGCACCGCCAACATGGCTGCGAATACAATCGCCGGTGTCCATCGATCATATGCAACCCCGTACGTCAATTGGCCGATAGGTATTGCGCAGGAAAGGACCATGTAAACGACCGAAAGCACTTTTCCGCAGAGCTCAGTCGGCGCTGCCCGCTGAACAAACGCGATGATTTCAACCGACGCAATGCTCGCCCACACCATGACCCATGCCGAACCAACCACAAACACGGTGAGCATGCATGCATCTGCGCCGAACAGTAGCGTGACAATGATCGGTGCGACTCCAAAACAGATCATCGCAACATATCGACATATGCCATTGAAAGAAAAACGATGCGGCCAAATGCCGACCAAGCCACTGCCGGCAAGACCACCCAAGCCCATAGCCACCTCAACTATCCCAACGCAGGACGATTGCATGCCGAGATGCTTTGTAACAATAATGGGAGCGCCAATCATTAGCCCAACCAACGCAAGGTTCAAAACTGCCGCAAGCAAAATCACAGCGACCAATAATGCATTTTGCAACAGATACCGAATCGACTCCCGAAAATCGTTTCGGCATGTCGTACGAGTCGCGCCGTCTCCCATCGTTTCAAATGAGGCATTTTGCTTGAGCGCGCCCCCAAACAAGAGAGCTGAAATCGCAAACGCCACCGACGCGGTTGTGCAAAGAGCATCGATGCCAAAGTACCCATAGACTGCCGTCCCGACCACAGGGCCCAAGATATTGCTCACCATGGTCATCTGCGAAACCAATGCAGTGGCCCGCTCAACCTTCTCTTCACCCGCCATGCGCACCGTCTCAATTTGGAGCATTGGCTTCAGCAGCGATTGAGAACCATATTGAACACAAAGTATCGCTACTACGACGACCGCAAGAGGCAATGAGTGCTTCATGGGGATAGACAGCAGTGATGCAGTCATCAGAGCAATGCCGAGGGACACGAGGACCTCGCGATGTCTTCCCCTATCCGCCAAGATTCCGCCAACCGGAGTTGCGAGTACGCCGGGTATGAATGCCGTCGCCACGACGACGCCATATAACGTTGACGATCCACTGCAATCGAACAAGTAAAGTGGATACGCAAAGCACAGCGCCGACAGCATCGAATACGTGCACAGCTGCGCAACCAGAAGTTCCGCGAGCCTGATTGACCGCACTGTTTTTGATTTCAACGAGACGCCGACGTCTCTCAGCCCAGCCATAAGTTCGCTCCCTATACATACCGGAAGTATGTATTTATTGACTTGAAAAGGGCAGCCTGGGCCGCCCTCTCAGATCTATTACATACCGTTGGTATCTATATTACCACCCGGCACGGTCCCATACGTCCCAAATCTGCGCCGTTGTCTGAAGCACTTCTTCCCCCAAATCGAGTCCCACCGCGGCGGCCATCTGCGCCAAACAATGAGCACGAGCGAGCATTCGATCCTTGGGCTCAAGCGGACGAAACAGTGGCAACAGCCAGAGATTCGCCAGCAACGACACGGCCTCTGCCGCTTCGCGCGGGCATTCGCACGCAATGGAGCCGTCGGCGATGCCCTCCTCGATCACTGGCAAGAGACAGCCATCGGCCGACTCGTCAAATGAGCCCTGGTACTGCATCGCCAGTAGGCGCGAGCTTTTTACCGGATCTGCTGCAGGACGCATACGTGCCCATAGCTCAATTTGTGGAACAACGGACTCGGGAGCGTACAGTCGCTTGAGCTTTTGGGCTCCGGTCATATTACCGACGCCAAGCATCGAGCGGCGGTGCTCAACAATCGGAGTCATCGCCCGATCAAACGCGGCGTTGAAAATCTCTTCTTTGCTCTTGAAGTGATGATAGACAGCGCCCTTGGTCATGCCGTCGAGACGGTCAACGATATCTTGAATACTCGTCCCCTCATAACCCTGTGCGCAGAATAGCTCCAGTGCCGCGTCGAGAATCTTCGCGACCGTCTCCTCGGGATATTTATTGCGACCCATAATCCGCCCATCCGCAACGCAAGCCTTGTGCCTCATTGCAGCATTTTAACGTTGCGGATGGCAGACGGTCGATTCTACACCGCGGCCGGGCCGTGTTCGCCGGTGCGAATGCGGATGACTTCTTCGACCGGCTCGACCCAAATCTTGCCGTCTCCAACGGCACCGGTGCGGGCGGCATTGCAGATGATGTCGACAATTCCGTCAACGTGCTCATCAGCGCAGATGAGGGTGAACTGCACCTTGGGGATGGTATTGACGAGCAGTTCGTTGCCGCGCACGTATTCCTTCCAGCCATGCTGTGCGCCGCAGCCCTGCACCTGGTTGATAGTCATGCCGCGAACATCAGCAGCAAACAGCGCGTCTTTAAGAACCTCAAGCTTTTCCTGGCGCACGATAGCCGTAATTTTCTTCATAGTGAATTCCTCTCTTCAATAAAAGAAATGAATTGTCCTTCACATGGCACGGGTTTTCCAGGTGCCGCAAACCAACCTCAGAGATCAATAAGTTCAACTGACTGGTCTTAGCAGGTTTCCCAAGTGCCGCAGATTGCCGTGAAAGAGGAGCGAAGCGTACTTAAGTACGTGAGCGACGATTGAACGGCAAGGTGCGGTGCTTGGGGAAGCTGCTAATCGAGTCCGGAGAAAGAAGGATAGGCGCTCTCGCCGTGCTGACTGGCATCCAGGCCCAGTGCCTCGTCGGCCTCGTCCACGCGCAGGCTACCGTGGAACAGCGCCTTGACCACCGCGGCGATCACCAAGTCGAGCATCAGCACAATAACGACCGTCACCACAATGCCCAGAACCTGCGAGACAAGCAGCGACACGTCGCCCGTGTAGAACAGGCCGCCCTTACCGGTCCACGAGAGCTCCGGCACGCAGAACAGGCCCGTGAGCACACCGCCCAAGATGCCGCCGATACCGTGGCAACCGAACGCGTCGAGCGCATCGTCGTAGCCGAACTTGGTCTTAAGATGGCTGATGGCCAGATAGCAGACGGGCGATACGATCAGGCCCATGACCAGCGCCGCCCACGGCTCGACAAAGCCCGCACCCGGCGTAACCACCACAAGGCCCGCAACCAAACCGGTGCTAGCACCCACCAGCGTGGGACGACCGGTGTGCACGCGCTCGACGACAAGCCACGAGACCATGCCCGCCGCGCTGGCCGTCACGGTGTTGAGGATGGCGAGTGCCGCCACGGCGTCGGCCTTAAACTCGCTGCCGCCGTTAAAGCCAAACCAACCAAACCAAAGTAGACCGGCGCCCAGCGCCACAAACGGCACGTTATGCGGACGGTAGCTCACCATGCCAAAGCCGCGACGACGGCCGAGCATTAAGCAGAGAATCAGGCCCGTGAGACCGGACGAAATGTGTACCACGTCGCCGCCGGCAAAGTCGAGCGCGCCGATGATGTCGCCGATAAAGGAACCATCGCCGCCCCAAACCATGTGGGCGAGCGGCGCATAGACCACGAGCAGCCAAATGCCCAGGAAGGCCGTCATGGCACCAAACTTAACGCGGCCTGCCAGACTGCCCGTAACGATAGCGGCGGTGATCATGGCAAACGCCATCTGGAAGGCGATGTTGATGATCTGAGGGTAGACGGCACCATCCGCAGCATTGCCCTCGGCCGCCTGCAGCACCTGGTTGAGCACCGGCAGGCACAGCAACTGGTCAAAGCCGCCAATAAACGGGCTAGAACCGTCGCCACCGTAGGCCAGCGACCAGCCGGCAACAATCCACAGCACACCAACCAGGCCAATGGCGCCAAAGCACATAAGCATGGTGTTGATGACATTTTTGCGCCTGGACAGGCCGCCATAGAAAAACGCCAGACCCGGTGTCATTAAAAACACGAGCATGGTGCAGATGAGCATAAACGTTGTCGATCCCGTATCGTACATTCGCTCCCCCTTGGTCGCATGAACGTTGTCGGCGCTCATGATGCGGCCGAGGGCCAACTGGTGTAGACCAGATACGGCGTTGTTAAACGCTGCGTTGTCGAATGGAAACGGTGCCGCAATCTTGGAAACGGCACGGCAACGGGCGCGAAACGAACGGGAAACGTGCGAACGAGAAGGGCGCGCTTGGCTCCGCTCTGGCTAGCGCCGGAACAGCTCGCGGGCTCGGTCGCGGAGGTCGGTAGCTCGGATGACGCCCTCGTAGCGATTGATGCGCAGACGCGGGAAGGCGTTAAAGAAGCGTAGGTCGCGGCGGCTGAGTGACACACTCGGCACCGGACGGCTCATGCGCTTGCCGGCAAGGCGACGACTGAGCGACGGACGCGGCATGCTCGGCGCGGCATCGGCCACGCGGCGGGCGGCAAGCGCCAGGCCGCGAGCGCCATCCGCGATAAACGTCGGCATCGAAGCCTTCTCGCGCAGGGCATCGAGCGCGGCGTCACCCAGCTCGGCCAGCCACGCGTTAACGGCGCGGCTACGGATGTGCGTCTGTGCCACCGAGTCAATCGTAGAATCGGGAATGCGTTCGAGCATGGAGTCAGACGCATCGGCAAGCGATTCGTTGATGCGGTCGGCAAGGTCGGCGCGCACACGCTCCAGCTGATCGGACAGGCGGCGCCAGCTCGCCAACGAGCACACCGCGTCGACCATCATCGCGACCGCGACAATAAAGGCGGACAGCCGCACAATCAGCACCGGCAGATGGCCAAGCAGCCCCAGCAATGCCGGCTCCACTAAACGACAAATACACAACGCACCCAAGCCAAACGCGCAGGCCCAGTACAGGCAGATGCGTCCGTGCAGGTTAAACGGCAGATGCGAGTAATCCCAAAACCGGGCACCCGTCGTTTTTTCCAACAGCACGCCCACGCTATATTCGATCACGCTGCATACGAGCGCGGCAGCGACAAACTGGCTCGAGGCATCCGGAATCCCGCGCAACAGCAGCCAGCAGGCAATGCCGCCCGCGCCATAGATTGGGCAGCACGGCCCCAGCAAAAAGCCGCTGTTGGCAAATCGTCCGTGATTAAGCATGGCGCATACTGTCGACTCCCATGCCCAACCGCAAAACCCGTAGAAGGCAAACGAGAGCACCAGTGCCGAGAGCGGGCAGGCGGCAAGCGTCGCGCCGTCAAATGCCATGTCGATCGCGGTCCCCACCGTCTACCCTCTCCTCTTTTCGTTCGATTCTTTGCTCGAGCCGTCACTCGGGCCCTCGTTCAAATCGTTCGCGCCGCCTTTGCGCGGCAGACGGCCGGCAATCGTCTCGCGCAGTGCGCACCATTTATCCGCCAGGCACACAATCCATGCCTCACGACACGTCGGCGGCACCGGTACCAGCGGAAACATATGCCGTACGATAATATTCCGCTCGCGCGGCGTCAGCTCAAAATCTTCCTCCGCACGCGCCAAGGCAAAAAACGGGTGGCGAAAGCCATGCAGCCGATGGCTTGGGTCGGGATCGTGCCAGTCATAGAGAAAGTAATCGTGCAGCAGGGCCCCGCGCAGCAGCGATAAGCGGTCGACGGAGATACCGACGCGGCCCAGGCGCTCGGCAAAGGACAGACTTGCCCGCGCTACCGAGGTCACATGTGTATAGACCGTCACATCGCCATGTTGGATAAACTCATGCATCAGGTCCAAGCGGCCCGCCTGGGCAAGCTGACGGGCGGCATCGTCGACCTCGCGCGCGATTTTCTCGGCACGAACGGTATCGGACATGCGGCCTCCTTCCGGCGGCGCTCGGCGGCAAGCCGCAGCCTGCACGCAATGAATAAAATCATCATCGAATTTACCAGTATGGCATCGGACAAAACGTTTTGCCCCACCAGTTGGCGAATTACCGCGCCGCCGTCACATATCAAACGCCAAAATGTGCGAGACTGTCTTGTGCAATTGTGCCGGCCGAGGGAGTGCCGGCGCACGATTCGCATGGAGTAACCCACAACGATGCTGCTTACGCAAACGACAACGCCCGAGGACGTCAAGGCTCTCGATCGCGCCGAGCTTCCGCTGCTCTGCGGCGAGATCCGCCACGCCATCCTCGAAAGCTCCGCCGCCGTCGGCGGGCACGTTGCCCCCAACCTGGGCGTCGTTGAGCTTACGGTTGCGCTCCATCGCGTGTTTAACTCCCCCACCGACAAAATTGTCTTTGACGTGTCGCACCAGACCTATGCCCACAAGGCGCTGACTGGGCGCGCGTACACTTATATCGACCCGGCACGCTACGGCGAGGCCTCTGGCTTTGCCAATCCCGACGAGTCCGAACACGACCTGTTCGCCATGGGCCACACCTCCACATCGGTGAGCCTGGGCTGCGGCTTGGCACACGCCCGCGATCTGGCGGGCGACAGCTACAACGTCATTACCATCATTGGCGACGGTTCGCTTTCGGGCGGTCTGGCGTTTGAGGGCTTTAACAATGCCGCCGAGCTCGACAGCAACCTGATCATCATCGTCAATGACAACGACCAGTCCATCGCCGAAAACCACGGTGGCCTGTATCGCAATCTGGCCGAGCTGCGCGCCAGCAACGGCACCTGCGAGCGCAACGTTTTCCGCGCGATGGGGCTCGACTACCGCTATCTGGACGCCGGTAACGATGTGTTGGCCCTGGTCGACGCGCTGCAGGAACTGCGCAATATCGATCATCCCATCGTGCTGCACGTCTCCACCGCCAAGGGCAAGGGCTTTGAGCCGGCCCAGAGCGACCCCGAGCGCTGGCACCACGTGGGTCCGTTTGACATGGCGACTGGGCGCAAGCTCTGCCCGGGCCATCCGAGCGAGCCTGCGCCGCGCACCTATGCCGACATTACGGGCGAGGCGCTCAGCGCCGCCATCGAGCACGATCCGCAGGTCGTGGGCATCACGGCCGCCACGCCCTACATCATGGGCTTTACACCCGAGCTTCGCGCTGCCGCCGGCAAACAGTTCGTCGATGTGGGCATTGCCGAGGAGCACGCCGTGACCTTTGCCACCGCGCTTGCGCGCTCGGGCGCCAAGCCGGTCTTTGGCGTGTACGGTACGTTCTTGCAGCGTGCCTATGACGAGCTGTGGCACGACCTGTGCCTCAACGATGCCCCGGCGACGATCCTTGTATTTGGCGCATCAATCTTTGGCACTACGTCCGAGACGCACCTTTCGTTCTTTGATATTTCCATGCTGGGCGGTCTTCCCAACATGCACTACCTGGCGCCGGCCTGCATGGAGGAATATCTGTCCATGCTAAGCTGGTCGCTCGACCACCGCGAGCATCCCGTGGCGATTCGTGTGCCTGGTATTGGCCTGGTAAGCCGTCCCGATCTGGCGCCCACCGAAGACGCCGACTACAGCGCCGTTCGCTACAACGTGCTGAGCCAGGGTCGCGACGTTGCTGTGCTCGCGCTTGGCGACTTCTTTGAGCTGGGCGAGCGCGTGGCAAATCGCTTGGCTGCCGAGTACGGCATCGAGGCCACGCTCGTCAACCCGCGCTTTGCAACCGAGCTCGACCGCGAGTTCCTCGACAGCCTTGCCGCCGAACATCGCGTTGTCGTCACTCTCGAGGACGGCATCTTGGACGGCGGCTGGGGCGAGCGTGTCGCGTGCTACTTGGCCTGCACGCCCGTGCGCACGCGCACCTTCGGCATCGCCAAGGGCTTCCCCGACCGTTACGACCCCAACGAGCTGCTCGCTCAGAACGGCATGACGGTCGAGAACATGGCTGCCGAAGCCGTAAGGCTACTCAACGAGTAAAAAACCTCCGCAAGGGAAGCACCCCTGCGGAGGTTTTTATTTTCGCGACGCGATTATCTCAATCTGTAACATCTATGGCCCGAATTCTCGTCTACCTGTTACAGATTGAGACAAACCGTCTTTGCCCCTGACCTTTGTCTCAATCTGTAACAGAAAGGGAGCTTTTGTCCGCCTAACTGTTACAGATCGAGACATTCGAATCCCCCTAAGGAGATGATCTCGATCTGTAACAGTTACTCGGCAAAAATGGCTGCAGATGTTACAGATTGAGACAAAACAGCAAGGCATGCCGCTGCATCGGCCAGAACCACCACAAAGGTGCCTGTCCCTTTTTGGTAGGTTGAATAACCCATAAGGTAAGTATGTTTCTGAGTTATTTCGTGTTGACCCATTTGAGCGGGATAGGGTATAACTCTACTCAACCGCTAGGGATTTTATTGAGAAAGGTGTTCTACCATGAGCAAAAACCTCTCCCAGCAGGTCGTTCTCGACCGCCGCGGCTTCGTTGCCGCCACCTTCGCAACCGTCGCCGGCCTTGGTCTTGCCGGCTGCTCCGACACCAGCGCCGAGGCCGACAAGGGTTCCGCCGCCGGCTCCTCCAAGAGCTCCGAAGATACCGAGGCTTCCACCATACTCGATGCCAAGGCATTCGACAAACTCGTCGACAACGGCCCCAAGGCCGATGACGACGCCATCGCCGCCAGCACCTGGGCCACGGCCGTCAAGGACGCCGGTGTCTTTAAGATCGGAGGCGTTCAGACCTCCACGCTCTTCTCCCTCCTCAACGAGAAGGACGGTCAGACCCGCGGCTTCGACGCCGGTATCGCACAGCTCCTGTCCAACTACATTCTGGGCGAGAACAAAGTCGAGATCACGCAGGTGACCTCGGACACGCGTGAGTCCGTCCTGCAGAACGGCCAGGTCGACGCCGTCTTTGCCACCTACACCATCACTGACGAGCGCAAGAAGCTCGTCTCCTTTGCCGGTCCCTACTACTACACCCAGCAGGCTATCCTGGTGCTCGCCGACAACGACGACATCAAGAGCGTCGACGACCTGGCCGACAAGAACGTCGCCGTCCAGTCCGGCTCCAACGGCCCCGCCATCCTGGAGGAGTTCGCCCCCAAGGCCAGCCAACAGGAGTTCAAGACCGATGAGGAGGCCCGCCAAGCACTCCAGCAGGGTCGCGTTGACGCCTACGTCATCGACAACAACATGCAGCAGAGCGCCCTGGTCCGCGAGCCCGGTAAGTACAAGATTGCCGGCAAGCCCTTCGGCAGCAAGGAGCCCTATGGCATTGGCCTGCCACTCGATTCCGACGGTGTCGCCTTTGTCAACGACTTCCTTAAGAAGATCGAGGATGACGGCACCTGGACCGAGCTGTGGCAGATCTGCATTGGCGACCGTACGGGCGACACCAATGTTCCCGAGCTGCCCGAGATCGGCGCCTAGGCAGCGAGCCTAGTAACGGCCGCTACGAAACCATACGGAAACGCACGATGCGCTTTATTGCGCTAAACTGTTTCCTCACTGAGTTGTCGGGGTTTCCGTACTCACGGGAGCCCCTTTCCTTACCGGCGGGAGGTCCGCATGAGTCTCTCCGAGCTCTGGTCGCTCTATGGCCAGAACTATATCGACGCGCTGCTAGCAACCTGGGGCATGACGCTTGAGTCGTTTGCCATCGCCATGGTGCTGGCCGTCGCCGTCACCGTGATGCGCGTGTCGCCGCTCAAGCCGCTGCGCGTCTTTGGCGACCTGTATGTCCAGGTCTTCCGTAACATCCCCGGCATCGCGCTGCTCATTATCGTCGTCTATGCGCTGCCCCCGCTCAAGGTCGTCCTGCCCTACCGCACCTGCGTCATCGTCGCCACAGTGCTCTTGGGTTCTGCCTTTGGCTCCGAGAACTTTATGAGCGGCATCAACACCGTCGGTGTCGGCCAGGTGGAAGCCGCCCGCTCGCTGGGCATGAGCTTCAGCCGTATCCTCGCCAAGATCGTGATTCCGCAGGCGCTGCGCTCGAGCGTGCTGCCCATGACCAACCTCTTTATCGCCGTCATGCTCACCACCGCGCTCGGCAGTCAGGTGCCGCTTAAACCGCAGGAGCTCACCGGCGTGGTGAGCTACATCAACACGCGCTCGCTCGGCGGCGTCGCCGCGTTCTTTATCTCGGCGCTCGGCTACCTGGGCACGGCCTTTGTGGTGAGCCACATTGGCAACTATATCGATAAGAAGGTGAGGATCCTCCGATGAGCAAGCACTCCACCTCCGCGCTCACCATGCGCGATGCGCTCTACGAGGCTCCCGGCCCCAAGATGCGCGCCAAGATTCGCGTCGGCACCGCCATCTCACTTGTTGCCGTGGCCGCGCTCATCGCTCTGGTACTGCAGCGCTTTTATGTGACCGGCCAGCTTTCGGTCCATTACTGGTACTTCTTTACGCACCTCACCACCTGGAAGTTCCTGCTTGCCGGTTTTGAGGGCACAGTAAAGGTCGCGCTCACCGCCGGCGCCATCGCGCTGGTACTGGGCTTAGCCCTCATGCTCGGCCGTACCAGCGACATCAAGCCGCTGCAGCTGGTCTGCCGCGTGCTCACCGATTTCTTCCGTGGCGTGCCGAGCCTGCTGTTCATCTACTTCTTCTTTTTGGTGCTGCCTCAGTACAAGATTTCACTGCCGTCGTTTTGGATGCTCACGCTTCCCGTCGCGCTCGCTGCAGCCGGCGTACTTGCCGAGATCTTCCGCGCCGGCGTCAACGCCGTGCCGCGTGGTCAGGTCGAGGCAGCCCAGGCGCTCGGTCTCTCCAAGGCCAAAATCACCTTTAAAATCGTATTGCCCCAGGCGATTCGGTTTATCATTCCGTCGTTGATTTCGCAGCTCGTGGTCGTAGTCAAAGACACCACCGTCGCCTATGTGGTGAGCTACCCCGACCTCATGCAAAATGCCCGCGTGCTCATCACCAACTACGACGCGCTCGTATCGGTCTATCTGGTGATCGCGGTCATCTACATCCTCATCAACGTCGCGATCAACAAGGCCGCTGTCTACGTTTCGCACAAGACCGGCGCGACCATCATCCGCTAACGCTTTACCATTTCGAGTCATAAGGAGCCGAGCACCATGGCACAGAGCACCTCTTCCACCGGCAATCAGCCGCTGATCGAGCTCAGGCACGTCGATAAGCACTACGGCGACCTGCACGTTCTCAACGACATCAATCTCTCGGTCGACCACGGCGAAGTCGTCGTGGTGATCGGCCCCTCGGGCTCGGGCAAGTCGACCATGTGCCGCACCATCAATCGCCTGGAAACCATCGACTCGGGCGAGATCCTCATCGAGGGCGAGCCCTTGCCGCAGGAAGGCAAAGACCTTGCCCGCATGCGTGCCGAGCTGGGCATGGTGTTCCAACAGTTCAACCTATTCGCACATATGACGGTGCTGCAGAACGTCATGCTGGGACCGGTCGACGTGCTGGGCGTCTCCAAGGACGAGGCCCGCGAGCGCGCCATGGACCTGCTGAGCCGCGTAGGCGTTGCCGAGCAGGCCGATAAGGTGCCCGCACAGCTCTCGGGCGGCCAGCAGCAGCGCGTAGCCATCGCCCGCTCGCTTGCCATGCAACCCAAGGCCATGCTCTTTGACGAGCCCACGAGTGCCCTTGACCCCGAGATGATCAACGAGGTGCTCGAGGTCATGGTGCGCTTGGCGCAGCAGGGCATGACGATGATCGTCATTACGCACGAGATGAACTTTGCCCGCCGCGTGGCCGACCGTGTCGTGTTTATGGCCGACGGCCAGATCGTGGAAACCGGCACGCCCGACGAGTTCTTCGACCATCCCCAGACCAAGCGCGCCCAGGACTTCCTCAACTCCATCAAGGGCCACTAGCCCAATTGCCACGCGGGCAAATTCATCACCAGCGTTTGTCCCGCGTCACCCCTGTGCCATGTCCACCCGGATTCGAAAGCCACACCCATGATCGGAACCCGCACCTCATCGTCCTACACTCCGCACGTCGACGTCAATCCCGCCGACCGCCCGCTCATCCTGGTAGCACCACGCTGGGAAGAAGCGAAACCCTATTTGAGCGAGACGCTCTCCCCCAACGAGGAAATCGCAAGTGTCTTTGTCGATGCCATCCTTGCCGCCGGCGGCCTGCCGCTGCAGATGTCCATTACCGAAGACGTCGATGTCATCCGTCATTACGTGGAAATCGCTGACGGTATCGCCATTCCCGGCGGCCCGGACGTCAACCCCAAACGCTGGGGCGACGAGCGTCCTTACGACCCCACGCTGTGCTGCGAAATTCGCGACCGCTTTGAGTTTAAGCTGGTTAACGAGGTGCTTCGCGCCAAGAAGCCGCTCTTTACCACCTGCCGCGGCACGCAGTTGCTCAATGTCGCCACTGGCGGCACCCTGTGCATGGACGTGCCGAGCCTGGGTGCGCGCGAGGGCCGCACGCAGTGGCGCCACACCCACGTGCTCAACGACCCTGTGCACCCTGTCGAGGTCGTGCCGGGCTCGCTGCTGGAGCGCGCGGTTGGCGGGCACAGGCTGATCCAGACCAACTCGGCACATCACTGCTGCGTCGATCGTCTGGGCAAAAGCACGCGTTTGGTCGCCAAGGCAACCGACGGCGTTCCCGAGTGCATCGAAGTCGAAGGCCAGCCTTTCTGCCTGGGCGTGCAATGGCATCCCGAGTACACCTGGCAGACGATCGAGACCGACTTTAACCTGTGGAAGTCGTTTGTCGAGGCGGCGGCAAAGGTTAAGCAGGCCCGTTAGCTCGCAAGCCACACAAGTTAAAGCCTCCTAAGCCAGGGGGGCGTACACCAGCCACGGTGCCCGCCCCCCTGTATTCGGTATGCTCGGTATGTTTATCCCTCACAAACAATCAAAGAAATCTCGACCGCAATTGGTCGACGGTAAAGCAAATGGCAAGAACGCTTGCTACGTTAATCAGGCAGTCAATTAAAATCGAGGTGCATTGACTATCCTCCAACGGGGTCACGCCGCAAATCCACATGAGCATCGAGGACGGAAACGGAAGCATGGAATTGGCTCCGACCTGTATGTAGATCGTTACGACGTTGACAAGCAACAGCATGCCAATAGGACCGAAGCCGGATCCAAAATAGGAAACAACGATCACGCAAGAGACCACGTATGCAAGGCAGACCGCACTCGCCAGAAGAAGTCGATCGCAAAACATATTCAGGTTGAAATACTGTTGAGCATCCAAAACGATTGCGCAGTTAAGACAGTACAAAACGACACTTGACAGGATAAACGCGCCCAATAGGGCGAAAGAAGACAGCATCACTCGCGCAACGGTAACGCACGCCCGCTTCCCTCCCCGAGCCTCCGACAGCCCCCACGGTTCCTCGACAAAGCTCGAACTGACAAAGCGTGGGACAACGCAAGGCGCGACAAGCGGAAAGAACAATGCATGAGCCAACGGGGCCACATTGAACAGCAAGCCGCGAAAAACCTCTGCATTACCAAATAGAAGGGCGTCCTCTGCCGACAGTTTAAGCGTCGGGTCTGGGAAAAAGCCCAAGAAACTGCCCTCGCGGAGGCCACAGAACCACATCGGGAAAGAATTAAGCTGCAATATCACCATACACGCATAAATTGCCAGGATTAAGACGTACGTCCATTCGCTCACATGCTTCAATTCTGAATGGAGGAACCTTTTAATCTGACGAGCCATTGAGCACACCTCCGACACGACAGGTCACGAGAGCGTAAATCAATACCGATAGACAGCCAGCTGCCACGCCATATCCCAGAAGCGTCAGCTGCCCCATATCGCTATACCCAAGGGCACATCCGGCTCCAAGGTACGGCCCCGGAAGGAGGAAGATCCATCGCAAGGATGGTATAGGTGCCTGAAGGTAGGTTCCGTAGAGCGTCAAGCTCATGACAAATCCAATTATTATTACAGCCCCGCTCAATACAGCGCTGCCTGTAATCCGATAGATGGTCATCGTCTCCAACGCAACCGATATCACCAATACGGCGTTGATTATCATCGCAGGCAAAAATGCAGCCAGCATGCCGTGCGTGTAGTTTTGCCCCCCACGCATTATGGCTATTGCAAACAAAAGAAGGCAAAGTGCGCTATAAGCTGCACCGACTATTAAAGCAGACGAAAGCACATGTGCCAGAGCCCCATTAAAGCGGGCGAGACCTCTTGCTGAAGAAATTCGGTATCCCTCTTTATAGCCATGCTCCTGTAAAAGCACCAAACAAACGATGAGTGGAACGAACAGGGATGTACCGGCAAAAGCGCTGCGCGCAAGGGACTCATCAGGCGCAGAAGGATCGATTGCATTCCAGACGAAACCAATATCCTCTCCACAAACGCCATAGCCAAAGCCTAGCAACGTTGCTCCGTTATTTAGAAAAACACCGAAGAGAAGACCGCACGCCAACATAAGCGTAAGACCAAACTGCGCCGGAAACATCCTGTGTAGACGCATCATATCTGCCTTTATGGGATGGATCGCCCGCTTCATAGCGAGACCGCGTTCATCAAGCGCCTGTAATATTCTTTTAGGGACGACGCCTCATCCCTTATGACATCCATCGATTCCTTTTTTAGCAGTTCACCGTCATGAATAAACACGCAACTTGTTGCAACCGATGCCAGCTCATCCAAATCATGGCTAGAGATGAGCATGGTCTTACCCTGTTCTCGATTCAATCGGCCGATAAGGGTCCATATACTCTCGATGCCCAGCGGGTCCAACCCATTTGCCGGCTCATCGAAAATTAGTACGTCGGTGTCGCCCAACAAAGCCGTAGCTATATCCAGTCGCCGTTTCATTCCCAGAGAAAAACTGCTCACGCTCTTTTTCTCATCGACGTCCAGCCCGACTAGGCCCAAGACGCGAGGAACCTCACGTGTCTCATCGAGCCCCCATTCCGCACATCGGATCCGAAGATTCTCCACCGCACTGAGGGATTGGTATGCTCCGCTGGAATCTGGCACATAGCCGACACGCGTCCGCATCAGGCTCAGCTCTTTTTTCGACTTGCCTCCAAAGAGCTCCACGCTCCCCGACGATGGCTCACAGAGGCCCAGCACTATTTTAATAAGCGTGCTTTTGCCCGCCCCGTTTGCACCAACAAAGGGCGCAAAGTTCAGACTGATTCACCTCGAAGGAAACGTCATGCAACACACGCCGTTTTCCATAGCGCTTTGACACCTTTGATAGCTTTATCGCTGATGCGCTCATTGGCCTCCTATTCTGCTTGATAACAAAACCGCTGCTGCCAGACTGTCGCCTGGCAGCAGCTGCAACTGCTAGAAATGAACAACACACAAGTTTTTGCTGCAGTTATTGACGCAGACGCGTGCTCCACAGAATGCCTTGCAATAACCGTTGCACCCACCACCGGGGTCCACATAACTCGGCTTTACAATCCAGCTCATATCGTTCCTCCTTTCTTTTATCGTTCATTCTCGATGTTATTGTTTGCCGATAACTTATATTTGTCAAGATAATTAATAAACAAAGAACCCGTGTTAAACACGGGTTCCGCTACACTGATATTTCGTTATAGTTGTTCTTTTTATGCTACTCGTCGCTCAAATCTACAGCGAAGACCGATGTCGGAAGCGACGCCTCATTGCCTCTGCCATCCCGCATCTGCCTCACGGCATTCTTCGCGCGCTCGACAATAAGTTCCTCGAGCTCTTTCTCGCTCACGCGCTGAATAATATCTCCCGGTTGACAATCAAGCTCATCACAGATTTCAAGAAGCGTCTTAAGACGAATAGCTTTAATTTTTCCGTTTCTTAGCTTAGAAATATTAGCCGGAGTATGCCCCGTGGCACGAATCAGATCAGAGCTGGTCTTTCCGGTCTTAAGCAGCTGCGTCTCAAGCTCGATGATGAGATAGCTCATGTTTCCTCCTACACAAGCTCGTCAGACTGCTCCTGGAGCAGCGAGGCATAGCTCCAGATCACCGAGACAAACAAACAGACGGCCGCGCCGATAAGCGACCCCGCGTCAAAGGCAACGCCCTGGCAAATCGCGATAACGAAGGAATGAGGCACGACGCAAAGCTCCAGCCCACCAATGGTAAGATTGACCGATCCATAGGCACCAACAAGCGAAACCGCGGCGTTAACAGCAAAGGCAAGCGCGAGAACACGGATAAGCCGCACATGCGCCCTGGTAAAGGGCGATACGCCCCGCGAAATGTCACGGCTGATTCCGCACAAAACGACAAGCGAAACACTCACGACGAGTGCCAGGCACAGCCCGCTTGGGATAACGATGCTCCCGCCATCGAGAAGCGTCACGACACCGAAAGAATCGACAGAAACAACGTTTGCAACCGCATACCAGATCACGTAAACAACCAACGCGGCAAAAGCGACGAGCATCCCTGCAAAAACGGCTGTCATGCAAAAACCAAGCTTCCTGATATTTTCGCCCGCCTTGGCCATACGCTGAACGCTGTTGGACATACACTCACCCTCATCGACTCTATCGTTATTCGAACAGTTTATCGAACAACGATATGGATTGCATGCGGAAAGCCCCGCCAGTGCGCATAGGCCATTCACTAATCAGAAGGGGTGAGAGTGGATTTTTGGACACGTATCGAACGAGAGTGGATAATCTCCCACTTTGAGGCCGCCACCGGGCCTAAAACGGGAGATTATCCACGCTCATAGTCATCAAGGCTCACAGCCTCTTACTCGGCCGCCTCGCGTAAGGCCGACATCGTGGCCGCATATTGCTGCTGCAGCGCATGCATTCCCTCACGAGCGCCGTCAACAGTATCGGCACCGCGCAGCGCTTCGGTCACCACGACCGCCGGCTCGTACAGATTATCGAATCCCAGGTTCTGGCTCACGCCCTTGAGCGTGTGCGCCGCCATAAACGCTTCTTTGGCGTCCCCCGCCGCCATGGCAGCCTCCAGCTTGTCCATGCTCTCGTCATCCAAAAACTTGAGGGCAAAGCGGGCAAGCATCTCCTCGCCCATCAGCCGAGCGCAAGCGTCATCATAATTGGCGCCAATCTTCTCATACGCCTCACGCATGGAAATCATGGGTTAAAAACTCCTTTGTTCAAACTAAATCGTGGGAAACGCGACGACGTCGGCGGGGCGTGCCAACGTCTCGGCAATACGGTCTTGCACCTCGAGCAGGCAGTCGAGCAGCAGCGGGTTAAAGGTGCCGCACTTACCGTCCAGGATCATCTGGATCGCCTCCTCGTGCGGGATGGCATCCTTGTACACGCGCACGCTCGTCAGCGCATCGTATACGTCGGCCACCGAAACCACCTGTGCGGCGATGGGGATATCGTCGCCCTTAAGGCCATCGGGATAACCCTTGCCGTCCCAACGCTCGTGGTGCCAACGCGCAATCTGGTACGCATATTCCAAAAGCGCATTGCCGGTGTGATGGCGGCCCAGCTCTAGCAGCATGTCGGCGCCGATCGTGGTATGCGTCTTCATAATCTCGAACTCCTCGGACGTGAGACGCCCGGGCTTGTTGAGAATCGCATCGTCGATCGACATCTTGCCGATATCGTGCAGCGCCGAAGCGAGGGCAATCGTCGAGCGTTCCTCATTGTCGAGGGAGATCGTGCCGCTACGCTGGACCAGATAGCCAAGCAGCAGCTCGGTCAGCTTTTCGATGTTCGTAACGTGCCTGCCGCTCTCGCCGTTGCGAAGCTCCATGACGCCGGCCATGATGTCGATGAGCATGCGACTGTTCTTGACGCGCTCGTTGTACTGTTGGGACAGCAGGTTCGTCAGGCGGCGCTGTTTGGCGTACAGGCGGATGGTGTTGCTTACGCGGCGGCGCACGACACGGGAGTCAAACGGGCGGTTGATATAGTCCGAGGCGCCCAGCTCGTACGCGCGCAGAACCGCATCATCGGAATCTTCGCTCGAAATCATGATGACAGGCAGATTATCGATACCCGATCGGCGCGACAGATCGGCCAGCACCTCAAAGCCGCTTATGCCCGGCATCACAATGTCCAGCAGCACGAGCGACAACTCATCGCCATAGCGGTCGACCATGTCGAGCGCCGCACGACCGTTATCGGCCTCGAGGATGCAATGCTCGTCCTTGAGCATCTCGCTGAGAATGGCTCGGTTCATCTCGGAGTCATCGGCGATAAGCACCAAAGGCTTTTCGCTTTGGAAGGCCTCGATGGAATCGGCATCGGTCACGACCGTACCGGCTTTTGCCTTAGCGCGGCTCAGTAACTGAGCAGCGCGGCCAACGCCCTCATCGACCGTCTCGCCATGAATGCGAACGCCACCAACACATGCCGTCAAGCTCACGTACTCATGGCCCGGAATAATCGTGGAATGAACGGCATCGGACACCTGATGCAGGCGACGGGTGAAGTCATCGGAGGGAATATTGGGCATGACAACCACAAACTTGTCGCAGCCATAGCGCACAAGCTCGTCAGTCGAACGAATTCCGCTGCGTATGGCTGTCGCCACAGCACCGAGCGCAAGGTCGCCGGCATGACGGCCACACGTATCGTTGAAGGCCCTAAAATCATCAACGTCGATCATCGCAACGCCGGCATTCATGCGGGCGCTACGGAGCTTTTCCTCGTAATATCGGCGGTTGCGCACGCTCGTCAGCACGTCGGTGTAGACAAGGTCCTCTTCCGCGGCCTCTTGCTCATCAATCGGACGCACCATCAGCAAGACGTGAGGCTCGCCCTCGACCTTCAGAGGGCGCAGGCGAGCGCGGTACTCGGTACCATCATTGAGCAGTTGCTCCGACACCTCATCGGAGTCTGCCAAAGCCTCAAGACTCGACTGGCGCAAACAAGGACACCGATCGCCGGCGAGCAGGCAGTTAGGCTCGCTCTTAATCTGATCGGCCGACAGCAAACGCACCACGGGGTAGGTCTTCGCGACGCGGGCGACCTCAGCGGCAGCCTCCTCGTCGGTTAGATTGACCTCGTGATTATTGAGCATATGGGGCCCTTTCTATCGTTACGCACGGCAACGGTGCATATCAAATGGTACAAGGGTAACATCTAACAACTGCAGGCAAACGCGCGATTATCGTTACATTTTTATGACCTGGCAAACGGCGGTAATGGAGCCGCGGGCGCGCGGTTATGGGCACATTCGTTAACAATGACGAAACGCTAGCAGCCCCCTCCCCGCAGGTCATCGAGCGTGCTAACGCTCCAAGACATCGCGAACGGCGTTGGCCGCCGTAACGGGGCGATCGCGCAGACCGTTATGCGCGCCCGGGATCGTCACGAGAGAGCAATCGAGATATTCAGCAGCCGCTCGCGTACCAGCCTCGCGGGGCGTACCGACCGAAAGCTCGCCCAAAAACACGGCCGACACCGCCTTTGACGCGCGGGCGCGCTCCCAGTCGGGAGCATATGTCATATTTGTTCCGTATTCATTGGCCATGAAGCAACGACCATTGCGCAGGGCATGTTTGGCTTCCGCTTCGGTCGTCCCAGGAGCCTCGGGGTCCAAGTCGCCGAGGGCTCCCAAGAAAAGCCGGAGCGCCCTTGAAACCTTTCCAGCTGCAATCATATCGAGCAAAACCGGAGCCGCGCCCATGCCGACGCCTTCGGCCGACACAGCCGGCTCATGCAGAATCGTACGGTCGACGAGATGGGGTTCGGTGCGAAGAAGCTCCAGCGCCACCAACGTACCGGCGCTGTGCGCAAGCACATTTGCCGGAGCGCCAACGTGCTCGATCACGGCCTGCAGGTCGGCGGCCTGAGCGGCAAGATCATAGCTGCCGTCTGCCGCATCGCTGCTGCCACCGCAGCCGCGACGGTCGTAGGCAATTACGCGGTAGTTGCGGCTGAGTTCACAAGCGATGCCGTTGAAAAATGTGCCGTCGACACAAGCGCCGTGCACGCACACCAAGGCAGGAGTATCAGGCGACACATCCGGGCCGGCATATTCGCGACAGGCAATCGTGGTGCCCGCATTCTCGACCGTAAAATCCATGTTGTGCCCCCATTATCAATGCCCATCCAGTTGCACGTCAGTACGGCTGGATGGTCCTGCATTGTCTTACGACTTGTTAACAGATTAACTGTACCCGACCCGAGGCTTTTCATGGCATGGCATCATGAGCGACGTGAAAAAACGAAACTTGTAAAGCAAGAGCCCGCACCTCGCTTTGGAGCCGATGCTATGCTTAGGCGCAATAGTCTTGAGGAGCATATGCCTATGTCTACGTTTTTGAATGCCAGCCCCATCTTTGGGCCTGTTCGCAGCCGTCGCCTTGGTCTTTCGCTCGGCGTCAATATGATGCCGGCTAGCGGCAAAATCTGCACGTTCGACTGCATTTACTGCGAAAACGGCCTCAACGCCGAACGCCCCTGCCATGAGCCGTACAACACAGCCACCGTGGTACTCGACGCGCTCGAGGCAAAGCTGCGCGAGATGGCAGCCGAGGGCGAGCTCCCCGATGTGATCACCTTCGCAGGCAACGGCGAGCCCACCGCCGCACCGGAGTTTCCGCAGGCCATTGCCGGTGCCGTCGCGCTGCGCGACGAGCTTGCCCCAAACTCCAAGATCGCCGTGCTCTCCAACGGCACGCGCGCCGACCGCCCCGAGGTGCACGACGCGCTCATGATGGTCGACGACAACATTCTTAAGCTCGATACCGTCGACCCGGCGTTTATCCAGCTGCTCGACCAGCCCGTTGGCCCCTATGACGTCGAGCACCAGATCGAGACGTTCGCAAGCTTTGACGGTCACGTCATTATCCAGACGATCTTTTTGACCGGCGAGTATCAGGGCAAGCCCATCGACAACACCGGCGAGGAGTACGTTGCCCCCTGGCTCGCGGCGCTTGAGCGCATTCGTCCGCAGGAGACGACCATCTACACGGTGGCACGCGAGACGCCGGTCGCCGGCCTTGCCAAAGCAGCGCCCGAGGTGCTCGACGCCATCGCCGCGCGCGTCCAAGCCCTCGGCATCCCCTGCCAGGTGAGCTACTAGCGCGGCCGCCCGCCAGCAGCATAATTAGCCCCATCCCAAATAAGCTGGTCTGCGGGTGGGCTATACTAGCTGCGAATGAAAGGAAGTTAGCCATGTTTGACAACGAACCCGTGCCCGGCCGCAACGACGCTTGCTGGTGCGGCAGCGGCAAGAAATATAAGAAATGCCATAGCGCCTTCGATGAGCGCCTCGAGCGCCTGTGGGAGGAGGGCTGGGAGGTTCTGCCCCGTACGCTCTACAAGACGCCCGCCGATATCGAGGGCATCAAGCGCTCCGCTGCCATCAACGTGGGCGTGCTCGACTACGTAGGCGAGCACATCGCCGCGGGCATGACCACCAACCAGATCGACCAGATGATCTACGACTACACCGTCGAGCACGGTGGCACGCCGGCCGACCTCAACTACGAGGGCTATCCCAAGAGCGTGTGCACCTCGATCAACGACGTCGTCTGCCACGGCATCCCCTGCGATACGGATGTGCTGCACGAGGGCGACATCATCAACGTGGACTGCTCCACGATCTTGGACGGCTACTTTAGCGACTCGAGCCGCATGTTCTGCATCGGCGAGGTCTCGGCCGAGCGCCAGCGCCTGGTCGACGTCACCCGTGCCAGCGTAGAGGCGGGTCTGGCAGCCGTCAAGCCATGGCTACCGCTCTCCGTTATGGCCGAGGCTGTGCAAAAGACCGTCGAGGACGCCGGCTTTAGCGTGGTGCGTGAGTACGGCGGACACGGCATCGGTAAGGAGTTCCACGAGGACCCGTTTGTGGGCTTTACCACCGAGGCGCCCGATGTGGATACCATCATGGCCCCGGGCATGGTCTTTACCATCGAGCCTATGGTCAATGCCGGAGCGCCCGACATCAAGATTAGCAAGGGCGACGGCTGGTGCGTGCGCACCAAGGACGGCAGCGATTCGGCCCAGTGCGAGGTACAGCTCGTGGTGACCGAGGACGGCTACGAGCTGCTGAGCTGGTAGCCGCGGATGCGCCGGATGCTGACGGGCACGCTCGTCTTGCATCCGGCGTTTTTGTTTGAACGTTTTGCCTGATAAAACCTGCCAAAATAAACCTGTCCTTTTTGGTAGGTCGAGCGGAGAGGACTGCTTGTGAACATTCTGGTTTTGTTGCCCGTCAACGACCGTCATCGCGCAATTCTTGAGTCGAGCGCTCCGGGCGAAGACTTTATCTACACGAGCGCCGACGCCGCCACGCACGAGCAGGTCGCCGATGCCGACGTGATCCTAGGCAACATCGACCCTGACATGCTCACGGCATGCGAGCATCTCCAGCTGTTGCAATTGCAGACCGCCGGCTATGACGACTACCTTGCTGCTGGCACCGTGCCGGCTGACGCCAAGCTGTCTTGCTCGATCGGCGCCTACGGTCAGGCCGTAAGCGAGCACATGTTTGCCATGGTGCTGTCAATGATGAAGCGCCTGCCCGGCTACCAGGACCTGCAGCGCGAGCATCGCTGGGAGGACTTGGGCCCGGTCACCTCGCTCAAAAATGCCAACGTGCTGGTGCTGGGCGCGGGCGATATCGGCGGCCACTTTGCCACGCTCTGCCGCAGCATGGGCGCACACGTCCGCGGCATCAAGCGCCATCCACTCGTCTACCCTATTGTGTTTGAGGACATGGACGGCATGGATGCCCTGCCCGAGCGCCTGGCCGAGGCTGACATCGTTGCATCCTTTATGCCGAGCACACCCGAGACCCGCGGCCTGGCGAACGCCGAGTTCTTCGCCGCGATGAAACCGGGTGCCTTCTTTGCCAACGGCGGCCGCGGCGATCTTGTGGTCGCCGACGACTTGGTTGCCGCTCTGGAATCGGGACATCTCGCCGGCGCCGCGGTCGACGTCACCGACCCTGAGCCGCTGCCTGAGACAAGCCCCCTGTGGGATGCGCCCAACATGCTCGTCACGCCGCACGTCTCGGGCTGGTTCCACTTGGCCGCCACGCTCAACAACGTGGTCGACATCGCCGCGGAGAATCTGCGTCACCTGCAGGCCGGCGAGACCCTGCGCTGCTGGATCGAGCACTAATTGTTCCGGCGTTTTGCCAAACGCCGGAACCCCTCGACGCTGCGAGCCCGCCAGAGCGGCAATCTGACGTTCAATCGTCGGGCATGGCCAAAAGGCCTATGCCCTCCTCTTTCACGTCACCTTGCTCACTCTGGCGGGCTCTCGCTGACGTTTGCTCAACCTGCAGGGTCTTCAAATTGCTAGAGCGTTGCTAAGTAATTCTTTGCGTCTTCTACGCTCATTGCTGCGACGGGCGCATGCGAACAGAGTTTGACATCGTTGGTGACCAGTAGATCTGCTTGAGCGCGTATCGCTGCCGCAATGATTAAATCGTCTTCGTAATCGCTATGAAGCTCACGCTGCCTGCTCGCCATCCATATATCGCTCAGGTCACAGGGCACTGGCGTGGCAAGCTGCGAAAGCACGCTAAGACAATCCCATGCAAGCGAAGTCGCTGCCGTAGCGGCATACTGGGAAAGCGAACCGTGCTCCCGCCGATACCATGCCTTATGTTCGCTTGAAATCAAATAGAACAGGTCTTTGGACGATGTCGCCGCATACAGCAAATCCACCTGTGCCGTGCATGCATCGCGTAAAAACTCAATCGCCACCGAACGACCACGTCGTGAGGGAATGAAGTAATCGAGCCACACGTTGGTGTCAACCAAGACGCGCTTTGGAGTCTCACTCATAGAGCCAGCTCATCTCCTCGCCATAGCGATCCGCATAGGCATTCCGTTTGAGCTCTTCGTCGTCCGATGGCTGAGCCTTGACCATATCGATTCCCGACTCACGGCAAGCAGCAGCGAACAGCTTCGACCCCTGATCCATGAGCTCGAGCTTACGTTTGGCGGCCTTTTCGCGCTCGCGCTGTTCCGCCCGGGCACGACTGGGCAGCAGGATATCCTCGAGCGCACCGGGGCGATCGGCCAGCGACGCTGCAAGCTGCCAGAGCGCTCGCACCGCTTGGCTCGGCGTCATACCGGCCCTGGAGAGAGCGGCGTCCCCACTCCTTTTAAGATCGGCATCGAGACGCACGTTGATCTGAGCGGCTGTTGTGGTCATGACCCCTCCTTAATACTTCAAACTATCATAAAACTCTATGGTAGATACGTAAAGCATGTATAGCATTTATAAGCATTAGCCGTACTCTGTACACAAAAAGCCGCCGAGGCACACTGCACCTCGGCGGCTACGTATCACAGATCTAGTTCGGTTTCACCCTTTGCATTTGCCCAGATAAAACCTGCCAAAAAAAACCTGTCCCTTTTTGGCAGGTTTTAGAGCTCCACGCTTTCGGCTCCGTTGATGGTTAGGTTTCGCTCGTAGAAGGCGGTGAGGGCGCGGATGGCGTACATCACGTCGCGTACGCCGCCGGTCTCGTAGCTCGAGTGCATGGCAAGCTGCGGCAGGCCCACGTCCACGGCGTGCATGCTCGCCTGCATATTGGACAGATTGCCCAGGGTAGAACCGCCCGCCATATCGCTCTTGTTGGCGAAGGCCTGCGTGGGTACGTCGGCGTCATCGCAAATGGCCTGGAACACCGCACGGCTAAAGGCATCGGTGCAGTAGTGCTGGTTGGCGGCCTCCTTGATGACGATGCCGCCGTTGAGCACGACCTGGTTGCGGGCGTCGCACTTCTCGGCGTGGTTGGGATGCACGGCATGCGCGTTGTCGCAGCTCACGAGCATCGAGGCGGCAAGCGCACGGTGGTACGACTCGTCGTCAAAGCCCAGCGAGCCGTTAATGCGGCGCAGTGCATCGGCCAAGAACGTCGACATGGCACCCTGCTTGGTCTCGGAGCCAACCTCCTCGTTATCAAAGCAGCAGAAGACCGAAACGTCGTGCGCGTTCTCGGCACCCAAAAATGCTTGCAGCGAAGTGTAGGCGCAGGCCAGGTCGTCGAGCTTGGGCGTCGAGATAAACTCGTCGGCCCAGCCCCAAATGCGCGCATCCTGGCGATTGACCAGGAACAGATCGCGGCCAAGAATCTGCTCAGGCTCAACATCCAGTTCTTCGGCGATCAGAGCATCAAAGTCGCCCTGTTTAAGGTCACCGGCGCTGATGAGCGGGCACAGGTCGACGGCGCGATTGGGAGCAAAGCCCTCGTTAACGCCGCGGTTCATATGGATGGCAAGGCTCGGGATAATAGCGACCTCGCGCTCGGTGGCGAGCAAGCGGCTCTCAATACGGTCGCCCTCGCGCACCAGCACGCGGCCCGCGAGCGCCAGCGGGCGGTCGAACCAGGTGTAGTCGATCATGCCGCCGTAGGCCTCGGTGTTCAGGCGCAGCGTCTCGCCCGCGCCGTCGAGCTCGGGCACGGCCTTGACCTTAAACGTCGGTGAATCGCCGTGCGACGCCGTGAGCTGAAAATGATAGTCACCGGCAACACCGTCCTCGCCCCACGTCGCGGCCAGGTCCTCGCCCACCTTAAAGGCAACAACGCTCGAGGTGTTGCGCTGCGTGTAATAACGCCCGCCCGGCTCGATATCCCATGCCGCGTTCTCGGGCAGGTAGGTAAAGCCCGCCTCGTCGAGCTCGGCCATAATGGTCGCCGCCGTATGGAACATGCTGGGGCATGCTTCGATAAAGTCGATAAGATCGTTGGCGGCCTCGATATCATCGGCCGTCACATGCGCGCGCTCGGGCGTTTCCTGATCCGTCATGCTCTCCCCTTTCGCTGGGTTGATGGTCCCCTCCAGCATACCCCGCCGCGCCAGCGCCGCACTCTTCATTCCGTGCTTAATTCCGCGCCGCTCACCAAGTTGAGTCATCATGCCCGCGCTCCTTTTGCGACAATTGCACTAACAGGACGAGAGGAGTCGTCATGAAGCCACGTAACATTGCCATCGCCTGCGGTGTCGCGGGAGCCGCCGTCGGCCTTGCCGCTGCCACCGGTATCGTTTATCACAAGCAAATCAAGTCCGTCGCGTCGCTCAAACGCTTGACCGACTATGCGGATGGCTATGACCTGTACGCAATCGACATCGCTTACGACTACGATCTTGATCGCATCATCGCCGCTGGGGTGCGCGACGACCAGGCCTACATCAATGCCGTGGTGGCGCAGGTGCTGCCCGGTGTGCCGGCACATGTCCAGGCGCCCCAGTTTGCCTGCAGCGCTTTTGTCGCCGTGGACGCCGAAGGCCGCGTGCGCACCGGTCGCAATTACGACTTTAAGGACGACACCTCGGCACTGCTGGTGCGCAATCACCCGCGCGACGGCTATGCCTCCATCGGCTTTGCGGCCCTTAACAACCTGGGCGATAACACTCCGCTTGACTCCGTCGCCGGACGCGCCGCGGCGTTGATGGGCCCGTTTGCCCAGCTCGACGGCGTCAACGAATGCGGCGTGTCCATTGCCGTGCTCACCCTGGATTCCAAACCCTGTGACCAGGACACGCAGCGCCCCGTCATCAACACTTCGCTCGCCATCCGCCTGGTGCTCGACCGCGCGGCTACCACGCAGGAGGCCGTCGACCTGCTTTCTGCCTACGACATGCACGCCATGGCAGGACGCGATTACCACTTCTTTATCAACGACGCCGCCGGTGACGCGCGGGTGGTGGAGTGGGATCCGCGCGACCCCGACCGCGCATGCAAGGCGACGCCCGTGCGCCAGGTTACGAACTTCTACGCCTGCTATGGTGCCGAAGTGCTACCCAACCAAAAGAACGGCGAACTGGGCCATGGCAAGGAACGCGCCATCGCCATCGCCGATGTCCTCGACGCCCATGTCGGTGCCCAAGACGAGGCAGTCGCTTGGAAGGCCCTGCGCGCTGCGGCGCAAGAGCCCAATCCGGAAGACATCACCAGCAACACGCAGTGGTCGGTCGTCTTTGACAATACCGAGCCCGCTGCCGCTATTACGCTGCGCCGCCACTGGGGCGACGTCGACGCCTTCGCGCTGTAAGGAGCTGGCACCGTCGTCCTTACGCTCGCCTGACGTTGCTTACATTTCTATACATTTGAGCTAACACGTTTTACCTCCGCATCAACAGTGTGCGGGGGTAAACTTATGCGCATGTTATAACTTGCCCGGAAGGATTCATCATGCTCAGGATCGGTCTTCTTACCAGTGGCGGCGACTGCCAGGCGCTCAATGCCACCATGCGCGGCATTGTCAAAACGCTTATGACCAATAGCAAAGAGCCTATTGAGATCTATGGTTTTGAGGACGGCTACCAGGGCCTTATCTACAGCAGGTTCCGCGTCATGACGCCCGCCGATTTTAGCGGCATCCTCACCCGCGGCGGCACCATCCTGGGCACGAGCCGCACGCCGTTCAAGCGCCTGGACATTCCCGAGGCCGACGGCGTCGAGAAGGTGCCCGCAATGGTCCACACCTATCATAAGCTGCAGCTCGACTGCCTGTTTATGCTGGGCGGCAACGGCTCCACCAAGACTGCCAACCGCCTGCGCGAAGAGGGCCTCAACGTTATCGCCCTGCCCAAGACCATCGATAACGACACCTGGGGCACCGAGATGACGTTTGGCTTTACGAGCGCCATCGACGTCGCCACCAAGTGCATCGACGACATCCACACCACCGCTTCGAGCCACGGTCGCGTGTTTGTCATCGAAATCATGGGCCACAAGGTTGGCTGGATTCCGCTGTATGCCGGCGTCGCGGGCGGCGCGGACGTCATCCTGATTCCCGAGATCCCCTACGACATGGATAACGTCATCAAGACCATCGAGCATCGCATGGAGACCGGCAGCCGCTTTACCATCGTGGCCGTCGCCGAGGGCGCTATCTCCAAGGAGGACGCGACGCTGTCCAAGAAGGAGTACAAGAAGAAGCTCGCCGAGCGCACAAGCCCGTCGATCGTCTACGACATCGCCAAGGAGATTGAGGCCAAGACCGGTCGCGAGACCCGCGTCGCCATCCCCGGCCACACGCAGCGCGGCGGTCAGCCCGACGCTCAGGACCGCATCTTTGCGACCCAGTGCGGCGTCGAGGCCGCGCTTGGCTGCCTGCGCGGCGAGTTTGGCTACATGATCGCCCTACGCGACGGCAAGATGTGCCACATGCCACTCGAGGAGGTCGCCGGCAAGCTCAAATATGTCGACCCCCAGAGCGATCTGGTGCGCGAGGCCAAGGCGTTGGGCATCAGCTTCGGCGACGAATAGCCTCGGCTGGAATTGAGTTGCGGTGAAATAGTTCCTGCTTAGTCCGCAAATGGCTGAATCCAAAAACTATTCCACCGCAACTTACTGAGTGGGGGCTCTTGGCTGCTACTTGCACTGACATTTGTCCTAAAATGGCTGGTCGTTAGGGATTGCTACCGGTAGTTGCGGTAGGGTTGGGGCAGATTCTAACTAGAAATGGTGGTCGCTACCGGTTGTTCTCGGCATACTCGGCTCATTCGATTCGACCATCAAACGAAAGGAACCACCATGGATCTTGCGATGGCGCAGCGGCTCGTTGATCGCCGCAAGGCTGCCGGGCTTTCTCAGGAGGCGCTTGCCGCCCAGCTGGGTGTGAGTCGTCAGGCTGTCAGTAAATGGGAGCGCAGCGAATCCTCGCCCGATACCGATAACCTTATTGCGCTCGCCGCGCTGTATGGCGTGTCGCTGGATGAGCTGCTGTATGGGGAGGCGGCCAACGATGCCGACGACCTGGAGGACGGTAGCGCCGACACCGAGACGGCGGATGTGGCTGACGAGGCTGAGGATTCTGCCGAGCACGCCGATTGCGGCGACAAACCACTTGTCGACATTTCCCTCGCGCGCGGTATCCACGTCATTGATCCCAATAAGGGCGAGGAAGTCCATGTTGGTTGGAGCGGCATCCATGTGACCAACGAGCGCAAGGGCGAAGAGGTGCATGTGGGGCCGGGCGGCGTGCATATCGATACGCTTGAGGACGATGGACATAGCGTGCGCACCAATGACGACGGCACCGTCACCATCGACGGCGAGACGTTTTCCAGCTGGAAGGAAGCACACGACAAGCTCGACCATCATGGCAAGCATTTCCACACCAAGGCCGGACGTGCATGGAACAAATTCCCCTTCCCCGCACTTGTCACTCTCGCCTATCTGGTGCTCGGCATTGTCTACGGCACATGGGGCATGGGGCTTTTCCTCGTCTTTTTGATTCCCGTTTACTACGCGATTGGTGACTTTATCGATCGGCGCCACCTGTCTAAGCTGATCGAGGTCATCTACCCGGCAGCCGCCATCGCTTGGTTCCTCTACATGTGGCTCTGTTTGGGACAGCCCCATCCTGCATGGATCATCCTCATCACGATTCCCATCATAAAGGCGCTCATGCGCTGGTGCCGCAAACAATGGAAGCACCGCAAACAGGCTTAACACGCTCCGACCCACCAGCACCCAACCGCCCCCGCCCTTCTCCTAAGTTGCGGTGAGATAGGAACTGTTTTGAGGCTCCAAAGCGCCAAACAGTCCGTATATCACCGCAACTTACAAACAACTGGGTCAGTTCCGGCACGGAGATTAGCATTGAGCTGACCGCGCGCCAAGAAAAGGGCCTATTTACTACGTTTAACTCGAGAGGGCCGACCATACCCGCCTTTTCCGAAAACTGGCAAGCCCTCTACCTGCGGTTTTAATTTCATAATCTTTGTCACGGTCGAGGGTGTGGTAGCAAACGTAGTAGATAGGCCCATTTTGTGGCATACGACCCATACAAGCCCAATCTCGAAGGCCAAAGAGAGCCTCTCATCCACGCCTGCGAGCGAAAACCAAATAGAATGAAAGGCAAATGGAAAAGCCCGTTTAACGAGCGGAGGACATATGCGCGACGTAGCCGAAAGCGACTGGAAGCTGTTTAAGAAAATGCTTCCTCAATGGCAAGAACGTTATATGGAAAAGCTCATCGGCCAGTACGTTGAGATGCTGTACGGCGACAGTGAAGCGTCCAGTAGATTTTGGGCACTAGAAGAGCGCCTCAATAGAGACAAGCTGTCCTCAGGCGTAATTGCAAACGACATTCGCCGCAGCACAATGCACCGCGAGATAGCCAATTTGCTTATCGACAGCGTGATCACCCTTGACGACCTTGACGGTTTTACCGAGGACATTAAGAGCTATGCGCAACACTGGATTGGCCAGTAAGAGCACTGAACGACAGACATCCCCAGCAAAACGGGGCAAACGCCGGGCCACATAATGGTTGTCCGGCGTTTGCCCAGATAAAACCTGCCAAAATAAACCTGTCCCTTTTTGGCAGGTTACTCGGCGCTCTTGAGGGCACCGACCATGTCAATCTTGTTGAGGGTACGGTTGGTGGCAAGGTTGACGATAAACGTAAAGCCAAAGGAAAGCACCACGGCGAGCACGTAGCTTAGCGGCTCGACCTCGACGTCAAAGTACAGCGACGGCATCTGCAAAATATACGTAAAACTCTCGGCCAGCAAGCCGCCCAGCGGCACGCCCAGCGCAGCGCCGATCGCCGTGAGGATCAACGTCTCCTTGTTGACGTAGTGGTGCACCTCGCCACGGCGGAAGCCCAGCACCTTGATGGTCGCCAGCTCGCGTTCGCGCTCGGAGATATTCGTGTTGGACAGCGTAAACACCACCACAAACGACAGGCACGCCGCCATAAAGGTCACGAGCACCACGACCGAATTGATAATCGTAAAGTTCGCCTCATAGTTTTCCCAATGCTCGGCCGTACTCGAAATCGTAAGCCAACCGTCACTCTTAAGATTCTTGCTAAACGCAATCTGGTCGGCCGACGAACCCTTAAGCAGCACAAAGACGCCGTTAAGGCGTGCACTTCGACCGAACGCGCGCTCATAGGTGCCCTGCGTCATGTAAAGCGTGTTGCCCAGATAGTTGAGCGAGATGTCGCTGACTTTGACCTTGGCAACATTGAGCGACGAATCCTGGACGTGTGCCGTATCGCCCGGCTTGATCCCCAGCACCAGCTGAGAGCTCTTGCTCAAATACACATCCCCGTCACGCAGGGCGAGCGGTTCTTTGGACTCGTCCTCTAGGCGCACGTAGTCATCCAGGTCGTTCGTGCGGTCATCGGGCACCACGATCAGCTGCACAGTCTCGCTCTTACCGCCAAACGTAAAGGTGACGTTGTCGGTCATAATCGGCAGCGTCGAAGTCACAGTCACGTTGGAATCATTGGCTGCACTGCGCTCATCCAGTGCCGCGCACGTCTGCGAAAAATCATCGGGATTGGCAACCGCCAGCAGGTCATAGCGCGTGATATGCCCGTACTGCTTGGGCGACAACGCGACCGACGTATCACGGATGCCCATACCGCAAATCACAAGCGCCGTGCAGCCCGCAATGCCAAAGATGGTCATAAAGGCGCGCTTTTTGTAGCGGAATAAGTTGCGTGCAGCGACCTTGTTCAAAAAGCCCATGCGGTGCCAGATAAAGCCGATGCGCTCGAGCAGAATGCGCGAGCCGGCGCGCGGGGCCTTGGGGCGCATGAGCGAGGCTGGGGTCTCGGCCATCTCGTGGCGGCAGGCGATAATCGTGGCGCCCACCACGCCCACGGCAAACAGCGCTACTGACACGAGTGATGACACGATGTCGTACGAAAGCAACATCTGGGGCAGCGAGTACATGTCGTCGAACACCGTAAACAAGAACAGCGGCAGGCCCACAAAGCCGATGATGTTGCCGAGCACGCCACCGATCAGACACGCCCACAGCGAGTAGTCCACATATTTGGACAGGATACGCCCGCATGAATAGCCGAGCGCCTTGTACAGGCCAATAAGCGTGCGCTCCTCCTCGACCATGCGGGTGGCGGTGGTGAGGCTGATAAGCACGGCGACGATAAAGAAGATGAACGGGAACACCGTGGCGATGGCCTCAATTGACGAGCTATCGCTCTCCACGCTCGAGTAGCTTGCGATGTTATCGCGGTCCTGGATGTACCAGGTGCATTCGCCCAGGTCAGAGAGCTCGGCGCGGGCATCGGCAAACTGCTGGTCGGCGGCGGCACGGCGCTGGTCCAGGTCGGCTTGCGCCTGCGCACGCTCGTCGCTGCCCTCGGCCATGCGATTGATGTTGTCCTGCTCGATCCCAAAGACCATATTCGCCTGACGCTCAGCTGCGTCCAAGCTCGCCGGTGTGTCGACCGTCAGCTCCTGGGCGCGCGCCTTCTCACGCCCCTCGCGGATCTTCTCGATATTGCCCTTGACCTCATTGATCTTTGCCGAGTAGGCATCCGAATAGGAGTTGAGGCTCTTGGCTCCCTCGACGACCACGTGGACAGCGGAGTAGGAAGAAGATGTCGCGGCATCCTCGCTCACGTAGAACTTGTAGTCCGCAGTCGAAGCAGCGCGAAAGGCGTTGACTGTCGAGTCGGAGCTCACGTCGGTAGGATCGAGAACCTCGGCCGTGATGGTGTAGTCCCCATCGGCAAACTGGTCCTTGGCGCTTTGGTTCGACGAGCTCGCATCGTTGGCGGCAAAGCTCACCGTATCGCCGATTTTCTTGCCCGAAGCCTTCAAAAAACGTGAGGTCACTGCCACTTCGCCCGAAGTCTCGGGCAGCTCGCCGCGCACTAGCACCGGTTGGTCAATATTCTCTTTGGAGAGGCTCTGTACGACGACACGCTCGCGCGTCGTCGTACCCACGGCGGTATAGGCGGTCTCGGTATAGATGCCCTCGGCCGTCTCGACGCCATCGACCTCTTGGATCGCGGCAATATCGTCATCGGTCAGACCATAGGTCGACTGCACGTTGATGTCATAGACATTCTGCTGGTCAAAATAGGCGTCGACCGAATCACACAGGTCCTCGCAGCCCGCCTTAAGGCCGCACATCACGCTCACGCCAAGCGCGGTGATCACAACGATAGACAAGAAGCGTTTGAGGCTGCCGCGAATCGTGCGGTAGATGCCACGGCGAAAAACCGTCGGCACCATATCGTTTGAGCTTTGGGCGGTACGGTAGGTCGTAAAATCCTGCTCGCGCTCCGTGTTCTGCGCGTCGCGGCGTTGACTGTTTTGGCGGTCCTGATTCATGGGCGCTACCACTCGATCGTCTCGATAGGCACAGGATTTTGCTGGATCGTCTCGCTCTCCACGCGGCCGCTCTTAAAGCGGATCAGGCGATCGGCCATGGGCGCCAGCGCAGAGTTGTGGGTGATGATGATGACCGTAATGCCTTGCTTGCGGCAAGTGTCCTGTAGCAGCTGCAAGATCTGCTTGCCGGTTTTGTAGTCGAGTGCACCCGTAGGCTCGTCGCACAAAAGCAGCTTGGGGTTCTTAGCCAGCGCGCGGGCGATGGATACGCGCTGCTGCTCGCCGCCCGAAAGCTGCGCCGGAAAGTTAGCGAGGCGGTCGCCCAGGCCAACCTGGCGAAGCGTTTGCTCGGCATCGAGCGAATCGGGGCAGATCTGCGCCGCGAGTTCGACGTTCTCAAGCGCCGTCAGGTTAGGGACCAGATTGTAGAACTGAAAGACAAAGCCAACATCGGCGCGACGGTATTCCACAAGCTGAGCCTCGTTGGCAGAGCTCACGTCACGCCCGTCCACCGTCACGGTGCCAGAAGTTGCCGTGTCCATGCCGCCCAGAATGTTGAGGGCCGTGGTCTTGCCGGCACCCGAAGCACCCAAAATGATGGCGAGCTCGCCGCGCTCGACCGTAAAGCTCGCGCCGTCGAGCGCGTGGATGCGGGCATCGCCCTCGCCGTATGCCTTGATGACGTCTTTGAATTCGATATAGGCCATCGATTAATTCCCATCTGGTCGGATAACTCTTTAGTATTACCCATTTCCCACCTACCAAAAAGGGACAGGTTCATTTTGGCAGGTTTTATAAGGGGAAACGTACCTCTTTGGGGGCAGCGCGGGACGCGCAGGGGCGGCCGTGCAGATCGGCACAGCCGTCTCACGTGGAATCGACCGACGCCTGCCTTTCCGTGACACCGGCAACTCGTTTTTGCTTGTTGGCATGGCCGCCATTATGCCTTGGGACTGAGCACTCAAATTCTCACTCCTCATTGCCACGCTTGCCGCAAGCTATCAGGGTGACGAGATGACGACGCTCGCTGTAGCAGCGCAGCCACACTCTATAAGCGAGGCGTTTGCCAGCAAAAAAGCGCGCGACAGGGTAAGCCCGCCGCGCGCTATCCTATGCGGACTAGTTATTGTTGTTGGTCATCGAGGCCACTGCTGCCGCAAGATTGGAAATGGGCATCGTCTGCAACCAGATGCGACCGGGACCGGTGAGCACGGTGTTGAACACGCCCTCGCCACCAAACATGATGTTTTTGACGCCCTTGACCATTTGAGCGTCGATGCTCACGGTCTCCTCAAAGCCGGCCACGTTGCCGGTATCCACAATCATCTGCTGGCCAGCAGCGAGCTCGTACTCAACCAGGTCGCCGTCGATCTCGGCAAAAGCAACACCCGAGCCCGTGAGCTTCTGCATGATAAAGCCCTCGCCGCCAAAGACGCCGGCCTTTGCCTTCTTGTTAAAGTGAATGCTCAACTCGACGCCACTTTCCGCGGCAAGGAACGAACGCTTCTGCAAAATCCAGCTCTTGCCCGGACCGATCTCGATTGGCACGATGCGGCCGGGGAAGCAGGAGCCAAACGCGATCATGCCATCGCCACGCGCGGTCCAAATGTTTTGGAACAATGCCTCACCCGAAAAAGCCTTGGAGAACATCTTGCCGATGCCACCGCCCGAGGTAGACATTTCCATGTTGGGGGTCATCCAAGCCATGGCGCCGCTTTCGGTGATCATGGATTCGCCATCGCTAAGGTTGCACGTAACAACCGGGAAAGCCCCTCCGCCGATCTCGTACTGCATGACCGTCTCCTTTCCACTCAGGAGCCGAATAACGATGCCTATATTTTAGCAGGTAGAGATGCATATGTTCACACCGCCCATGCCCTCTCCTGCGGACGTTTCCCCAGATAAAACCTGCCAAAATAAACCTGTTCCTTTTTGGCAGGTTTTAAAGGCAAACGGTGAAGGTGATCTGGTTGCCGTGACCGGATACGGTGGCGGCGCCTCCATGGGCCTCGGCGATGGCACGCACCACGGACAGGCCCACGCCCGAGCCACCCGTCTTGGAGCTGCGCGACGCATCCGCACGATAGAAGCGATCGAACAATCGGTCCAGGTCGCCCTCGGGCAGCTCGTCCACGGCGTTCGATACGACAAGCTCGGCGGCGCCCTTGCCTTTGCCGTGCGAAACGGCGCACAGGCTCAGCTCAATCACGCTGCCCTCGCTCGCATAGCGCGTGGCGTTGTCCAGTAGCAACTCAACCACCTGCGCCACCGCCGCGGCATCGGCATGGGTCCGCACGCCGGTCGCAATCGACGTCGACAGGCGTTTACCGCCTGAGACCGCCACCGACTTAAACGGCGCCGCCACCTTGTTCACCGCCTCCGAAAGATCGATCGACGCCATGGTAAAGCCCGCCGAGCCCTCGTCCATGCGTGCCAAGAACACCAAGCGCTCCGTGAGCGCCGATAATAGCGCACCCGCACTCGCCTTAGTGCTGCCTTAGCAGGTCGATGAGCATATTTAAAAAAGCAAGGTTATAGCTTAGTCGGACTTAAGGAACGGGCGGCTTCACATCTCGCCCTGCAAACAACGCCCGTACAGCGAGCGCGCTTGCCGCATGGGCGTTGCGGCCGCCTGCAGCTTATAGATAGGCGCCCTCAAGCCGAAGCAGCCACTCCTTGCGATCGAGCCCGCCGGCATATCCGTTGAGCGAACCATCGGCGGCAACTACGCGATGGCATGGCACGATAATCGAAATGGGGTTACGCGCAACCGCAGCCCCCACCGCGCGAGGAGATACAACGGGTGCCTCGTTTCCCGGCACATGATGTCGAGCCGCAACACGCTGGGCGATCTCGCCATACGTAGCGACCTCGCCACGCGGGATAGAAAGCAGCTCAAACCAAACCTCGCGCTGAAACGCCGTGCCAATCAAATGCAACGGCGGCGTAAACCGAGGCTCCTGCCCCGCAAAATAAGCATTCAGCCAAGCCCATGAACGCTCAAGCACCGAAGAGGCCACACCATTTGCCGGACTCACCGAAGACATCCCACCGGTACCAGAAACCGCATCGGTACCTACGACATACTCCGCATCCTCTTTGAGCAGCGTAGAGCCAAAGTGCTCCTGCCCCTCAAACCAAAGCCCCGTCAAACCGCGGCCATCAGCGGCAAGCAGGATTTCGCCCAAAGGCGAGGCAAATGTCGTCGTGACCACCAGCGGCTCCTTTCAAAACTCAGCAAACATAATACCGCGAACTGTGCAGACAACCCCCGCAGATACGTCCGGGCGGGCTCGCAATTACTTCAGCGAGGCTGTTTTTCCCAATCAAGCGAAGAAGACGCGGGGCTTCGACGCCAGGGCGGTACCCCCGCCAGCTGAGCTCTAATACTTTCCCGAGAAGTGAACGAGTAAAAACGAAGCCCCGGAGCATCCACACCTTTAGACCAAAAAACCGCAGGATTCGCGCTGCAAAACCGCAGGAAATAGCGGTCAAAATATGCCAATGCTTCGGGGGTCCAAATAAGGTCGTTCACTTCACGGGAAAAGTATTAGACCTCAATTCGCACCAAGCCCAAAGTCACCCCAGGCAGCAGGCGCGAAGCGCCGCCGCTGCCGCCACGGCCCCGCAGTAGACCCAGGCGGCAGGCGCGAAGCGCCGAGGCCGCCGCCGGGACTAGGGCCCGCAACAACCACGTGCCCCCACATCAGCCCAGCGGCCCCAACCAGCAACGGCCCCATCGCAGGCCGCTCGCAGCCGAGTCACCGCAGGCAGGGGCCGGGCTTAGTTTTCAGAACACTCCGCAGACCAGTGTGGCGCCTTGTCCGCGGCTCCGAAGGAGCAGGACAAGGCGCCACACATGGTCGAGGACGTTCTGAAAACTAAGCCCGGCCCCCGCCGGACAGGTCGCACTACTCGCAGAGCAGCTTAGCAATCTGGACGGCGTTGGTTGCCGCGCCCTTGCGGATTTGGTCGCCGCAGCACCAGAAGGTGATGCCGCGCGCGGCCTCGGGGTTCGAGATGTCGCGACGCACGCGACCGACCCAAATCAGGTCCTGGTCGGACGTATCCATCGGCATGGGGAAGCGATCGTGCGCGTCCTCGGCGCTCATGTCGTCGACCAGCTTCACGCCCGGAGCGGCGGCCAGCGCGGCACGGGCCTCTTCCACCGTAATATCGCGCTCGAACTCGAGCGTAATGCTCTCGGAGTGCGAGCGCAGCACGGGCACGCGCACACAGGTGCAGTTCACGCGCAGCTCGGGCAGATGCATGATCTTGCGGCCCTCGTTTTGCAGCTTCATCTCCTCGGAGGTAAAGCCCTCCTCCTTGACACCGCCAATCTGCGGAATCAGGTTGCTCGCCAGCTGGGCGGCAAAGGCGCGCGGCTCGGGAATCTCCTCGCCGCGGCCCAGGGCGGCCAACTGAGCCTCGAGCTCGGCCATACCGGGAGCGCCGGCACCCGAAGCCGCCTGATACGTCGAGACGATCATGCGCTTCACGCCGGCGAGCTGATGCAGCGGCCACGTAGGAACCAGGCCGATGATGGTCGCGCAGTTGGGATTGGCGATAAGGCCGTGATGCCACTTGATGTCGTCGGCATTGATCTCGGGCACGACCAGCGGCACCTCGGGATCCATGCGGAAGGCGTGGCTGTTGTCGACCACGACGGCGCCGCGCTTGACGGCCTCGGGCAGTAGCTCCTTCGCAATATCGTCGCCGGCGGCGCCGAGCACGATGTCGCAGCCCTCAAAGGCCTCGGGGCAAGCCTCCTCAATCACAACCTGCTCGCCGCGGAACTCGACGGTCTTGCCCGCAGAGCGCGCGCTCGCTAGCAGCTTGAGCTTGCCGACCGGAAACTCCTGCTCGTTGAGGCACTCGAGCATCTGGGTGCCCACGGCTCCCGTCGCGCCCAAAATAGCAACCGTGTACTGTTTCATGCTTCCCCCTTTAAAGGCTGTGGCTTTTGCCCGCACGCCGAGCAGGCCGATTATTGTTGCCAGTGTATACAAGAACAGGGCGGGCACGAAACCCGCCCCGTCGGAACGAAACCGAAACGAAACGCCCCGCCGTAGTTTTTGAGGCAAGTCCCAAAAATCTACTGGGATAGCAGCTACTTGTGGAGCGCGGCCGGGGCGGGATCGACCGGCACGGGAGCCTCCAGGTCGGAGACCTTCACAATGCCGTTCTCGTCGGAGAAGGCGCGGTAAATGGTCCGAATCGCCAGGTCGAAGTCCTTCTCCTCGACACCGATAATGATGTTGATCTCGTCACAGCTCTGCGAAATCATGCGCACGCTCACGCCGGCCTGGCCGAGCATGCCAAACAGGTGGCCCGAGATACCTGCGCGGCCGCGCAGGTTACGACCGACGGTCGCGATGAGCGCCAAGCCCTCGACAACCTCGATCTCGAGCGGTTCGACCTCCTGCTGGATGTCACCCACGAGTGAGTACAGCGAGTCGTGCACATCCTGCTCCTGCACCACGGCGCCAAAGCGGTCGACGCCGGTGGGCATATGCTCGACGGAAACGTCATAGCGTTCGAACACCGAAAGTGCACGGCGCATAAAGCCGACACGGGGCTTGGTGCGGTCGCGGGCAACGTTGATGGCGACAAAGCCGCGCTTGCCGGTCACGCCGGTAATGATAGGCTCCGCCTCACCCTCGTCGGCCGTCTCGCTAATGATGGTGCCGGGGTCCTGCGGCGCATTGGTGTTCTTGATGACCAGCGGAATACCCGCCTCGCGCACGGGGAACACGGCCTCCTCGTGCAGGACGCTTGCGCCCATGTACGAAAGCTCGCGTAGCTCCTCGTAGGTAACGCGCGCAATGGGCTGGGCCTCGGGAACAATACGCGGATCGGCAGAATAGAAACCCGAGACGTCAGTCCAGTTCTCGTACAGGTCGGCACCAAGGCACTTGGCCAGAATCGAGCCGGAAATATCGCCGCCGCCACGGTCGAGCAGCTTGATCTGCCCCTCACGCGTCGCGCCGTAGAAACCGGGCATAACAAAGCCGCCCTGCTGGCCGTACTCCTGCACCAGCTCGGCGGTGCGGTTCATGCTGAGCGTACCGTCATGATGGAACGCCACGACCGTCGCGGCATCCAGGAACGGCAGGCCCAGGTACTCGGCCATCAGACGGGCGGTAAAGTACTCGCCGCGGCTCACGAGTTCCTCGGTGGAGTAGCCACCGGAACGGGCGCGCTCGGCAAAGGCCGCGAACTCCTCGCGGATGGGATAGGTGAGCTCCAGCTCGTCAGCGATATCAAAATAGCGCTGCCCAATGTCCTCGAGCAGCTCCTCGCACGACACGTGGTACTTAACGTGTGCGTTAACCAAGTAGAGCAGGTCGGTCACCTTGGTATCGCCCTTAAAGCGGCGACCGCAGGCAGAAACCACCACAAAACGGCGGGCCGGGTCGGCATCGACAATGGCCTTGATCTTCTTAAAGTGTTCGGCGTCGGCGACCGACGAGCCGCCAAACTTGGCAATCTTAATCATGGGCTTGAGGTTACCTTTCTAAAAGCCTCTGCAAACCTGTTTTGCGCGCTCTGATACCATGGTTTCACCGATTGGGACCAAGGCATCCGAGGAGCAGTGTTATATGGGAACTTATCATAGTACACGAGGACGCACTTTATCGTGCTCAAGTAAGGTGGCAATCCGTACCGGCATCGCTCCCGACGGGGGTTTGTTTGTCTCGGACGAGCTGGGCACCCAGCAACTCGATATCAGCTCGCTTGCAGATAAATCGTACTTTGAAATCGCTCAAGATGTGTTGGGAATGTTACTGAATGATTACACGGACGAAGAAATTTCGGCCTGCGTGAATGAGGCATACCGCGGCACGTTCGTGAGCGAAGAGGTTACGCCGCTCGTCAAACTCGACGCCGCACCGGGCGCCGACGCCCCTCAGACCTATGTGATGGAACTCTTTGGCGGCCCCACGAGCGCCTTCAAGGACGTCGCCCTGCAGATGCTCCCCCGCCTTATGGCCCGCACCTCCGCCAAGGACGGCGGCGCCGAGCGCATCATGATCGTCACCGCCACGTCGGGCGACACGGGCAAGGCAGCACTCGCCGGCTTTGCGGACGCCCCGGGCACGGGCATCACCGTCTTTTATCCCGAAGGCAAGGTCAGCCGCGTGCAGAATCTGCAGATGTCCACGCAGGAGGGCGATAACGTCGCCGTCTGCGGTATCCGCGGCAACTTCGACGACGCCCAGAGTGCCGTCAAGCGCATCTTTGCCGATAAGGAACTTGCCGAGCGCTTGGAGGCCGCCGGCACGGTGCTCTCGAGCGCCAACTCCATCAACGTCGGCCGCCTGGTGCCGCAGGTCGTCTACTACTTTGCCGCCTATGCGCAGTTGCTGCGCGCCGGACGCCTGGAGGCCGGCGATGCCGTGGAGTTCTGCGTGCCGACCGGCAACTTTGGCGATATCCTGGCCGGCTACTATGCCAAGCGCATGGGTCTGCCCGTCGCCAAACTCGTCGTGGCCAGCGACAAGAACAACGTGCTCGCCGACTTCCTGACCACCGGCGTCTACGACCGCAACCGTCCGTTCTTCACGACCATCTCGCCGTCGATGGACATCCTTATTAGCTCCAACCTGGAGCGCATGCTCTACTTCCTGTCCGACGGCGACTGTGAGCTCGTTGCCGGCCTTATGGAGCAGCTTGCCCAGACCGGCCGCTACGAGGTACCCGCCGAACTGCTGGCAAAGATTCAGAGCGTCTTTGGCTGCGGTTGGGCCAGCGAGGACGAGGTCCGCGCTGCCATCAAGAGCTGCTGGGACGCGAACGGCTACGTGATCGACCCGCACACCGCTTGCGGCTACCACGTCTTTGAGCAGGTCGCTTCCGCCGAGGGCGCCAAGGCCCGCGTGCTGCTTTCGACCGCCAGCCCCTACAAGTTCCCACGCGCCTGCTGCGACGCCCTGGGGCTCGACGTTCCCGAGGATGATTTTGAGGCTATGCGTGTGCTCGAGCAGGCCACCAACACGGTCGCCCCGACCCAGCTCGCCGAACTCGAATCCAAACCCGTCCGTTTCGAAGACGTCTGCGACGTCGATGAGATGGCCAGCTACGTCGAGTCCGCAGCAAAACGAATGAGCACCAACGAATGAGCACCAACTAGATCCCTTATTAAGCGCCGGCGAAAGCCGGCGCACCTTCTTTTTATTTAGCTTTCGGGATGATGACGAACATGCGAGCGGGTCCGGCCGTTTAGTTCGTCGCGAGTTCCGCACGAGCCGGAAAGCACTTAATGTGCTTTCCGAGCGAGCCAGGACTGCCCGAGCAGCGAACTAAACGGCCGGACCCGCCCAGGAGGACCCACATGATCAAAATCACCGTCCCAGCAACCAGCGCCAACCTAGGCATCGGCTACGACACCCTCGGCATGGCCGTCAGCCTCTACT